>JAKAEP010000023.1 GCA_021818265.1 Actinomycetes bacterium
CACCGTCGAACTATGCCAGAGGGGTGCGACGGATGTAGACGCCCTCGGGCGGGCTCTCGGCCGTCTCGACCACCTGGTGCAAGAGCGCGGCGATCGCCCGCACGGGCGCCGCGGGGAAGCCGTAGCGGCGGGTGGCGAGCACGACGCGCCGCTTGGCGATGTTCTCGATGGGCAGGGCGACGAAGTTCGTCCGCAGGTGGGGTGAGAGCATGGTCGCGGGCAGGATCGACGGGCCGTGGCCGTCGAAGGTCATCGAGGCGATCGTGCGCAGGCCGTCGAGCTCGACGCGAGCGCTGAGGGTCACGCCGGCCGCGCGGGTGGCGTCGTCGATCTCGCGGCGGATCGGCGTCCCGCTCAGGGGCAGGAGCAGCTCGTGCGCGGCGAGGGTCGCCCAGGCGAGGGGGAGGGGCTCGCGGGTGAGCGCGTGGTCGCGCGCCGCGATCACGACCAGGTCCTCGATGAACAGGTCGCTCTCGGCCAGCTCGGCCGACTGCACGGGCCAGGCGAGCACGGCCAGGTCCAGCTGGCCGTTGACGAGCCGGGGCTCCAGGGCCGAGTTCGTGCCCTCCGAGATGTGCAGGACGATCTTCGCGTAGCGCCGGCGAAGGCTCTCGAGCAGCAACGGGACGACCCACCGGCCGGCCGTGCCGATCATGCCCAGGGTGACGACGCCCGCGACGTCTGCGTTGAGCTCCGAGACGTCCGAGGCGATCGCGCGCACCTCGCTCAGGATGCGTCGGGCGCGCTCGACGACGACCTCGCCGGACTCGGTGAGGGCCCCCGTCGCGCGTTCGACGAGGGCCGTGCCGAGGTCGGCCTCCAGGCGGGCCACGCGGTGCGAGATGTTCGACTGCACGGTGCCCAGCGCGTCGGCGGCGCGCGAGAACGTCCCGTTGTCGGCGATGCCCACCAGGGCCTCGAGCTGGCGGAGCTCCATCATCGAAAGTATAGATGAGAGATATCTGCTCTATGCGCTTGCCAGATAGTTGGACAGGCGCCATACTGGTACTCGCCTAGTTCATCCGAAACCCCCCCTTCGGGTGAACCCCAGGTTTTGCAAGAGGACCAGCCTCCCCCCGGCTGGTCCTCTTGCGTTTTTCCGGGCTTGTTAGCGTGACCCCCATGGCGCGTCGGCCCCGGTCCTCCACCTGGCTCGCCGAGCGTGCCGTGCTCGCGGTGAACCGCCTCTCACGGCTCCTCGGGCGCGGCGAAGGCACGGTGATCGGGGGGCGCGCCGGGCTGGCCCTCGACCCGACGCTCTTGAGCGGGCTCGCCCGGGGCCGCACCGTGGTGCTCGTCTCGGGCACCAACGGCAAGACCACCACCACCGCCCTCGTGGCCGCGGGCTGGGGCGGGCCGGTGGCGGTGAACGACACGGGCTCGAACATGGTCCAGGGCCACGTGGCCGCGCTGGCCGGCCGGCCCGGGGTCCCGGCGGCGCTCGAGGTGGACGAGTCCTGGCTCCCGGGCATCGCCGCGGCGACCCGCCCGGCCGTGGTGGTGCTGTTGAACCTCTCGCGCGACCAGCTCGACCGCGCCAACGAGGTCCGCCGGGTCGCCCTGCGCTGGCGTGACCTGTGCGCGACCCTCGGCGACACCGTGGTCGTGGCCAACGCCTCGGACCCCCTGGTCGCCTTCGCGGCCGAGACGGCCCCCCACGTCGCGTGGTGCGACGTGGCGACGCCGTGGCGCCTCGACGCCGTGTCGTGCCCGCACTGCACCGCGCCGCTCACCTTCGAGCAGACCGGCTGGTCGAGCGCGTGCGGCTTCGCCCAGCCCCGGGCGACGACGGTCCTCACGGAGGGGTCGCTCAGCGTCGACGGCCTCGAGGTGGGGCTGGACCTCGCCCTGCCCGGGGCCGTCAACCGGGCGAACGCCGCCTTCGCGCTCACCGCGCTCGCGCGCGTGGGCGTCGACCCGCGCGCGGCCGCGGGCCGGATGGCGGGCGTGCGCGAGGTCGCCGGGCGCTACGCCCGCCGGGCCTGGCGCGGGGGCGAGGTCCGACTGGTGCTGGCGAAGAACCCGGCCGGGTTCAGCGCGGCCCTCGAGGAGGTCGCCGGCGCCCCGGGGGAGCTGTGGATCGCGGTCAACGCGCGCATGGCCGACGGCCGCGACCCCTCGTGGCTCTACGACGTCCCCTTCGAGCGCCTGGCCGGGCGCACCGTGACCTGCCTCGGGGAGCGGCGCCTCGACCTCGCGACCCGCCTCGACTACGGCGGGGTCGCCGTGCGCGTGGCCGACGCCGTGCCCGACCCGCCCCCCGACCGCCCGGTCACGCTCGTGGCCAACTACACCGCGTTCCAGGAGTGGAACGCGCGCACGGCGCCGTGAGGGTCGCCCTGCTCTACCCCGAGCTGCTCGGGACCTACGGTGACGGCGGCAACGCGCTGGTGCTCGCCGAGCGGGCCCGGCGCCGGGGCCGTCGCGTCGAGCTCGCGACGGTGACCCTCGACGAGCGGCTCCCCGCGGCCGACCTCTACCTGCTCGGTGGCGGTGAGGACGGCCCCCAGCGGCTCGCGGCCGACCTGCTGCGCCGGGGCGACCTGGCGGCCCGGGTGGCCGACGGCGCGCGGGTGTTCGCCGTCTGTGCCGGCCTGCAGGTGCTCGGCACGAGCTTCGCGGTCGAGGGCGACGACCGCTACGACGGCGTCGGTCTCGTCGCGGTGACGACCGTGCGCGGCGAGCGGCGCAGCGTCGGCGACCTGGCGGTGCGCGTGGGCGAGCGGCTGCTCGTGGGCTTCGAGAACCACGGCGGGGTGACGAGGCTCGCCGACGGGGTGGCGCCCCTTGGCGAGGTGGTGCGGGGCCGGGGCAGCGACGGGCGCCACGACGGCTTCGTCACCGAGCGCGTCGTCGCGACCTACGCCCACGGCCCCGTGCTCGCGCTGAACCCCTGGTTCGCCGACGAGGTGCTGGCCGCGGTCGTGGGCGAGGAGCTCGAGCCCCTCTCGACGGTGGCCGACCGGCTCTACGCCGAGCGCTGCGCCCGGCTGGGCCCCTAGGCCTCTGGCCCGGCGTCGGGGGGCGCGTCCGGCCCGGGCCGGGCGACGCCGTAGTCGGGGTCGCCGCTCACCGCCCGCCCGAGGCGGGCGACCGCCTCTTCGACCCGCGCGCCGAAGCGGCGCATGTTCTCGTCCTCCGCGCAGCGCAGCGGTTCGCCGAAGGTCACCACCACGTGGTGGCGGCCCTGGCTCGGGGCCTCGGTGTAGAGGGGGGCCTTGGCGTAGCGGGGCCCCTTCAGCCAGCCCGACTCGTGGATGTAGGTGGGGACGACGCTCGTGCGCGAGCGCTCGGCGAGGTACGCGGCGCCGCCCTTGAACTCCTGGAGCCGCCCGTCGGGGGAGCGGCCGCCCTCGGGGTAGATGAGGAGGTTCCAGCCGTCCTCGACCAGTTCGAGGGCGAGCTGGGCGCTGCGCCGGTTGACCTTGAGCCGGTCGACCGGGATCGCGTTGAAGGCGAGCACGGTGCGAAAGGCGGTCGAGCGCGACATGAAGAAGCTGTCCATCGCCGCGGCCACCACGGTGCGCCGGCGCAGCCGGTCGGGCAGGGCCGTGAGCACCAGGATCGTGTCGACGTGGCTGACGTGGTTCGCGGCGAAGATGAACGGCCCCTCGCCCTCGAGGTTCTCTGACCCGTGGACCTCGAGGGTCGAGAGGTAGCGCGCGTAGGGGGCGAGCACGTAGCGGTGCAGCAGGTCCCGGGCGGCGCGCGCGAGGTAGCCGCGAGCCCACGCGGTCGGGTAGTCCAGGCCCAGTCCCATGGCCTAGCGGCGGCGCGACGGCTTCTTGGGCGTGTAGCGCTTGGAGGGCGCGGGCGGCGCCGCGGTGCGCGGCGGGGCCGGGGCGGCCTCGGTGCTGGACGCGTCGACGGTCGCGGGGCGGAACGCGCGACCGGCGCGCTTGGCCTGGGCCATCTCGCGGGCGACCCGGTTCGAGCCCTTCCAGGTCGCGTCGCCGTACTTCTGGAGCCGGTAGGCGCGCAGCATCAGCCACGCGCCGAAGAAGAAGAACACGACGCCGAGTCCGGCGACCCCGAGGAAGAGGCCGAGCAGCAGCGCGAAGGTGGCCACGCCGGCGCGCTTCTTGCGCCACGCGGTGTAGAGGATCGCCAGGCCCAGCACGATCACCACGATGAACTGCAGGAGCCACGCGCCGCGGTCGTAGGAGCTCTGCTGGCACAGGCCTGAGGAGGCCACGTAGTGGTAGCCGCTGGCGCACGCGTTGTGCGCGAGGGGCTTGGCGGACTTGACGATCTTGGCGTTGGTCGCCCACTGGACGACGAAGAAGATCCCGAAGCCCAGGGCGATCAGCGCGAGGGTGACGCTGAGCTTGCGCTCGAGGGTGTCGAGTCCGAGCACCGCCTCGCGCGAGGCCATCGAGGGGCGCTTCGCGCGCCGCGGCCGAGCGGGGTTGGAGGCGTTTCTCAGCACGCGTGAAGGCTACAGCGCTCGACCCGGGGTCCCCGGGGGACGAGGGGATAGCATGGTGGACCCGGGCGCTTAGCTCAGTTGGTTAGAGCGCAGCCTTCACACGGCTGAGGCCACAGGTTCGAGTCCTGTAGCGCCCACCATCCGGACCCCGGCGGACCTCGGCGCGCCGGGCGTGCGTCGACGAGCCCCCGGTCCCCCCGGTGCGACGCGCCCGATGGGGACGAACGGCCCCGGGTGGGGAGGGCCCGCCGGGCGTAGCGTCGCCACGAAGGGACGGACATGGCCGCCACGCGAGAACCGGCGACGGGCGCGGGGCCCGCGCCGCGCGGGCGCCGCCTCCAGCGCGCGCTCGTCTCCCTCGAGGCCCTGGTGTCGGTCTCGGGCCTTGGCGGCGGGGCGTACCTCATGGCGCGCCCGACGACGGCGATGCCGATGCGCCTGCTCGACGGGACGGGCTTCGCGTCCTGGCGGCTGCCGGGCGTGGCGCTCTTCGTCCTGGTCGGGGTGGCGCCGGGCGTCGTGGCCGTCGCGGCGACGCGGGGCCTTCGCGCCGCGAGGGTCGGCCACCTCCTCGTCGGCGCGGGACTGGTCGCGTGGATCGTGGTCGAGATGCTCTGGGTGGTCGTCACCTGGCCCCTGCAGATCGCCTACGCGTCGATCGGCGTCGCCATCCTCGTGCTCGGGCTCGTCGACCGGCGGGCTGGTTGAGCGCCGCGGTAGCGTCGCGCCGGTGGGCGAGACCGTGACGCGCGTCGAGCTCGCAGCACGACGCGAGCGGGTCTTCGCCGCGCTCACCGAGCCCGAGCTGGTGCGCGCCTGGCAGTACGGCAGTGTGCTCGAGACCGACTGGACGCCGGGTTCGCCCGTGCGCTTCACGAGCGAGTGGGAGGGGCGCGTGTTCGCCCAGTGGGGGACCGTGCTCGCCTTCGAGCCGCCGGACCTCGTCGCCTACACCCTCTTCGCTCCCCGTGACGACCTCGAGGACCGTCCCGAGCACCGCTTCACCATGACCTACGAGCTCGAGGAGGTGCCGGGGGGCACCCGCCTCACGGTCCGCCAGAGCGACCCCCGCCCGGGCGCCGCCGAGGGCGTGTCGGCGGGCGACCCGGACGACCCGGTGCTGGGCGCGCTGCGCGCGCTGGTCGAGGCGTCGGGGGACTAGCGCGCGAGGCGCGAGGCGCTCACGAGCGTCGTCGCGTAGGTCATCTCGAAGCCGCCGCCGAGCGCGTCGATCGCCTCGCCGATGGCGCCGAGGAGCTCGGCGAGCACCGTGGGCGCCAGGCGGGCGTGGTCGCTGTGGGTGGGCAGCTGGTCCAGCCACTCGTCGCGGGCGTACCGGCGCGACCAGGCGAAGGTCGCCACATCGGGCGCGGAGAAGTCGGGCGAGGCGTCGAGCGCCGTCGTCGCGGTCTCGACCCCGAAGGGCGTCGGTCGCGCGGTGGAGCCGAGCAGGACGCTGTAGGCGTGGGCCCCGGCGGCGAGGCGCGCGTAGGCGGGCTCGACGAGGGCGCGGAAGTCCGCGGGCGCCTCGGCGACGTTCCACCAGAGGCACAGGCGGCCCCCGGCCTCGAGCGCGTCGGCGGCCCGTGCCGCCCCGCGGACCGGATCGATCCAGTGCCACGCCTGGGCGGCGGTCAGCCGGTCGAAGAGCCGGCCCCCGGGCTCCCACTCCTCGAAGGCCGCGACCTCGACCTCGAGGCCCGAGGCCCGCGCCACCTCGGCCATGCGCTCATCGACCTCGACCCCGAGGACGCGCGCCCCGCGCGCGGCCATCTGGCGCGCCGCGATCCCGGTGCCACAGCCCACGTCGAGCACCCGCAGCCCGGTGGCGTCCTCGCCGAGCACCGCGTCGTAGAGCGCGGGGGGGTAGTCGGGGCGCGAGCGGTCGTAGCGCGTCGCCGCCGCGCCGAAGGACTCGGCCCGCCCCCGGTCCTCGTGGAGGGTCACGCGCGCCTCGAGCGCTTCGCCTCGTACATGAGGGCGTCGGCCGCGGCGAGCAGGCGCTCGAGCGGCTCGGGGTGGGCCGGGTCGTGGTCCACGCGACCCACGCTCAGCGAGATCCTCACCTCGTCGGGGCGCCTCGCGTTCGCCCCGTCGAGCGCCATGAGGTGCCGTGCGAGCGCGCGCTGCGCGTCGCTACCCGCGCTCAGCAGGACCACGAACTCGTCGCCGCCGAGGCGCGCGACGATGTCCGACTCCCTGAACACACCCGAGAGGAGGCGGGCCACGGCGACCAGCACCTCGTCGCCGGCGGCGTGGCCGAGGGTGTCGTTGACCGCCTTGAAGCCGTCGAGGTCGAAGAAGAGCAGGCTCGACACCGCGCCCGCGCGGGTGGCCACCCCGAGCGCCTTCTCGGCGAGGATGTCGAAGCCCCGACGGTTCGACAGGCCGGTGAGCGCGTCGACCGTGGCGAGGTGGGTGGCCGCGATCTCCTTCTCCACGACGGCCGCCAGGTCTCGCAGGGTGGCGAGGTCGTCGGCGGAGACCTCGCGGGGCTCGACGTCGAGGACGCAGAGCGCCCCCAAGGGCAGGCCGCTCGGGCCGTGGATGGGGTGTCCCGCGTAGAAGCGGATGGAGGGGTCGGCGGAGACGAGGGGGTTGTCCTCGAAGCGCTCGTCGCGGGTGGCGTCGGCGACCACGAGGGCCTCTTCCTCGAGGATCGTGTGGGCGCAGAAGGCGACGTCGCGGGGCGTCTCGTCCGGGAGGTCGTCCCCGTCCGGGCGCGACTTGAACCACTGGCGGTCCTCGTCGATCAGGGTGATGAGCGCGTAGGGCACGTCGAAGACGCGCTGGGCCAGGCGGGTCACGTGGTCGAAGCGCTCCTCGGGCAGCGTGTCGAGCAGGTCGAGGGAGCGCAACTCGGCCAGTCGGCGGGCTTCGTCGGGGTGGGGCGGCGGTGCGAGCATCCTCGGGGAGCGTCTCCTCGCGTCGGGGCGGTAAGCGACATCCAGTGTGCCAAGTCGGAGAGCGATTCCGACGGCGCGGGGCGCGTGATCGCAGAAACCTACATCCGATATGGAAGGACTAGTGAAAGTGCACTAGGGAAAAATGGTGCACCTTGCGGTCCCCAATGGACCAAATACCTCTCGATACACGAACGATGTTTCCGTAATTTGGTCGAGTGCCCGAGAGTCGGGCGAGCACGTCTGACCAAAGCCTCCCCCACATGATGACTAAGACCCACGACCTGAGCCTCCTCTCGAACTACGGGGCGGCCCTTCTGCTCATCGCCCACGACGACCGCATCAAGATCCGCGAGATCGCCGACGCCCTCGGGCTGAGCGAGCGCGCCACCCAGGGGATCGTGGCCGACCTCGTCCGCGGGGGCTTCGTGACCCGACGTCCCGAGGGGCGCGGCTACGTCTACGAGGTCGTCGCCGGCCACGCCCTGGCCCTGCCCCTGCAGACCGACGCCGAGGTGCGCGACTTCCTGGCCGCGCTCACGGGCCGGCCGGAGTGCCGGGTGCCCGACTTCGACAACCTCTACGGGCGCTCGGGCGTGCCCACCGCCATCGTCGACCTCGACGGGATCTTCCGCCACGTGAACGGCGCCCTCGCCCGGATGTGGGGACAGGAGCCCGAGGAGATCGTCGGCCGCCCCTGGATCACCTTCACCCACCCCGAGGACGTGTCGTTCTGGGAGGAGGCGGCCACCCGCCTGGTCGAGGGGGACGACCTCAGCCTCGACCAGCAGCGGTTCCTGCGCCCCGACGGCACCCTCGCGTGGGCCTCGATGTACGTGGCCACCACGCGCGACGAGGACGGCGAGCCCCTCTACTACCTCGTCCAGATGCCCGACATCACCGACCGCAAGCGCATCGAAGAGCAGCTCGACTACTACGACTACTACGACGCGCTCACGGGGCTGCCCAACAAGACCATGCTGCTCAACCGGCTCACCCTCGCCCTCGGGGAGTCGCGCCGCCACGGCAAGCCCTTCGGCGTGGCGCTGTTGCACCTCGACCACTTCAAGCTGATCTACGCGACCCTGGGCCACGAGAAGGGCGACGAGCTCATCCGCCAGGTCGCCGTGCGCATCGTCACGAACATCCTGCCCGAGAGCTTCGCGGCCCGGGTGTCGGACGACGACTTCGTCATCGTCGGCGCGTCGGTGGAGAGCGCGGCGTTCCTCGTCGAGCGGGTGCACAACACGCTGAGCGCGATCCACCAGCCCTACGACAGCCCGCTCAAGCCCCAGTTCATGAGCGTGAGCGCCGGGGCGGTCATGAGCGACGTCGACTCCTCGCCCGAGTCGCTGCTGCGCGATCTCGACGCCGCGGCCGAGCGTGCGCGCGCGGCGGGCTCGAACCGGGTGGAGCTGTTCGACGCGGCGCTGTGCGAGTCGGCCCGCCGGCGCACGGCGTTGCTCGACGCCCTGCTCAGCGCGCTCGACCGCGACGAGTTCTACCTCCACTACCAGCCCATCGTCGACCTGCGCCGTCGCACGCTCACCGGCGTGGAGGCCCTGCTGCGCTGGCGCCACGAGGAGCTCGGGGAGGTCTCCCCGGCCGAGTTCATCCCCCTGGTGGAAGAGCTCGGCCTCATCGGCGAGGTCGGCGGCTGGGTCGTCGGCCGGGCGATCGACCAGATGGCCCGGTGGGACCGTGCGGGCCTCGGCCTCTCGATGTCGATCAACGTCTCGGTGCGCCAGCTGCTCACGACGGACCTCGCCGACGTCGTGAAGGGGGCCCTCTTCGACAGCGGTGTCGACCCCGGCCGGGTCGTCCTGGAGCTGACCGAGAGCGTCCTCATGGAGGACGACCGGAGCTTCTCCCTGCTCGTCGGGCAGCTGAAGGACCTCGGCGTGCGGATCTCGATCGACGACTTCGGCACCGGGTACTCCTCGTTCGGCCGGCTGAAGGGCCTGCCGGTCGACGAGCTCAAGATCGACCGGAGCTTCATCCAGGGCTTCGGCCTCGACGACCAGGACACGACCCTGGTGGAGGCGATCATCGCCATGGCGCGCGCGCTGCGCCTGAAGGTGACCGCCGAGGGCATCGAGAACGCCCAGCAGCTCTCGGGCCTGCGCCTGCTCGGCTGCGAGCACGGTCAGGGCTTCTACCTGGCCCGGCCCCTCGACCCCGAGGCGCTGGCCGAGCTCGCGCGCCGCGACCCGGTCTGGCCCCTGGCCTGACCGGCCCGCGCGCCCGGTACCGTGGTCGCACCATGACCGGGCGGCGGGTGACCAGTGTGAGGCCTGCGTGATCGACCCGGCACGCCTGGTGACCTTCGTGGTCGCCTCGATGGCGATCATCGTGGTCCCCGGGCCCAGCGTGCTCTTCACCCTGGCGCGCGGCGTCGCTTGGGGCCGGACCGTGGCCGTGCTCACGGTGCTGGGCAACTCGCTGGGCACGCTCGTGCTCTCGGCCGTCGTCGCGGTGGGCCTCGGGCCGCTCCTCAGCCGCTCCCACGCCCTCTCGGTCGCCCTGCAGATCGCCGGGGGCCTCTACCTCGTGTGGCTCGGGATCGGCGCCTTCCGCCACCGCCACGCGCACGCGGCGGCGATGGCCCGGCGCGAGGGCACCAAGCCGGCCGCGCCCTCGATCGTGCGCCAGGGCTTCACCGTGGGCATCTTGAACCCCAAGTCGCTCGTCTTCTTCGCGGCGGTCTTCCCCCACTTCGTCGAGCCCGCGCGCGGGAGCGCCACCGTCCAGTTGCTGGTGCTCGGCGGGCTGTTCTCGGTGATGGCGTTCTGCAGCGACTCGACCTGGGGGCTGATCGCGGGAACGGCGCGCGAGTGGCTCTCGGGCTCGACCCGTCGCCTGGTGGGCCTGCGCGTGGCAGGGGCGACGGTGATGGTCTGCCTCGGCGGGCTCATCGTGACGAGCGCGCTCGCGGGCTGAGCGCGCCGGGCGCGCCGCCGGGTTCCTACACTGAGCCCCCGAAGGGGGCGCGATGAGCATGCACGGAGCCGGCTGGGCCGGGATGCGCTCGGCGCGGCGCGACCGCAGCCTCCTCGAGCACCGGATCAAGCCCGGGACCTTCAGGCGGATCCTGCGCTTCGGGCGCCACTACCGGAACCTGATGACGCTGTTCCTCGTCGTGGTGATCGTCGACGCCGTCATCTCGTCGGTCTCGCCGCTCTTGCTGCGCGCCATCATCGACGTCGGCATCTACCGTCACCGCAGCGGCCTCATCGTCGGGCTCGCCGGCGCCACGGCCGGGCTCGCGGTCTTCGACGCCGGGCTCCAGATGGTCGAGCGCCGGGTCTCCGCGGTGATCGGCGAGGGGCTGATCTACGACCTGCGCGCGGCCGTCTTCGACCACGTCCAGACGATGCCGATCGCCTTCTTCTCGCGGACCCAGACCGGGGCCCTCATCAGCCGGCTGAACAACGACGTCATCGGGGCCCAGCAGGCCTTCACGGACCTCTTCTCCAACGTCGTGGGCAACGTCATCCTCGTGGTGATCGTGCTCTCGGTGATGTTCGTGCTCAGCTGGCAGATCACGCTGGTCGCCCTGGTGCTGGTGCCCCTCTACCTCCTGCCCTGGCGGCGGGTGGGCCGGCGGCTCGGGACGCTCTTCCAGCGGGGCATGGAGCTCAACGCCGAGATGAACACGGTGATGAGCGAGCGGTTCAACGTAGCCGGCGCGATGCTCGTCAAGCTCTTCGGCCGCCCGGGCGAGGAGCGGCTGCTCTTCGAGCGGCGCGCCGGCGAGGTCCGCGACATCGGGGTCCGCCAGGCCACCTACCAGCGCTTCTTCTTCGTGGCCCTCTCGCTCACCGCCTCGCTCGCGACGGCCTTCGCCTACGGCTTCGGCGGGGTGGCGGCCGTGCACGGGGTCCTCGCGGTGGGCACCGTGGTCGCCATGACCGTCTACCTCGGGCGCCTCTACGGGCCGTTGACCCAGCTCTCGAGCCTGAACATCGACTTCATGTCGGCCATGGTCAGCTTCGAGCGGGTCTTCGAGGTCCTCGACCTCGAGCCGATGATCGCCGAGCGCGACGGCGCCCGAGCGATCCCCCCGGGGCCGGCCCGGCTCGTCGTCGACCACGTCGACTTCGCCTACCCCGGCGCGAGCGAGGTGTCGCTCGCCTCGCTCGAGGCGGTGGCGCGCCTGGACGACACGGCCCGCACGCCGGTGCTGTTCGACGTGAGCTTCGTCGTCGAGCCCGGCACGATGACGGCTCTCGTGGGTCCGAGCGGCGCGGGCAAGACGACCCTCTCGATGCTGGTGAGCCGGCTCTACGACGTGGGGGCCGGCTCGATCGCGATCAACGGGGTCGACCTGCGCGACGCGACCTTCGCCTCGCTCAACGCCACCGTCGGGGTCGTGACCCAAGACGCCCACCTCTTCCACGACACCCTGAGGGCGAACCTGCTCTTCGCCAGACCCGACGCCACCGAGGCCGAGATGCGCGCGGCGCTCGCCGCGGCCCAGATCGGCGAGCTCGTCGACGGGCTGCCCCTCGGGCTCGACACGGTGGTGGGGGAGCGGGGCTACCGCCTCTCGGGCGGTGAGAAGCAGCGCGTGGCCATCGCGCGCCTGCTGTTGAAGTCGCCGCGCCTGGTCGTGCTGGACGAGGCGACGGCCCACCTCGACGCCGAGAGCGAGGCCGCCGTCCAGCGGGCCCTCGACGCCACGATGGCCGAGCGCACCTCGCTCGTGATCGCCCACCGGCTCTCGACGATCCGCGGGGCGGACCAGATCCTGGTGGTCGACGGCGGGCGGGTCGTCGAGCGCGGGACCCACGCGGAGCTCCACGCGCGCGGCGGGCTGTACTTCGACCTCTACGAGACCCAGTTCGCGACCCAGGGCGCCTAGCCCATGGCGTGGGCGCCGCCGTCGACGTGCAGGATCGCGCCCGTCGTGGCGCGCAGCAGCGGCGAGAGCAGGGCCACCGCCGCGTCGCCCACGACCGACGTGTCGTTGACGTCCCAGCCCAGCGGGGCCCGGTCGGCCCAGGTGTCCTCGAAGAGCGAGAAGCCCGGGATCGACTTCGCCGCGATCGAGCGCAGGGGGCCGGCGGCGAGCATGTTGACCCGCACCCGGTCGGGGCCGACCTCACGGGCCAGGTAGCGCCCGAGGGACTCCAGGGCCGCCTTGGCGACCCCCATCCAGTCGTACTGGGGATAGGCGCGCGACCCGTCGAAGTCGAGGGCGACGACCGAGGCGCCCCCGGGCGCGGCCGAGCGCGCGAGCAGGGGGCGCAGCGCGCCCACGAGGGCGGCCAGGGAGTAGGTCGAGGCGTGCAGGGCCGTGGCGACGTCCTCGAAGGGCGCCTCGAACATCCCCGAGCCGAGGCAGCTCGGCGGGGCGTAGCCGATGGCGTGGACGAGGCCGTCCAGGCGCCCGAAGCGCCCCTCGAGCTCGGCCGCGGCGGCGCGGACCTGGTCGGGGTCGGTGACGTCGAGCTCGATCACCTCGCCGACCTCGCCCACCTCGGCGAGCTTGCGCGCGGTGCGCCGGGTGAGCGACATCCCCCGGCCGAAGCTCGACAGGGCGACGGTGGCGCCCTCCTCCAGGGCCCGGCGGGCGATGGCGAAGGCCAGCGAGTCGTCGGTGAGGACCCCCGTGACCAGGAGCCGGTGATCGTCGAGGAGCGCCATCTTGTTAGCGTACTGCCGGGCCTAGCGAAGCGAGGGCGGACGTGACAGCACAGAGTGTGGGCATCCTCGGGGGGACGGGCCCGGCCGGGCGCGGCGTGGCGGTGCGCCTCGCGGCGGCCGGCCACCGGGTCGTGATCGGCTCGCGCGACGCGACGCGCGCCCGCGAGGTGGCCGGGACCCTGTCCGCGGGCCCGGGCGCGATCGAGGGCGACGACAACGCCGGCGCCGCGGCGTGCGAGGTCGTCGTGGTGGCGACGCCGTGGGACTCGGCGGTGGCGACGGTGCGCGCGCTGGCCGAGCCGCTGGCGGGAAAGGTCGTCGTCTCGATGGTCAACGCGCTCGCGCGCGAGGGCAAAGAGGTGGTCCCTCTCTATCCGCCCCGGGGCGCGATGGCGGCCCAGATCGCGGCCGTCCTGCCCGAGAGCCGGGTCGTGGGCGCCTTCCACCACCTGCCGGCGGCTCAGATGGAGGACCTGGCGAGCGGCCTGGAGGCCGACGTCGCGGTCGTGGGCGACGACGCCGCCGCGCGCGCGACGGTCGTCGGGCTGATCGACGCGATGCCCGGGCTGCGCGCGGTCGAGGTGGGCTCGATGTCGCTCGCCGGCGCCGTCGAGGCCTTCACCGCGGTGTGCGTCTCGATCAACATCCGCCACCGGGCCCACAGCTACGTCGCCTTCCGGGGCCTGCCGGCGTGATGCGCCTCTACGACTCGGCGCGCCGTGCCGTCGCCCCGATGGCGCCCACGGGGCCGGTCGCGATGTACAGCTGCGGGATCACCCCCTACGACGCGGCCCACCTGGGCCACGCCTTCGTCTACCTGGCCTTCGACGTGCTCACCCGCCGGCTGCGCGACGACGGCCACGAGGTACGCGTGGTGCGCAACGTGACCGACGTCGACGACGACATCCTGCGCAAGGCCCGCGAGCTCGGGGTCCACTACCTCGACCTCGCGGCGCGCGAGCTCGCGACCTTCGAGCGCGACATGCGCCTGATCAACCTGCTGCCGGTCTACGCGGAGCCCCGCGCGACCGGGGCCATCGCCGAGATCCTCACGCTGATCGGTCGGACCTTCGAGGAGGGGATCGCCTACGAGGTCGACGGCTACGTCTACTTCGAGGTCGCGAAGTTCCCCCGATTCGGCCAGGTGAGCCACGAGGCCCGCGCGCGCATGGTCGAGCTCGCGGCCGAGCACGGGGGCCGCCCCGACGACCCGCGCAAGCGCGACCCGCTCGACTTCGTGCTCTGGCAGCCCTCGCTCGAGGACGAGCCGGCCTGGGAGTCGCGCTGGGGCGCCGGGCGCCCGGGCTGGCACATCGAGTGCTCGGCCCTCGCGCTGCGCGAGCTCGGCGAGACCCTCGACGTCCACGGCGGGGGCCGCGACCTCGCCTTCCCCCACCACGAGTGCGAGGCGGCCCAGAGCGAGTCGGTCACCGGGGCGCCGTTCGTGCGCCACTGGATGCACGTGGGCCTGGTGGGCTACGACGGCACGAAGATGTCCAAGTCGCTGGGCAACCTCGTCTTCGTGAGCGAGCTCGCCGGCCGCAGCGAGCCGGCGGCGGTGCGCCTCGCGTTGCTCGCCCAGCACTACCGCGCCGACTGGGAGTGGCGCGACGAGCTGCTGGCCGCGGCGCGCAGCCGGCTGGCCACGTGGCGCTCGACCCTCGGCGGGCGCGAGTCGGGGGTGCTCGACGACGTGCGCGCGGCCCTCGACGACGACCTCGACACGCCCGGCGCGCTCGGCGCGATCGACGCCGCGGCCCACGCCGGCGCCAGCGTCCACGCGGCCGCGGCCCTGCTCGGCGTTACGCTGTAGCGTCGAAAGGACCCCATGTCGCAGATCGCGGTGACCCTGCCCGACGGCGCCACGCGCGCGATTCCCCCGGGCTCGACGGCACGGGACCTCGCCCGGGCGGTCGGGGCGCGCCTCGAGCGCGACGCCCTCGCGGCCCGGGTCAACGGCGAGCTGCGCGACCTCTCGACGGTGCTCGCCGACGGGGACACCGTCGCGATCGTGGTGGCCGGGTCGTCCGAGGGCCGCGACGTGCTGCGCCACTCGACGGCCCACGTCCTCGCCCAGGCCGTCACCCGCCTGTGGCCGGGGGCGAAGTACGCCATCGGCCCGGCGATCGAGAACGGGTTCTACTACGACTTCGACCTGCCCGGCGGGGCGCGCTTCAGCGACGACGACCTCGCGCGCATCGAGGCCGAGATGCGCGGCATCATCGCCGAGGACCAGCCCTTCACCCGGGCCGAGATGACGACCGAGGAGGGGCTGGCCGTCTTCGCCGACCAGCCCTACAAGGTGGAGATCATCACCCAGGTGCGTTCGGGCGCCCGGGACGCCGAGGACCTCGGCGAGGTCGCGGAGGGAACGAGCGTCTCGGTGTACCGCAACTCCGACGCCTTCGTCGACCTCTGCCGGGGGCCGCACGTGCCCTCGACGGGCCGCCTGGGCCACTTCCGACTGATGCGGGTGGCCGGCGCGTACTGGCGCGGGGACGAGAAGCGCCCCCAGCTCCAGCGCGTCTACGGCACCGCCTGGGAGTCGACCTCGGCCCTCGAGGCCCACCTCCACCAGCTCGAGGAGGCCGAGAAGCGCGACCACCGGCGCCTCGCGACCGAGCTCGACCTGCTCAGCTTCCCCTCCGAGCTGGGCGGGGGGCTCGCGGTGTGGCACCCCCGCGGGGGCATCGCGCGCAAGGAGATGGAGGACTTCAGCCGGGCCCGCCACCTCGAGGGCGGCTACGAGTTCGTCGTCACGCCCCACATCGCCAACGCCCGGCTCTACGAGACCTCGGGCCACCTCGGGTTCTACAAGGACGGCATGTACCCGCCCATGGAGATGGACAACGGGACCTACTACCCCAAGCCCATGAACTGCCCGATGCACTGCCTGATCTACAAGAGCCGCCCGCGCAGCTACCGCGAGCTGCCCCTGCGGCTCTTCGAGCTCGGCACGGTCTACCGCTACGAGCGCGCCGGGACCCTCCACGGGCTCTTGCGCATCCGGGGCTTCACCCAGGACGACGCCCACATCTACTGCACCGAGGACCAGCTCCAAGAGGAGATCGCCTCGCTGCTCTCGTTCGTCATGGACATGCTGCGCGCCTTCGGCTTCAGCGAGTTCACGGCCAACCTCTCGACCAAGGACCCGCAGAAGTACGTCGGCAGCGACGAGATCTGGGAGAAGTCGACCGAGGCGCTGCGCGCGGCCCTCGAGCGCTTCGGGCTGGCCTACGCGATCAAAGAGGGCGACGCCGCCTTCTACGGCCCCAAGATCGACATCGACGTGCGCGACGCGATCGGGCGGACCTGGCAGCTCTCGACGATCCAGTGCGACTTCAACCACCCGGCCCGCTTCGACCTGGAGTACGTGGGCGCCGACAACCAGCACCACCGGCCGATCATGCTCCACCGGGCGCTCTTCGGCTCGATCGAGCGCTTCTTCGGGGTGCTGCTCGAGCACTACGCGGGCAACCTGCCCACTTGGCTCGCCCCCGAGCAGGCGCGGGTCCTCGGGGTGCGCAACGACCACGACGGCTACGCCGGCGAGGTCGCGACCGTGCTGCGCGCGCGCGGCGCGCGCGTGGGACTCGAGGCGGCCGACGAGCCGCTCGGGGCGCGCATCCGCCGCGCCAAGCTCGACAAGGTTCCCTACGTGCTCGTCGTGGGCGACGACGACGTCGCCGCGCGGACCGTCGGGGTGAACGCGCGCGGCTCGGAGAGTCCCGAGCGCGGGGTCGCCCTCGAGGCGTTCGCGTCGCGCCTCGCCGACGAGATCGCCGCCCACGGCGCGCCCGAGGGCGTCTAGTGCCGCTCGAGCGGTTCTCCGCCGCCTGGCGCGAGGCCTACGTCGAGGGGGTCTCGGGCGACGGGGGCCGGGGCGACGACTGCGTCTTCTGCCGACTGGCCGGCGAGGCCGTGGGCGAGTCGACCGGGGTGCTCGAGCGACGGGCGCACGGCTACGTCGTGCTGAACGCCTTCCCCTACGGCTCGGGCCACGTGCTCGTCGTGCCCTACCGTCACGCCGAGACGCTCGAGGAGTTGACCGCCGAGGAGTCGAGCGAGCTGTGGCAGAGCGTCACCGCGGTGAGCCGCGCGCTGCGCGCCGCCTACCGGCCCGACGGGCTGAACGTCGGGTTCAACCTGGGCCACGCGGCCGGCGCCGGCATCCCGCGCCACCTCCACGCCCACCTGCTGCCGCGCTGGGACGGCGACACCAACTTCATGACGACCATCGCCGAGACCCGGGTCCTGCCCGAGTCCCTCGCCTCCACCTGGCGCAAGGTGAGCGCGGCGCTCGACCCGGGCCCCTCCGGGGCGGCCTCGGTAGACTTCGGGCGATGAGCCCGGGGGCCAATGTTCGACGGTAGGTTCCGCCGCTCCGTGGAGGTGGTCACCACCCCCATCGGGCGGGGTCTCGTGCGCGCGGGCTTCTCGGCCGACGTGCTCACCGCCTCGGGCCTGGTCTTCGCCTGCGCGACGGCCTTCGCGATCGCGGTGGGCATGCACTGGGGGGCGATCGTGCTGCTCACCCTGACGGGCTTCCACGACCTGTTCGACGGCCCCGTCG
>JAKAEP010000100.1 GCA_021818265.1 Actinomycetes bacterium
TCTCGGGCGACGGGGGCCGGGGCGACGACTGCGTCTTCTGCCGGCTGGCCGGCGAGGCCGTGGGCGAGTCGACCGGGGTCCTCGAGCGACGGACGCACGGCTACGTGGTGCTGAACGCCTTCCCCTACGGCTCGGGCCACGTGCTCGTCGTGCCCTACCGTCACGCCGAGACGCTCGAGGAGCTGACCGTCGAGGAGTCGAGCGAGCTGTGGCAGAGCGTCACCGCGGTGAGCCGCGCGCTGCGCACGGCCTACCGGCCCGACGGGCTCAACGTCGGGTTCAACCTGGGCCACGCGGCCGGCGCCGGCATCCCGCGCCACCTCCACGCCCACCTGCTGCCGCGCTGGGACGGCGACACCAACTTCATGACGACGATCGCCGAGACCCGGGTCCTGCCCGAGTCCCTCGCCTCCACCTGGCGCAAGGTGAGTGCGGCGCTCGACCCGGGCCCCTCCGGGGCGGCCTCGGTAGACTTCGGGCGATGAGCCCGGGGGCCCATGTTCGACGGTAGGTTCCGCCGCTCCGTGGAGGTGGTCACCACCCCCATCGGGCGAGGTCTCGTGCGCGCGGGCTTCTCGGCCGACGTGCTCACCGCCTCGGGCCTGGTCTTCGCCTGCGCGACGGCCTGGGCGATCGCGGTGGGGATGCACTGGGGGGCGATCGTGCTGCTCACCCTGACGGGCTTCCACGACCTGTTCGACGGCCCCGTCGCCAAGGCCAGCCAGCGGGTGAGCCAGCGCGGGAGCTTCTTCGACTCGGTCGTCGACCGGGTCTCGGACGCCGTGCTGATGGGCGGGGCGGCGTACTACCTCACCGCGCACCACCACGGCCAGCTGGTCCTCCTGCCCTTCGGGATCGCGACGGCGAGCTTCCTCATCTCCTACCAGCGCTCCAAGGCCGAGAGCCTGGGCCTGTCGGCCAAGGGCGGCCTGATGGAGCGCGCCGAGCGGATGATCCTGCTCGGGGTGGGGCTGCTCACCTCGGCGATCTTCGTGCCGGTGCTCTGGGTGATGCTCGCGCTCACCATCATGACGGCCCTCGGGCGCTTCGCGCGGGTCTGGCGCTCGGCCGACCGACCGGCCCCGGTCGAGCCCCGGTTCCACCCGCGCCGCGAGCACGTCCGTCGCCGCCGGACGCTCAGCCGGGCGTCGCGCCACTAGTCGTGGCCCCGGGGCGCGTCGCGCTCTTCCGCTCGGCCAGCCGGATCCTCGAGGCGCTGCCCGAGCGCGTCGAGGTGGGGGTGGCCGAGGCGGTGGCGCGCACGGTCGGCCCGCGCAGCGCCAAGGCCGCGAGCCTGGCCGACAACCTGCGCCCGGTCCTCGACCCCGACGGACCGGTCGACGCCGACCTGCTGGAGCTCTTCGTGCGCCGGGGCTTCGAGAGCTACGGCCGCTACTGGGCCGAGGGGGCGAAGCTGCCGGGGGTCGCGGGCGAGGAGGTGGTGCGCCGCTTCGTGATCGCCGAGGGCCTCGAGCACCTCGAGGCGGCCCGCGACGCCGGGCGCGGGATGATCGTGGCCCTGCCCCACGTCGGCTCGTGGGACTGGGGCGGGGCGCTGCTCGCGCGCATCGGACTGCCGATGTGGGCCGTCGCCGAGCGGCTCGAGCCGCCCGAGCTCTTCGAGTGGTTCACGAAGAAGCGCGAGGCGATGGGCATCCACGTGGTGCCCCTCGACGAGCACGCCACGGGCACCCTCGCCGGGGTGCTGCGCGCGGGGGGCGTCGTGGGCCTGCTGTGCGACCGCGACCTCGAGGGCAACGGGATCGAGGTGGACTTCTTCAACCGGCGCGTGACCCTGCCGGGCGGGCCGGCGACGCTCGCGCTGCGCACGGGGGCGCCGATCCTCGTCGCGGCGTGCTACTCGGGCCCGGGCCGTGACCACCACGCCGTCGTGCTGGCGCCGATCGTCGCCGAGCGCACGGGCGCGCGCCTGCGCGAGGACGTCACCCGGGTCACCCAGCGCGTCGCCGACGGCCTCGCCTCGCTGATCCGGCGCGCGCCCGAGCAGTGGCACGTCCTGCCGGCGCGCTTCGACTAGCCGTGCGCGTCGCCCTCCTCTCGCCCTACGCCCTGAGCGTCCCGGGCGGCGTGCAAGAGCAGGTGCTCGGCATGAGCCGCGAGCTCGGCGCGCGCGGCCACGAGGTCCTCGTCGTCGCCCCGGACGCCCGCGACGCGTCCGCGCACGACACCCCCGCGACCCTGGTGCGCGTCGGCCGGCGCCTGGCGCTGCCGGCCAACGGCTCGCGGGCGCCCCTCACGCTCTCGCCGCGGGCCGCCCGCGCGGCCGAGCGCGCGGTCGCGGCCTTCGCCCCCGACGTCGTGCACCTGCACGAGCCCGGGGCGCCGCTGCTCGCCTGGGCCACCCTCCTCGCGCACCCGGCGGCGTCGGTGGCGACGTTCCACCGCGCCGGCGACGGGCCGGCCGTGACCCTGACCCGGCCCCTGCTGCGGCGCCTGGCCCGGGGGGTCGACCTCGCCGTGGCGGTGAGCGAGGCCGCCCGCCGCTGCGCCGAGGCGGCCTACGGGCTGCGCTGCGAGGTGCTCTTCAACGGCATCGAGATGGAGCGCTACGTCGCCGTCCCCCGCGAGCGGGCCGACACCGTGACCCTGCTCTTCCTCGGTCGCCTCGAAGCGCGCAAGGGCGCGGACACCGCGATCCTCGCGGTGCGCGAGCACAACGCGTCGGGTGGCCGGCCGTGGCGCCTGGTCGTGGCGGGCGACGGGCCCGAGCGCACCCGCCTCGAGGCCCTGGCGGCCCACGACGCGCTGGTGACCTTCGTCGGCCGGGTGAGTGACGACGCCAAGCGCTCGTGGCTGAGGCGCTCCCACGCCCTGCTCGCCCCGGCGACGGGGGGGGAGAGCTTCGGCCTGGTGCTGCTCGAGGCGCTGGCGAGCGAGACCACGGTGGTGGCGAGCGACATCGACGGCTACCGCGAGGCGGTGGGCCCCCACGCCACCCTGGCGCCCCCCGGGGACCCGCGGGCGTGGGCGCGGGCGATCGAGGCGGCCCTCGCGGGCGAGACCGCGGCGCGGGTCGGCTCGGCCCGCGAGCACGCGCGGCGCTGGTCGATGGGCGCGCTCGTCGAGGCGTACCTCGAGCGCTACGAGCGCCTCGCGGCGGCCGGTGGCCGCGCGCGCCGGTAGCCTTGGTCGGTGGCCAGTTCGCAGCGCACCCGCTCCCGGCGTCCCCACGCCCGCCGTGACCGCGAGCCCCGCTACGTCGCCCCGGTGCTCGACCCGAGCTGGGTCAGCCCCTACGCGCCGACGGCGGCCGAGCGCCACCGCCACGCCGCGGTGATGCGGGCGTACGCGCTGCGCCGCCGGCTCGTCGCCACCGTCGCGGCCGCGGCCGTGGTGGTGGCCTTCGTGGTGCTCGCGATCGCCCTGACGCCGTGGCTGTGGCTAGCGGCCGTCGCGGTCGGCGTCCTCTACGCGGTCGACCTGCGCCGGGTCGTGGCCGGCTACGCCACCCGGGCCCACGGCGCCGCCGGGGCCCTGCTCGCGCGGTTCTCGCCCGACGAGGACCCGGTCGCCCGCGAGCGCCTGGCGACCCTGGTCGACCGACTCAGCGCGACCTTCGGGGTCGACGGCGTGCGCGCCGAGGTGGTGCGCGACGGCGGCTACAACGCGGCCCTCCTGCCCGGGCCCGGG
>JAKAEP010000101.1 GCA_021818265.1 Actinomycetes bacterium
CACCGTGCCGAACTTCGGCGCGGCCCAGGGCGACACGACCTCCTCGCGCTCGGTCTTCCACCTGTGGCAGGGCTTCTCGATCGGCGCCGCGATCATCGGCACGCTCGTGGTGGTGCTCGTCGGCTGGGTCGTGCTGCGCTACCGGCGCCGCGGTGACGCGATCCCCAAGCAGGTCCAGTACCACATCCCCCTCGAGCTGACCTACACGATCGTGCCGATCCTGATCGTCTTCGGGCTCTTCGCCGCGACGATGGTCGTGGAGAACAAGGAAGTCGCCAACCCCAAGACCAACGTCACCATCGACGTGAACGCCTTCCAGTGGGGCTGGAAGTTCTCCTACCCCGGCTCCTCGGCCGTCGTCATCGGCCAGACGACCCAGGACCCGACGATGGTCATGCCGGTCAACACCAACGTGCACATCAACCTGACCTCGACCGACGTCGTGCACGGCTTCTACGTGAAGGCCTTCAACTTCTCGCGCTACGCCCTGCCGGGCGTGGTGAACCAGTTCACCTTCCGCGCGGTGAACACCGGGGACTTCTTTGGCCAGTGCACCCAGCTGTGCGGGCTGTACCACTCGCTGATGTTCTTCAACGTGAAGGTCGTCACCATGGACCAGTACAAGGCGTGGCTCGCGTCCTTTGACAACGCCTCGAGCGCGAACGCGGCCTCGGCGGCCAACATCGCCCAGAGCCAGCAGACCTCGTCGATCGTGCCGTCCAAGCCCTACGTGAGCAATGGAGCCAAGTGATGGTTGACGTCCTCGAGCACCCCGCCGCCTACGACCTACCCGAGCACGGCCACGAGGAGCACGGCCCGACCGGGATCCTCAAGTGGCTCACCACCACCGACCACAAGGTCATCGGCCTCTCCTACACCGTGACCGCGGTCGTGATGCTCGTGATCGGCGGCGCCTTCGCCGAGATCATCCGCGCCCAGCTGGCGAGCCCCAACGGCACCCTGGTCTCGCTCGCGCAGTACAACGAGCTCTTCACGATGCACGGCTCGGTGATGATCTATCTCTTCGCCGGCCCCTTCGCCTTCGGCGCGCTCGCCAACATCATCGTGCCGATCCAGATCGGCGCGCCCGACATGGCCTACCCGCGCCTGAACGCGCTCTCCTACTGGCTCTACCTGATGGGCTCGATCACGATGCTGTCGGGCTTCTTCACCGCCGGCGGTGCGGCGAACTTCGGCTGGGTCGCCTACGCGCCGCTGTCGAACTCGCTCAACACCCCCGGGGCGGGGGCTGACCTCTGGATCGGCGGGCTGCTGCTCACGGGCTTCTCGGCGATCTTCACCGGGGTGAACCTGGTGGCGACGATCTTCTACCTGCGCGCGCCGGGCATGACGATGTTCCGCATGCCGATCTTCACCTGGAACATGCTCGTCACGGCGATCCTGATCCTGCTCGCCTTCCCGGTGCTGACGGCCGGGCTCATCATGCTCTACGCCGACCGGCACTTCGGCACCCACATCTTCTCGGTCGCCGGGGGCGGGGTGCCCGTGCTCTGGCAGCACATCTTCTGGTTCTGGGGACATCCCGAGGTCTACATCCTCGCCCTGCCGTTCTTTGGCATGGTGACCGAGATCCTCGCGGTCTTCTCGCGCAAGCCGGTCTTTGGCTACAAGGGCATGGTCTTTGCCACCCTGTCGATCGCCGCGCTGTCGCTGGGGGTATGGGCCCACCACATGTTCACCACGGGCGTCGTGCTCCTGCCCTTCTTCTCGATCATGAGCCTCTTGATCGCGGTGCCCACGGGGATCAAGATCTTCAACTGGATCGGCACGATGTGGCGCGGCGAGATCTGGTTCTCGACCGCGATGCTGATGGCGATCGGCTTCGTCGTGACGTTCCTCATCGGCGGGCTCACCGGGATCTACCTCGCGAGTCCGCCGCTGGACTTCTTCACCCACGACACCTACTTCGTGGTCGCCCACTTCCACTCGGTCGTGATGGCCCTCGTGCTCGCGGGCATGGCCGGGCTCTACTACTGGGGCCCGAAGTTCACCGGCTACCTGCTCAACGAGCGCATCGGCAAGGTCCAGTTCTGGTTCCTGTTCGTCGGCACCCAGGTCTTCACCCTGCCGCTCTACCTCGTGGGCCTGCGCGGGATGCCCCGGCGCATGGCGATCTACCCGCACGACCCGCAGTGGCAGTTCCTCAACGACCTCTCGAGCTTCGGGGCCGTCTTGATCGGGGTCTCGACGATCCTCTTCGTGGTGAACGTCGTCGTGAGTTGGAAGAAGCACCCGGCCGGGGACAACCCCTGGGATGGCCAGACCCTCGAGTGGTTCACCACCTCCCCGCCGCCGCACCACAACTTCTACCGCCTGCCGATCATCCGATCGGAGCGCCCGACGTGGGACTACAACCACCCCGAGCACCGCTCGATCGCCCACGTGCCGGCCCACCCGAAGGTCGAGGACGCCCGATGAAGGTCGAGGCCAAGATCCTGCTCGGGCTCGGTGTGTTCTTTGGCGTCATGTGCGCCGTCTACTGGAACTGGAGCCTCGAGAACGCCGGCGGGGTGATGATGTTCGCCGGCATGCTGCTCGGCTTCCTGCCCGGTGGCTACTACTACTGGTGGAGCCGTCGCATGGCGCCGCGCGCTGAGGACGACCCCAACGCGACCCAGGCCCAGGGCGCCGGCGTGGTCGGGGCCTTCCCCGGCACCTCGATCTGGCCCTTCACCCTCGGCATGGGCTCATTCTTCACCGTGCTCGCACTGGTCTTTGGGATCTGGCTGCTGGTGCCCGGCCTGGCGCTGATCCTCTGGGCGCTCTTCGGCGGCGTCGCCGAGAGCCGCCGCGGCGGGCGGGTCTAGCCAGCCCCTCGCGCGAGCGGCGTTACCCTTCTAGGGTGCTCGCCACCTGGACTCGCGCCGTCGTGCGCTGGCGCTACCTCGTCCTTGGCTGTTGGCTCGTCGCGGCGCTGGTTGGCCTCGCCGGCTACCACCAGCTGGGCCAGCGCCTCACCACCTCGCTCGCGGTGCCGAACTCGGCCTCGGCCAGGGCCGACACGATCCTAATCGACCACTTCGGCGAGAACATCGAGGGGGCTCTCACGGTCGTCGTGCCCCACCTCGCCACGGCCCACGCCGACCAGGTCGCCAAGGCCCGCCTCGCGCGCGCCCTCGCGCGCGTGCCGTCCCTGCACGTCGTCGAGGAGCAGGCCCTCGGGGGGCTGCTCCTCACCGACCTCGAGTCGCGCGATCCCCTCAATCAGGCGACCGGCGAGGTGACGGCGCTGCGCGGCGCGCTCGCGAGCGCGGGTCTGCGCCGCGCCCTCGTGACCGGCCCGGCGGCCCTGCAGGCCGACGTCACGCCCATCTTGCGCGCCGACCTCGTTCGCGGCGAGCTGGTCGCGCTTGGCGCGGCGCTCGTGCTGCTGCTCGGCGTGCTCGGGGTCAGCCTCGCGGTGCTGCTCCCCTTCCTCGTCGCCGGCGCCACGACCGCCGTGGCGCTCGGGATCGTCGACCTGCTCGCCGGCCACCTGCTGATGGTGCTCTACGTGCCCAACGTGGTCGCCCTCGTCGGGCTCGGGCTCGCGATCGACTACTCGCTACTCATCGTGCACCGCTTCCGCGGCGAGCTCGCCCGAGCGGACGAGG
>JAKAEP010000024.1 GCA_021818265.1 Actinomycetes bacterium
GGGGTTGACGGCCCGGCCCTGGATCGGCCCGGGCCGGATGAGGGCGACCTCGATCACCAGGTCGTAGAAGCACCGGGGCCGGACCCGCGGCAGAGTCGCCATCTGGGCCCGCGACTCGACCTGGAAGACCCCGACGGTGTCGGCCTCGCAGAGCAGGTCGTAGACGGCCGGCTCCTGGGCCAGCGCCCCGAGGTCAAGCGCGACGCCGTGGTGGGCCCGCACCAGGTCGACGCAGCGGTGCAGCGCCTCGAGCATGCCCAGACCCAGCAGGTCGAACTTCACCAGGCCGATCGCCGCGCAGTCGTCCTTGTCCCACTGCAGCACGCTGCGCCCCTCGGTGCGGGCCCACTCGACCGGGCAGACGTCGAGGACCGGCCGGTCGCAGATGACCATGCCGGCCGAGTGCAGCCCGAGGTGGCGGGGCCGGTCGCGCAGCTCCCTCGCCAGCGCGGTCACGAGCTCGCTCACCGAGTCGTCGAGGGGCGTCATCGTCTCGCGGTCCACGTGGTCGCGCACGTGGTTGGCCTCCTCCTCGCTCGCGCCGAACGCGCGCGCCACGTCGCGCAGCGCCGAGCGCGAGCGGTAGGTGATCACGGCCGCCACCTGGGCCGCGTTGTGCCGGCCGTAGCGCTCGTAGACGTACTGGATGACCTCCTCGCGCCGGCCCGACTCGATGTCCACGTCGATGTCGGGGGGGCCGTCGCGCGCCGGCGAGAGGAACCGCTCGAAGAAGAGGTTGAGGGCGACCGCGTCGGCGTTGGTGATCCCCAGCGCGTAGCAGACGGCCGAGTTCGCGGCCGAGCCCCGGCCCTGGCAGTAGATGTCGCGCGCCCGGCAGAACTCGGTGATGTCCCAGACCGTGAGGAAGTAGCCGGCGAAGCCCAGCTGGGCGATCACGGCCAGCTCGTGGTCGATCTGGCGCCACGCCCCGGGCACCCGCTCGGCGTCGCGGGTGCCGTAGCGCCTCGTCGCCCCCTCGGCGACGAGGCGCTCGAGGTAGGCCTGCTCGTCGAGGCCCGGCGGCGTGGCGAAGGTCGGCAGGCGCGGCGCCACCAGGCGCAGGTCGAAGGCCAGCGCGGCCGTGAGCTCGCCGGCCCGGTCGACGACGCCCGGCCAGCGCGCGAAGCGCCGGCGCTGCTCGGCGTCGCTGCGCAGGTGCGCGAGCGGCGAGGCGCTCAGCCACCCCTCCATCTCCTCCAGGCTGCGCCGCGCGCGGATCGCCGAGAGCACGTGGGCCCGGGGCAGGTCGCGGGGCGTGGCGTAGTGCACGTTGTTCGTCGCGACGAGGTCGACGCCCGCGCGCACCGCGATCTCGGCGAGCGCGTCGTTGCGCGCGACGTCGAGGGGCTCGCCGTGGTCCCAGAGCTCGACGGCCACGTTGTCGCGCCCGAAGCGCTCGGCCAGGCGCTCGAGGGCGCGGGTCGCCGCGCGCGGCCCCTCCGTCTCGAGCGCGCGGGCGAGCGGCCCCTTGCGGCACCCGGTGAGGACGAGCCAGTCGCGCGCGGCCGTCGCGACGTCGTCGAGGGAGAGGCGCGGCGCCCCCTTCTCGCCGCGCGCGAGGTGGGCCAGGCCGAGCGTGCGCGAGAGGCGCGCGTAGCCCTCGGGCGTGCGCGCGAGCACCACCACGTGCTCGCCCGAGGGGTCGGGGACCCCCGTGCGGTCGTCGCCCCCGCCCAGGGTCAGCTCGGCGCCGAAGACGGTGGCGAGGCCCAGCGCCCGGGCCGCCTCGGCGAAGCGCACCACGCCGTAGAGGCCGTGGTGGTCGGTGAGGGCGAGGCCCGAGAGGCCGAGGCGCACCGCCTCGACGACGAGCTCCTCAGGGTCGCTCGCGCCGTCGAGGAAGCTGAAGCCCGAGTGGGCGTGGAGCTCGCCGTAGGCCGCCATCAGTCGTAGACCCCCACGAGCCACCACCGGCCGGCCTCGGTCGCGACGAGCAGCGCCTCGCCGCCGGCCAGCACGACCTGGAGGTGGGCGCGGCGGCGGCGGCGCGACCACCACCGCTCCACCAGCGGCCACGGCCCGGCGTGCCAGACCACCGCACGACGCAGCGGCGTGGCGAAGACGACCGACGCCGGCGCCGCACTGAGCGTCCCGCGCGCGCCGAGCACGACCGGCCGGTCCTCCTCGTCGCGCACCTGCAGGGGCACCGGGCGGGCCAGCGTCGTCGCCGGCGAGGGGGCCACGAGCCGGCCCGGCCAGGGGGCGCCGTCGGCGCCGGTGGCCTCGGGCGCCCCCCAGGGCACGAGGGTCGCCCGGTCCTCGGGCCCCCGGCCGCCGCGCAGGCGCGCCACGCACACCGCCTCGGCCCCGAGGCGGCGGCGCACGCGGTGGGCCGCGATCTCGGCCCGGTCGTCGCCGGCGCTGCGCTGGCCGAAGAAGCCCCGCTGCTCCCCCGACGCCACGACGGCGCCGCGCAACGCCGCCAGTCGCGCCTCGAGGCGGGGATCGCGCTGGCCCTCGAGCTCGGCGAGCTCCCCGCGGGCCACGCGGTGCGCGTCGAGGACCCGGCGGTCGAAGCGCTCGGCGACGCGCGCCGGGTCGAGGTCGGCGAAGGCCCCCACCGTGCGCAGCCCCAGTCGCTCGCCCGTCGTCGCGAGGTCCCGCCGGCCGAGCGCGGCGAGGGGCTGGGCCCGCCGGAAGGCGTCGCCGCGGCCGCCGGGCACGACCACGCGCTGGCGCGCCGCCAGCTCGGCGCTGAAGAGGCCCTCGGCCACACCGAGGTCGGGCTCGACGCCGACGACCTCGAGCACGCACCGGCGCACGAGGCGCAGCACCGCGTCGTCGCCGCCGAAGAAGCGGCTCGGCCCGCGCAGCGGCAGCGCGAACAGCCCGAGGCGCACCGCCTCGGTGAAGGGGCAGAGGGCGTCGAGGGCGTCGAGCAGCTCGAGGGTCGCGCGCAGCGTCGACCCGTCGGGCGCCTCGTCGCTGAGCGACTCGACCCAGACGGCGAGGAGGCGCTCCACTAGGGCGCCTCGGCCCGCCCGTCACGGTTGGGCAGGACGACGACGTGCTCGCGCACGGGGCCGGCGGCCCCGCGCCCGCCGACCCGCACGGTCAGCCGGCGCGCGTCGAGGCGGCTCGTCGTGACCCACCGCGCGTCGACCACGCTGAAGAGCAGGTCGGCCGGGAGCGGCCACGGGGTGCGCGGCTCGCTGAGGGCGAGCAGGACCGCGCCGCTCTCGCGCACGCGGTCGACGAGGCGCCGGGCCGCCCCGTGGGCCGCCCGGCCCGGTGGGCGCACCACGACGAGGTCGACCCCGTCGAGCAGGTCGGCCGTCGACTCGGCCCACGCCCCGCGCGGGCGGGGCACGAAGAGAACCCGGCGCAGGTCGAGGCCGAGCTCGAGCATCGCGACGACCCCGGGGTCGTCGACCCCGACGACCCCCGCCCAGTGGCCCTGCGCGCTCGACTCGGCGACGAGGGCGAGGGCGAGGCTGAGCCCGCCCCGGCCGGCCGGGGCCTCGACGACGACGCTCGAGCCGCGTCGCAGCCCCCCGCCCGGGACCCAGGCCCGCCACGGCTCGCCGAGCGGCAGGAGACGGGTCGAGGCCAGGGCGACCGGGCGCAGCGTCGCGCGCAGCTCCTTGGGGATCGGGGGCCGGGAGAGGTCGGAAGCGAACATATGTTCGCAAGAGTAGCGAGGCCGCGTCACGGCCGCCAGCCCGGGTCCCGACGGGCAGACTGGGGCCATGTGCGGCCGCGTCGCCCTCTTCACCCCACCGGCCCACCTGGCCCGATTCCTCTCGGCCGCCCTCGCGGCCGGCCTCGACCCGGAGGGCGCGCCCAGCTGGAACGTCGGTCCCCAGCGCTCCCTCTTCGCCGTCGCCGAGGGGCCCGAGGGCCGGGTGCTCGACCGCTACCGCTGGGGCCTCGTCCCCTCCTGGGCGAAGAGCCCCGACGTCGGCAACCGCCTCTTCAACGCCCGTGGCGAGACCGTCGCCGAGAAGCCCTCCTTCCGCGCGGCCTTCAAGTCCCGCACCTGCGCGATCCCCGTCGACGGCTTCTACGAGTGGGACCACCGCCCGGGCGGGAACCGCCAGCCGCACTACTTCACCCGCGCCGACGGCGACCCCCTCGTCCTGGCCGGGCTCTACGAGCACTGGCGCGACCCCGCGACCGACCAGGCGCTTCTGACCTGCACCGTCATCACGACCGAGCCGAGCGCCGACCTCGAACGGATCCACGACCGCATGCCCGTCGTGCTCGACCCCGACGACCTCGAGGCGTGGCTCGACGTCGCCGACCACGACCCCGCCGAGCGCCAGGGGCTCCTACGTCCGGCGCCGGCGGGCACGCTCACCCACCACGCCGTCACCAAGGCCGTCGGCTCGGTGCGCAACGACGGGCCCGCACTGATCGAGCCCGAGTCGACCACGCTGTTCTGACCCCCCGCCCTCCGGCGCGGAGCCGGCCGACACGCGTCGGCGCCGGGCTAGCGCGCGTCCCCCCGTTCCGATCGCTGGACCATCCTCGAGCGCTCGAGGACCTGGCGCAAGATGGGGAGCACCGCTCGGTCCTTCTCGCGTCCCGCCGCCTCCTTCGAGCGGATGACGTCGGCCAGCGACGCCACCGTGATGGCGAGGGTCTCGGTGATCCTCTCGAGCGAGGCGTCCCGTCTTAGGTCGTCGTAGCCGCGCGTGCCGTCCGGGAGGAGGGCCACGTCGAGGAAGCCGAACTTCGTGACGAAGGTCCACGTCGTGCCCTGGTCGAACGTCCGCTCGTCGAGCGCGATCGCGAGGGGCGAGTCCAGGTCCGGCACCCGGAGCCGAGCCTCGAGCTCGCGCAGCGCCGCCGCGAGGCGTCCGAGGTTGTCCCGGGTGCGCCTCGGGGTGACGTCCACGTCTCGGGTGACGTAGGGCGAACCCCGCAGCTCGGCCGCGAACCCCCCGATGACGACGTACTGCACCCGATGGCGTTCGAGGACCTCCAGCATCTCGGCGGGTTGGTACGGCGTGACGGGGCTCGTCACCCGCGGGCCGCCTGGCGGTGCCGCTCGGCGGCGCGGACGCGAACCATCATGTCGGCGAACCTCTCTTGAGTGCTCATCCGAAGGTGCTCGTCGATGATCGTGACGCTCGAGTCGTCGGCCCGGGACATGTGGAACGCGAGGTCGAAGCCGCACCCGCGCACGATGGCGCGCAGGGTCTCGAGACTGGGGTGGACGGTCCCGCGCTCCCAGCGGGCGACGGCCGACTGCGACGTGCCGAGGCGATGCGCCAGTTCGGCCTGGGTGAGTCCCGCCCGCTTGCGCGCCTCCCTGACGAGGTCGCCGCTGATCATGTGGCCATATTAGTACATATCTGATATTCCCATTCCGCGCCCTATCCGGGCGACCCCTTCGGGTGGAGCCCCGACCCGCGACGTCGGCCCGCCTTATTCAACTACTTGGTTGTATAGTGAAGCGGATGACGGCGACGACCCTCGACCTCGACGCCGCCTTCGGCGCGCTCTCTGACCCCACGCGGCGCGCGATCGTCTCGCGCCTCGCGCGCGGCCCGGCCACCGTCGGAGAGCTGGCCGAGCCCTTCGACCTGACCCTGCAGGCCGTCTCCAAGCACCTCGCGGTCCTCACCCGGGCTGGGCTCGTCGAGCGCCACCGTGACGCCCAGCGCCGGCCGGCCCGCCTGAGCGGCCCGGCGCTCGGAGAGCTCACCGGGTGGCTCCTCGACTTCCGCGCCCACGTCGCCGAGGGCTACGAGCGCCTCGACGCGCTCCTCGCCGACGACCCGCGACCGCCGTCCCCACCCACCCCGAGAGCCCGGAGGAAGCCATGACCGAGTCCACCACCTTCGACGTCCCGCCCGGACGTCCCGACCTGACGATGACCCGGCGCTTCGCCGCCCCGCCGTCGCGGGTCTTCGAGGCCCACGTCGACCCGGCCCAGGTCGTGCGCTGGTGGGGGCCGCGCCGCCTCACCACCGTCGTGCACGCGCTCGAGGCGCGCCCCGGCGGCCGGTGGCACTTCGTCCAGCGCGGCGCCGACGGCGTGACCCACTCGTTCTTCGGCTTCTTCCACACCGTCGAGCCCGGGGTCGCCCTCGTGCAGACCTTCGAGTACGAGGGCGCGCCGGGTCACGTCCTCGCCTCACGCCTCGAGTTCCGCCCCGACGGCGGCGGGACGATCCTTCGCACCACGACCGTCTTCTTCTCGGTCGACGAGCGCGACGCCATGGTCGCCTCGGGCATGGAGGAGGGCGTCGTCGAGGGTGGCGAGCGCCTCGACGAGCTCCTCGCCGAGGACTAGCTCGCTAGCCTTGGTCGGTGCTGCGGCTGCGCCCCTACCGCCTCGAGGACGAGGCCGCCGCCCTCGCCGCTGACGAGGCGCTGCGCGCCGACGACTTCCCCTTCCTCCTGCGCGCGCCCGACCGCTCGTGGGCGCAGTTCGTCCAGGATCAGCGCGACCACGTCTACGCCCGCACGCTGCCCGGGGAGTGGCCCCCCGGCACCCAGCTCGCCGCGGTCGACGACGGGGTCCTCGTGGGACGGGTGTCGCTGCGCTTCGCCCTCACCAACCCGTTCCTCCTCGAGCACGGGGGCCACGTGGGCTACGCGGTGGTGCCCACCTGGCGCGGACGGGGCTACGCAACCGAGATGCTGCGCCAGGCGGTGGTCGTGCTGCGCGCCCACGGCGTCGACCGGGTCCTCGTCACCTGCGACGTCGCCAACGACGCGTCGCGACGGGTGATCGAGAAGAACGGGGGCCGCTTCGAGCGCCTGAGCGCCGTCGACGCCGACGGCGGGCCCGACCGTCGCTACTGGATCGACTGAGGGCCCCCCGGACGGTCGAAAACCCCGAGTGACCAGTGGGCCGAAGCCCACCCGCCCCTCGGGGTTTCCGAGGCACACCACCGGCGCCCCGTGTCGGACAGGGCACCGCTAGCGGCGCGCACTCCACGCCATTGGCCTCTCGCGGGTCGCGGACCGAACTCCGCTACCGCTCGAGGGGCTCCGTCCCCCTTGCGGGGTCCCTCGCCCCCCGCCTCCCTCTCACCTCTCGGATCGAAGTCGGTGGGCAGGTACTGCGTGGACTACGCGAGTCACTGTGCCAGAGCCGGGGGGCCGCGCCAAGGGCCGGGGGCGAAATCATCGGGTTTTGCCCAGCTCCGGGGCCGTTATCCACCGATTCGACCCCCGGGGGAGGAGAAACCAACCACTTAGGCGCACCTTTTCCACACCGGGCGCACTCCACCGTCGACTCGGGGCAGCCTCGCGCGGAGGGGTCCGCGGGGCCTAGGGCCTGCTCAGGCGCTCCACCCACCGACCGTGGGGATGGCACCACCCCCATCGTACCGGCGCCTCGCCCGGGCTCGACGTCACCACCTGGCTCGCACCCCGTCGGCGCTCGTCGGTCGACTCCTCGAGGCCGGGCCACGCGACCAGGGTCGACTCGATCGAGACCCACGCGACGTTGCTCGAGGCACCGAGCTCACGCAGCGCGTCGTAGTAGGCGCGCCGCTCGGGCTCGGTGAAGTAGAAGGCCGACCACGTGTTCACCACCACGCGCAGGTCGTCGCCGGCCGCGAGCGCGAGGGCGTCGTCGAGCCGCTCGAGCGCGTCGCCCTCGAGCAGGGTCGCGGCCGGCCACGAGCGGTAGCGCGCGACGATCGCGTCGAAGCGCTCGTGGCGCCGACGCTCCTCGGGCCAGAGGCAGGCCTTCAGCCACAGCCGGTCGTCGTCGTCCCCGAGGTCGAGGGGGTTCGGGTCGATCCCCACGCGCGCGCCCACCGACGGCAGCGGCGTCTCGCGGTCGACGGTCCCCTCGTCCTCGCAGACGAGGGTGAGCGGGTCGCCGTCGTCGCGGGCGCGCACCGGGAACCGATCGAAGAACAGGTTGATGCCCGCCGACGCCCCGACGTCGATGACGGCCATCGTCTCGCCCGGGGCGACGAGGTCGCGCACGACGGCCTGGAGCACGGCGCTGCGGCCGGGCTCGTTCGTCTGGGTCGAGCGCCACAGCTGGGCGCGCACCACCTCGGGCTCGCGGCGCACCACCTCGACGACGGCGGCCGCCGCGACGTCGAGGTCGGTCGCCACGCCGTGGCGGACCACGTCGTAGATGGGCGCGAGGACCGGGTGGCCGAGCAGCGCGGCGCGGTGCAGCGCGGCGAGCACCAGCATGGGGTTGCGCTGCTCGGCCCTCACGCTCGCGAGCAGTGCGAGAGCCACGCCGTCGACCTCGAGTCGGGCGAGGAGCGCCGAGTAGAAGGGCAGCCGATCGAGGTCCTCGGGCGCGAGGGCGAAGTGGTACCGGCGGCGCGCGTCGTCGAGGTCGAGCGCCTCGGCGTCGGGTCCCGGCTCGTCGGTCACGCTCAGCCCCCGCGCGAGAGGGCTCGCGCCGAGAAGGTCACGACCCGCGTCTCGGGGACGGCCTCGGCGACCGCGCGGCGCACCTCGTCGCCGATGCGCTCGCACGCCTCGACCGGCGTGTCGGGTTCCACGTAGCCCTCGACCTCCACGATGAGTGCCCGGCCCGTCCAGCGGCCCTTGGCGTGGACGTGGCTGACGCCGGCGACCGCGCCCGCCGCGGCCGTGGCCGCCTCGAGCGTCTCGGGCGCCACCCCATCGACCAGGCGCACGACGACGTCGCGGGTCACGTCGTAGGCCACGTGCACCACGATCCCCGCGATGACGAGCCCCGCCACCGCGTCGGCCCACCGGAGCCCGGCCGCCACCCCGGCCAGTCCGAGCAGCGCCCCGGCCGAGGAGGCGGCGTCGATCCACGAGTGGCGGGCGTCGGCGACGAGCGCGGCCGAGCGGATGCGCCGGCCCACGCGCAGCTTGTAACGGGCGACGAGCAGGTTGGCGGCGACGGCGATGGCGGCCGCCACCACCCCGGCGCCGACGTGCGACGCCGTCGTCCCGTCGACCAGCTTGCGCACGCTCACCACGAGCGCGAGCGCCGCGCTCGCCCAGATCAACAGGGCGACCCCGAGGCCCGAGAGGTCCTCGGCGCGGTCCCAGCCGTAGGGGTGCGACGCCGTCGCGGGCCGGCGCGACACCCGGAGCCCCACGAAGACGATCGCCGAGGTCCCCACGTCGGCGAGGTTGTGGAAGGCGTCGCCCAGCAGGCCGGCGGAGTGGCCGATGGCCGCCACCACGAGCTCCAGGGCCCCAGCGACGAACAGGCAGCCGGCCGACCAGGCGACCGCGCGGTGGGCCGCCCGCCGGTCGGCGGACTCCCCGCCGTCGTTGATCCGCGGGGCCGGTCCCCACGGGGCGCACGAGGCGGCGTCGTGGGCGCTCACGCGCCCCTCCCGCGGCGCTCCCGTCGCCGCGGCGCCGCGGCGTGACCCGAGTGGAAGAGCGCTTGCTCGGCCAGGGTGCGCACGTGCTCGTCGTCGGTCGAGTAGTACGCCCGCGTCCCGTCCCGGCGCACGGTCACGACGTGGGCGAGCCGGAGCTTGGCGAGGTGCTGGGAGACGGCCGCCGCGTTCATCCCGACGTGCACGGCGAGCTCGTTCACCGAGTGCTCCCCGTGCAGCAATGCCCACACGATCCGCAGGCGCGTGCGGTCGGCGAGCAGCCGCATCGTCTCGACCGCGACGTCCACCTCGCGGGCCGACGGCTCTCTCACTATCTGCGCAGCCATGCAGATAATGCTAGCGCACCCCGGTCGCGGCTCGGCCGGCCCCGACCGGGCACGCCCGGGAGACGGCTCGCGGTCGCGAGCGAGCAGCGCCCCGTGCCTCCTCGCCGGATGGGCCGTCGCCGCCACGCCGGCGTCCGACGGCTCCCGCTAGCCGGCCTGCGGGGGGAAGGGTGGCGCCAGGAACGCGAGCAACGTGACCCCGTCGACGCTCTCGCAGCGCACCCGGAGCGTCTCGTCACCTCGGAGGTGAGCGATCGTCCCGGCCGGGGCCGGCACCTCCGCACCCTCCTCGCCGAGGATCGCCTCGCCCTGGGCGACGTAGAGAATCAGGTCGGACTCGCCATGGCGGTGCGCCGGCAGCGTCTGGCCGTGCGCTATGCGGATCACCCGCACGCTCGCGCGCTCGCCCCGGAGCAGCTCGGCGGCCACCGCCCTCTCCGGGTCGAAGTCGGGTCCGTGGGCGGTCGTGGTCGTCCTCATGGGCTCTCGGCTTAGCAAACGTGGGGGGCTCGTTCAACACAACGCGCGGGACTCCCACGACTCCGTCCTCGGTCCGGCGTCGTGCGGTGCGCACGACGCCAGCGCGTCGCACCGAGGATCGGCGCGGGGGCTCCGCTCCGCCCGGTCGGTCGGGCGGCCACGCGCCGCGGGGCACATGGGGCGACGCTAGGAGCGGACTCGCCCGACAGTCCGGAGACGTCGCCGGGATTAGGGACTCGCGGTGGAGGTGATGGGATTCGAACCCACTGCCTCTACATTGCGAACGTAGCGCTCTACCAATTGAGCTACACCCCCGCTGAGGGAGCCATTCTACCCGAAGGCGCGCCGGGCCCCGTACGAGACGGAGCGCGAGGGGATCTCAGCCCACTCGTCGCGCTCGTCCCACTGCTCGTCCCACCGGTCCCACCCGTCCGACCCGGCGGCCACCGGCTCGTCCTCGTAGGGCTCGGGCGCGTAGGCGACCGGCGCCGGGTACTCGCGCCGCGACGGGGCCCGCGAGACCGAGAGGTACCCCTGGCTGACGGCGAACAGCGCGAGCGCGAGGTACGCGACGACGAGGAGCCAGGCCAGGTAGGCGAGGTCGGTGACGAGCGAGATCGACGTCACGAGGGCCAGCGCGCTGAAGAACACCGCCGAGCCCAGCAGGCCCACCGTGATGCGCCGACGCTGGACGCGGGTCGAGGGCCGCCGCAGCGGCGCCTCGTCGTAGGCGAGTGACGTCTCGGTGGGGAACGTCGAGTAGGCGCGCGCGTAGGGGCTCGCGCTCGTCGGGCGAGACGCGCGACTCGGGCGCGGCGCGCCGTAGTGGCCGACCGCGGCGCCCTCGCCGCGATCGAAGTCGTAGTCCTCGCTCCACTCCTCCCACGTGCCGCGCGACTCGAGTGAGCGGTACGTGTCGTCGGGGTGAACGAGCGTGAGGCGGGGCCGTCGCGGCGCGTACGCGCTCGGCCCGCGCGTCGCGACCGGGGCCACCGGCTCCTCGTACTCGTCGAGCCGGTGCGCGGGCGCGACCGCGTAGCCCTGGCGGCTGAGGATCTCGTGCTCGGCGTGGAAGCTCTCGATCGAGCGCTCGGAGCGCACCTCGCGGACCTTGCGCACGACGATCGGGGTCAGCAGCGCCAGCCAGAGGAGGGCGAGGAAGATCAGCAGCACGAGCGTCGCCTCATCCTCCGGTCCACCGACATTGCGCCAAATGTACCGGTGGGACCGGGAAAACTGGTGGATATCAGGCCTCGTGGAGGCCGCACTCGTCCTTGGCGAGCCCGACCCAGCGACCCGAGCGGCGACCCTCGCCGGGTCGGGGGCGCTGGGTCATCGCGGCGCAGCCGATCGACCCGTAGCCCTCGGCCCAGAGGGGGTGCTCGGGCAGCGCGTGGCTCGCGAGGTAGTAGGCGACGTCGTCGTCGGTCCACGTCGCGAGGGGGTTCACCTTCACGAGGGAGAAGCGCCGGTCCCAGCTGACGACCGGGGCGGCGTCGCGCGTGGGCGCGTCGACCCTCTTCAAGGAGGTGATCCAGGCGGTGCGCCCGCGCAGGACCCGCGAAAGGGGCTCGACCTTGCGCAGCTCGCAGCAGCGCGCGGTGCCACAGGGCCACGACTCGGCCTCGGGCGGGGGCGTCGTGCGCGTCACCCGCAGCGACCACTCCCGCTCCAGGCGGTCGACGAACCCGAGCGTCTCGTCGAAGTGGCCGCCGGTGTCGAGGAAGACCACCTCCACCGAGGGCCGGACCGAGCGGGCCATGTGCAAGAGGGCCACGTCCTCGAAGGAGCACGCGAGCACGGCCCCCGAGCCGAAGCGGCGGAACGCCCAGCCGAGGACGGCGAGGGGGGGAGCCGACTCGAGGCGCGCGTCCTCGCGCCCCAGCTCCTCGAGGAGGGCCCCGTCGGGCGCGTTCTCGGACATGGGAGTTAATGCCTTACTTTCTCTAGTGTATTTGTAGAATACACTGGCAGACAGCCCATGACCGCGCTCGCCCCCCCTGCCACGGCCCCCGGACTCGACCACCTCGACGCCCTGGAGTCCCACGCCCTGTTCATCCTGCGCGAGGTCGTCGCCGAGTGCGAGCGGCCCGTCCTGCTCTTCTCCGGGGGCAAGGACTCGGCCGTCTTGTTGCACCTCGCGGCCAAGGCCTTCGCCCCCCAGGGGCTGCCCTTCCCGGTGCTGCACGTCGACACCGGCCACAACTTCCCCGAGGTCCTCGACTTCCGGGACCGGGCCGCCGCGCGACTGGGGGCACGCCTCCTCGTGGCGCGGGTCCAGGACTCGATCGACCGCGGGCGCGTCGCCGACCCCGGGGCCCTCGCCTCGCGCAACCGACTCCAGTCGGTCACCCTGCTCGACGCCATAGCCGAGCACGGCTTCGACGCCGCCTTCGGCGGGGCTCGGCGCGACGAGGACAAGGCCCGGGCCAAAGAGCGCGTGCTGAGCTTCCGCGACGAGTTCGGCCAGTGGGACCCGCGCCGCCAGCGGCCCGAGCTCTGGCGCCTCTACCAGGGCCGGGTCAACCCCGGCGAGCACGTGCGCGCCTTCCCCCTCTCGGACTGGACCGAGCTCGACGTCTGGCAGTACGTGGCGCGCGAGCGGCTCGACCTGCCGTCGATCTACTTCGCCCACGAGCGGCCCGTGGTCCGGCGCGACGGCATGTGGCTCGCGGTCGGGGAGTTCGTCCAGCCCCGCGACGCCGAGCGCGTCGAGGTGCGCGAGGTGCGCTTTCGCACCGTGGGCGACGCCACCGGGACCGGCGCGGTGCTCTCGGGGGCGCGCACCCTCGAGGAGGTCGTCGCCGAGGTGGCCGCGGCCACCGTCTCGGAGCGCGGCGCCACCCGCGGCGACGACCGGTTCTCCGAGACCTCGATGGAGGACCGCAAGCGCGAGGGCTACTTCTAGATGCCCGTCGCCACCAAGGACGTGCTGCGCCTGGCCACGGTCGGCTCGGTCGATGACGGCAAGTCCACCCTCATCGGCCGGCTCCTCGTCGACACCCGCCTGGTCGCCGACGACCACCTCGACGCCGTGGCCGCGGCCTCCGAGCGGCGCGGGGTCGGCGACCTCGACCTCAGCTTCGTCACCGACGGCCTGCGGGCCGAGCGCGAGCAGGGCATCACCATCGACGTCGCCTACCGCTACGCGACGACGCCCACGCGCAAGCTGGTGATCGCCGACTGCCCGGGACACGTCCAGTACACGCGCAACATGGCCACGGGCTCCTCGACGGCCGACCTGGCCCTGGTGGCGGTCGACGTGGCCGCCGGGCTCAAGGAGCAGACCCGGCGCCACCTCGTGATCGCCGCCCTGCTCGGGGTGCGGGCCCTCGTCGTCGCGGTGAACAAGATGGACACGGTCGAGTGGTCGCGGACCGCCTACGAGCGGGTCGTCGCCGAGGTCGGGGCCCTCGCCGCGGTGCTGGGCGCCGCGCCGGTCGTGGCCGTGCCGGTGTCGGCCCTCTACGGCGACAACGTCGTCGAGCGCTCCGCGCGGGCGCCGTGGTACGAGGGCCCGACCGTGCTCGAGGCCCTCGAGGCGAGTGACGCGGGCGCCTGGGAACGCAGCTGCGGCGCGCGCCTGCCGGTCCAGTGGGTGCTGCGCCAGCCCGGCGGCGGGCGCACCTACGCCGGGCTCGTCTCGGGCGAGGCGCTGCGCGTCGGCGACGCCGTGACCCTCCTGCCGGCCGGGGTCGAGACCTCGATCCGCTCCATCCGCTACGGGGGGCGGGCCCTCGACGAGGCCGCCGTGGGGATCGCGGCCGACGTGGAGCTCGACGACGAGACCGACGCCGGGCGCGGCGACCTCATCGCGACCGCCCCCCTGCCCCGAGTGACCCGCGAGCTCGAGGCGACGGTCTGCTGGTTCGGCGACGAACCCCTCGAGCTCACCGGCCGCCGGCTCCGGCTGAAGCACACCAGCCGCACGACGCCCGTGCGCGTGCGCGCGATCGAGGGGCTCCTCGACGTGGGCTCGCTCGAGGTCGCCGACGCCGAGGCGCTGGCGACCAACGAGATCGGGTTCGTCCGACTCGCCACGGCCGAGCCGCTGGTCGTCGACGACTACCGCGAGGACCGGGTGACCGGAGGCTTCGTCCTGGTCGACGAGGCCTCCCACGCCACCGTCGCCGCCGGCATGGTCGGCCGGCCCCCGTTCGCCACCGCCCGGCGGTAGTAGCGTCGCTCCCCTGTGAGCGATCCCGGTGACGTCCTCGGCCCGCCGCCGGCCCACGCGACCCCGCCGCCCCTCTCGCGCAACCGCAACTTCCGCCTGGTGTGGATCGGCCAGGTCCTCTCGGGCCTCGGCACCGAGTTCGGCTTCCTCGCCTATCCCCTGCTGATCCTCGCCCTCACGGGCTCGGCGGTGCTCGCGGGTGCGGTCGCCACCATCACCTCGGTCGTCGCGTTCCTCGTGCGCCTGCCGGCCGGGGCCCTCGCCGACCGGTGGGACCGCCGGGCCACCATGGTCGGCTGCGACGCCGTGCGCACGCTCGCCCTGGCGGCGCTCGCGGTGCTCGTCGCGACCCACCACGTCACCTGGTGGGTCGTGCTCATCGCGGCCACGATCGACCGCGTCGGCGACACCCTCTTCACCCCGGCCTCCAACGCGGCCCTCCCGGCGATCGTCCACGACAGCCAGCTGGAGTCGGCCTGGGCCGCCTCCGAGGGGCGCCAGTACGGGGCGAGCCTGCTCGGCCCGGCCCTCGGCGGCGTCCTCTACGGGATCGCCCGGACCCTCCCCTTCGTCGCGGACGCCGTCTCCTACGGCGTCTCGGTGGCGACCTCGGGCGCCCTGCGGGGCCGCTTCACCCCCGAGCGCGACACGCCCCGGGCGAGCCTGTGGCGCGAGACCGTCGAGGGCGTGCGCTTCACCCTGGGGACGCCCCTCCTGCGCGCCGTGGTGATCCAGGCGCCGCTCATCAACTTCGCGATCAACGGCGCGCTCTTCACCGTGATCCTGGGACTGCGCCTCCACGGCGCCTCGCCCGGCGTCGTCGGGCTCACCGAGGCCCTCGCCATGACCGGTGGGCTCGTCGGGGCGGTCCTCTCGTCGAGGATCCAGCCCCACCTCACCCTCACCCGCGCGGTCAACCTCCTCACCGTGGGCGGGACGGTCGTGCTCGCGCTCGCCGCCCTCGTCATGCCCTCGCCCCTCGTGGCGCTGCCGCTCGCGCTGCCGCTGCTCATCGCGCCGACCACCAACGCCGTGCTCTTCGCCGCCATGTTCCGGGCCACCCCCGAGGAGCTGCGCGGTCGGGTGACCAACACCCTCATGCAGCTGGCGACCGCCCTGGCCGCCCTCGCGCCGGTGGTCGCGGGGGTCGTGACCGCGCGGCTGTCGGCCAGCTGGGCCCTCGGGGTCTTCGCCGCGGCGATGGCCCTCGCGGCGCTCGTCGCCCAGCGCGTGGGCCCGGCCCTCGAGGTCGCCCCCGCGCCCGCGCCCGCGCCCGGGGCGTGACCCGCCCATTCGTCATGTGTCTTGACAATCATGGATAGTGACTGATACCGTCCGGCCGTGGACGTGCCCGCCCCGTCGCTCGTCGCCGCCGTGCTGCGCGCCCGGCGCGCGCTGGTGCGAGTCGTGCGCGCCGAGCTCGAGGACGCCGGCTTCAGCGACCTCCCGCGCACCGGCGCGCTCTACCTGAGCCACCTCGAGGACGGCCCGCGCTCGGTGGGGGCGCTCGCCGCGGCCACCGACCTGCCCAAGCAGATGGTGAGCCAGGTCCTCGACACGCTCGTCACCCGGGGCTACGCCCGCCGGGAGCCCGACGCCCTCGACCGGCGACGGGTCACCGTCTCGCTCACCCCCCGCGGCCTCGCCGCGGCCGGGGTCGCCCGCGAGGCCGTGGCCGCGCGCGTGCGCGCGCTCGTCGCGCGCGAGGGCGCCGCCCGGGTGCGCGCCGCCCTCGAGGTGCTCACCGCCCTCGTCGAGGGCGCCGCGGCCGAGGAGGCGACCTGATGTTCGGCGTCGGGCGACTCCTGCTCTCGTTCACGCGCTCGTGGCGGCCCTGGCAGCGCTACGCCCTCGCGGTCGCGCTGGTCGTGGCGGGGGCCGTCCTGGTGTGGGCCGGCGTCGGGCGCGGCGCCGTCCTCGTCGTCGTCGGGGCCCTCGTGCTGGTGCGCGCCGCGGCGCGGCGCCGCTCGGCGCGCGCGCGCAGCGACGAGACCCCCGCCCCACCGGGCTCTTAGGGCCTTTTTAGCGCCCCCGAAACGCACCTTCACCTGGCCCCCCTAGCGTCGGGGTGTCGTAGAGCTGGAGGGACAGATGGACGCAGACAACACCCCTGAGAACAGCCCCGAGGGCGCGCGCGACGACGCGGCGCCCGAGTCGATCCCCGAGCCCGTCGTCGCCGAGGGAGCCGCCCCGACCCCCGACGCCGCGTCGAGCGCCGACGCCGGCGCGCCGTGGGGCCCCGGGCCCGTGAGCGTGCCCGGCCGGCCGCGCGGCGACTCCTGGCTCGTGCGCGCGGCCGCCGCGGCCGTGCTCGTTCTCTCGATCGGGGGCGTGGGCTTCGTGCTCGGCCACTGGGTCGACCGCCCCGCGGCACCGGCCTACGCGTTCCCCTACGAGCCGTCGGGCCCGGGCGGCTCGTTCACGGTCCCGGGGTTCGGCAACGTGCCCTTCCCCGGCTTCGGAATGGGCACCGGCGCGCCCGGCTCCACCGCGACCCAGTCCAATTCGCGCGCCGCCAAGGTCGCGGCCAAGGTGAGCCCGGGCCTCGTCGACGTCGTGTCCAGCTACGACTACGCCGGCGCCACCGGTGAGGGCACGGGCATGGTCCTCACCAAGGGCGGGCTGGTCCTCACCAACAACCACGTCATCGAGGGGGCGTCGTCGATCAGCGTGCGCAGCGTCGCCACGGGCCAGACCTACCCCGCGACGGTCGTCGGCTACGACGTCTCGGCCGACGTGGCCCTCCTGCAGGTCCAGGGCGCGTCGAACCTGCCGACGGTGCGCATCGCCGCGTCGGGCCCCGCGGTCGGCGACACGATCGTCGGGATCGGCAACGCCGGTGGCCTCGACGGCACCCCCCGCTACGCCGCCGGCAAGGTCGTCTCGCTCAACCAGACGATCACCGCGAGCGACGAGAACAACCCGAGCGGCTCCGAGACCCTGTCGGGCCTCATCGAGATCAACGCCGACATCCT
>JAKAEP010000102.1 GCA_021818265.1 Actinomycetes bacterium
GAGGACCTGCGCGACCTCCTGCCCGACTCGCCCAACCAGCCCTACGACATGAAGAAGGTCATCACCTCGATCGTCGACAACGGCGACTACATGGAGGTCCACGCCACCTACGCCCAGCAGGTGACCTGCGGGTTCGCCCGGATCGACGGCCACACCGTGGGCATCGTGGCCAACCAGCCCCAGACCCTGGCCGGGGTCCTCGACATCTCCTCGTCGGAGAAGGCCGCGCGCTTCGTGCGCACGTGCGACGCCTTCAACGTGCCGATCGTGACCTTCGTCGACGTGCCCGGCTTCATGCCGGGCGTCTCCCAGGAGTACGGGGGGATCATCCGCCACGGCGCGAAGCTGCTCTACGCCTTCTGCGAGGCCACGGTGCCGCGGATCTCGATCACCACGCGCAAGGCCTACGGCGGCGCCTACGTGGTCATGAACTCCAAGTCGATCGGCGCGGACCTGGCCTTCGCCTGGCCGACGGCGGAGTTCGCGGTCATGGGCGCGTCGGGCGCGGTGGGGATCGTCCACCGGCGCGACCTGGCCGAGGCCGACGACCCCGAGGCGCTGCGCGCCCAGCTGATCGACGACTACGAGGAGCGCTACGTCAACCCCTACATCGCGGCCGAGCGGGGCTTCGTCGACGACGTGATCGACCCGGCCGACACCCGTCGGGTGCTCGCCAAGTCGCTCGACCTCCTGCGGGGCAAGCGCGAGGAGCTGCCCAAGCGCAAGCACGGGAACGTCCCGCTGTGAGCCACGGCCTCACCCCGCGCCCGCTGCCCCCCGAGGAGGACCTCGCGGCGGTGGTCGCCGCCGCGGAGCTGCTCGTGCGCGAGCGGCGCCGGGCCCTCGACCGCACTCCGACCTGGCGGTTCTCGGGCCGGTGGTTCAACGCCGGCCGCTACGCCCTGCGCCGGCCCCACGAGCTCAACTAGCGCTCGGCGAGCTCCAGCAGGCCGGCGACGATGTCGGTGAGCCGGTAGTCCTTGGGCGTGTAGACAGCGGCGACGCCCCCTCGGCGCAGGACCGCGGCGTCCTCGGGCGGGATGATCCCCCCGACCACGACGGGCGCCGCCACGCCCTCGGCGCGCAGCCCCTCGAGGACCCGGGGCACGAGCTCGAGGTGCGAGCCCGAGAGGATCGAGAGTCCCACCACGTCGACGTCCTCGTCGCGCGCGGCGGCCACAATCTCCTCGGGGGTGGAGCGGATGCCGGCGTACACCACCTCGAAGCCGGCGTCGCGCGCGGCGACCGCGACCTGCTCGGCCCCGTTGGAGTGGCCGTCGAGGCCGGGCTTGGCGACGAGCAGCCGGGGCGGCGAGCCGCGGCGCTCGGCCAGGGCGCGGCTGCGCGCGGCGAGGTCGGCGAAGCCCTCGCGGGTGGCGCGCGCCGACGCCACCCCGGTCGGCGCGCGGTACTCGCCGTAGACCTCGCGCAGGGTCCGGGCCCACTCGCCCGTCGTGCCGCCGGCGCGCGCCAGGGCGATCGAGGGGACCATCACGTTGTCGGCCGGGTCGTCGCTTGCCGCCACCCGCCGCAGCTCGGCGAGGGCGGCCTCGACGGCCGAGGCGTCGCGCGACGCGCGCCACGCCGCGAGGTCGTCGACCAGCTCGGCCTCGACCCAGGGGTCGACCGTGAGGATCGACTCGACGCCCTCGGCGAGCGGTGACGGGGCCGTCTCGGTGAAGCGGTTGACCCCCACCACGACCTGCTCGCCGGACTCGATGCGCGCGACCCGCGCCGCCTGGCTGGCGACGAGGCGCGCCTTGACCTGCTCGACCGCGGCGAAGGCGCCGCCGAGGGCGAGGACCTCGTCGAGCTCGGCGAGCGCCGCCTCGCGTAGGTCGTGCACCAGCGACTCCATGACGACCGAGCCGGCGAAGAGGTCGGGGTACTCGAGCAGGTCGGTCTCGTAGGCGAGCACCTGCTGGAGGCGCAGGCTCCACTGCTGGTCCCACGGTCGCGGCAGGCCGAGGGCCTCGTTCCACGCCGGCAGCTGGACGGCCCGGGCCCGGGCGTCGGCCGACAGGGTCACCCCGAGCATCTCGAGGACGATCCGGCCCACGTTGTTCTCCGGCTGCTGCTCGGTGAGCCCCAGGGAGTTGACCTGGACGCCGTAGCGGAAGCGGCGTTGGGCGGGGTCCTCGACCCCGTAGCGGGTGCGGCAGATCTCGTCCCAGAGCGCGGTGAAGACCCGCATCTTCGCCGTCTCCTCGACGAAGCGCACCCCGGCGTTCACGAAGAACGAGACCCGCCCGACGACCTCGCCCAGGCGCGAGGGGTCGACCTTGCCCGAGTCGCGCACGGCGTCGAGGACGTCGATCGCGGTCGCGAGGGCGTAGGCGACCTCCTGGGCGGGCGTGGCGCCGGCCTCTTGGAGGTGGTAGCTGCAGACGTTGATCGGGTTCCACCGGGGCACGTGGGCGACGCCGTAGGCGATGGTGTCGACGATGAGCCGGCGCGACGGGCCCGGCGCGAAGATGTAGGTGCCCCGGCTGAGGTACTCCTTGACGATGTCGTTCTGGATGGTGCCCTGGAGTCGGGCGGGGTCGTCACCGCGCTCGGCGGCGAGCGCCAGGTAGAGGGCCCACAGCCACGCGGCGGTGGCGTTGATGGTCATCGAGGTGTTCATCTCGGTGAGGGGGAGGCCCTCGAAGAGCTGGCGCACGTGGCCGAGGTGGGCGACCGGGACCCCGACCTTGCCGACCTCGCCGCGCGCGGCCTCGTCGTCGGGGTCGTAGCCGGTCTGGGTCGGGAGGTCGAAGGCGATCGAGAGGCCCGTCTGGCCCTTGGCCAGGTTGGTGCGGTAGAGGGCGTTGCTCGCGGCGGCGCTCGTGTGGCCCGAGTAGGTCCGCATCACCCACGGGGTCGCGCGCTCGCCCACGGCTAGCGGTACGGGTAGAAGCCGGAGCCGGACTTGCGCCCGAGGCGTCCGGCCGAGACCATCCGGCGCAGCAGGGGCTCGGGGGAGTAGTTGGGGTCGCCGTACTCGGCGTAGAGCGCCTCCAAGATGGCGATCGAGGTGTCGAGCCCCACGAGGTCGAGCAGAGCGAACGGCCCCATCGGGAAGCCGCAGCCCCCCTTCATCGCGGCGTCGATCCCCTCCTTGGTGGCGACGCCCCGCTCGAGGAGGCGCACGGCGTTGTTGAGGTAGGGGAAGAGGAGGGCGTTGACGATGAACCCGGCCTGGTCCTTCACCTCGATGGGGTCCTTGCCGCACTCGCGCACGAAGGCGATCGCGCGCGCGACGACGGCCTCGCTCACCGAGAGGGGCCGGACCACCTCGACCAGGCTCATCTGGGGTGCGGGGTTGAAGAAGTGGATGCCGAGCACCCGCTCGGGGTGGGGCACCTGCATCGCCAGGTCGATCACCGGCAGGGTGGAGGTGCCCGTGGCGATCACCGCGCCCTCGGCGACGGCCCGGCCGAGGGCGCGGAAGAGGTCGAGCTTCACCTCGAGGTCCTCGACGACCGACTCGATGACGAGGTCGCAGTGGGCGAGGTCGCCGAGCTCGGTCGTCGTCGTGACGCGCGCGCGCAGGGCGGCCGCCTCCTCGGCGGTGCGCTTGCCGCG
>JAKAEP010000103.1 GCA_021818265.1 Actinomycetes bacterium
CGCCCTTGGGGGTGCGGGCCTCGAAGAGCTCGACCACGCGGGGCAGGCCGTGGGTGATGTCGCTCTCGGTCACGCCACCGGAGTGGAACGTGCGCATCGTGAGCTGGGTGCCCGGCTCGCCGATCGACTGGGCGGCGATGACCCCGACGGCCTCGCCGAGCTCCACGACCTGGTGCGTGGCGAGCGACATGCCGTAGCAGGCCGCGCACACGCCCTGGAGGGCGTCGCAGGTCAGCGTGGTGCGCACGCGAACCCGCTCGACCGTCGCGTCGTCGCGCAGACGCTCGACGTCGTCGGCGTAGAGCAGGGTGCCGGCCGGGATGACCGAGCCGTCCGAGAGGCGGACGTCCTCGGCGACGACGCGGCCCCAGAGCTTGGTCTCGAGGTGCGCGCGCCGGCCGGGCCGGTCCGGGCCCACGTTCTCGATCCACAGGCCGCGCGCGGTGCCGCAGTCGGCCTCCTTGACGATGAGCTCCTGGGCGACGTCGACCAGGCGCCGGGTCAGGTAGCCCGAGTCGGCCGTGCGCAGGGCGGTGTCGCCGAGGCCCTTGCGGGTGCCGTGGGTCGAGATGAAGTACTCCAGGACCGAGAGGCCCTCGCGGAACGAGGACTTGATCGGCCGCGGGATCATCTCGCCGCGCGGGTTGGAGACGAGGCCCTTCATGGCCGCGATCTGGCGGATCTGCTGGCTGTTGCCTCGGGCGCCCGAGTCGACCATCATGCGGATGGGGTTCTCGGCCATCGAGTTCATCGCCCGCTCGGCCGCGTCACCGACCTCCTTGTTGGCGTTGGTCCAGATCTCGATCTCCTGCTGGCGCCGCTCGTCGTCGACGATGACGCCGCGCCGGTAGTTGGTCTCGACCTTGGCGGCCTGCTCCTCGTACTTGTTGAGGATGGCGGCCTTGTCGGGCGTGGTGACGATGTCCTCGATCGAGATCGTGAGCCCCGAGCGGGTCGCGTAGCGGAAGCCCAGCGCCTTGATCGCGTCGAGCGCCGTGGCGACCTGCTGGCGGGAGTAGCCCGCGGAGATCTCCTCGACGATCGTGCCCACCGGCACGGTGCTCTTGCCGATCTGCTGGTTCACGTAGCGGAACCCGGGCGGCAGGGCCTCGTTGAACAGGACCCGGCCCGGGGTCGTCACGAGCCGGCGGCTCGCGCCGCTGGGCTCGATCCCGGCCGCGGCCAGGCGGGCGTCGAGGGACGAGCCCTCGGCGGGACGGATCTCGATGGGGGTCCGCAGCCCGAGCGTGCGCTCCTCGAGCGCGCTCTCCACCTCGTAGGTGTGGCGGAAGACCCGCGGGTTCGCGGCGTCGCCCTCGGCCGGCAGGGTCAGGTAGTAGGTCCCGAAGACCATGTCCTGGCCCGGCTCGGTGATCGGCCGGCCGGTCGCCGGGGTGAAGATGTTGTTGGTCGAGAGCATCAGGATCCGCGCCTCGGCCTGGGACTCGGCCGACAGCGGGACGTGCACGGCCATCTGGTCGCCGTCGAAGTCGGCGTTGAAGGCCTTGCAGACCAGCGGGTGGATCTGGATGGCCTTGCCGTCCACGAGCACCGGCTCGAAGGCCTGGATGCCCAGGCGGTGGAGCGTCGGGGCGCGGTTCAAGAGGACCGGGTGCTCGCGGATGACCTCCTCGAGGACCTCCCAGACGACCGACTTGCGCCGCTCGACCATGCGCTTGGCGCTCTTGATGTTCTGGGCGACCTGGGTCTCGATGAGCCGCTTCATGACGAAGGGCTTGAAGAGCTCCAGGGCCATCTCCTTGGGCAGGCCGCACTGGTGCAGCTTGAGCTGCGGGCCGACCACGATGACCGAGCGGCCCGAGTAGTCGACGCGCTTGCCGAGCAGGTTCTGGCGGAACCGGCCCTGCTTGCCCTTGAGCATGTCCGACAGGGACTTGAGGGGGCGCCCGCTCTGGCCGGTGACCGGCCGGCCGCGGCGCCCGTTGTCGAACAGGGCGTCGACGGCCTCTTGGAGCATGCGCTTCTCGTTGTTGACGATGATGTCGGGCGCGCCGAGGTCGAGCAGCCGCTTGAGGCGGTTGTTGCGGTTGATGACGCGCCGGTAGAGGTCGTTGAGGTCCGAGGTGGCGAAGCGGCCGCCGTCGAGCTGGACCATCGGGCGCAGGTCCGGCGGGATCACCGGCACGGCCTCGAGGATCATCGCGCGCGGGTCGTTCACGCGGTGCCCGTGGGCGTCGCGGCGGTTGAACGACTGGACGATCGCCAGGCGCTTGAGGAACTTCGCGTGACGCTGGGCGCTGAGCGGCTTGCGGCCGTCCTTGGCCTCGATCATCTCGCGCATGACGCGCTCTTCCTCGTCGAGGTCCATCCGGTCGATCAGCTGCAGGATGGCGTCGGCGCCCATGCCGCCCTCGAAGTACTCGCCGTAGCGGAACTCCATCTCGCGGTACAGGACCTCGTCCTCGACGATCTGGCGGGAGTGGAGTCCCTCGAAGGTGTCGAAGGCCTGGCGGGCGACCTCGCGCTCCTCGGCGAAGCGGGCGCGCACGGCCTCGATCTCACGCTCGCTGGCGCGCTGCAGGGCGCGCAGCTCGGACTCCTTGGCCCCCTCGCCCTCGAGGGTGGCGGCCTTCGCCTCGACGTCGCGCAGCTTGGCCTCGACGGCCTTGGCCTCGCGGTCGTTGATCTCCTCGATCTCCTCGGCCAGGGCCTGGCGCAGCTCGGGCAGGTCGACGTGGCGCTTCTCGTCGTCCACGAAGGTCACCATGTGGGCGGCGAAGTAGATCACCTTCTCGAGCTGCTTGGCCTTGAGCTCCTCCTTGGGCGCCGTGCCCATGAGCAGGTAGGCCAGCCACGAGCGCGTCCCGCGCAGGTACCAGATGTGCACGACCGGGGCCGCCAGGGCGATGTGGCCCATGCGCTCGCGCCGGACCTTGTCGCTGGTGACCTCGACGCCGCAGCGCTCGCAGACGATGCCCTTGAAGCGCACCCGCTTGTACTTGCCGCACGCGCACTCCCACGCCTTCTGCGGCCCGAAGATCTTCTCGCAGAACAGGCCGTCCTTCTCCGGACGCAGGGTGCGGTAGTTGATGGTCTCGGGCTTCTTCACCTCGCCCGAGGACCAGCTGCGGATGTTCTGGGTCGTCGCGAGGCCGATCGAGATCTCGTTGAACTGGTTGACGTCGAGCGGGCTCATGACAACTTCCTTTCCGCGGCGCGGCGGGCGTCCTCCTCGTCCGAGCCGCGCTCGGGCCGACTGATGTCGATGCCCAGCTCGCGGGTGACCGAGAAGAAGTCCTCTTCGGTGTCGGCGAGGTCCACGTGGGCCCCGCCCTTGTCGCGCACCTCGACGTTGAGGCACAGCGACTGCATCTCCTTGATGAGAACCTTGAACGACTCGGGGATCCCCGGCTCGGGCAGGTTCTGGCCCTTGACGATCGCCTCGTAGGCGCGCTCGCGGCCCTTCATGTCGTCGCTCTTCACGGTCAGCAGCTCCTGCAGGGCGTAGGCGGCGCCGTAGGCCTCGAGGGCCCAGACCTCCATCTCGCCGAAGCGCTGG
>JAKAEP010000104.1 GCA_021818265.1 Actinomycetes bacterium
CGCGCGGGCGCCGCACGGCCCGGCGCCGCGCCGCTATAGACCGGAGGGGTGATGCGCGGTCCCGTCATCGTCACGGGCGGCGGGACCGGGGGCCACGTCTTTCCCATGGAGGCCATCGCCGAGGCGCTGGTGGCCCGCGGGCTCGCGCCCGAGGAGATCCGCTTCGTCGGCAGCCGCCGGGGCCAGGAGGGCCGGCTGCTCGGCCACGGGCCGGTCGCCCTGACCCTGCTGCCCGGCCGGGGCCTGCGCCGCTCGCTGCGACCCTACGACCTCGCCGTGAGCGCTCTCGCCGCCCTCGGGCTCGTCGGCGCCCTCGTGATGGCGGTCACGCTGGTCGGTCGGTGGCGACCCCGCTGCGTCGTGTCGGTCGGCGGCTACGCCTCGTTCGCCACGTGCGCGGCGGCCGTGGTGTGGCGGGTGCCACTGGTGCTGGTCGACTTCGACGCCGTGCCGGGCGCCGTGCACCGTCTCTTCCGGCGCGCGGCCGCGCGCCGGTGCGTCGCCTTCGGCTTCCCCGCGGACGACGCGGTCGTGACCGGCACGCCGCTGCGCGCGGCGATCGAGGCGGTCGACCGCTCCGACGCGGCCCGCGCGCGGGCCCGCGCGGCCACCGACCCCCCGCTCGGACCGGACCGGCTCGTGGTGGTGGTGATGACCGGGTCCCTCGGCTCGCGTCGGGTGAACGACGCGGTCAGCGGCCTCGCTGCCCGCTGGGCGTCGCGGCGCGACCTCGCCATCGTGCACGTCACCGGCGAGCGCGACTACGAGCGCGTGCTCGCGCGCCGCGTGGCCGGCGACCTCGACTACCGGGTCGTGGCCTTCACCGACATGGCCGAGCTGTGGGCGGTCTGCGACGTCGCTGTCTGCCGGGCTGGGGCCGTCACGGTCGCCGAGCTCACGCGCCTCGCGATCCCCGCCGTCGTGGTGCCCCTGCCCGGCGCGCCCGGTGACCACCAGCGTCGCAACGCCGAGGCCCTGGCCGCCGTCGGTGGCGTGCGGGTGATCGATGACGCGTCGTGCGACGCGTCGACCCTGGCCGAGGCGCTCGAGGCGCTCAAGCCGGCGCCGACCCGCGCGGCGATGTCGAGCGCCCTCGCGGCGCTCGGGCGCCGGGACGCGGCGGCGGCGATCGCCGAGGTGGTCGAGGGGGCGTCGCGGTGAGCCTCCTCGCGACGGGACGGCGCGTGCACGTGATGGGCGTGGGCGGGGCGGGCATGAGCGGCCTCGCCCTGTGGCTGGCCGAGCGGGGCGCCCAGGTGAGCGGCTGCGACGCGGCGGCCTCGCCGGTGCTCGAGGAGCTCGTCGCGCGGCGGATCGCCGTCGCGGTCGGTCACGACCCCTCCCACCTAGCGGGGGTGGACGCGGTGGTGTGGTCGCCCGCGGTGGCCGCCGACAGCCCCGAGCTCGTCGCGGCCGCGGCGCTCGGCCTGGAGCGGGTCGACCGGCCCGCGGCCCTCGCCGAGGTGACGGGGGCCACGCCGACCTGGGGCGTCGCGGGCACCCACGGCAAGACGACGGCCACCTCGATGCTCGTCCAGGTGGCCCTGGCCGCCGGGCGCGACGCCGGCTGGCTCCTCGGGGCCCCGGTGCTGGGGGTGGGCGCGAACGGCCACTTCGGCGCCGACGGGCTCGTGCTCGAGGTCGACGAGAGCTACGGGACGATGGCCGGGGTCACGCCCGAGGCGCTGGCGCTCACCAACGTCGAGCCCGACCACCTCGACCACTACGGCACGCTCGAGCGACTCGAGGCGGCCTTCGCCGACCTCGTCGCGCGCACGACGGGCCCGGTCGTGGCCTGGGCCGACGACCCGGGCGCCGCCCGGGCGCTCGCCCACGCCATCCGCCCCCACGCCGTCGGGACCGGTCCCGAGCGGGAGTGGCGCGTCGAGGGGGTCGCGCTTCGCCGCGACGGGTCGCGCTTCGCGCTGCGCGGACCGGGCGAGCGCCTCGAGCTCGACCTGCGGGTGACGGGGCGGCACAACGTGGCCAACGCCGCGGTCGTCGCCGCGCTCGCCCGGGTCCAGGGCGTCGAGGCGCGGGCCGTCGAGCGGGGGCTCTCGAACTTCCTCGGGGCGCCGAGGCGCTTCCAGCGCCGCGGCGCGTGGCGCGGCGTCGACGTGGTCGAGGACTACGCTCACCTGCCCGGGGAGATCGACGCGACCCTCGCGGCGGCGGGCGAGCTCGGCTACGCCCGCGTGGGCGTCGTCTTCCAGCCCCATCGGGTCACCCGGACCCTGGCGCTGCTCGGGAGCTTCGCCCCGGCCTTCGACGGCGCCGCCCTGGTCGTCGTCACCGACCTGTACCGGGCCGGCGAGCCCAACCCCGAGGGGGTGACCGGCGAGATCGTCGCGAACTCGATCGCCGAGCGCGGCGTGGTCGGGGCCGTCCGCTACGTCCCCGACCTCGACCGGGTGCCCGAGGCGCTCGCGGGGTACCTCGACGGGCTGGACCTCGTGCTGGTGCTGGGCGCGGGCGACGTGGGCCGCGTCATCGCCGACCTGCCGGGGGGCCTCACGTGAGCCTCGCGCGCCTCCTCGAGGTGGGCGGCGCCCGGGTGGTTGAGCACGCGCCCCTCGGCGCGCGCACCACCTACCGGGTGGGCGGCACGGCGCGGCTGCTCGTCACCCTCGCGCGCCGCGACGACCTCGACGAGCTCGGTCCGCTGATCGAGGAGGTCGGGCTCGACCTCGTCGCGATCGGCAACGGCTCGAACCTCCTCGTCGCCGACGGCGAGGTGGCGGTCTGCGCCGTGCGCCTCGAGGGCGAGTTCGCCGGGCTCGACTGGCGCGACGACGGCGACGGGGTGCTCGTCGAGGTCGGCGCGGGACTGGACCTGCCCGTGGCCGCGCGCCGGCTCGCGCGGGCCGGGGTGACGGGCTTCGAGTGGGCGGTCGGGGTGCCCGGCACCGTCGGGGGTGCCGTCGCCATGAACGCCGGGGGCCACGGGTCGGACCTGGCGGCGTCGCTCGTCGCGGCGACGCTGTGGCGCGAGGGCGCGACCGTCCGTCGCGAGGCCACCGCCCTCGAGCTCGGCTACCGCACCAGCGCGCTCGGCCCCGGCGAGCTGGTGCTCGGGGCGACCCTGCGCCTGGGTCGCGGCGACCCGGCGCTCGCCGAGGAGGAGGTGCGCGCGGTGGTGCGCTGGCGGCGCGAGCACCAGCCCGGCGGGGCGAACGCCGGGTCGGTCTTTCGCAACCCCCCCGGCGACCACGCGGCGCGGCTCATCGAGGCGGCCGGGCTCAAGGGGTGGCGCCGGGGGAGCGCACGGGTGAGCGAGAAGCACGCCAACTTCATCCAGGCCGACGAGGGCGGGCGCGCCGAGGACGTCTATCGGCTCATCGTCGAGGTGCGCACCCGGGTCCTCGAGGCCACCGGGGTCGCCCTGGTGTGCGAGAATCGCTTCCTCGGCTTCGAGGTGCCCGCGTGAGCCGGCGCGCCCCGGTGGCGAC
>JAKAEP010000105.1 GCA_021818265.1 Actinomycetes bacterium
GCGCGGGTGGCCGAGCGGCTCGCCCAGTGGCGGGCGCTGCGCGAGGGGCGCGCCGGCGGCTGAGTCAGGCGCCGAGCTCGCCCGGGGCGAAGGGCGCGCCGTGGCCCGGGACGATCAGCACGGGCTCGAGGGCGAGCACCGCGGCGCGCGAGGCGCGCAGCGCCGCGGCGTCCTCGGCCAGCGGGTCCTCGGCGGGACCGTCCTTCGACCACCACAGGTGGGTGCAGACGACGAGGCCCTCGTCGGTCTCGACGAGGGTCGAGACGTCCTGGCGGGTGTGGCCGGGGGTGTCGAGCAGTCGCACCGACGGCGCGCCCTCGAAGCCCTCGGCCCGGTCGTCCCACACGTCGTCCTTGTAGACCGCCCAGTGGTCGTGGAAGCGCGCGTTCGAAAAGAGCGCCGCGTTCAGGGTGTGGTCGGGGTGGTGGTGGCTGAAGATCACGTCGGTGACCTCCTCGGGGGCGACCCCGCGGGCGGCGAGCGCGTCGAGGATGACCGAGCGGTGGGCGACCATGCCGGGGTCGACGACGATGACGGCCGGGCCCTCGCGCACGAGCACGACGGTGCTCGCGACGCGATTCCCCACGTAGCCCGTCGCGAGGACCTCGACGACCGCGGTCACGGCGGGCTAGCGCCCGGCGCGTCGGCGCACGCGCAGCACCGGCAGGGGCACGGCCACCGTCGCCGCCCCGACGCGCGTCGCGCGGCCCCGGGTTGACGCGTAGGTGTCGCGGGCCTGGAGGGCCGCGTAGGCGGCGACGACGGCGAGGGTCCAGAGGCGGACGCCGACGAGGCCCAGGAGCAACCCGGCGACCACAACGAGCGACGAGAGTCGGCAGAGGACCTGGGTGCGGAACGGGGTGGACACGGTCGCGACCTCCTTGGTCGTTGCGAGCGTAGCCCCGCGCCGCCCGCAGGAGGGCGCGCGGGCCCTTAGGGGAGAACCCCGAGCCGGACGAGAAGGCCCCGTCGTGGGGCCCTCGGACTCCGTACGATACCGGGTATACAGCGAGGCGGGAGGAACCGGTGAGTGTGCGACACGCGCTGCTGGCACTACTGAGTGATGGCGCGAAGTACGGGCTGCAGCTGCGCAACGAGTTCGAGGCCCGCACCGGAGAGGTCTGGCCCCTCAACGTCGGCCAGGTCTACCAGACCCTCGCGCGCCTCGAGCGCGACGGCCTCGTCGCCGTCGACGACGCCGGGGCCGAGGGCCCCCAGCGCCTCTACCGGATGACCCGGGCCGGCCGACGCGAGCTGGAGGAGTGGCTCGTCACCCCGCCCGACCTCTCGGCGCCCCCGCGCGACGAGCTCGTGATGAAGGTGCTCGTCGCGACGGAGATCGACGGGGTGGACGTGCGCGCGATGATCCAGACCCACCGCCGCTACCTCATCAGCGTCATGCAGCAGTGGACGAAGGTGAAAGAGGACGAGTCCGCCCTCGACCTGCACCTCGCGCTCGCGGTCGACGCCGAGCTGTTCCGGCTCGAAGCGCTCGTGCGCTGGCTGGACGCGGCCGAGGGCCGGCTGAAGAGATCCAAGCCCACCCGGCGCGCCAGCGAGGCGCGCCCCGCGGGCCGAGAGAGGGAGCCCCAGCGATGAACGTCCTCGAGATGCGCCAGATCACCAAGGTCTACGGCACGGCGCCCAACGAGGTGCACGCCCTATCGGGCGTCGACCTCACCGTCGAGGCGGGCCACCTGGTCGCCGTCATGGGACCGAGCGGCTCGGGCAAGTCGACCCTGCTCACGATCGCCGGCTCGCTCGAGGAGCCCACGAGCGGCGAGGTCGTCGTCAACGGCCAGAGCCTGGGGACGCTCTCGCGCAACCAGCGTGCGGCCCTGCGCCGGCGCGCGATCGGCTACGTCTTCCAGGACTTCAACCTCCTGCCGGGGCTCTCCGCCCTCGAGAACGTGTCGCTCCCGCTCGAGCTCGACGGAGTGGGGCTTCGCCGGGCGCGCGAGGCCGGTCGGACGGCGCTCGCCAACCTCGGGCTCGCCGAGAGGGCCGACCACTTCCCCGACCAGCTCTCGGGCGGCGAGCGCCAGCGCGTCGCCATCGCCCGGGCGGTGGTGGGCGATCGGACCCTCCTGCTCGCCGACGAGCCCTCCGGGGCCCTCGACTCGGCGAACGGGGAGGCCGTGATGCGCCTCATCCGCGACGCCTGCCGGCGGGGGGTGGCGGCCGTCGTCGTGACCCACGACGCCCAGCTCGCCTCCTGGGCCGACCGGGTCGTCTTCATCCGCGACGGGCGCGTCGTCGACCAGACCACATCCGCCTCCGACGTCGAGTCGATGCTCGGCCGCCACCCGTCGTGAGCCCCGTCGCCACCCTCGGGGCGCCGCGCGCCTCCTCGGGCGGATTGGTCGCTCGTCGCGCGCTCGGGCGCTGGGCCCGTCGTCTCTTCGTGCGCGAGTGGCGCCAGCAGGTGCTGGTCTTCCTCCTCGTCGTCGTCGCGGTGGGCGGGGTCGTCGTGGGCTCGGCCGTGTCGTCCAACAGCCCCGCCCCGGTCACCGAGTTCGTCGGCACGGCGAGCGCCTACGCCTCCTTCGCCGGCACGCCCTCGCGGATCGCCGCCGACGTCGCGCGGCTGCGCTCGCTCGACTCGCGGGTCGACGTGATCGAGAACACCCCCGTGCAGGTCCCGGGCTCGGTCACGACGTTCTCGATCCGCTCCCAAGACCCCCACGGGCCCTTCGGCCGGCCGATGCTCGCCCTCGTGAGCGGCCGGTACCCACGGGGCGCGCACGAGGTCGCCGTCACCGCGGGCCTCGCGAGCGAGCTCTCGCTCTCGGTGGGCGGCCACTGGAGCATCGCCGGCCACGCCTGGACGGTCACCGGGATCGTCGTCAACCCGACCAGCCTGCTCGACGAGTTCGCGCTCGTCGCGCCCGGCGAGCTCGCGAACCCCGCGAGCGCCACCGTCCTGCTCGACCCGAACCACGAGGTGATGAGGGCCTTCGGCGCCGAGATCACCACGGCCTCGCGACTCTCCAACCCGAACTTCATCAACCCCGGCACGATCACCCTCGCCCTCGCGGTCGTGGGGATGCTCCTCATCGCGCTCGTCGCGGTCGCCGGATTCACGGCGATCGCCCAGCGCCGGATCCGGGCGATGGGCATGCTCGGGGCGATCGGCGCGACGCCCCAGCAGGTCGCCTGGGTGGTGCGCGCGAACGGCCTCGTCGTCGGCGTCGCCGGCGCGCTCGTCGGGGCCGCGCTCGGCTTCGCCGCCTGGGTCACGTACCGGCCCTCGCTCGAGTCGAGCGTCCACCACGACATCGCCGAGACGGCCTTACCGTGGTGGGTCGTGGGCGCGTCGATCGCGCTCGCGGTGGCGGCGACCTACCTCGCCGCGTCCTACCCCGCCCGGGCCCTGGCCCGCCTGCCGATCGTGCGCGCACTGGCCGGACGACCGGCCGAGCCGCGCGGGGTGCACC
>JAKAEP010000106.1 GCA_021818265.1 Actinomycetes bacterium
CATGGCGGTGACCGAGCGCTCCCTCTACGCCGGCATCGACCAGCTGGTGAGGGGGAACCGACTGCACGAGGTCGGCCGGGCCGTCCAGGAGGTGGCCGAGGCGGCGGGCTTCTCGGTCGTGCGCGACTACGTCGGCCACGCCATCGGCACGGCGATGCACGAGAGCCCCCAGGTGCCCAACTACTGGCCGGGCACCCCGGGCCCCACCCTCAAGGTCGGCATGGCCTTCGCCATCGAGCCGATGGTCAACGTCGGCACCCACGAGACCTACGTGCTCGACGACGGCTGGAGCGTGATGACGGCCGACGGCCAGCTCTCGAGCCACTTCGAGCACACCGTCGTCGTCACCGAGGACGGGCCCGAGATCTACACGCTGCCCTAGGGACGGCGAGCGACCCGGCGGAAGAAGTCGGGCTCGAGCCGATCGAGCGTCGTGAGGGCCCGGGCCGTGAGCTCGTGGCGAATCCCCCGCTCAGCGTGTCCGTAGGGGATGAGGGCCCGCAGCAGCCCGGGCGCGAGCGCCAGCTGGCCCTCGAGGCCCACGACCTTGCGGGGGAGCCAGTCGAGGGCGATCTCGACCGAGACCGCGCTCCAGCGCAGCGGGTCACCGGCGCCGTAGTCCGTCTTGTACCACACCAGGGCGTCGAGCAGGTCGCGGTGGGCGTCGTCGTCGAGCGCGCGCCCCGCGGGACTGGCGAAGAACCCCTCGGCGAGGGCGTCGCGGGCTTCGTCGTCCCACTCGGCCCGCGCGTAGCCCTCCCCGCCCTCGGGCAGGGTGCGCAGCGCCCACTCGAGGAGTGGCTGGCAGGCGGGCCACGTCGCGCTCTCGTAGGGCGGGTAGGTCGAGTCGCCGAGGGCCATCGCCTCGACGATCCGGGCGCGCGCGTCGGCGTCCTTGACGTCGGCGACCACGAAGTCGGGGTCCGTGAGCGTCCCCGCCCCCGCGACGAGCGCGCCGGCGAGCTCGACGGGGACGACGAAGGCGTCCTTGACGACGGTGCCGAGGTCGTGGTCGATGTAGACGGCGGCGGTCGCGACGGCGCCGGGGCCGAGGCCGAGGCGGAGCTCGAGCATGACGTCCTCGCCGTCGCCGAGGACGTGGGACACGGTGACGGCGCGCGTCACGGTCAGGCCGTCCAGACCGCGGAGCGCCGGGGGCAGCCCGGGGTCGCGCGCGTCGGCGAGCGCGCGGACGCGCTCGCGCATGGACGGATCGGGGGCCAGCCGGGCGAGGCAGGCGAGGAGCGCCGCCGCGCCGGGGCCGTCAGAGCCGCCGAGCGCCTCGACGAACGCCTCGAGCCCTCGGGGTGTCCCGGCCGTCGCGGGAGCGCGGGAGCGCGGGTCGGCGCGGCGCGGGTCGAGGGCCGCCACGAGCCCGCTCGCGAAGGTGAGGAGCTCGAACGGCTCGCCGGCGGACGCGAGGCGGGTGGCCTCATCGAGGAGGTCCGGGCCGCCGTGGTGGTGACGGGTAGGCGCACGGCGTCGGTCGTGACGGCGGTTCGCCATCACCCGAGACTAGAGAGGGTGGGCGCGGGGCGCGGGCTCACGCGGTCTCGAGGCGGGACCGCTGGGCGTCGAGCACCTCGAGCACCTCCGCGGGGACGCCCGGGACCTCCTCGCGCGCCCGCGACGAGGCCTCGGCCAGGCGCTCGAGCAGGGTGTCCAGGGTCTCCTCGGCGGCCCGGCGCGCCACGCCCCAGCCCACGACCTCCCCGAGCAGGTGGGCCCGGGTGACGCGATCGGTGCGCTCCACCCCGTCCACGCGCATGGCCAGGTGGCGGTCGTCGAGCGCGAGGGTGGACAGGACGTCGTAGAGGGGGGCGAGGCGAACGGCCCCGCCCGGCTCGTGGACGAGCGAGTAGTTCTTCGCGTGGGCGTCGCCGTTGCCGACGAGCACGTTGACGACGAGGTAGCGCACGAGGGTCACGAGGTCCGCCGGCTCGAGGGCCGCGAGCAGGGACGCGACGTCGCGCAGCCGTGGCCCCCCGTCGGCCTCGTACTTGCGCTCGGGGGGTACACCCAGGGCCTGGGCGACGTCCTCCTGGTGCAGGCGGCTCACGGTGCCCGACTCGTCCACGCGGCGGTCGTAGCGCGTGACGACCAGGACCGGTCGGCCCTCGACCTCGATCACCTGGACCGGCGCGGCCGGCACCCCGAGGTGGAGGGCCAGGCGCAGGGCGAAGGCCTCGTTCGCGACGGTGCCCGGCAGTCCGCGGATCTCGGGCTTGAGGATGTGGGTCGAGGGCGCGCCGTCGAGGGGTCGGGCCCACCGGCCGTCCTGGCTCCGGGCGAGCACGAGCTTCTCCTGGGCTCCACCGAGCGAGACGCGCACCCGCCCTTCGGCGCCGAGCGGCGCGCTCCTCAGCCCGGCGAGGAGCCGGGCGAGGGCCGCCTCGTCCAGGGGCTCGTGGGAGCCGGACTGGGTGGGGGGCGGTGCGGCCGAGGGCTGGATGACGACGGCCCCGGCGCAGTCGCGACCGAGGGCCGCGATGAGCCCGATGGTGTCGTCAGCCCGGAGACGGAGGCGTTCGGCGACGGCGCGACGGGGCTCGCCCTCGGGGAGGAGGCCGTCGAGGAACGTCCGCGTGGCGAGCGTGCCGTAGGACTGGGCCGACACGGGCAGGGCGAGGGAGAGGAGGGGCGTCCCCGGTGGGTGCGCCGCGCGCGCCTCGTCGGTGTAGGAGAGTCGGAGCCGCCGTCTCTCGGCCTCGACGACGGCGACCGGGACCCCGTCGAGCCAGAGCGTGAGGTCCTCGGCCACTACCAGTCGGCCCGGGCCAGGGTCATTCGCACCCCAAGGTGCCTCAAGAGCGCGACGATGCGGCGCAGCTGCTCGGTCTCGTGGCCGTTCTCCAATCGGGAGAGGTACGACGGGCTGAGCCCCACGGCCACCGCCAGGTCGGCCTGGGAGAGACCCGCCTCGATCCGGAAGTGGCGGATGGCCGCGCCGAGTGACGCCCCCGTGTAGACCCGGTACCCCTCAACGCTGGCGGCGTCGTAGTTCTCTATTTCCACAATCTACTCCAGAATGACTACGAATGCGATAATTCACACGTATAGCGTCATCTTGCCTGATTGTGAGTTTTCGAAAGTTCGTTTCTCCGTGGCCCTCGACCGCTCGACGCCGTCGTCCTCACCGAGGAAGGACCCGAGACCTACGCGCTGCCCGGAGCTGCGGCGGTCCCCGCTCCCGGGCCGGGGCCGCCGCGTCGGACGGCGTGCCCGATCGGGTCCCGCGACGACGGGTGCGAGCGCCCGACGGTGACGCCCGGGCCTACACTGCGCCCGACCCCGCGTGACCGGGCGCCGCAGTGACGCTTCCCGAGGGGGTCGCCGGGAGGTGCCGTGAGGAGATGGGTTCCCGTCGGGATCGTCCTCGTCGCGCTCGCTCTCGCGCTGGGTGCGGCGGCCGTCAGCCTCGCTCGGGCGCCCCGCT
>JAKAEP010000025.1 GCA_021818265.1 Actinomycetes bacterium
CCGGGAAGGCCAGCACGTTGTTGATCTGGTTCGGCTCGTCGCTGCGCCCGGTCGCCACGACGCGCGCGTGGCGCCGGGCGATCGCTGGGTCGATCTCGGGGTCGGGGTTCGCCAGGGCGAAGACGACCGCGTCGTCGGCCATGAGCTCGAGGTGCTCCTCGCCCATCACGTTCGGGCCCGAGACGCCGATGAAGACGTCGGCGCCGCGCATCGCCTCGCGCAGGTCGCCGCGGCGCCCCTCGGCGTTGGTGTGCTCGGCCACCCAGCGCCGCTCGTCGTCGAGGGCGGGGTCTTCGGGATCGAGGATGCCGTGGTGGTTGAGGGCGACGACGTCGCCGACGCCCTCGGCGAGCAGGAGCCGCGTGATCGCGACGCCGGCCGCGCCGATGCCCACGATCACCACGCGCACCGCGCCGAGGGGCTTGCCCACGACCTTGAGGGCGTTGAGGAGGGCGGCGTAGACGACGGTCGCCGTGCCGTGCTGGTCGTCGTGGAAGACGGGGATGTCGAGCGCGTCGCGCAGGCGCCGCTCGATCTCGAAGCAGCGCGGGGCGGCGATGTCCTCGAGGTTGATCCCGCCGTAGACCGGGGCGATCGCCTTCACGATCCCGACGATCTCGTCGACGTCCTGGGTGGCGAGGCAGACCGGCCACGCGTCGATCCCGGCGAAGCGCTTGAAGAGGAGGGACTTGCCCTCCATAACCGGCAGGGCCGCCTCGGGGCCGATGTTGCCGAGCCCGAGCACCGCCGACCCGTCGGTGACCACGGCGACGGCGTTGCGCTTGATGGTGAACTTGCGCGCGAGGTCGACGTCCTTCGCGATGGCGCTGCAGATCCGCGCCACCCCGGGGGTGTAGGCCATCGAGAGGTCGTCGCGGGTCTTCAGGGGCACCTTGGGCTCGGTCGCGATGGTGCCGCCCAGGTGCAGGAGGAACGTCCGGTCGCTCACCGCGTGCACGTGCGCCCCGTCGACCCCGTCGACCGCCCCGCGCAGCACCTCGGCGTGCCCCTCGTCGCTGGCGTTGCAGGTGACGTCGATGACCGTGTGGCCTTCGATCGGCTCGACCACGTCGAGGGCCGTCACCAGTCCCCCGGCCCCGCTGACCGCGGTGGCGACCGCGGGGATCGCCGAGGTGTTGGCGAGGATCACCCGCATGGTGATCGAGTAGGAGGCGCTGGGGAAGCTCATGGTCGTCCTTTCCGAACCCGGCGGTACCGCCCCCCGCGCGAATCCTAAACCCGCCGGGCCCCCGGCCCGGGACCGATCGGCCCCGAGCCGGCGCGCTGTAGGGTCACGGGGAGAAGGAGGGGTGATGCCCGAGGACGCGCCACGCTACGGACAGCCCGGGGGCTCGACCTTCCCCTTGACGACGGCCTTCACCTTCGCCGAGCACGAGATCGACCGGACCCTCGGGACCGTCTTCGGGGTGGTCGTGCGCTCCATCGGCGTCGCCAAGGGCATCGGCGCGAGCTTCAAGGCGCTCGCCGGCGGCGAGGTCGGCCAGTTCACGGCGCTCGTCGAGGACACCCGGCGCCACGCCCTCGATCGGATGATCGAGAACGCCCAGCTCCTCGGCGCCCAGGGCCTGGTGGGGGTGCGCTTCGACTCCTCGGACATGGGCAACGGGATGACCGAGGTCGTCGCCTACGGGACGGCGGTCTCCTTCCGGGCCTGATGTTCGCGCTCATCGTCCTCGCCATCCTCGCGGTCTTCGCGATCGTCAACCTCTCCACGCGCCGTCACGGGGAGACGACCCGGCCCGACCCCACGTGGCGCTCGACCGACGAGGTCTTCAAGGACCCCTCGACGGGACGCACGATGCGGGTCTGGCTCGACGCGAAGGACGAGCGCCACTACGTGCCCGAGGGGCGCTAGGTCAGTACTCCGCCCAGAGCCGCCGGGCCGGGCCGTCGAGCGTGAGCAGCCCCCCGTAGGGGATGACGTACTGGGGGTCGGTGTGGCCGAGGTCGGGGCCGATCACGGCCGGGGTCGCGGGCGCGTACTCCTCGAGGGCGGCCACCACCGCGCGGGCCTGCGCCTCGCGGTAGGCCCGCGCGGCCCCCGGGTCGAGGGGCCGTTCGCTCGACCAGGCCTTGGCCTTGGCCATGACGAGGGCGCCGACCACCCCGAGGATCCCGCGCTCGCCGAGGTTGCGCAGCATGCGGTGGACCTCGACGTCGCTCGGCATCTCCTCGGAGGTCTCGAGCACGAGGACCGCCCCGCGGTAGGCCTCGGCCGGGCGGACGTGGCGCCCGACCGCGAGGGTCCACTGGAGCACCTCGAGGTTGCCGCCCCACGAGGGACCGGTGACGACCCGATCGGCGTTGCGCCACGTCCAGCCGGGCTCGTCGAACTGCTCGAGCTCGGTCTCGAGCGTGGCGGGGTCGGCCCAGTCCGGCTGGCGGTCGCTGAAGGTCGCGAGGGGGTCGATCGGGGCCCGCTCGCGGGTGAAGAGGGCCCGGTGGAGCGAGGCGAGGTGCGCGGGGTGCACGCCCCCGGGTCTAGCCAGGTGCACCAGGGTCGACCCCCCGTGGTAGCTGACTAAGCCCAGGTCGAAGAGGTAGTTGAGCAGGTTGGTGTTGTCCGAGTAGCCGACGAAGGGCTTGGGGTTCGCGGCGAGGACGGCCGGGTCGAGGTGCCGGAGGACCCGGATCTGGTCGTCGCCACCGATCGTGGCGAGCACGGCGGCGACGCTTCGGTCGGCGAAGGCGGCCTCGAGGTCGCGGGCGCGCGCCTCGGGCGAGGCGCCGACCACGCGGGTCGTCGGGTACTCGACGGGAACGAGCCCGAGCCGGTCGACGAGGACGGTGAGGCCGCGCTCGTGGACCGCGGGGTAGACCCCGGGTCCGGCCCACGACGGCGAGACGACCGCCACGCGGTCGCCGGGACGCGCCTTGGGCGGGTAGCTCGGGCGCGCCGGTTCCATCGGCCCAGGCTACGGGGGGTTAGCGTCGCCCCGTGGAGAGTCCGTCCGACCCCACCCGCGCGCGCCTGCTCGACGACGCCCTCGCGATCGCCCGCTCGATAGAGCGCCTCGACCTCGACGACGCCGTCGCCGGACGCCTCGCCGAGGCGGGGGCCCTGGGGTCGTCGCGCGAGGGGGTCGACCTCGTCGCGGTGGGCAAGGCGGCGCCCGAGCTCGTTCGCGCGGCCCGGGGCGCCCTCGGCGCCCGGGTGGCCCGGGTGATCGCGATCGGCGAGGCGCCCGGTGAGGGCGTCCTCGTCGGCGACCACCCCACGCCCGGCGCCCGCAGCCGGCTCGCGGGCGACCGGCTGCTCGAGTTCCTCGACGCGGGGGGTGCGAGCGGTCTCACCCTCTTCCTCGTCTCGGGGGGCGCCTCGAGCCTCGCCGTCGCCCCGGTCGCCCCGGTCGGGGTCGCCGACCTCGCGACCCTCGTCGAGGCCGCGACTTCCCGGGGCCTCGACGTCGTGGCGCTCAACCGACTGCGCGCCGCGGTCTCGTGGCTCGGTGGCGGGGCGGTGCTCGCGCGCGTGCGCACCCCCGACTCGCTCGCGCTCGTGCTCTCCGACGTCGCGGTCGGCGGGGCCGAGTGGGTCGGCTCGGGCCTCACCTACGACTACCGTCCCGACGACGCGGAGGTGGTGACGCTCCTCGAGACCGCCGGGCTCGCCGGCTCGGCGCTCGGGGCGCGCGTGCGCGAGGCCGCGGCCACGCGGCGTGGCGCGCTCTCTCCCCACCCCCGCCACGCCAACCGCGTCCTGCTCGAGCCCGGCGACTGGCGCGCGGCGGCGCTCGAGGCGGCCGCGCGCCTCGGCTACCGGGCCGTCGACCTCGGGCCGGTCGAGGGCCCGCCCGCCCGGCTCGTGGATCGGGTCGCCGCCGCCCTCGCGGTGGACGGCGGGGGCCCGCTCTGTCTGGTCGGGGTCGGCGAGGCGACCCCCGTCGTCGGCGGGGCGACGGGCCGGGGCGGACGGGCCCAGGAGTGGTGCGCGCTCGTCGCGACCGCGCTCGCGCGCGCGGGCCGCCCGACGCTCGCCCTCGGCTACGCCTCCGACGGCCGCGACCACGAGGCGGGCGTCGGGGGCGCGTGGAGCGACGACACGACGAGCGCGCGCGCGACGCGCGGGGGCCTCGACCTGGCGGGCGCGCTCGCGCACCACGACACCCACGCGCTGCACGCCGCCCTCGGCCAGCTACTCGAGGGCGGCCACACCGGGTGGAACCTGTGCGACCTCTACCTCGTGGTGGCGGGGCCGTCGACGCCCTCGGCGCAGAAGTCGCCCCCCACGTAGCGCCGCCCGAGGTCGCTGCCCGGGAGGCCGTCCACCCCGTGGTCCGCCGCGTCGTCGAGGGGCCGGTACCCGATCGCCTCGGCGCCGGCGCTCGAGGTGATCGCCTCGGCGTTGGCCGAGACGGCCCAGACGACGACGAAGCCCGGGGACGGGGCGTCGAGGGACGCCTCGACGACCCGGGTGAGGTCGCCCGGGGAGAGCCAGCTCCACCGGTGGCGCCACTCGCTCGGGCGCTCGCGGAACGACCCGATGCGCAGGCACACCACCTCGAGCCCGTGGCGGTCGTGGTAGAGGCGCCCGAGGGTCTCGGCCGCCGCCTTGGAGGCGCCGTAGTAGGTGTCCGGGCGGAACGGGTCGCCCTCGGTGAGCCGGGTCGTCGCGGAGAGCGGGGTGCGCCCCGCCACGTGATGGCTGCTCGCGAGCACGACCCGGGGGCACCGCGCCGCGAGGGCCGCCTCGAGGAGCCCGCGCGTCGCGTCGACGTTCACCCTCTGGTAGTCGGACCAGGCGTAGCCCGGCGTCGAGAGGCCCGCGAGGTGCACGACGGCGCCCGCGCCCTCGAGCGCCGCGGCGAGCGCGCCCTCGTCCTCGAGCGCGCCCACGACGGCCTCGTCGTCCCCGTCGAGCGCCCCCGGGAAGGGGACCCGGTCGAACAGGCGCAGGCGCCACCTCGCCCGGTCGAGCGAGGCGACGAGATGGCGGCCGACGGCCCCCGAGGAGCCGGTGAGCAGCACGGTCGTGGTCAGCGCGCACCTCCTAGCCCCCGCGGGGCGAAGAGTAACGTACCCCCTCGTGACGACGGCACCCGAGCGGGCGACGAGAGTCGGCTTCGCCGGCATGGGCACCATGGGCGCCCCGATGGCGGCCAACCTCGCGCGCGCCGACTTCGCCGTCTCGGTCTGGAACCGCACGCCCGGGCGCGACGCGGCGCCGCTCGCCCTCGGCGCCCGTCGCGCCGCCGACCCGGCCGAGCTCGCCGCGGCGAGCGACGTCGTCGTGCTCTGTCTCACCGACGGGCCCCAGGTCGCCGAGGTCCTCTTCGAGCGCGGGCTCGCCGACGCGCTGCGCCCCGGCGCGGTCGTCGTCGACTGCTCCACCACGAGCCCGCTCGCCGCGACGCGCGTCGCCGCCGCCCTCGCCGAGCGGGGGGTGGGCTTCGTCGACGCGCCGGTGACCGGTGGCTCCGAGGGGGCCGAGAAGGGCACCCTCACCATCCTCTGCGGCGGCGCCGACGACGACCTCGACACCGTCGCCCCGGTGCTCGCGGCCCTGGGCACGAGGGTCGCCCGCCTCGGCCCGGCCGGGGCCGGCCAGTGGGCCAAGGCGATCAACCAGGTGATCCTCGCCGGCACCTACCTCGCCGTCGCCGAGGGGGTGACCCTCGCGCTCAAGGCCGGGCTCGACGCCTCGGCCGTCGTCGCGGCGATCGGCCCGGGCGCCGCCGGGTCGTGGGTGCTCGAGAACCGCAGCGCGCGCATGATCGCCGACGACTACCCCCTCGGGTTCAAGATCGAGCTCCATCGCAAGGACCTCGGTATCGCCCTCGAGCTCGCGCGCGCCGTCGGGGCCGTGCTGCCGGTCACTTCGCTCGCCGCGACCCTCGAGGACGGCCTCGTCGCGACGGGCCACGGGGCCGAGGACAACTCGGCCCTCGCCCGGCCGATCCGGCGGCTCTCGGGCCTCTAGCCGGCCCGGGTGAGCGTCGCGCCCCCGTCGGGCCGGGCGACGGCCTCGACGTCGCGCAGCCGTCGCATCGCCCAGAGGAGCGCGAGGGCGTTGGCGGCCTCGGCGGCGCCGACCCACCACCCCCACGCCGAGGCGCGCATGGCCAGCACCGCGACCACGAGGGCCAGCTCCGCGGCGATCACCGTCAGGCTCGCCACCGCCCACCAGCCGTACTCGTAGGCGGCGGCCACCATCGACGGCGGCGCCGTCCGGCTCCGCCGCCAGAAGACGTCGAGGACCTGGCGCTTCTCGCGCCAGCTGCACGCCCGGTAGTGGTCGAGCCTCACGGGCTCAACCTAACCCCTAGGCCCGGCGCACCTGCCCGTCGCCCCGACGTTAGGGAGGAGTCCCGCGCCGCAGGCCCCGTAAGCGGTGCTAGACGCTGGCCCCGCTCCCAGACGGCCACCCCTGCCGTGCCGTCACCGCCACCCAGGATGTGTCGCGACCGCCGATGGGTACGCTCGAGGACCGGTACCCGACGAGCCCGGGCGTGACGTGTGCGGCGCACGAGGAGTCGGGCACGCTCCTCGGAGAGGACTGAGAATGTCACAGCGCATCAGCCGGTCCCTCGAACGGATCGGGGTCGTCCTCAGCGCCACGGGGCTTCTCGTCGCGCTCAGCGGGCCGGCGGGGGCGATGGTCCTCGTGCCGAGCGCCAACTCGGCCGTCCCTACGAGCACGGTCGCATCCTTCGCGTACGCCTGTCGCGGGGGCATCGACACTTCACCCTGCGTGGCGGCCCAGGTGCGGGTCATCAACGTCTTCCACGCCCGCGAGGGCGCGCGGCCCATGGTCCTGCCCTCGGACTGGGCTCGCCTGAGTCCCACCGAGCAGCTTTTCGTGCTGGCCGACCTCGAACGGGTCGACCGGGGCCTCGCCCCCTACCTCGGTCTCAACGCCGCCCTCGACGCCGAGGCCCAGCGGGCCGCGGTCGGTCGGCGCGACCCCGCGCCGGCGCCCGGCTTCCCCGCGGCGGCATCGCCCTCGGGGTTGTCCTTCGGGGGGACGTGGGCGGGCACCGCGGATCCCCTGACGGCTGACTACGGCTGGATGTACAACGACGGCTGGGCGGGGACGCGCGGCGCCACGGCCAACCTCCTCTGCACGGGACCGCTGGCGCCCGGCTGCTGGGGCCACCGCGAGGAGCTGCTCGGCTACGACCCGACGATCGCGACGGGCCCGGGGCTCTTCTGTGCGACCTGCGAGATGGGAACGGGCTACGTGGCCGGTGGCGGCGGGTCGACGGTCGATCTGGTGGAGGGGCCGGCGGGCACCCCACCGCCCATGACCTTCACGTGGTCGCACGACGTCGTGCCATTCCTCCCCGCTCGAGCGCTCGGACCGGGCCCGCTGTCCTCGCTCGTGCCGGGTGACCCCCTCCCGGGGGGCCAGACCGAGTCGACGCCGGCCCTCGTGGACCTGGGCCCGTCGCTCGAGCGGGCGGTCGCGGCCGTGACCGGGTCGGCGACGGCCGGCGACGCCTACGAGGTGTGGTTCGACCGTCGCGGCGACCAGGCGATGGGTGGGGTCGTGGGGGTCACGACGGGCACGCTGAGCGCCCGCGTTGGCACGGCCCTCCCGACCCTCTGCGGGTCGATCCATGGGACTTTCCGCGCCCAGGGCGTCACCGGCTGGACGGGCGCGGCGGGCACGTGCTCGGCGGCCGGGGGCGCCGTGGCCGTGGCCTGGGCCGACGCCAACCGCCTCGAGGTGCTCGCCGCGAGCGGGCCCGGCGTGAGCCTCAGTGGCCTCGTCACGGCGGCCGAGGCCGATCGCCAGGCCGAGGGGGCGGGAAGGTGCGTCGTCGCGGTCCCGGTCGCGACCTCCTTCACCCTCACGGGCTCGTCGAGCGCTCTGGTTGCGCGATGGACGCACTCGCTTCTCACTGGGCAGCCGGGGGGCCGCGCGATCGGGGTCACTCTCAGCGCGGTTGCCCGGCCCGGGCAGACCGCGCTCGCGACGACGCGGTTGGCGATGGTGCGTGCGGCGCTGGCGCCACTGGGACGTGCGACGGTACAAGGGGTGCGCACGAGCGCGGGGGTGGCAACGGGCGCGACCGTCGTCACGGTGACGGTGACCTACGTAGTGGACACCCTCATCTAACGCAACCACGCCGACTACTCAGTGAGGGCGAGTCGACGCCCAACCGCGGATTGTCCACACCAGAGGCTGCCGCAACACCTCGCGCGGGTCGACCCCTCCTGAAAACCGCCGACTGGGGACTGCTCCTAGGCCCGGCGCACCTGCACGTCGCCCGAGACCGAGCGGACCTTGAGGGTGACGGGTCGCTCGCCGGCCTCGCCCGCGGCCCCGTCGAGGGCGATCTGGCTGGAGACCTGGCCCGAGACCGAGCGCACGTCGAGCTCGACGAGCAGGCCCGCGCGCACCTCGACGGTCACGTCTCCCGAGACGTTGCCGACGTCGATGCGCCCCGGCGCGCCGACCGACGCCGTGACCCTGCCCGACACGCTCTGGACGCTGAGGTCGCCCTCGAGACCCTCGACGCGCACGTCGCCCGACACCAGCTTCGCGGTGACCGGGCCGACCACGTGGCCGAGGTCGAGCTCGCCCGAGGCCGTCTGGACCTTGACCGGGCCCTCGACCCGGGTGAGGCGGACGTCGCCCGAGGCGCTCGCCACCTCGAGGCCGGCCAGGGCCGCCTCGGCGACGAGGTCCCCCGAGGCGGTGCGCAGGCGCACCCGCGCGCCGCGCGGCACGGCCACCACGACGTCGACGTCGTTGCGGGCGTAGCCGATGATGCCCTTGAGGGCGCGCAGCCCCTTGCCCTTGTCGGTGCCGAGGCCCTTCATCACCTTCGTATCGATGGATAGGCGGTTGGTCGCCGCGTCGTAGGCGCACTCGACCCGCTCGAGGCGGGTCGCCGGGTCGGCGTCGGTGGTCGTCAGACGGACGGTGCCGGCCTCCCCCTCGACGAGGCGCACGTCGCCCGAGGCCGTCGTCACCTCGATCTCCGCGCCCTCTCTCAGGTCGAAGTGCTCGACCCTCGCCGCCGGGGCGACCTCGCTCAGCTCTCCCATGTCAGCTCCTTCCTCTCCCTCGAAGCTCCTGGGCCCCTCGCGGGCCCGGGTGCTCGAGGCTCTCTGCGACCTCGCGCGCGAGCGCGCGCACCATCCAGCTGTTCGTCGAGGCGCCCCGGCGCTGGGCCTCGCGCTCGATGCGCGCCTTCAGCTCGTCGGGCAGGCGCAGGGCGAAGCGGGCCGTGAGGTCCCCCGCCGCCTCGGGGTGGGGCTCGCCGGCGGCGGCCGGGCGGCTGAGGGTCACGTCGTCGCCGGCCAGGGTGACGGCGAGCGCCGGGCGCTCGCCCGGGTGGTTCAGCTCGGCGACCACCACGTCGAGCGCCTCGAGGAGCCGCGCTCGCAGCGCCGGGCCCATCGCGTCGGCGAGGTTCGCCGCGATCCGGGCCGTCGCCTCGTCCCCGAGCGACCCCAGGCGCACGAGGTCCTCGCGGGCGCCCTCCACGAAGTGTGATATCCGCATGACATCACTATAACATCATTCCGCTGTCATCGCCACCCGCTCACCCGGCGCCCGCGTCGAGGGCCACCACCGCCGAGGCGACGGCCCGCCAGCGCTGGGAGAAGAAGGCGTGGCCCGCGTCGGGGAGGAGGAGCAGGCGCGACCCCGGGATCAGCCGCGCCAGTGCCCGGGAGTTCGACGCCGGGTCGACGATGTCGGACCGGCCGTCCGCGACGAGGGTGGGGACCCGGATGGCGCCCACCCGCCGGGCGACGGGCTCGCTCCCGGCCCACCACGCGAGGATGGCCGAGCGCTGGGCGGAGGCGACCGCGGCCCCCACCGTCGGGGGCGGGGGGTAGCTCGAGAGCGCGATCTGGAAGGCCCCGTAGGCGGCGCGCTGGTCCTTGGGGAAGAGGGTGTAGGGGGCGAGCGTCGCCTTGGGGTCGGTCAGCGCCCTCACCACGTCCTGGGGCGTGCGCTCGACGGGCCCCGTGCCCGGGAACGTCGCCAGCAGCGCCAGCGCGCGCACCCGGCCCGGGTGGGTGACCGCCAGGGCCTGGGCGACCATGCCGCCCATCGACCAGCCGACGACCGCGCAGGGCCCGAGGCGCAGGGCCGCGATGAGGGCCGCGGTCTGGTCGGCCATCTTCTGGATCGAGAGGCGTCCGCGCACGGCGGAGGTCTCCCCCACCCCGGCGTTGTCGAAGACCACCACGCGATGGCCCTGGGCGAGGGCGTCGACGAAGCGCGGGTCCCACACCTCCATCGGCGCCGCGTAGCCCATCACGAGCACGATCGGCGGGCCGGCACCGATCGAGCGGTAGGCGACCGAGCCGTCGGCGGTGCGGGCCACCTCGACCGGGGCGGTCGTGATCGTGAGGTCGCCCGCCACCTTCGGCGTCGCGCCCGAGAGGCGCCGGTAGGCGGCGGTGGCGTAGGCGGCGACGATCGCGGGGCTGGGCGTCGCCAGGGCGCTGTAGTCGACGACCGTGATGGCCCGGGCGCTCAGGACCTCGATCGAGTCCACCACGAGGGCGACCCCCGAACTGGTGAAGGCGTAGGCGACGCCCGTGCGCGCCCGCCCGAGGTGGGGCGCCGCGAGGGGTGAGGGGTGCAGGGTCGTCCACGTCGCGCCGATCTTCACCCGCGGGGCGCGACAGGCCCTCGTCGTGCGCCTGAGCGCCCTCCACGTGCGACCCAGGTGGGGGCCGGTCGCGACGACCTCGGTGAGCGCCGGCAGCACCGGGCCCTGGGTGAAGCTCTCGAGGCGCACGGTGTTGCCGTCGTAGAGCGCGCGCCGTGCGGACCCGCACCCCCCCGACGTGGACGACGTGGAGCTCGAGCCCGCCACCCGCCACGCCCCGGGGAGCTCGTCCAGGGTGAGGAGGCTCGGGGAGCCCGCCGCGCCCGCGGAGGCGCCCACGAGGGGCCCGAGCGCGAGGGCGAGGGCGAGGACGACGGCGACCCGCGCGACTCGGCCCATGGACACCCCCGATCGACCAGGGCCAACCTACCCGGCCCCTCGCCCGAGGGCCCGGGTGCCGTCGCCCCGTGGCTAGAGGTTCTCCTCGAACTCGAGCAGGACCGCGTGGCGGTCCTCCTTCGTGGGCATGTCGAAGTAGGGGTTGCGTCGGGCCCAGTAGTAGCCCATCGGGACGAGCCCCAGGGCCATCGAGCCGAGCCCGACCCACAGGTCGGTGGCGTTGAGGGTCGGGATGACCCTGACGAACATCACCCCCATGAAGACCGCGCCCACGAGGGGCCACAGGCCCATGAAGACGAAGTTCGACGCCGAGCGGAAGAGCTGGCGTCGGTAGAGGACGACGACCGCGAGCCCGGCGAAGCAGTAGTAGATGCAGATCTGCAGGCCGATGGAGTTGACCCCGGCGGTGAGGATGTTGGCGATCGAGCCGAAGGACTGCGACCCCACGAAGAGCGCCAGCGAGATGACCATGACCGTGATCGTCGCCACGAGCGGGGTCTTCGCGTTGGGCGCGATCCGCCCGAGGGCCCGGGGCAGGGTGTGGTCGCGGCCCATGGCGAAGAGGGTCCGGGTCACCTGGATCAGGGTCGTCTCGAGCGTGGCCACCGTGGAGAGGATCACCGCGATGACGATGAGCTTGCCCGGCGCCCCGTGCCAGACCGTCTGGCCGAGCACGCTCAGGATGTCGGCGACGTTGTTGGGGTTGGACAGGGCGTGGGTGGTGAGGACCATGTTCGTCGCGACGGTGAACACCTCGAAGAGGAGGAACACGGTCACGATCCCGATGATCGCCCCGAGGCCCGGGGTCCTCTTCGAGTCCTTGGTCTCCTCGTTGAGGTTCGCCGTCACGTCCCAGCCCCAGTAGTAGAAGGCGGCGACGAGCGCCCCGGCGAAGAAGCCGGAGGAGCCGTGGAAGATGCCCGGCGAGAACCAGTGCCACGAGAAGGGGTTCGCGTGGGCGTGGAAGATCGCGAGCAGGGCGAAGAGCACGAGCAGCGCCAGCTCGACGGTCGACATGATGATCTGCACCGTCACCGTCACGGTCACCCCGGCGGCGACAGCGGCCACCATCAAGAGGAAGAAGACGCACCCCACGAGGGTCACGAGCGGCTTGTTCGAGGCGAGGGGGTGGGAGAAGAGCGACACCAGGTTCGAGCCGACCGGCAGCGTCGCGATCACCATGAAGATGAGCGCCGAGACCACGAGGGCCCACCCCGAGAGGTAGCCGAGCGCCGGGTGCAGCGCCCGGCGGACCCAGGAGTAGCTGGCACCGGCGTTGGTCTCGACGCGCCCGAGGTAGGAGAAGGCGAAGACGATGCCGAACATCGCGATCCCGCAGTACAAGAGGGCGGCCGGCCCGCCGAAGGCGACGGCGCCGAAGAGCACGGCCGTCGTCCCCGCGATCGAGTAGGCGGGCGCCACCCCGGCGACCCCCATGATGACCGAGTCGAACAGGCCGAGGACCCCGGCCTTGAGGCTGTGCTCGTGCGCCGGCGCCGACTCCAGGGCCTCGCTCATGGCTATCGCTCTCCTCCGGCGACGGGCGCCCTCCGGCCCGTCGTCGACGAGTCCCGGCGCACTTTATACACGCTCCACGGTTCTCCGAAGGCCCGTTCCCCGCCGGTAATCTGGGGGAATCACCGGGCCGTTCGCGGTGCGGCGCCGTGGGGCCCGCGGCGCGAGAGCCCACGAGCGAGAGACCACCGTGGCACTGATCCAGAGATTCGACGAGTCCGGGGCCCCGCCCATCACGGCCTCGGAGATCAAGCACCGCTGGATCGAGTTCCACCGCCAGGTCCGGCTCATGTCGGGCACCCGGCTCCAGCGCACGGCGGGGCGGATCCTCGGGGAGAACACGCTGCGCTACAAGGCCGCCCGGGCCGTCTTCGGCCCCCCGCTGCGGGCCCTTCGCAAGCTGCGCGGCGAGCGGGCCGAGAAGCGCCGCGTGGAGAAGCTCATCGCCCAGCGCGAGGACGTCGTCTTCCCGGTCAACTACCGGCCCCGCGTCATCGACTACGCGGCCGAGCTGGCCGCGCTCGGGACGGACCTCGCCGACGTGCACGTGGTCCTCGTCGACCCCGACCGCCCGCCCGCCGAGACGGCCGCCGCCCTCAACGAGGCCCTCAACTCGACCGCGGCCGAGTGGCTCCTCGTCGCCGACGCCACGGTGGGCGAGGGCGAGCGCCGCTACAGCGCGGCCGTCCTGCTCGCGGCCACCACGCCCGGGGTGGACGTCGTCTACGCCGACGAGGCCGGCCCCCACCCCTTCGCGCCGTTCCTGAAGCCCCCCGCGGTCGGCCCGCACACCCTGTTGAGCTACGACGTCGTCGGCCGCCCGGCCCTCGTGCGCGTCGAGACGGCCTTCGCGGCCGGGGGGTTCCGGGCCGAGGCCGGCGTCGCCTTCGAGCACGACCTCTGGCTGCGCCTGAGCGAGGCGGGGCGCACCTTCGCCCACGTGACCCGGGTGCTGCCGGCCGGTCGGCCCGCCGGGACCTTCGAGGACCCGCGCCTGGGCGAGGACACGGCGGCCGTGGTGCGCGACGCGCTCGAGCGACGGGGCTGGAAGGGGACCGTGAGCGCGGACCGGCTGAACGGGCTCGTCCACTGGAGCCTCGCGGCGCCGGACCCGGCCCCGCGGATCGACATCGTCATCCCCACCCGCGACCGCATCGACCTGGTGGACCGGTGCCTCAAGTCGATCGAGGAGATCACGACCTACCCCAACTACGACGTCATCATCCTCGACAACGACTCCGCCCAGGCCGAGTCCAAGGCCTACTTCGCCGAGACCCGCTACCGGGTCGTGCCCTGCCCGGGTCCCTTCAACTACGCCAAGATCGTCAACCGGGGCGTCGCCCACTCCGACGCCGACTACGTGGTGACCCTCAACAACGACACGGTCGTGGTGACCCCGGACTGGCTCGAACGGCTCATCGCGCTCGCGGCCCTGCCCGACGTGGGGATCGTGGGGGCCTGCCTGCTGGACCAGGAGGGCAGGCGCGAGCACGAGAGCATCGTCATCTCGCCCTACCCCCAGCACCTGCGCACCGACTCGAACTACCCCCACGTCGACTACTTCTCGCGCGCCACCAAGGACGTGGCCGCCGTCACCGGCGCGGTCCAGATGGTCGAGCGGGCCCTCTGGGAGAGCCTCGGGGGCATGGACGAGGAGCTCACGGTCGTCATGAACGACGTGGACATCTGCCTGCGCGCGCTCGTCGAGGGCCGCTTCACGCTCTACACCCCCGACGTGCGCCTCTACCACCACGTGGGCTCCTCGCGGGGCCGGCTCGACCCGATCGAGAATCGCAACCGGTTCATCCGCCGCTGGGACGTCTTCGGGACGTTCCGCGACCCCTTCTTCCCCGAGGCGATCGTCCTGCTCGGGGAGAAGATGTTCTACCTCCCCCGCTAGCCCGAAAGGGGCCGGGCGCCCTTGTAGCCTGAGACGGTGACCTCGGCCCGGGCGCGCGTCGCCGACCTCATCCGGCGCGTCCCACCCCCGGTCTGGCCCCTGGTGGCGATCGTGCTCGTGGTGCTGCTCGGCAACGGGATGTTCGTGCTGCGCCTGGCGGACAACAACCCCATCTCCTGGACCGCGGGGATCTCCCACCAGCTCTGTCGGATCACCTGCGGCCGGCCGATGATCGACCCGAACGTGGGCTTCGTCACGGTGTCCGAGGGCCACCTCGCGGCGATGGACCTGCTGCACGGCCACTGGCCGTGGTGGAACTACTTCGAGGGCCTCGGCCAGCCCCTCCTCGGCGAGATGCAGTCGGCCGCCTTCTTCCCGCTGACCCTGCTCTTCGCGCTCAACTCGGGGCTCTTGTGGTTCCACGTCACGCTCGAGGTGATCGCCGGGATCTCGACCTACTACCTCGCCCGGCGCCTCTCGGTGCCGATGCTCGCCGCCACGGGCGTCGCCATGGTCTTCGCGCTGAACGGCACCTACGCCTGGCTCGGCAACGCCGTGCTCAACCCGGTCGCCTTCTTGCCGATGCTGCTGCTCGGCATCGAGATGACCCTCGACTCGACCTCGAGCGCCACCCAGCGCGGGTGGTACGTCGCGGCGCTCGCGCTGGCCCTGTCGCTCTACGCGGGCTTCCCCGAGGTGGCCTACCTCGACGGCCTGTTCTGCGGGGCCTGGGCGGTGGTGCGGGTCTTCTCGGTGCCCGCGGCGCGCCGGCCCCGGGCGCTGCGCCGCCTGGCCACGGGCGGCGTCGTGGGGGTCGTGCTCGCCCTGCCCGTCCTCGTGCCCTTCCAGGACTTCTTGAAGGTCGCCTACATCGGCAGCCACACCGCGGCCGTCGACGGGATCAGCCGGCTGCCGGGCTACACCCTCTCGATGTTCTTCGACCCCTACGTCTACGGGACGATCTTCTCCAACCCCAACGTCGCCAACGCCTGGGCCGGGATCGGGGGCTACCTCACCACGACCACCCTGGTGCTCGCCTTCGTCGGCCTCTTCGGCTCGCGCCACCGGCCCCTTAGGGTCCTCCTCGCGCTGTGGACCGTGCTGGGGCTCGCCGGGGCGCTCGACCTCGCGCGCACCCGCGACCTGTGGAACCTGATCCCGCTGGTGAGCTCGTCGTCGTTCCCGCGCTACATCATGCCGAGCGTGGAGATCGCCGTCGTGGTGCTGGCCGGGCTCGGCTTCGCCGACCTGATCGCCCGGGCCCGCTCCCGGCGGCTCCTGCTCACCGGCACGGTCGCCACGACCCTGCTGATCGCCTACTGCGCGCTCGCGGCGCGCTCGCACAACGCCGGGGTCGTCCTCACCCACAAGGACGCCGTCATCCAGGTCGGCCTCGACCTGCTGCCCTTCATCGCCCTGGCGCTGGTGCTCGCCGTCTCGTTCCTCGCCCTCACCTCGCGCTGGCGGGTGGTGCCGTGGCTGCTCGCGGTGATCTTGGCCGGCGAGGCCGTGGTCCTCTTCTTCGTACCCACGGCCGAGTCGCCCAAGCAGATCACGATCGACACCGCGCCCATCGCCTACCTCCAGGCCCACCAGGGCGAGGGGCGCTTCTT
>JAKAEP010000107.1 GCA_021818265.1 Actinomycetes bacterium
GCGACGGGTGAGCTGTGGTGCCTCGAGGTCGACGCGGCGACGCTCGAGCGCGCGGTGGACGAGCTCGTCGCCGTCCTCGGCGCGCCGGCGATGGAGCGGGCGGCGTGACGACCCTCGGACACCACCGCTACTCGCGCCACGTGCTCGACCGACTCGTCGAGGGCGCGCCGACCCCCGCGGAGCCCCTCGGGGCGCCCGAGCGCGACGCCTTCGGCGCGCGCCTCGCGGCCGTGCCGACCCTCGCGAGCCGCCGTGTCGACGCGTGGCTCGTCGAGCGCGGCGCGGCGGCGCCCGCGGCCTTCGCCTGGAGTCCCGCGCGCTCGCGTCGGGCGCTCGGGCGCGGTGCGCTGCGCCGGCTCGCCGCCGACCCGTCGCGCACCCCCCTCGCGGCCGTGACCGAGGAGATCCTCGACCACCTGGCGCGGGCCGCCACGGGCTACGTCGGCTCGGGCACTCTCGCGGCGTACCTGGCGGCCGTCGACGACGCGACGCGCGCACTGTGCGCGGCCGAGGCCGTGACGTGGGCCACCCAGACGGGCGAGGCCGCCGCGACGCTGTCACACCCGTGGGCGATCCCGCCGGCCGACCCCTACTACGACGTCCCCGGGGCGCGCACCTCCCTGCGGGGCCAGCGCGACCTCGTCGTCACGGCCGGCGCCGACCGGGTGCTGGTGCGGGTGCGGGCCGGTGCGCCGGGGCGCAGCGCCGGGGCGGGCCTGCGCGTGGACCTGCTCGTCGACGCCCTGGCCGACCCCGCCGGGAGGCCGGCCGCCCGGGTGGTCGGCCTCTGGCCCGAGGCGGGCGTGGCCCTCACGGTCGACGGGACCCTCGAGGACCTGCGCGCCGGGGCGAGGGCCGTGGTGCGCGCGGCGGTGGTCGGCCGTCGCCGGGCCCTGGAGCCCGCCTAGTCCGGGTCCCCGCGCGCCCCGCTCGCGGCGAAGGGCTCCGACGGGACCGCCGGGACCGTCCCGGCGCGACGGGCTCGGCGCTCGACGAAGCGCTGGATCGTCGCGGCGAGCGGCCCGCGCGGCGCGAAGCTCGCGTCGCGCAGGGCCGCGGCGTCCCACGCCGCGCGCCCGGTCACCACGTCGAGGACCCGGCGGTTGCCCGAGGTCGCCACCTCGGGCCAGGAGGCGATCTCGCGGGCCGTCGCGAGGGCCTGGGCCCGCAGCTGCTCGCGCCCCACGACGATCGAGACCACCCCGAGCGCGAGTGCCGTCTCGCACGAGACCGTCGCCGCCGAGAGGAACATCGCGCGCGCGACGCTCGCTCCGAAGGCGTCGACCACCAGCCGCGCCCCGGACTCGGAGTAGACGAGGCCCATGCGCGACGCCGGGATCGAGAAGCGCGTGTCCGGCGTGGCGACCCGCACGTCGCCGAGCAGGGCCAGCTCCAGCCCGCCGCCGATGACGTTGCCCGAGAGGGCCACGACGACCGGCAGCCGCGACGCGCGCAGCGCCGCGAAGTTGCCCTCGTGGGCGATGAGCGACGAGGGGTCGGTGCGGCTCGCCTCGAGCAGGTCGTAGCCCGCGGAGAAGTCCGGCGGCTCGGCCGTGATCGCGATCACCCGCGCGCCCGCGGGCGGGTTCGCCACGACCTCCTCGATCCGGTCGATGGTCTCGCGCCCCAGCACGTTGCGCCGGTCCCCGGCCGCGAGGCGAAGCTCCACCACGCCCTCGGCGACCGACACCTCGACGGGCGTGGGCGGGGGTGCCGCCAGCCGCGGCCGGCGCCGGTACCGCCACCGGCGCGCGCCGCGCCGCGAGGCGTCCCCGACCCTCGACGCGACCCGGCCCCACGAGCGGCCGAGCCGCGTCGACGGGGTCACCGGCCCTCCCCGGCCGTGGGCGGAGGGGCGGCGAACTCCTCGCGGATCTGGGCGCTGTGCTCGCCGTGGGTCGGCGGCGGACGGCGCACACCCACGGCGGAGCGGCCGAAGCGCAGGGGACTGCCCGGCAGCTCGATCTCGCCGAGGGTGGAGTGCTCCGTGCGCCACACCAACCCCTGCTGGCGCACCTGGGGGGTGGCGTAGACGGCGTCGAGGGCCTTGACGACGCCGGCGGGCACCCCCGCCTCGTCGCACGCGGCGATCCACTCCGCCGCGGGCCGCGCGGCCAGCCCCGACTCGATGAGCGCGACGAGTTCGCCCGAGCGGGCGATCCGCGCGTCGTTGGTCGCGAAGCGCTCGTCGTCGGGGTCGATCCCGACCAGCGGGGCGAACCGCCGCCAGATCGCGTCGTTGCCCACCGCGAGCACCATCGGACCGTCGGCGGCCTCGACCACCCCGTAGGGGCAGATCGAGGGGTGGTCGTTGCCGAGGGGCTGGGGGACCTCGCCGGCCACGAGGTACCGGGTGCCCTGGTAGGAGTGCAGGGCGATCTGGCCGGCCAGCAGCGAGGTCGTCACCCGCTGGCCGCGGCCGCTTCGCCCGCGCTCGAGGAGCGCCCCGAGGATCCCGATGACCCCGTAGAGGCCGGCCGTGAGGTCGGCGATGGGCACCCCGACCTTGACCACGGGGCCCCCGCGCGGGCCGGTGAAGGACATGAGCCCGCCCTCGGCCTGGAGGATGTGGTCGTAGCCGACGCGCTCGGCGTCGGGACCGTCCTCGCCGAAGCCGCTGATCGAGAAGCGCACCAGGGCGGGGTTGAGCTCCTCGAGGCGCGCGTCGGAGAGGTCGAGCCGGTCCATCACCCCGGGCCGGAAGTTCTCCACCACCACGTCCGCCCAGCGCACCAGGTCCTCCACGAAGGGCCGCTCCGCCGGGTCCTTCAGGTCGAGGGTCAGGCTGCGCTTGTTCCGGTTCGCCGAGAGGAAGTAGGTGCTCTCCCTCCCGGTGGCCGTCGGCATGAAGGGCGGGCCCCAGGAGCGCGTGTCGTCACCGGCGTCGGGGTGCTCGACCTTGATCACCTCGGCGCCAAGGTCCCCCAGGATCATCGTGGCGTAGGGGCCGGCGAGCACCCGCGAGAGGTCCAGGACGTGAAGCCCTTCGAGCGGCCCCTCGGTCATAACCACCACATTCCCTTACGGTCCCCGACTTACCCAAGGGTAACAGGGGCCGGCCCGGGCCCCGCGCCGTGCGGGTCGGGTCGGGTCCGGCGGGTGGGGACCATGCGTGTCCGGGTCGCCGGACCCTCCCGGGGCCCGAGGGGGCGCCGAGGCGCCGGGTCGCCCGCGCAACGGCCGCCCCGTCGCGCGCCACTAGCGTGGATCGGTCATGCCCACGCGCTCGAACCTCCGCAACATCGCCATCATCGCCCACGTCGACCACGGCAAGACCACGCTCGTCGACCAGATGCTGCGCCAGACGGGCGCCTTCGGGGCCCG
>JAKAEP010000108.1 GCA_021818265.1 Actinomycetes bacterium
CTCCTCGGTCAGCTGGTTCACCGACTTCCAGGGGCGCCGGGCCAACGTCCGCTACCGGCGCGCCGACGGCACTCTGGGCTTCGTGCACACGGTGAACGGGTCGGCGCTGGCCTGGGCCCGGATCTGGGCCGCGCTGGTGGAGACCTACCGCCAGCCCGACGGCACCGTCGTCCTGCCCGAGGCCCTGTCGCCCTACCTCGGCGGCCGGCGGCTCATCGCCCCGCGGGGCTAGCCGGCTCGAAGCGGTAGCCGACGCCGCGCACCGTGGTGATGCGCTCGGGGTTCTTCGGGTCGCGCTCGATGAGGGTGCGCAGTCGCTTGATGTGCACGTCGAGGGTCTTGGTGTCCCCGACGTAGTCGCTGCCCCACACGCGGTCGATCAGCACCTCGCGGGTGAGGACCCGCCCGGGGTTCTCGAGCAGGAGGCGCAGGAGCGCGAACTCCTTCTTGCGCAGCTTCACCTCCTCGCCGCGCACGTAGAGGCGCCGGGCGTCGACGTCCATGCGCAGGTCGCCGGCGGCGATCTCGGCCGACGGGGCGGCCGGCTCGTGGGCCCCGCGACGTCGCAGCACGGCCCGGATGCGCGCGACGAGCTCGCGCAGGCGGTAGGGCTTGGTGACGTAGTCGTCGGCGCCGATCTCGAGCAGGAGGACCATGTCGACCTCCTCGCCCTTGGCACTCACGATGATGATGGGCACGTCGGAGTCGGCTCGTATCGCCCGGCACACGTCGAGCCCCGACATCTTGGGCAGCATGAGGTCGAGCAGCACCACGTCGACGGGCCGGTCGTGGAAGAGGGCGAGGCCCTCCTGGCCGTCGCGGGCGACCGCGACCTCGAAGCCCTCGCGGGTGAGCCCGACGGTGAGCGCGTCGATGAAGGACTCCTCGTCCTCGACGACGAGGACCCGGACGCGCTCGGGCTCGCGGGTCACGTCGCGTTGAGGGGGAGCTCGAGGGTGAACGTCGACCCCTCGCCCTCGCGGGAGTCGACGAGCACGGTGCCCCCGTGGTTGTGGGCGACGTGGCGCACGATCGAGAGCCCCAGCCCCGTGCCGCCGGTCTCGCGCGCGCGGCCCGGGTCGACGCGGTAGAAGCGCTCGAAGATCCGCTCCAGGTCCTTCGCCGGAATCCCGATTCCCCGGTCGGTGATGGCGATGCGCACCGCCGGGGTCGGGGGCGTGCCGTCGTCGGCGGGGCCGGGCCGCGAGACGGTGAGGGTCACGATCCCGCCCTCGGGCGAGTAGACGACGGCGTTCTCCAGCAGAGCGTGGACCGCCGAGGTGAGCTGGCGGCGGTCGCCGACGACGACGGCGGTGTCGTCGGGCTCCTCGAAGTCGATGCGCACCTGGTGCTGCTCGGCCGCGGTCCGGATGCGCTCGACGGCGTCGGCGACGAGCAGGGACACCGACACCGGCTCGCGTGTCGGCGACCCCTCGCCCTCGATGCGGCTGAGGTCGAGCAGGTCCTCGATGATCCGGTTCACCCGGAAGGCCTCGGCGTTGATGCGCTCGGCGAGGCGTTGGGCGACCGCGGGGTCGCGCTCGAACTGGAGCGTCTCGGCCAGCAGCCCCAGGGCGCCCATGGGCGTCTTCAGCTCGTGGCTGACGTTGGCGATGAAGTCCCGGCGCACCTCCTCGAGTCGCCGGCGCTCCGAGACGTCCTCGATCACGGCGAGCACCCCGAGGCTGCGCCGGCCGTCGTCGATGACGCTCGCGCGCGCGTGCAGCGTGCGCCGCGGGGGGCCGAAGATGTCGACGGTGCGCTCGGCCGTGCCGTGGGTCCAGCCCTCGGCCAGGACCTCAGTGACGGCCTGGGCCGCGATCGCCTCGCCGTAGCGGCTGGCCATGAGGCCCTCGGCCTGGTGGTTGCGGAAGACCACCGAGCCCGCCTCGTCGCACAGGACGAGGCCGAGGGGGAGGGTGTCGAGCGAGCGGCGCAGCCGGACCGACTCGGCGCTCGACTCGCTCACGGCGTGGTGGGCCTCGCCCGTCACCTCCTCGAGGAAGGCGAGGGCGCTCTCGACCCGGCCGTCGTCGGGCCGGGCCTCGACGGCCAGGCGCGAGGCCAGCGCGTTGAGCCGCTGGGCGATGGCCCGGTGCGCGCGCAGGCGCACGACGAGACCCCCGAGCAGGAGGCCGACGACGAGGACGCCCGCGGCCACGAGGTACAGCTCGACGGCGGACCAGTGGTCGACCAGGGTCTTCAGCGAGGCGAGGAGCACGGGTCCAGTCTCGCAGACGACGGCGCGGCGTCGGCCGACCGTTGGGGCGCCCGAGAAGAAACGAGGTCTCGTGCCCATCGCCGACGTCACCCTCTCGCCCTCGACGAGCGCCCTGCCCGGCAGCGCGGCCCTCCAGCAGCTGGCCGACGGCCTCGCGTCGTGGGCGCTCATCGCGGCCCTCGTCGCCCTCTTGCTGGGAGCGGCGCTGTGGGCCCTGGGCAGCCACACCCAGAACATGCACCAGTCGGCCCAGGGGCGCCGTGCCGTCGTCGCCTCCCTCGTGGCGGCCGTCCTCATCGGCGCCGCCCCGGCCCTCGTCAACTTCTTCTTCCACGCCGGACTGCGGGTCCACTGATGGGCGTGGCGTCGTGTGTCCTCAGCCCGGCCGCGTGCGCCGGGGGAGCGCTCAAGGGCGGCGCGTCGTCCCTCTTCACGATTCTCGTCGCGTGGGTCGTGGGCGGCGTGCAGTGGGTCGTCCACAGCCTGGCCGCGGTGCTCGGGTCCACCGGGAGCCCGGACCAGGTGCTCGCGGCCTCGCGGGGGGAGTACTCGGCCCTGTTGCCCCTCGCCCCGGCGCTCCTGGTCGTCGGACTCGCCGTCGCGACGCTCCAGGCGCTGCGCCACGGCGACGGTGGCGCGCTGTGGCGCACCTACCTCGGGGTCGCTCCGGCGTGCGTCGCGGGGGTGGTGCTCTCCCGGCCCCTCGGCGCGCTCGTGCTCGAGGCCGTCGACCAGGCGTCGACCGTCTCGGCCGCCCACGTGTCAAGCCACGTCGCGGCGCTCGCGCGCTTCCTCGCGGCGGTTCCCCTCGGGGTGCCCGGCGCGGCCGTGGGGCTGGTCGCGACGCTGCTCGTCGCCGGCTCGATGCTCGTGTGGTGCGAGCTCATCGTGCGCACCCTCGCGCTCGCCCTCCTGCTCGCGATCGTGCCCGTGGTCGTCCCCCTGTGCGCCCTGCCCTCGCTGCGCCGGCTGGGGTGGCGCCTCGCCGAGACCTTCGCCGTGGTGGCCGCGAGCAAGCTCGTCATCGTCGTCACCCTCGCGCTCGGCACGACCGAGCTCACGACGCCGTCGATGGCGACGGTCGTCGCCGGC
>JAKAEP010000109.1 GCA_021818265.1 Actinomycetes bacterium
GTGTGGCCGGCGAGCTTCCTCTGGCCGGCGTGCGCGCGAGGGGCGCCGACCGGGTCGAGGTCGAGCTCGCCCTCTCGGGCGGCGCGCGACTGGAGTCGAGCGTGGTGGGCGCCCCGGGGCGCTTGGCGCGCCTCTTCGTGCGCTCGGCCGGGGTCGCCCTCTCGCGCGACCCCTCCGAGGGCCTCGCGGGGGTGGTGCGCGACGTCGCCTTCACCGGGCGGGGCTACGAGCACGTCGTGGCGCTGGGGGAGGGGATCGAGCTGACCCGGGTATTCTCGACCCGTCGGCACGAGCGCGACGCCCGGGTCGGGGCGGTGCTCGACCCCGAGGGCTGCTTCGTCCTCGACGCCGGCGCGGAGGACGCCCCATGATCGGTGCCGTGAACGGCTCCACCACAGCGATAGTCCTGGTCGGTGCGGTCTTCCTGGCGGCCGCCGTCGAGATGGTCGAGGCCCTGACGATCGTGCTCGCCGTCGGGCACACCCGCGGCTGGCGCACCGCGCTCGAGGGGACGGCCGTCGCCGTCCTCGCCCTGGCGGCCCTGGTGGCGGTGGTGGGACCGGCCCTGGTGCACGTGCCCTTGAGCGTGCTGCGCCTGGTGGTGGGGGTGGTCCTTCTGATCTTCGGCCTCCAGTGGCTGCGCAAGGCCGTGCTGCGCGCGGCCGGGATCAAGGCCAAGCACGACGAGGACGCGATCTACGCCGAGATGACCGCGCGCCTCGCGATCACCGGGGAGCGGCCGCCGCGGGACCGGGTGGCCTTCGTGGTGGCCTTCAAGGGGGTCTTCCTGGAGGGGCTCGAGATCGTGGTCGCCGTCTTGACCCTGGGCACCTCGGCGCACCGCCTGGGGCTCGCGGCCACGACGGCCGCGGTGGCCGTCGTGATCGTCGCGGTGACCGGGGCGCTCGTCGCCCGACAGCTCTCCTCGGTGCCCGAGAACGCCATGAAGATGGCCGTCGGGGTCATGCTCGTGAGCTACGGCACCTTCTGGACCGGCGAGGGCCTCAAGGTCCACTGGCCCGGGGGCGACGTCATGATCGCCGGCCTGGTCGTCGTCTACGCCCTGGCGACCGCGCTCGTGGTGCGACTCCTCGCCCCGGGCGCGCGCGAGCCGGTGGGGGTCCCGCGGTGAACCCCTTCCCCCGCGACGACAAGCCCCTGGCCGCCCGGCTCCTCGCGGGCTTCGGCCGGTTCTGGTGGGACTTCCTCGTGGGCGACACCCCGGAGATCACGCTGTCGGTGGTCGGGATCGTGGGCGTGACGGCGCTCTTGCGCGACGTGGCCCACGCGAACGTCGCGGCCTACGTGGCCCTCGTCGTCTTGAGCGTGGCGGCGCTCGCCCTCTCGGCCGCCCGGGCGCGCTCCCGGCGCGGCTGAGGCGCCGGGGACCGGGGTCCCCCGGGGGTGTTAGGATGGACGTCCCTGGGGGCGCTCGCCGCGCCTCCCGTAGGGCAGTGGCTCAATTGGTAGAGCACCGGTCTCCAAAACCGGCGGTTGGGGGTTCGAGTCCCTCCTGCCCTGCCCGGGGCGGAGAAGCGTAGAAGAGACCGAGATGAACCGCGAACAGAAGCGCATGTTGCAGCGACAGGGCCAGATGGGGGCCGACGGCTCCGCCGGCTCGCGGCGCACCTCGGTCGAGGACGTCCAGCGCCGTCGCTCGAGCGAGCGCACCCGCCCGCGCGACTTCGTCCGCCAGGTCCGCGAGGAGATGCGCCAGGTCGCCTGGCCGATCCGGCCCGAGGTCGTCAACTACACGACGATCGTCCTGTTCGTGCTGGTCTTCATGACCGCACTCATCTTCGGGCTCGGCGTGGGCTCGGAGAAGTTCGTCTCGTTCCTCTTCACCAAGTAGGCGCCGTGTCCGACCTCGAGACCCCCATCGACGACGCCCCCGTGGACCTCGACCCGGTCACCGGCGAGCCCTTCGAGGACGCCGAGGGCGTCGAGCCCGAGATCGAGAGCGCCTTCGACCGCCCGGGGCGCTGGTACATCGTGCACACCTTCGCCGGCCACGAGCAGAAGGTCATCTCGGCGCTCAACAACATCGTCAAGAGCCGTGAGCTCGGCGAGCAGATCTACGAGATCTACCTCCCCGAGGAGGACGTCACCGAGTTCAAGGGCGGCAAGAAGGTCACCGTCGCCAAGCGGATGTTCCCCAGCTACCTCCTGGTGCGCTGCGAGCCCGACCCGGAGATCTTCTACGTGATCGCCTCGACCCCGGGGGTGACGGGCTTCGTCGGCGCCGAGAAGACCAAGCCGACGGCGCTGACCCGCCGCGAGGTCGACAACATCATCCGGCCCAAGATCGAGGGCGTCGAGCAGCCGGTCGCCAAGCGCCGGATGCCGACCCACGAGTTCGAGGTCAACGACACCGTCCAGATCAAGTCCGGCCCCTTCGCGACCTTCTCGGGTCACGTGGCCGAGATCAACGAGGACCAGCTCAAGGTCAAGGTCCTCGTCGACATCTTCGGCCGAGAGACCCCCGTGGAGCTCGACTTCACGCAGGTCACCAAGCTCTAGACAAGGAGAGTCCCATGGCGAAGAAAGTCGTCGCCGTCGTCAAGATCCAGCTCGACGCCGGGAGCGCCACCCCGGCGCCCCCGGTGGGCACCGCCCTCGGGCCCCACGGCGTGCAGACCATGGAGTTCTGCAAGCAGTACAACGCGGCCACCGAGTCGATGCGCGGCACGGTCATCCCGGTCGAGATCTCGATCTACGAGGACCGCTCGTTCACCTTCATCCTGAAGACCCCGCCGACGCCGGTGCTGCTGCGCCAGGCGGCCGGCCTGGAGAAGGGCGCCCACATCGCCGGGCGCGAGACGGTGGCCACGGTCACCATGGACCAGGTCGCCGAGATCGCCCAGACCAAGATGAAGGACCTCAACACCGACGACCTCGAGTCGGCCAAGCTCCAGGTGATGGGCACGGCGCGCTCGATGGGCATCGCGGTCGCGGGCTAGGAGAAGAGATGAGACACGGCAAGAACTACCGCAACGCCCTGGCCCAGGTCGACCGCGAGGAGCTCCTCGGGGTCGGCGAGGCGGTCGACAAGGTGAAGTCCCTCGCCACGGCGAAGTTCGACGAGACGGTCGAGCTGGCGGTGCGCCTGGGCGTCGACCCCCGTCGCGCCGAGCAGATCGTGCGCGGCACGATCACCCTGCCGGCCGGCACCGGCAAGACCAACCGGGTGGCCGTCTTCGCCGCCGGCGAGGCGGCCCAGGCCGCCCGCGACGCCGGCGCCGACGTCGTGGGCGCCGACGACCTCGTCGAGCGCGTGCGCGGC
>JAKAEP010000110.1 GCA_021818265.1 Actinomycetes bacterium
CTGGATCAGGTGGGCGTTCTCCTCGCCGAGCTTCGCCCGTAGCCGGCGCACGTGGACGTCGACCGTGCGGGCCCCGCCGTAGTACTCGTAGCCCCAGACCCGGTTGAGCAGCGTCTGGCGGGTGAACACCCGGTTGGGGTTGGTGGCGAGGAAGCGCAAGAGCTCGTACTCCATATAGGTCAGGTCCATCACCCTCCCGGCGATGGTCGCCTGGTACGTCTCGAGGTTTATCGAGAGCGGCCCGTGGTCGACCCGGGCGGCCACCGACTCGTTGCCGGCCCGGCGCAGCCGGTGGCGCAGGCGCGTCGCGAGCTCGGCCACGTCGACCGGGGCCACGACGAAGTCGTCGAACAGGTCCTCGCGGAAGGTGAGGTCGTCGAGCTGGTAGTGGTCGACGATGAGCACGATGGGCCCGACCGAGCGCTCCCGCTGGCGCAGCTGGCGACAGAGCCCCATCGCGTCCGCCAGGGGCAGGGCCCCGGCGTTGATCAGCGCCCCCGAGAAGCCGTCGGCCGGCTCGAGGGCCGCGACCTCGTTGAGCCGCGCCGACGCCGCGACGGCCGGGGTGACCCCGGTCACGTCGAAGGCCTTGCGCACCGGCCCCTCGCAGGAGGGCACGCACAAGACGACGTCGATCACAGCAGCGGCAGGTAGCGATCGAGCTCGAAGGGGGTGACCTGGACCCGGTAGGCGTCCCACTCGGCCCGCTTGTTGCGCAGGAACCACTCCACCAGGTGGTCCCCGAGGGTCTCTTTGAGCAGGGCCGAGGACTCCATCACCGCCGCCGCCTCGGCCAGGGACTGGGGCAGCGGGGCGGTCGCCTCGTGCTCGGGGGGCAGCTCGTAGCCGCCCTCCACGCCGCGCAGGCCCGCCGCCAGGATCACGGCGAAGGCGAGGTAGGGGTTGGCGGCCGAGTCGGGGGCGCGGTACTCGAGGCGCGTCGAGTCGAGGCGTCCCGGCTTCACCGGGGGCACGCGCACCAGGGCGGCCGTGTCGTGGCGGGCCCAGCCCGCGGCGACCGGCGCCTCGGCCCCGGGCACCAGGCGCTTGTAGGAGTTGACCCACTGGTTGGTCACGGCGGTGATCTCCGGCGCGTGCACGACGAGCCCCGCGGCGAAGCGCTCGGCCAGCTCGCTCAGCCCGTAGGGCCGGTCGCCGACGAAGGCGTTCACCTCGTCGCGCCAGAGCGAGACGTGCGTGTGCATCCCCGACCCCTGGACGCCGTCGAGCGGCTTGGGCATGAACGAGGCGGCGACGCCGCGCTGGCGCGCGAGGTCCTTTACGACGAGGCGCAGCGCCATCACGGTGTCGGCCATGGTGAGGGCGTCGGTGTAGCGCAGGTCGATCTCGTGCTGGCCGGGGGCGTCCTCGTGCTGGGCGTGCTCCACCCCGATGCCCATCTCCTCGAGGGTGAGGACCGTCTCGCGGCGCAGCTGGCTGCCGAGGTCGTCGGGCAGGAGGTCGAAGTAGCCGCCCGAGTCGAGCGGGGCCGGCCGGCGCGCGGGGTCGAGGTCGGCGAAGTAGAAGTACTCGACCTCGGGCGCGACGAAGAAGGTGTAGCCCTCGTCCTGGGCCCGGTCGAGCACCCGGCGCAGCTGCTGGCGTGGGCAGCCGTAGAAGGGCGCCCCGTCGAGGGTGACGATGTCGCAGAAGACCCGGGCGACCGGGGTCCCCTCGTCGTACCAGGGCAGGATCTGGAAGGTCGTGAGGTCGGGCTTGGCGAGGAGGTCCGACTCGGTGGTGCGGCTGAAGCCGTCGATGGCGCTGCCGTCGAAGGTCATCCCCTGGTCGAGGGCGTCCTCGAGCTCGGCCGGGGTGACGTGGAAGGCCTTGTGGCGCCCGAGGACGTCGGTGAACCACAGCTGGACGAAGCGGATCCCCCGCTCCTCGACCGTGCGCAGCACGTACTGGGCCTGACTCTGCATCGGTGCCATTCTCGCACCCCGCGGACCGGGGCCGCCGGGCCGCCCTAGCGGCGCTTGGCCGGCGCCTTCTTCGCGACGGCGCGCGACGCCGGCGCGCGCTTGGCGGCGACCTTCTTCGCCGGCGCCCGCCTCGCCGGCGCGGCGGCCGCGGCCGCCCCGCAGACGGTCTCGACCATGAGCGCGGTCACCACGTAGGGGTCGATGTTGGCGTTGGGCCGACGGTCCTCGAGGTAGCCGCGCTTCTCGCGCGCGACGCCCGCAGGGATGCGCACCGAGGCGCCGCGATGGCTCACCCCGTAGGAGAAGGTGTGGTAGGGCGCCGTCTCGTGGGCGCCCGTTAGCCGGTCGGTGATGCCGTCGCCGTAGGCCGCGATGTGCTCGTCCACCCGGGTCGAGAGGGCCTCGCACGCGGCGATGATGTGGTCCCACCCACCGGCGGCGCGCATCTGCTTGGTCGAGAAGTTCGTGTGGGCGCCGGCGCCGTTCCAGTCACCGTGGACGGGCTTGGCGGCCAGGCTGACCTCGACGCCGTACTCCTCGGCGATGCGCTTGAGCAGCCAGCGCGCCACCCAGAGCTGGTCGCCCATCGCCACCGGGTCGAGCACGCCGATCTGGTACTCCCACTGGCCCATCATCACCTCGGCGTTGGTGCCCTCGATCGAGAGCCCGGCGCGCAGGCAGGCCACGGTGTGGGCCTCGACGATGTCGCGCCCGGGCATCTTCTGGCCGCCCACGCCGCAGTAGTAGGGGCCCTGCGGGGCGGGGAAGCCGTCCTCCGGCCAGCCGTAGGGCCGGCCGTCCTGGAAGAAGGTGTACTCCTGCTCGATGCCGAAGAGCGGCTCGAAGCGCGCGTAGGTCGCGGCCGTAGCCACGCAGCGGGCCCGGGTGTTGGTCGGGTGGGGCTCGAGCTCGGCCGTGAGCACCTCGCAGAGCACCAGGACGTCCTTCGGGCCGCGCAGCGGGTCGGGGCAGGTGAAGACCGGGCGCAGCACGCAGTCGGAGTGGTCGCCGGTCGCCTGGTTGGTGCTCGAGCCGTCGAAGCCCCACACCGGCGGCTGCTGGCCGTCGGCCACGATCTTGGTCTTCGAGCGCAGCTCGTGGGTCGGCTCGGTGCCGTCGATCCAGATGTACTCGGCCTGGTACGCCACGGGCGCTCCTTCACTCGGTCGGTGCGTCCAGTCTGGCGGCCGCCCCGCGGCGCGCACCCCCGGTTCTGTTTCGGGGGTGTGAATAGTTCGCCCCGGGACCCGTCGCGCGGCGCCGGTAGGCTCACCCCGTGGCCACCGTGCGCCTCGCCCTCGCCCAGATGGACGCCGTGGTCGGGGACCTCGAGGCGAACGTCGCCTCGATC
>JAKAEP010000111.1 GCA_021818265.1 Actinomycetes bacterium
CGCCTCGGTGGCGGCGCTGCTGCTCACGACCGAGGCGACCGTCGCCGACAAGCCCGAGCCGCCGGCCGCCGGTGGCGCCGCGGGCATGGGCGACATGGGCGGGATGATGTAGCTCGCGCCACGCGACGCGCGCGAGACCCCCGGGACGTCGGTCCCGGGGGTCTCGCCGTTGACGGCCCCCGACCCGGACGTGTCCGGAGCGGCGGACGGGCGTGGGCGCGAGATCGCATGATCGACGAGTCGGCCATCGCCGACGTCCCCCCGACTCGAGGGAGTGACTTCCTCGGGGTTACACGGGTCGACACGGAAAAGTTGACAGGAAGTTGGAAACCGCCCCTCACTTCCTCCTGACGATCGTTGGGTGCGCCACGCCACGGCTCTGACGCCGGGGTGTGCGTCGCGGGCGACCGGGGGTGGCGACGCTGCGGGAACGACCCGTCGTGCTAGGAACGTTCGGAGCAGTGTCGTCACGGCAGGGGCGGACTGACGCCACGGGACGCCGCGGGGGCCTGGACGAGGGGGGCGCGGATGAGGACGCAACGGCGGGTCGCGCCACGGGCGGGCCGTGCACGGGCCTGGGGGGCTCGCGCGATCGTGGCGACGTGCGTCGCCCTGGGGGCGACGGCGCTAGCGCAGGCGACGGCATCGGCGTCGTCGGTGTCGGCGGTCACTTTCACGGGGTCGAGCCCGTACGGGAACCTCTCGGACACCTGGACCGTCGACTTCACCGTGACGAGTGCCCTCGCGAGCGGTGACTCGATCACGGTCGCGTTCCCCTCGGGCTTCGCGGTGGCGGCCTCGCCCCCCATCACCCTGGGCAACGGCTTCTCGAGCTGCACGGCTACCGGGAAGGGCAGCTCGGGTCAGGTGGTCGTGTCCCTCTCGGGAACCTCCTGCGCCCTGGCGGCGGGGGCCGCCGCCAGCCTGTCCTTCGCCGTCACCAACCCGCCCGCGCCCCAGACGTACATAACCAGTGCCTTCACGGTGGCGACCTCGCAGGACACGTCACCGCAATCCGCGACGTCCGCGCCGAATTCAATCACCGGCCAGTCCACCAGCGTTATCGTCGGGACCTTTGGCCCGGTGTCGGGTGAGGACTACGGCAACGAGACCGGGACCTCGTGGGTGTTCGGCTTCACCCCGAACGCGCCACTCGTGGCCGGTGACACGATCACGCTCGGCTTCGCGCCCGGGATGCCCTCGTTGCCGACCACGGCCGTGCCCTCGGCCGTGACCGGCTTCGGCACCTGTGCGCTCAGCGAGAACACCCCGACGACGGCCCACTCCATCACCTTCGCCCTCGGCTCGGGCTGCTCGCTCGCGGCGGGAGCCATCGGGTCGTTCCAGGTGGCGGGCTTCACCAACCCCCCCTACGGTCCGGCGACCGGCGGTAACACCGACTACTCCATCACGACCTCGGAAGACCTCTCGTCGGGGAATCCGATTAGCACTCCGGCCATCGTCCCCTCCGGGACTCAGTCCGGCGACAGCAACGGCGACGCCATCACGATCGACACGCTCGGCCCGAATGACCCTTACGGGGGGGCGGCCACCACGTGGGGGCTCAGCTTCACGCCCTCCTCCGACGGCGCCCTGAAGCCGGGCGACGAGGTCAACCTTGTTTACCCCAGTACGATGGACGTCCCTAGCGGTGAGTCGGCGAACCTCGCGGGAGGGTTCTCGGGCACCTGTGTCGCCACCCTCACGACGGGCTCCTCAGGAACGGCCGGTGAGATGATCGCGTCGGTCACGGTGCCCACCGGCTGCTCGCTCGCCGGCTCCATTCCCGCGGGGGTAACCTTCGCAGCGACGAACCCCCCGGCCCGTGTGTACCTCCCCGGTCAGTTCGCCGCCTTCACGACCGAGGACACCACCTCGCCAGCGATCTCGCCCGCGGTGAAAATCGACGCGAACTTCACCCTCACCACCGAGGACTCCACCAACCTCTCCACGACCACCGGCACGTACGGTGACACGGTCGCGGTGACCCTCCAGGACTCGACGGACTCCCCCGCGCCCACGGGTTCGGTCCAGCTCCTCTACCGCATCCATGGCACCACGGCCTGGACGGCGCTCTGTGGCCCCCAGACCCTCTCGGGCGGTGAGGTTCAGTGCTCTCTCACCACGCTGGCGGCGGGCGTGTACGACTTCGCCTACTCCTACTCGGGAGGCGGCATGTACCCGCCGGTCACCGACGCCGCCGTCGGGTCGCCCTTCAGCGTCAATCAGCAGCTCCTCACGGTGACCGTGGGCAACGCCGTGATCGTGGCCGGCTCGACGTACTCGCCGACGATCACCGTCACCGGGACCGTGAATGGTGACACGGCCACCTACGCACCGACCTCTCTTTGCTACGCCCCGTCGGGATCGGGCACCATCTGCCCCTCCACCACGACCCCGACCGCTCCGGGCACCTACACCGTCACTCCCGACACCGGGACGATGACCATCTCGCCGGCCGCCGACTCGTCGGACTACATGACGGCCATCATCGCGGCCTCGGGGACCCTCACCGTGGTCGCGCCGCCACCGCCACTGAGCGCATCGGGCGGCTCGGGCGGTTCCACGGCCCAGGTGACTCTCTCGGTCTCGATCCCGAGCGCCCAGGGGACCGTCGGATCCTCGGTCGACCTCTCGACTGCGGGCGGCTCGGGCACCGGGGCCGTCACCTTCAGCGTGGTCGGGGGGACGGCGACGGGCTGTGCGATCACGGGTACGACGCTGACGGCGACCGGGCCCGGGACCTGCGTCGTCGAGGCCACCAAGGCCGGTGACGCCACCTACGCCGGGGCGACCTCGGCCCCGGTGACGATCACCTTCGGCGCCGCGAAGGTCGTGCGCCACCACCCGATCGCGGTGCCCCACCCGGTCACGGTCGCCTTCGCGGCGGGGACCTCGGCCCTCGGCCCGGCGGCCCGTCGCGCGCTCATCGACCTGGTGAAGCACCTCCACCCGGGCGCCACGGTGACCGTCACGACCTGGGGTGACCCGAGGAGCCTCGCGATCGCCCGCGCGCGGGCGATCGACGCCTTCCTCACCCACTACCGCCACCTCCACGTGCGCGTCGTCGCCGTGGTGAGCGCCATCAACCGGGTCCGGGTCGTCACCACCACGCAGTGAAGCCCCCCCCGCCGGCGCCTCGGCGCCGGCGGGGACTAGGCGTCGCGGCGCACCAGCAGGGCCGCCCCCACCACGTTCACGACCACCACGTAGAGGGCGAGCACGCCGAGGCCGACCCACGGGGAGAAGGCGAAGGGGTTGGAGCC
>JAKAEP010000112.1 GCA_021818265.1 Actinomycetes bacterium
GAAGTTGTCCATCATCGGGTACGGCGTCATGTGGTCCTGCGTGACGAAGTTGAGCATCTCCTGGTTCACCGGGTTCGAGGTCGTCATGCCCTTGATGTCCGGGATCAGGCCGGCCTTGTTGATGATGGTGCCGGCCTGCTTGGTCGTCAGGAAGTCGATGAACTTGAAGGCCGCGGCCTTGTTCTTCGAGCTCTTGAGGACCGAGAAGCCGTCACCCGGGTAGTCGACCACGCCCTTGATCGGGGTGTTCGAGAAGGGCGGCACGAAGGCGGCCACGTTCGAGCCCATCTTGGCCGTGTACTGCGCCGTGTCCCACGTACCGTCCACGAGCATCGCCGCCTTGCCGGACTCGAAGGTCTGCAGGTTGTTGGTGCGGGTCAGCACGTCGTTGTTGGTGTAGCCCAGCTTCTCCAACTTCGCCCAGTTCTTCAGCTGAGCCACGTTGGCCTTGGCCGTCCACGGGATCGCGCCGTCGTACAGGCCCTTCCAGTCCGCCAGCGAGTGCGCCCCGATCATGAGGTAGCTCATGTCGTACCAGGGGTAGAACTCCGTGCTGATCGCCTGACCGCCGTTGCCGTAGACGAGGGGCAGGATCCCCTTGGCCTTCAGCTTGGCCGCGTCGGCGTAGAGCTGGCTCCAGTCCGTCGGCACACTGGTGATCCCGGCCTTCTTGAAGAGGGCCTTGTTGTAGAACCCGATGTAGAACTGGGTCTCGAGCGGCATCACCAGCGGTCCGTTCTTCGCGTTGAAGTTCGGCGCCGTCCACTGCAGGTTCTGCATCCGAGCGAGGTCCGCGGACGGGACGTTGCCCTTCAGGTTCACCAGCAGGTTCTGGTACTGGAGGTCGAACACACCGGTCCACATCACCGCCAGGTCCGGCCCGTTGCCCGAGATCTGCGAGGCCTGGAGCAGCTGGAAGTAGTTGGTCCCGGGCTGCGCCACGTCCTTGATCGTGATGTTCGGGTTGGCCTTCTCGAAGGCGGCGATGAGGTTCTTGGTGGCGACGGCGTTCTGCTCGGTGCCGTAGTTCTGCCACAGGGTCAGGGTGACCTTGCTACTCGCTTGCGCCGGCGCGCTGACGAGAAGCGTGGCCGCGAGCATCGCCGTGGCTGCGGCCGCCCCCACCCACCTTGATCTGATTGCTTTCAACGTGTGTTCCCCTTAACTACTCCCCCGGAGCCCACCTTGAGCCCCGCTCTTGTCGGGCCGAGGCCCCTCAAGATCTGCCCACCACCGGCTCCTCGAGGTGCGGGGTCCGCCCCGCCTCGAGGGCCAGGAAGTCGAAATCGCAGCCGCTCGGGGCCTGCGTCACGTGCCGCCGGTAGAGCGAGACGTAGCCCCGCCCCACCCCGGGCGCGCGCGGCGCCGACGCGGCGCGCGCGGCGAGCTCGGCGTCGCTCAGCTCCACCTCGAGCACGCCGGCGTCGGCGTCGGCGCGGATCACGTCGCCGTCGCGCACCAGGCCGAGCGCCCCCCCCACCGCGGCCTCGGGGGCGACGTGGAGGTACACCGTGCCGAAGCTCGTGCCGCTCATGCGCGCGTCGGTCACCCGCACCATGTCGCGGATCCCCCGGGCCAGGAGCGGGGCGGGGATCGGGATCATCCCCCACTCGGGCATGCCGGGCCCACCCACCGGGCCCACGCCGCTCAGCACCAGCACGGCGTCCTCGGCCACGCCGTCACCGGCGGCGCTGCGCTCCACCATCTCGTCGTAGCCGCGCATCACGAGGGCCGGCCCCCGGTGCCGCAAGAGCGCCGGCGTGGCCGCCGAGCGCTTGATCACGGCGCCGTCGGGCGCGAGGTTGCCCCGGACCACCCGGAAGGCCCCGCCGGCGTCGACCGGGTCGTCCGTGGGCCGGATCGGGTCGCGGGGCGCGGGGGCGCTGCGCTGGACCTCGCGGGTCGTGCGCCCGTCGGCCAGGACGACGTCGCCGTCGAGCGCCTCACCGAGCGCGCCGAGCACGCTCGGCACGCCCCCGGCGCGGTCCAGGTCCTCCATCAGTCCCGACCCCGTGGGCTCGAGGTCGGCGATCACCGGCACCGCGCGGCTGAGCGCGTCGAAGGTCTCGAGCGCCACGGGGTGCCCCAGGCGACCCGCCATGGCCGTGAGGTGGATCACGGCGTTCGTCGAGCCGCCCAACGCGCACAAGACGGTGGCCGCGTTGCGCACCGCACCGGCCGACACCTGGGACGCGGCGCTCGCCCCGCTCGAGACGAGCGCGACGATGCGCCCGCCGACGAGCCGCGCGAACTCGAGGTGTCGCGGGTCGCCCGCGGGAACGCTCGTCGATCCGGGCCACGCGAGGCCGAGGGCCTCGGCGATCGCCCCCATCGACGACGCCGTCCCCATCGTGTTGCAGGTGCCCTTGCCCAGGCTGAGGGCGTCTTCGAGGTCGCGCCACCGCCCGTCGTCCAGGGCGCCCGAGCGCCGCTCGTCCCACGCTCGCCACAGGTCGGTGCCGGTCCCGACGCGCCGGCCCTCGAAGCGCGCGACCGGGCGCGGCCCCGAGACCATGAGCAGGCAGGGCAGGTTCGTGCTGAAGGCGCCCATGAGGGCGCCGGGCACCGACTTGTCGCACGCCGCCAGGACGACGACCCCGTCGAGGGGCTGCGAGCGCAGGGTCTCCTCGACCTCCATCGCGAGGAGGTTGCGGTAGAGCATCGCGGTGGGCTTCATGAGGTCCTCGCCCAGCGACATCGTGGGGAACTCGAGGGCGACGCCCCCCGCGGCCTCGATCCCCTCGCGCAACGGCGTGACCAGATCGGCGAGCGGCTGGTTGCAGGGGTTGAGGTCACTCGCGCTGTTGGCGATGCCGATGAGGGGGCGGCCCCCGTCGGGCCTCACCGGAGCGCCGCCCATGCGCAGGGCCACCCGGGCGTCCAGGGCGACCTCGTCGTCGCCGCGCACCCACCGGTCGCTGCGCAGGGTCACGGCTCGGGTACCCCCAGGCCGGCGGCCCCGGGCTTGGACACCACGATGTGACCAGCCACGTCGCCGAGGGTGTCCACCGCGATGGCGGCCCGGCGAACCTTCTCGCGCACGTTGTTCACCACGTCGTCCATGACCTGGCGGCCCGCCGGGTAGACCGCTCGGGCGTTGCGTAGACCGAACTTCGCGTACAGGGGCGCGGCCACGGTCACGAGCTCGGCCAGCTCGTTGCCCCGGACCATGCCGCCCATCGAGTCGGGAGCCTCCACGTACAGGTCGATCGGCGCGCCCGAGAGCGCCCGGATCTCGCTGAGCTC
>JAKAEP010000026.1 GCA_021818265.1 Actinomycetes bacterium
GCCTCGAGGCGGGCGTCGTCGGCCCCGACGTACTCGCGCGGCAGGTGGGCCGCCCCCGGCACGTCCAGGGTGACGGTCGTCGGCTCGATCGGCACCTCCCCCTTGGCCTCGGCGACGGCCTCGGCCACCAGCTGGACGTAGAGGTCGTAGCCGACCGCGGCCACCGGGCCCGACTGGTCGTGGCCGAGCAGGTTCCCGGCGCCGCGGATCTCGAGGTCGCGCATGGCGATCTTGAAGCCGCTGCCGAGCGAGGTGTTGTCGCCGATCGTGCGCAGCCGCTCGTAGGCGGTCTCGGAGAGCGTCTCGCCGGGCGGGTGGAAGAGGTAGGCGTAGGCCCGCTGGCCCGAACGGCCCACCCGGCCCCGCAGCTGGTGGAGCTGACCCAGGCCGAGCCGGTCGGCCCGGTCGACGATGAGCGTGTTCACCGTGGGCAGGTCGATGCCCGACTCGACGATCGTCGTGCAGACGAGAACGTCGTAGCGCTGGTCCCCGAAGTCGACCATGATCCGCTCGAGCGCCGCCTCGTCGATCTGGCCGTGGGCCACCGCGACGCGCGCGTCGGGCACCAGCCGGCCGATCCTCTGGGCGACGTGGTCGATGTCGTGGACCCGGTTGTGGACGTAGAAGACCTGCCCCTCGCGCAACAGTTCGCGCCGGACCGCCTCGACGACGGCCGACTCGTCGTACTCCCCGACGTAGGTCAGGATCGGCCGCCGGTCGGCCGGCGGGGTCGTGATCATCGACAGGTCGCGGATGCCCGCGAGGGCCATCTCGAGCGTGCGCGGGATCGGGCTCGCGCTCAGGGTGAGCACGTCGACGCCCACCGCGCGGGCCTTGATGGCCTCTTTGTGCTCGACCCCGAAGCGCTGCTCCTCGTCGACCACGAGCAGTCCGAGGTCCTTGAAGGCCACCGCCTCCGAGAGGAGCCGGTGGGTGCCCACGACGACGTCGACCGTCCCCTCGCGCAGCCCCGCGAGCGTCGCCGCCGCCTCGGCGTCGTCGACGAAGCGGCTGAGGAGGGCGACCTTCACCGGGAAGCCGGCGAAGCGCTCGGCGAAGGTCTGGTAGTGCTGGCTCGCCAGGAGCGTCGTGGGCACGAGCACCGCGGCCTGCTTGTTGTCCTGGACGCACTTGAAGACCGCGCGCAGCGCCACCTCGGTCTTGCCGAAGCCGACGTCGGCGCACACCAGGCGGTCCATGGGCCGGGCTGCCTCCATGTCCGCCTTGACCTCGGCGATCGCCTGGGCCTGGTCGGCGGTCAGGGTATAGGGGAACAGGTCCTCCATCTCGCGCTGCCAGGCGGAGTCGGGCGCGAAGGCGTGGCCCGTCGCCACCGCGCGCCGCCGGTAGAGCTCGACGAGCTCCTGGGCGACGAGGTAGGCGGCCGCGCGCGCCTTGGCCCTCGTCTTCTGCCACTCGGTCCCGCCCAGGCGCGACAGGGCCGGCGCGTCCCCGCCGGTGTAGGGCGTGACGGCGTCGATCTGCTCGGTCGGCCAGTAGCTGCGGCCGTCCTTGAACTCGAGCACGAGGTAGTCGCGCGTGACCCCGTTGATCGAGCGGGTCGTGGTGCCGGCGTAGCGCGCGACCCCGTGGTGGCGATGCACGACGTAGCTGCCGACGGCGAGGTCGTCGAAGAAGCCGTCCACGTTGCGCGCCCGGGTCCGGGCCACGCGACGGGTGGCCCGCCGGCCGGTGAGGTCGCTCTCCGCCCAGACCACGACCTCGGGATCGTCCAGCCAGAAGCCCGCCGGCAGCGCGCTCTCGAGGACGCTCAGGCGGGCCTCGAGGACGGCGCCCGGGTCGGTCGTGACCTCGAGCCCCTCCCCGCGCAGCTGGTCGGCGACGCGGGCAACGGCACCGGGTGTCGTGGCGAGCACCACGCCGCGCCGGCCGGGGGGCCACTCGCGCACGTGGGCCGCCACGCGGCCGGGGTCGCCCTGGACGACCGGCGGCGAGGTCAGCCCCCCACCCTCGCCGGGACGGCCCACGAGGTCGACGACGTCGTGGTCGGAGAGCAGGGTCGCGTAGTCGACGTGCAGCAGGGGCACGTCGCGATCGGCCCGCCAGGTCGTGGCCACGACCGCGGTGAGCTCGCGCTCCTCGTCGAGGAGGTCGGCCAGCCGGCCCCGTACCCGCGCGGGCTCCACGACGACGACGCGCGCGTCGCTCGCGTCGAGGATCGTCTCGCGCGACGCCGCGAGCAGGGGCATCCACCCCTCCATGCCGTCGAAGAGGTGTCCGGCGGCCAGTCGCTCGAAGACCTCGGCCCCCCACCGGGCGTCGCCGGCCAGCGCGGCGGCGTGAGCCCGGCCGGCCTCGTCGGGGACCCACTCGCGCGCCGGCGCGAGGACCGCGAGCCCCGTGTCGCGCACCGAACGCTGGGTGGCGACGTCGAAGACGGTGAGCCGCTCGACCACGTCGCCGAAGAAGTCCAGGCGCACCGGCTCGTCGGCCTGGGCGGGCCACACGTCGACGATCCCCCCGCGCACGGCCAGCTCGGCCCGGTGCTCGACCTGGTGCTCGCGGCGATAGCCGGCGGCGACCAACTGGGCCAGCAGCTCGTCGCGGCCGACCTCGTGGCCGACCGGCACCGTGACGACCGGTGGCGTCGAGGGGGCGAGGACCTGGGCGGCGGCCCGCACCGAGCAGACCAGCACCGCGGGGCGCTCCCCGCGAGCGAGGCGCTCACGGATGAGGGACCGCTGGGCCATGACCTCGACGTCGGGGCTCACCCGCTCCAGGGGGTGGGTGTCCCAGCCCGGCCAGAGGGCCACGGCCCCCGGTCCCAGCCACGCCCCGAGGGCGTCGGCGAGGGCGTCGGCCTCCCCGGCCGTCGCGGTCACGACCGTGAGGCCCGGGGCCTCCAGGGCGAGGGCGGCGACGGCGAGAGGCGTCGCGAACGACGACGGTGTGAGTCCCCCGTCGAGGACGCGCCGGCGCAGCGCCGGGGCGACCCGCTCGAGGACGCGGTCGAGGCCGGTCGTCACGAGGCGTTGACGCGCTGCTGGGCGTCGGCGAAGCCGAGGTCGATGACGGCCTCGACGGCGTCGGCCGCCCGCTCGACGTCGGCCACGAGCGCGGCGCGGCGCGCGCCCGAGAGTCGCTGGAGGACCCAGTCGGCTCCCCGGTCCTTCGACGGCGGCTTGCCGATGCCGACCCGGACCCGCGCGAACTCCCGCGAGCCCAGCACCTGGGCGATCGAGCGCAGCCCGTTGTGGCCGGCGAGTCCCCCACCGAGCTTCAGACGCACATCCCCGGGCTCGAGGTCGAGCTCGTCGTGCACCACGACGAGGGCGGCCAGGTCGGGGATCCCCGCGCGGCGCACCAGCGGCTTGACCGACGCGCCCGACTCGTTCATGTAGACGGTGGGCACGGCCAGGGTCACCGGGCCCTCGGGGGTCGCCAGCGTGCCGACGACGGCGTGCAGCCGGCGCTCGCCCCGCAGCTCCACACCCCGACGACGGGCGACCTCGCGCACGGCGTCGCCACCGACGTTGTGGCGGGAGTGCTCGAACTCGGCCCCCGGGTTCGCGAGGCCGACCACCAGCAGCCGGCTCGCCGTGCCGCGACGCTCGGACTCCTCAGCGCGCCGCGGCGCCATCGGCTACGCCGTGGCGGTCTCGGGGCCCGCGGCCTTCGCCGCGCGCCCGGCGTGCGTCGCGACGACGGTGACCTGAGGGTCGCCCGCCGCGCTCACGCCCGCGGGCAGCGCCACGTCGCCCACGCGGATGGTCCCCCCCGGGGCCATGGCCGAGATGTCGACCTCGACCGAGTTGGGGATCTGGTCGGGGCGGCAGCGGACCTCGAGCGAGAAGAGCTGCTGGTCGATCTCCCAGTCGGCGTGGCGGACCTCGACGGCGTCGCCGGTGAGGTGCAGCGGGACCTCGACCACGACCGGCCGGTTGGGGTCGACGACCTGGAAGTCGATGTGGGCGACCGTGCCGCGCACCGGGTGGCGCTGGATCTCGCGGGCCATCACCACGAAGCTCGAGCCCTCGGCGTCGAGGGTGATGAGGGTGTTGAGGCCCTGGTCGGTCGAGACGGCCTGGCGGAACTCCTTGGCGTCGACCGCCACCGGCAGCGGGCCGACGCCCTCGCCGTAGACGACGGCCGGGATCGATCCGTCGCGGCGCAGGCGGCGAGAGGCGGCCGAGCCCTGGGGGCGACCGGTGGTCGCGCGCAGCGTGACCTCTGACATGACGACTCCTTCGACGAGACCCGCCCAGCCGGGCGAACAGGCCCACCAGTCTATCCGTACAAGAGCTGAAGCCCTCAGTCCCCCGCGCATTCCCCCACGTTCTCGGGCCTCCTGGGTACTGTTCACCCGTGACCGGCCGGCCGTCGAGAGTCTCGCGGAGACGGCGTTCGATGCATCGGCCCTCGGTGGGCGGCACCACCCCCAGAGGCGTCCAGGGAGCGCCCGTGGACCCGAGCCCCGCCACCTCGTGGTCACGGGTTCGCCCGCCGAGGGGTGCCGGCGACGAGTCCGCCCCCGACCATGGCTGACGCGCAGGAGGTCACGGCCAGAGCCCGGTCGGACGTCGAGCGAACCGATGCACGCCCCACCCGGGGAGTGGCCGCGCGGGGGGAGCGACCATCTCGACACCCGCTACTTCGCACGGCCGCGATCCCCCTCCTTCTGGTCTACGCGCGAGTGGTGGAGGGGCTCCTGGTGTCCGACCACCAGCTGACCCTGGTGCGTTGGGCGGGCCTGGAGTCGGCCCACCCCAGCGGCTCGCAAGGACCGCTCGTCAACCTCGAACACTGGGACGCGCAGTGGTACTCGAGCATCGCTCTCCACGGGTACACGTCCCGTCCGGACGCCGCCTTCTATCCGGGCTATCCCCTCGTGGCAGCATTCCTCCACGCCATCACCTTTGGCGCGGTTGGTGTGCCGGCGGCCCTCTTCGTGGTCTCCTGGGGGGCGCTCTGCGGGGTGGCGCTCTTGCTCGTGCGCCTCTGTCGCCACGTGGGGGTGGGACAGGTCGTCGCCCTCGTCACACTCTTCACGCTCTTGTTCGGCCCGGGGTCGTGCTTTCTCATCTCGTGGTATCCGCTCAGCTCGTACCTCTTCTTGACCTGTGCAGCGTTCATCCTCTTGTTCGAGGGGAAGGAGTGGACCGCGGCCCTGGTCGCCGGCGCGGCGACGAGCCTGAGCCCGGTCGCGATCGCCGTCTCGCTGGCCCTAGCGGTTCGCTTCCTTGCGAGGGGTGGGCCAACCCCGCTACCCGCACGACTCGCCAAGTGCGCCCTCAGCGTGTGGGGGGTTGCCGGATATGGCGCCTTCTGCCTCATCCGCTACGGATCGTTACTCGAGCCCTTGAGAGCGCAGGCGCATTGGTACGTCAAGGCGATTGTGCCCTTCACCTATCTCCCCACGATGATCTACGCGACCGCGGTCGACCATTTCGATCGAGCGACTGTCGTCGCACTCGGACTCGACCTGCTGTGCGAGGCCCTGGCGCTTGGACTGATCGTCCGGCTCGTCGTAGGGCTGAGCAAGAGAAGCGTCTCACACAACATCTCAACATTCTCACTCTTCACCATCGCGTCACTGCTCATTCCCGCATCGACCATCGTTCCCTACGGGACGACGTTCCGGGCCGAGGGATTCGCTCGGCTCTCCGGGGCGTCCATCGGCTACGACGTCGAGATCGTGAGGAGCGTTCGACGACGATCTCTTCTGTGGGCGTTCGCGGCCCTGTGGTTCTTCCTTGGGCTCCTGGGTCAGATCCTCTTCAGCGGAGGTTGGTTCACCTAGCGGGACCCGAGCAAGGTCGACTCGATCAGGTGGCCGACGGGCGGGCGGTTCCGTGGGGCGGTGGACACGTGGGCACCACCGTCGGTGGCACACTCTCCAGACAGCGAAGGGGCCACCCGCCCAACTGCGCGCGACGCATCACACCGACGGGTCAGTGACGGGTCTGCGGGGACGCGAGTCGGACGCTAGAGGAGGTTCTCGCCGCCGAAGATGTCCGAGACCGAGCTGTCCTCGAAGATCGCCGAGATCGCGTTCGCCACGATCGGGGCGACCGACAGGACCTCGAGCTTCTCGAAGGTCTTCTCGGGCCCGATCGGCAGGGTGTCGGTCACCACGACCCGGCTCACCGGGGCGTTGAAGAGGCGCTCGACGGCGGGCGGTGAGAAGACGGCGTGGGTCGCCATGACCCAGATGTCGTCCGCCCCGTGCTCTTTCAACAGGTCCGACGCCGCGACGATCGTGCCGGCGGTGTCGATCATGTCGTCGATGAGCACGCAGTGTCGACCCTCGACGTCGCCCACCACGTGGCGGGCGACGGCGACGTTGGCCGTACCGCGGGGACGGGTCTTGTGCACGAGCGCGAGGTCGCAGCCCAGGTGCTGGGCGTAGCGCTCGGCGACCTTCACCCGGCCGGCGTCGGGGGCGACCACGACGATCTCGTGGGGGTCGGCGTGGGCCTTCAGGTAGGTCTCGAGCACGGGCGCGGCGACCAGGTGGTCGACCGGGATGTTGAAGAACCCCTGGATCTGGCCCGAGTGGAAGTCGACCGAGAGGACCCGGGTCGCCCCGGCCGTCTGCAGGACGTCGGCGACCAGCTTCGCGGTGATCGGCTCGCGGCCCTGGGTCTTGCGGTCCTGGCGGGCGTAGCCGAAGTAGGGGACGACCGCGGTGATGCTCTTCGCGCTGGCGCGCTTCGCGGCGTCGATCATGACGAGCTGCTCCATGATCGCGTCGTTCACCGGCGAGGAGTGGGTCTGGACGATGAAGACGTGGGCGCCGCGGACCGACTCGTCGATACGGCAGTGGATCTCGCCGTCGGCGAACTCCCTCAGGTTGGCCTCGGTGAGGTCTACCCCGAGCAGGGCCGCGACGTTCGCCGCCAGGCTCGGGTGGCAGCGGCCCGAGACGAGGACCAGGCGCCGCTTGGCCAGGGATTCCACGAGGCCCACCCTAGCCAACGAGGGGCTCAGGCCCGGGGGGCGACGACGGCACCGGCGGCGACGTCCTCGCCCGGGCCGAGGGTGACGAACGAGCGCACCGTCGCGTCGGCCCCGATGCGCACCGCGCTCGCCTCGACGCATCCCACCCGGGCGCGCTCGCCCACCTCCACGTCCACGAGGTGGGCCCGCGGGCCGAGCGTCGCCCCGGCCCCCACCCGGGTGCGGCCCTGGAGGATCGTCCCGGGCAGGATCGACACGTCGGGGGCCAGCACGACGTCGACGTCGAGGTAGGTGGTGGCCGGGTCCCACAGGGTCACGCCGCGCCCCATCCACTGCTCGTTGATCCGCCGGCGCAGCTCGGCCTCGGCGCGCGCGAGCTGCGCCCGGTCGTTCACCCCGAGCGCCTCGCTGGGGTCGGCGAGCACGAACGACCTCGTGGTGTGGCCCATCGCCGAGAGCACCGCGACCACGTCGGTGAGGTAGTACTCGCCCTGGGCGTTCTGGCGGCCCACCCGGCGCAGCGCCGGCCCGAGCAGGCTCTGGCGCACGACCATGACCCCGGTGTTCACCTCGTCGATCCGTCGCTCGGCGGCCGAGGCGTCGCGCTCCTCGACGATCCGCTCCAGGCGGCCGTCGCGGTCGGTGACCATCCGGCCGTACCCGCGAGGGTCGGGGAGGACCGCGCTCATCACGGTGAGGGCCGCGCCGCTCGCCCGGTGCTCCTCGAGCAGGCGCGCCACCGTCTCGCGCCGCAGCAGCGGCGTGTCCCCCGGCAGGATGACGACGTCCCCGTCGCTCTCGCCGATGGCCTCGTCGACGCTGGCGAGCGCCGCGGCGACCGCGTGGCCCGTGCCGAGGGTCTCGCCCTGCTCGACGAAGGTGAGCCCGGCCCCGGCGCCCTCGGCGAGCTCCTTCTCCACCCAGGTGGCGTGGTGGCCCACCACCACGACCGTCGCGCGCACCTCGTCGTGGCGCGCCGCTTCGAGGACGAAGCTCGCCATGGTGCGCCCGCAGAGCTTGTGCAGCGGCTTGGGTCGGGCCGAGCGCATCCGGGTGCCCTCGCCGGCGGCGAGCACGACCACACACGTGGGGCGCGTCATCCCCCCTCTCTAGCAGCCCTACGATGCGCGACGTGGACCCTCTCAACTACGACGAGTTCGGGCTCTTCCACGAGAACGTCGAGGAGTTCGGCCTCGAGGTCGAGGTGCCCCCGGTCGCGCGCTTCCACCTGGCCGTCGATGGGCTGCGCCAGGTGAGCGGCCTGCGCTGGGGCGAGGGCGAGCCCGAGCTCGTCCTGCTCCACGGCGGGGCCCAGAACGCCCACACCTTCGACACGGTCGCCCTGGCCCTCGGGCGGCCCCTCCTCGCCCTCGACCTGCCCGGCCACGGCCACTCCGACCCGACGCCCTACCCGCCCGCCGACGTCGTCCACCACGCGCGCGACCTCGCCACCGCGCTCGAGGGCCTCCTCGACCGGCCCCTGCCGATCGTGGGGATGAGCCTCGGGGGACTCTGCGCCCTCGAGCTCGTCGCCTCCCGCCCCGAGCTCGCGCGGGCCCTGGTCCTGATCGACGTCACCCCCGGGGTCACCGCGCAGAAGGCCCGGCGCGTCACCGACTTCGTCAACGGCCCGGCCGCCTTCGCCGACTTCGACGAGATCCTGGCGCGCACGGTCGCCCACCACCCCACCCGGTCGGTGAGCTCGCTGCGGCGGGGCATCCTGCACAACGCCCTACGCCGCGAGGACGGCTCGTGGGTGTGGCGACACCAGCGCGGCGAGCCGAGCCGGCTCGAGGCGCCGCGGGACCTCGACCTGTGGGCGCGCCTCGAAGAGGTCGGGGTCCCGGTGACCCTGGTGCGCGCGATGGGCCCGGGCTCGGTGGTCGACGACGCCGACGAGGCCGAGTTGCGCCGACGGGTGCCCGACGCGACGGTGGTGCACGTCGAGGGGTCGGGCCACTCGGTCCAGGGTGACCGCCCGGTCGAGCTGGCGGCCGTCCTCGAGCGCTCCCTCTTCTAGCCCCGGCGGGGAGGAAAGGGACCAAGGGCCCCTTTACCCCGGGCACGAGCGTCACTCGGCTGAAGGGTGATGTTGGCCCACGCGCGCTCCCCCGGCACGGTCCTCCAGGAGCTCGGCGCGAGCCGGCACGGGCTCACCGCCTCCGAGGCGGCTCGTCGCCACGCCGAGCAGGGGCCCAACAGCCTCCCCGAACCCACGCCCCCGAGCGCGCTGGAGCGCTTCGCGCGCCAGTTCGCCAGCCCGTTCATCTACGTCCTGCTCGTCGCCGTCGCCCTCTCGCTGGTCCTGCGCGAGTGGTCCAACGCCGCCTTCGTCGGCGCGGTGGTGCTGCTCAACGCCACCGTCGGGGCCGTGCAGGAGTCGCGGGCCGAGCGCAGCGCCCAGGCGCTTCGCCGGATGATGACGGATCGGTCGAGGGTCGTGCGCGACGGGGACGTGACCGAGGTCGACGTCACCGAGGTCGTCGTGGGCGACCTCGTCCTGGTCGGGTCGGGCGAGAGGGTCCCCGCCGACCTCCGGCTGCTCGACTGTCGCGACCTCCTCGTCGACGAGTCCCTCCTCACCGGCGAGTCGCTGCCGGTCGCGAAGTCCGCCGACCAGGTGCTGCCCGCCGACGCCGGCCTCGCCGAGCGGGTGAACATGGTCTTCGCGGGCACCCTGGTCAACCGGGGACGGGGCGAGGGCGTCGCCACCGCGATCGGGCGGTCCTCCGAGATCGGCGCGATCGCGAGCGAGATCGGCCAGGTGGGCGAACAGGAGCCGCCGCTGCTCGCGCGCATGCGGCGCTTCACCCACCGGGTCGCGGTCGTGATGGTGGCCGTCGCCGCCGTCTTCGCCGCCGTGGAAGTCGCTCGCGGCACACCCCTCAAGGAGGTCGCGCTCGTGGCGATCGCGCTCGCCGTCTCGGCGATCCCCGAGGGCCTGCCGATCGCGTTGACGGTGGCCCTGGCGATCGCGGGCCGCCGGATGGCCGGTCGGCGGGTGATCGTGCGCCACATGGTGGCCGTGGAGTCCCTCGGCTCGTGCACGACGATCGCGACCGACAAGACCGGGACGCTCACCGTGAACGAGCTGACCGTGACCGACGTCGTGCTGCCGACCGGCTCACGCTGGCGGGTCGAGGGCGTGGGGCTGGTCCCGGCCGGGGACGTGCGCCCGGTCGACCCGCGCGACCGCGACCTGCGGGGCCACGTGGTCGCCCTGGCCCGCGCCGGAGCGCTCTGCAACGAGGGCGTCCTCGCCCGCGAGGGCGCCTCGTGGGTCGCCCACGGCGACGCGGTCGACGTGAGCCTGCTCGTGTTCGCGCACAAGCTCGGCGTCACCCGACCCGAGGCGATCGCCCAGGCCCCGCCGGTCGCGGAGATCCCCTTCGAGTCGGAGAGGCGCTACGCGGCGAGCCTGCACCGGGGCGCGGGCGCGCTCGAGCTGGTCGTCAAGGGGGCGGCCGAGACGGTCGTGGGGATGTGCACCCGTCAGGTCGGCCCCCGGGGCGAGGAGCCCGTAGCGCGCGAGCGGGTCCACGCCGAGGCCGAGCGACTCTCCGCCGAGGGCCGGCGCGTCCTCGCTCTGGCTCGGCGGGTCGCCCCCGACGCCCCCGGAGGACGCTTGGGCGAGGGCGACCTCGCGGACCTCACGCTCCTCGGCGTCGTCGGCCTCCTCGACCCGCCCCGGCCCACGGCCGCCCGGGCCGTCGAGGCGTGCCGCGACGCCGGTCTGCGCGTCGTGATGGTCACCGGCGACCACCCGGTCACGGCGCTCGCCATCGCGCGCGAGGTCGGCCTCGCCGCGTCCGCGGACCAGGTCGTGACGGGCCCGGAGCTGGGCCGGGCCGCCTCGAGCGACGCGGGCCGGCCCTTCGACGCCCTCGACGAGATGGTGAGACGGGCCCACGTGTTCGCCCGGGTCGAGCCCGCCCAGAAGCTGTCGATCGTCGCCTCGCTCATCCGCCTCGGCGAGGTCGTCGCGGTCACCGGCGACGGGGCCAACGACGGCCCCGCGCTCCGCCAGGCGCACGTGGGCGTGGCCATGGGCCAGGGGGGCACCGACGTCGCCCGAGAGGCCGCCGACCTCATCGTCGCGGACAACGACCTCTCCTCGGTCGTCGCGGGCATCGAGGAGGGCCGCGTCGCCTACGCCAACATCCGCAAGGTCATCAGCCTGCTGGTCTCGACCGGCGCCGCCGAGCTCGTCCTGCTCATGCTCGGACTGGTGACGGGGATGCCCCCGCCGCTGACCGCGGTGCAGCTGCTCTGGCTCAACCTGGTCACCAACGGCATCAAGGCCGTCTCCCTCGCCTTTGAGCCGGCGGAAGGCGACGAGATGCGCGCCCCCCCGCGCCCGGTCGCCGAGGGGGTCTTCAACGCGCTGATGCTGAGGCGCATCGTCGTGGCGGCCTCGGTCATCGGCGTCACGTCCTTCGGCGCGTTCCGGCTCCTGCGCGACGCCGGATGGAGCCTCGACGCCGCGCGCAACGCCGTCGCGCTCCTCATGGTCCTCTTCGAGAACGTCATGGCCCTGAACAGCCGGTCGGAGACGAAGTCGATCCTGCGCAGTGGCCTGCGCGGCAACCGGCTCCTCGTCCTCGGTACCCTCCTCGCCCTGGGCGCCCACTTCGCGGCGATGCACTGGCGCCCCGCCCAGGACGTCCTCGGCCTCGCACCGCTCCCCGGTTACGCCTGGGCCTGGACCCTCCTCGTGGCCCTCGGTCTCATCCTCGTCGTCGAGCTCGACAAGGCGCTCTGGCGACGCGCGCACCCGCGAGCGCCCCGCCCGGCGACGCGACGCCCCTAGCGCGCCGAGGCGAACGAGGGCCGGGGTCGCCAGGGCGACGACGCGGCCCGGCCACGCCCGCCGGCGCGACGGGGGCCGGTCGACGCCGAGCGCTCGCGCTCTCGTCGCTGGCGGGGGAGGGCTCGAACCTCCAACCTTCGGATCCAAAGTCCGCTGTTCTGCCGGTTGAACTACCCGCCACGGGCCGGTAAGGTGCCGTTCTTGCCCGATTCTTAGCGAATCGCCGTGGGCCCCTTACCCAGGACGCTAAGACTAGAGGCTGCCCGAGCCAGCGAGAGCCGTGACCGTACCCACCACCAACCCCTACGTGGCCATCGTGGACGACGACCCGTCGATCCGCACGGCCCTGGGACGGGCGCTGCGCATCGAGAACTACGACGTCGAGCTCTTCGAGGACGGCACCTCGGCCCTCAAGTCGGTCCAGCTGCGGGCCCCCGACGCGATCGTGCTCGACCTGCAGCTGCCCGACATCGACGGGTTGGAGGTCTGCCGGAGGATCCGCCGGGGCGGCGACGCCACGCCGATCCTCATGCTGACCGCCCGCGACGCGGTGAACGACCGGGTCGAGGGCCTCGACGTGGGGGCCGACGACTACCTCGTCAAGCCGTTCGACCTCGCCGAGCTGCTGGCCCGGCTCCGGGCACTGCTGCGCCGGAGGGTCGTCTCCGAGGCCGACGGGCAGGTCCTTCGCTTCGAGGACCTCTCGCTCAACCCCCAGACCCGCGAGGTCTTCCGCGCCCAGCGCAAGATCGAGCTCACCAAGATCGAGTTCGACCTGCTCGAGCTGTTCTTGACCCACCCCCGCCAGGTGCTCACCCGGGACCAGATCCTCGACCTCGTGTGGGGCTACACGTTCGACTCGGGGACCAACTCCCTCGCCGTCTACATCGGCTACCTGCGCCGCAAGCTCGAGGAGCGGGGTGAGCCCCGGCTCATCCAGACGGTGCGCGGCGTCGGGTACGCCCTGCGCACGGCGTGACCTTCCGCACCCGCGTCATCGCCGCGACGGTGCTCGCCGCGGCGATCGCGGTCGTCCTCGGCGGGCTCGCGTCGTACCTGTCGACCCGGCACGCCCTGTTGAGCGCGGTGGACGCGTCGCTGCGCCAGGACGCCCAGGCCCAGCACGACGCCGACGACCCCTACCGCGCCATCGGCTCGTTCACCGAGGTCGTCCTGCCGAGCGGCCAGACCCTGCCCAAGTCCGACGTGCCGATCGACAAGACCATCCTCGCCATCGCCAAGGGCACGCTTGGCGAGCAGCTGCGCACGGTCAACTTCGACAAGGGGACCTTCCGCGAGCTGATCGTGCCGCTGCCCGCCGGCGCCTACGTCACGTGCTCGACCGGGGTCTGCCAGATCGCCACCACCTCGGCCGAGGTCTTCGTGGTGGACATCACCGGTCAGATCGAGCAGCTCCACGAGCTCTTCACCACCCTGCTGCTGGTGGCCGCGGGCGGCCTGCTCGTCGCCTTCGGGCTGGGACTCTTCCTCGCCCGCCAGGCCCTCCACCCCCTCGAGGAGGTGACCGACGAGATCGAGAGCGTCTCACTGACCAACGACCTCGAGCACCGCCTCGACGAGGGCGACGACGACGAGCTCGGCCGGCTGCGCCGGGTCTTCAACGAGCTGCTGCGCTCGGTCGAGTCGAGCCAGAGCCTCCAGCGCCAGCTCGTGGTCGACGCCAGCCACGAGCTGCGCACCCCGCTCACGTCCCTTCGCACCAACGCCCAGGTGCTGGCGCGCCGTCCCGACCTCTCCCCCGAGGACATGGCCCAGGTCACCACGGACATGATCACCCAGGTCGACGAGCTCGCCGCGCTCGTGGGGGACCTCGCCGAGCTCGCCCGGGGCGAGCGCAGCGAGGGCGACGTGCGCACGCTGCGCCTGGACGACTGCGTGGACGAGTGCGTGGAGACGGCTCGCACCTACGCGCGCCTCCACGACCTCAGCGTCGACGTCGAGTCCGAGCCGTCGTTCGTCACCGGTCGTCAGGACCGGCTCGTGCGCGCCGTGTCGAACCTGCTCACCAACGCCGTCAAGTTCACCCCCGAGGGCGGGCGCATCGTGGTGCGCACGCGCGAGGGCTGGGTGTCGGTGTCGGACTCGGGCCCGGGGGTGAGCCCCGAGGAGGCGCCCTTCGTCTTTGACCGCTTCTGGCGCAGCCCCAGCGCGCGGGGCCTGCCGGGGTCGGGCCTGGGGCTCTCCATCGTCGCCCAGGTCGTGGGCGAGCTCCACGGCACCGTCGAGGTCGACCGCGACCCGGAACTCGGCGGGGCCCGCTTCACGATCCGGCTGCCCGAGGTGGACGCCTCGGGCGTCGAGCGGTGATTTTTCGACAGTTCTTATCGAGGGCACCCCGACCCCTTACGCCCCACCACAAGGATGGGCGCGAGCCCGACCCCAGGACCCGATGTGACCCCCTCGCCCCGTACCCCCCATCAGCGTGACCGACGCTTCGCGCGCGTGCGCCGCACCGCGGCCAGCGTCCTCGTGGGCTCGGGCGTGCTCTCGGGGCTCATGGTCGGCTACCTCGCCACGACGACGCGCCCCCTCTCGGCGACGGCCCCACGGGTGAGCCCGTCGGGCCAGTCCCCGTCGGCGACCACGACGTCGCCCTCGGGCACGGCGACCGCCGCCGGGTCGAGCGGCTCGCCGGGCACCCCCGCCACGAGCCCCGCGGCGCCGACCACCACCACGACGGCGCCGACCACCACGACCACCACCTGCTACTCGACGCCGTCGGGCCAGGTCGTCTGCCTGTGACCTCCACCACCCTCACGGTGTGGGGGCTCACCGCGACCCTCGCGGTCGAGCGCGACGACCAGCTCGAGGCGGCCCTCGAGACCCTCTGGCGCCACCTCGACGCCGTCGACGCGGCGGCGAACCGCTTCCGCTCCGACAGCGAGGTGACCCGGCTCAACCGCGCGTCGGGTGAGCCCCTCGAGGTCTCGGCGACCTTCGAGGACGTGCTCTCGGCGGCGCTCGAGTGCGCGCGCTGGACCGACGGGCTCTGCGACCCGACGGTCCTGGGGGCCCTGCTCGACCTCGGCTACGACCGCGACTACGACGAGCTGCGCGCCACCGGCGCGCCGCCGCGGCGCACCGCGCGCCCGGCCCCGGGCGTCTCGGCGATCGCCTGGGACCCGGCGGGGCACCGCGTGGCGCTGCGCGAGGGCGCCCAGGTCGACTTCGGGGCCAGCGCCAAGGCGCTCGTCGCGGACCGGGTCGCCGACGAGGTGGCCGCGGGCGGCGGGGTCGTGGTCGAGATCGGCGGGGACGTCGCGGTGCGCGGCCACGGTCCCGACGGCCCGTGGGCGATCGGGGTGACCGACTCGCTCGTCGTGACCGGGCGCGAGGAGCGGATATCGATCCCGGGCGGCGGGATCGCGACCTCGTCGAACGCGACGCGCACCTGGCGCGCCGGCGGGGAGATCGTGAACCACGTCGTCGACCCGCGCACCGGCGAGTGCGCCGACGGCCCCTACGCCACCGCCTCGGTGGCCTCGTCGAGCTGCCTGCGCGCCAACGCGCTCGCGACGGCCGCCCTGCTCTGGGGCGAGGACGCCCCGTACCACCTGGCCCAGGCGGGTGCGGCGGCCCGCCTGGTGCGTGTCGACGGGACGCTCGAGTACGTGGGAGGCTGGTCGCGCGAGGGAGCCGAGAGATGATCGCACTCACCACGCCGTACCTCTGGTACACGACCCGCGCCACGGGCTTCGTCACGCTCGC
>JAKAEP010000113.1 GCA_021818265.1 Actinomycetes bacterium
TCTTGAGCCACGGGCTCTCCACCTGCGCCACCTGCGACGGCTTCTTCTTCCGCGGCCAGGACATCGCGGTCGTGGGCGGGGGCGACTCGGCCCTGGAGGAGGCGCTCTTCCTCACCCGCTTCGCGAGCTCGGTCACCGTGGTGCACCGGCGCGACGAGCTGCGCGCCAGCAAGATCATGCAGCAGCGGGCGTTCGACCACGAGAAGATCCGCTTTCGGTGGAACACGGTGGTGACCGAGGTGCTCGGGGCGGAGCGGGTCGAGGGCCTCGCCGTGCGCGACACCGTCACCGGCGACCCCGGGCGCCTCGAGGTGACCGGGGTCTTCGTCGCCATCGGCCACGTGCCCAACGTGACCCTGGTCGAGGGGTCGGTCGAGCTGGCCGACGGCGGCTACGTGCGCACCGGCCCGGGCTCGTACACGAGCGTCGAGGGCCTCTTCGCCGCGGGCGACGTGCAGGACCACGTCTACCGCCAGGCGGTCACCTCGGCCGGCTCGGGCTGCGTCGCCGCCATCGACGCCGAGCGGTGGCTCGAGGCGTGGGGGCTGTAGGCCCGGTCGCTAGTCTGGCCACCGGCGCCGTCGCGGCGTCGAGGAGGTTGTCATGAGCGGAACGATCACCACCCTGACCGACGCCACCTTCGACGAGGTCGTCGGCGGCTCGGACAAGCCGATGCTGGTCGACTTCTGGGCGGAGTGGTGCGGCCCGTGCAAGTTCATCGCCCCCATCCTCGAGGAGCTCGCCGTGGAGCACGCCGACGCCTTCTCCGTCGGCAAGCTCGACGTGGACCACAACGTCCAGACGGCCACCAAGTTCTCGGTGATGAGCATCCCCACCCTGCTGGTCTTCAAGGACGGCCAGGTCGTGGGCCGCCTGGTGGGCGCGCGACCCAAGGGCGCGCTGCTCCAGGAGATCACCTCGATCCTCTCCGCGGCCTGAACGGGCCCGACCTGCGCCCGGGGGCCACGGGTGAGGCCGTGGCCGAGCTCCACCGGCGCCTCGGCGTCCTGGGACTCGCGCGCACCGGGGGACCCCCCGACCGCTACGACGACCAGACGGTCGCCCTGGTCGAGGCGTTCCAGCGCTCCCGCGGGCTCGCGCTCACCGGGGTCGTCGACGCGCCGACCGCGGCCCGCCTCGCCGAGGCCCAGTGGCGCCTGGGCGAGCGCCTCCTCTACCTGGCCCGACCCCACCAGCGCGGGGACGACGTCGCGGCCCTCCAGGTCGCCCTGGCCCAACTCGGCTTCAACCCCGGTCGCGTCGACGGCATCTTCGGGCCCCTCGCGCACGAGGCCCTGTCGGAGTTCCAGCGCAACTGCGGCCTCGAGCCCACGGGGGTCCTGACCCTCGCCACCTACCACGAGCTGGTGCGCCTGCGCTCCCCCGGCCCCGCCCGCAGCCTCGTCACCGAGGCGTGGACCCGCGCCGGACTCGCCGTCCCCCACCAGGTGTCGGTCCTGGTCTGCGGGGTCGGGCCCCTCGCCGAGGCCCTCGCCGACTCCTGGGCCGGCACGACGGGCGTGCACACCCGCCTCGGGACGCGCCCCGAGGTGGCGGTCGAGGCGGCCAACGACCTCGACGTGGCCCTCGTGCTCTCGATCGAGCCCAGCCCCGGGGTCCCGGGCGTGCGCCTCCACTACTGGGCCGGGCCCACCTCCCACAGTCGAGCCGGTGAGACGGTGGCGTCCTCCCTGGCCAGCGCCCTGTCCACCATCGACGGGGGCCCGAGGATCGAGGTGACGGGCGTCGAGCTGCCGATCCTCGCGGGCACGCGCATGACGACCCTGCACGTCGAGCACGGCGCGATCGACGCCGGGATCGTTCACCGAGTCGTCACGGCGCTGCGCACGGCGACCACCCACCTTTTCCACAGCGAGGACGCCTAGACCGGTCCCCCGGCCGGCCCCTAGCCCTTGGCTCGCCCCGATTCCTGGCTATTACGGGTGATAACCCACAACTTCATCCACAAGTTGGGGAAAACCTCAACGTGAGGGTTAACGTGAGGGTTGAAGGTCACCGGGGCTTCGATATGGCGATGTAGAGCCGCTCCAGGTCGTCGAGGTCCGCGAAATCGATGATTATCCGGCCGTTTCGGCCCTTCAGGTCGACGTGGACCCGGGTGTCGAGGTAGTTCTCGAGCAGATGCTCGAGTTCGGCCACGCTCGCGTCGGGCACCGGGCGCAGGCGGGGCGACCCCTCGTGGTCGCGCGCCGTACCCGTGGGCGCGAGGGGTCGGGGCTCCAAGAAGAGCTTGACCGCCTCCTCGGTCGCGCGCACCGAGAGCTCGTTCTTGATCACCCGCGCGACGAGGGTCGCCTGGGCGTTGGGGTCGCTCACCCCGAGCAGGGCGCGGGCGTGACCCGCCGTGATCTGGGAGTTCGCCAGGGCGCTCTGGGCCACCTCACCCAATTGGAGCAGTCGTAACGTATTCGTAACATACGCGCGGCTCTTTCCGACGCGCTGGGCCACCTGGTCATGGGTCAGGCTGAACTCGTCCACGAGCTGCTGGTACGCGGCGGCCTCCTCCAGGGGATGCAGGTCCACGCGGTGGAGGTTCTCGACGACCGCCTGCTCCAGCGAGAGCCGGTCGTTGACGTCGTCTTGGAGGAGGACCGGTACGACCTCGAGTTTGGCGAGAGCAGCCGCGCGCCAGCGCCGCTCCCCCGCGATGAGTTCGTAGTGGTCCTCCTCGCCCTCGACGGGTCGAACGATGATCGGCTGGAGGACGCCGAGCTCGGCGATGGAGGCCGCGAGCGTGGCGAGGCTCTCGTCATCGAAGGACTTACGCGGCTGGAACGGGTTCGGGCGTATCGAGCCGACCGCCACCATGCGCAGCGGGCCCGTGACCTCCTCCACGGTCGTCGGCTCCCCCGTCTCGCCCGAGGGGCCCTCGGGGATAAGGGCGCCTAGTCCCTTGCCGAGTCCGGGTTTCCTAGCCATTCAAGATCTCCTCTGCTAGCTGGCGGTACGCCTTGGCACCCTTGGACGAGGGGTCGAAGACGGTGATGGGTTGTCCGAACGAGGGGGCCTCGGCCAGGCGGACGGTGCGGGGGATCACCGTGTGGCAGAGCTCCTCTTCGAAGTAGCGACGGACCTCGCGGGCGACGTCGCCCGAGAGGGTGTTGCGCGAGTCGTACA
>JAKAEP010000114.1 GCA_021818265.1 Actinomycetes bacterium
GAGAGATCTCCGGTGGCGTCGACGCCCTCGGCGAGCCGGGTGATGCGCATCTCGCGCGCCATCGCCCGCCCCTCGGCGTCGGTGATGAGCAGGCGCGTCGAGTTCGACCCGCAGTCGACGGCGGCGACGCGCTCAGCCACGGGCGCCCTCGACCACGAACGCCCCGAGGTCGACGCCGAGCTCGGCCGCGACGAGATCGCCCACCGGGTCCTTCGCGCCGGTGAGCCGGTAGGCGAGGTGGGCGTGGAGGCACTTCACGCCCTGTCGGGTCCCGCCGACGCCGCCCGAGGGCGCGGGGCCGTGCGCGCGCCGCGTCGCGGCCTCGCGCGCGCGGGCGTAGGCGTCGTGGGCGGCCGCCAGGGCCTGAGGGTCGACGAGGTCCTCGAAGCGGTGCACGCCGCCCGCGCCCTCGAGCCGGCTCACGGCCTCGCCCAGCTCGGGGTCGACCAGCCAGTACAGGGTGGGCATGGGCGTGCCGTCGCGCAGGTGCGGCTCGTTCTCGATCACGACCGGACGCCCGTCGGGTCGGCGCACCGCCACCGCGAAGCGGCCGGCCAGGGGGCGCCCGAGGAGCGACTCCACGGCCCGGCGGTCGTCCTCGGAGGCTTCGACGAAGCTCAACGCCAGAACTCGAGCGTGCGCACCAGGCGCTCGAGGAAGCCCCGGCCCGCGCGCGCCGACGCGTGGTGCGTCGTGGGCGCGGGCACGGTGTCGGGCCGCGCGAGGGGCTGGTAGCCCGGGTCGTCGCGCAGTGTCCACACGCCGTTGGCGGCCCGGCCCGGGAGCACCTGGATCAGGCTCTGGCCGGGCGAGACCAGCTGGTAGTCGGCCCGGGCGAGGTCGCGCTGGGCCCGGGTCGAGGCCACCTGGTGGGACTGGACGTCGAGCGCCCGCTGCTCGCCGCGCACCGCGGCCAGGGCCGCCGACGCCTGGGCGATCTGGTGCTGCTGCTGCCACAGCGCCGAGAAGGGGAACCAGATCGCCACCATCGCCCCGGCCGTCACCACCGCGAGCGGCACCATCCAACGGTGTGCGCCCTGGGGGTGGTGGCTGTGGACGTTGGTCGTGGTCATCCAGCTCCCGACAGCGCCGACCGGCCCGCGAAGCGGGCCGACTCGCCGAGCTGCTCTTCGATCCTCAGCAGTTGATTGTACTTCGCGACCCGATCGGTGCGGGCCGGCGCGCCGGTCTTTATCTGGCCCGCGTTAAGCGCGACGGCCACGTCGGCGATCGTCACGTCCTCGGTCTCGCCCGAGCGGTGCGAGATCACGGCGCTGTAGCGGTGGCGCGTGGCCTGGGCCACGGCCTCGAGGGTCTCGGTCAGGGTGCCGATCTGGTTGAGCTTGATGAGGATCGAGTTGGCCACCCCGCGCTCGATGCCCTCGGTGAGCAGCTCGGTGTTGGTGACGAAGACGTCGTCGCCCACGAGCTGGACCCGATCGCCGAGCCGGTCGGTGAGGGCGGCCCACCCGTCCCAGTCGTCCTCGGCCATGCCGTCCTCCAGCGAGACGATCGGGTAGCGCTCGCACAGGTCGGCCCAGTAGTCGACGAGCTCGGCGCTGGAGAGGACCCGGCCCTCGCCGGCGAGGTGGTAGGCGCCGTCGCGGTAGAGCTCGCTCGTCGCGGGGTCGAGGGCGAGCGCCACGTCGACCCCGGGTCGCCGTCCGGTCCGCTCGATCGCCTCGACGAGCACCTTCACGGCCGACTCGTTGTCCGCGAGGTCGGGCGCGAAGCCGCCCTCGTCGCCGACGGCCGTCGCCAGGCCCCGCTCGGCGAGCACCGCCTTCAGGGTGTGGTAGGTCTCGACGCCCCAGCGCAGCGCCTCGGTGAACGACGCCGCCCCGACCGGCATCACCATGAACTCCTGGAAGTCGATCGAGTTGCGGGCGTGGACCCCGCCGTTCACCACGTTCATCATCGGCGTGGGCAGCACGCAGGCGTTGACGCCCCCGACGTAGCGGTACAGCGGCAGGTCGCACTCGAGGGCGGCCGCCTTCGCCGTGGCGAGCGAGGCGGCCAGGATGGCGTTGGCGCCGAGGCGGCCCTTGTTGTCGGTCCCGTCCAGGTCCACGAGGGCGGTGTCGACCTCGCGCTGGTCGAGCGCCTCGAGGCCCTCGAGGGCGTCGTCGATCTCGCCGTCGAGGAACTCGACCGCCCGGTCCACGCCCCGGCCCATCCACGCCTCGCCCCCGTCGCGCAGCTCGGCGGCCTCGCGGGCGCCCGTGGAGGCGCCCGAGGGCACGGCCGCGCGCCCGAGGGCGCCCGAGGCGAGCAGCACCTCCGCCTCCACGGTCGGGTTCCCCCGCGAGTCCAGGATCATCCGGCCCAGGACGGCCTCAATCGCGCTCATCACGCCTCCTCGTGTCCACGGTCACGTTACCCGCGCCCCTTCGCGCGGGCCGCTAGTCGCGTCGCTCGGCGTCGACGATGGCCTCGCGCATCGAGCGGGCCCGCTCGCGCAGCACGCCCTCGAGGTCGACCCCGGCGTGACGGGCGAGCGAGGCCAGCGCCTCGATCGCGTCGCCCCACGCGGGCGGGGCCGCGGTGTCACCGGCCGCGTCACCGGCCGGGGGGCCGTCGAGCTCGAGGGCCCCGAGCGCGGCGAGGGCGCTCGCGCGCAGCGCCTCGGGCGGGGGCGGCTCGAGCCCGAGCGAGGCCGCCTTGCGCAGCAGCTTGGTGTAGAGCGTGAGGGCGGGCAGCTGCCAGAGAATGCCGTCGGTAACGCTCTCACGGCCCTTCTCGGCGAGCTTCATGACCTCCCAGCGCGCGGCCACCTCGTCGGCGCTCTCGGCGGAGACGTCACCGAAGACGTGGGGGTGGCGCGCGACGAGCTTGGCGCCCAGCGCGTCGGCGACCTCGGCTAGGTCGAAGCGCTCGTCCTCGGCCGCGAGCTCGGCGTGGAAGACGATCTGGCACCAGAGGTCGCCGAGCTCCTCGACGAGGTGGTGCGTCGTGCCCTCGTCGGGGGCGCGCACGTAGTCCTCGAGGGCGTCGAGGGCCTCGTAGGCCTCCTCGAGGAGGTGGCGGGCGAGCGAGCCGTGGGTCTGCTCCTGGTCCCAGGGGCACTCGGCCCGCAGCCGGTGCACCAGCGCGACGAGG
>JAKAEP010000115.1 GCA_021818265.1 Actinomycetes bacterium
CCCCCGTCGCGCCGAGCAGATCGTGCGTGGCACGATCACGCTGCCGGCCGGCACCGGCAAGACCAACCGGGTGGCCGTCTTCGCCGCCGGCGAGGCGGCCCAGGCCGCCCGCGACGCCGGCGCCGACGTCGTGGGCGCCGACGACCTCGTCGAGCGCGTGCGCGGCGGGTTCCTCGACTTCGACGTGGCCATCGCCACCCCGGACCTGATGGGCCTGGTCGGCGGGCTGGGCCGCGTGCTCGGGCCGCGCGGCCTGATGCCCAACCCCAAGACCGGCACCGTCACCACCGACGTCGCCAAGGCCGTCACCGACTTCAAGGGCGGGCGGGTCGAGTACCGCACCGACAAGGTCGGCAACGTCCAGCTGCGCGTGGGCAAGGTGAGCTTCGCCCGCGAGGACCTCATCTCCAACGTGGTGGCCGTGGTGGACGAGCTGGTGCGCGTCAAGCCCGCGAGCTCCAAGGGCCGCTACCTGCTCAGCGTCACGGTCTCGTCGACCATGGGCCCCGGGGTCAAGGTCGACCCGGCCCGGGCCCGGGAGCACGAGGAGGCCCTGGCCGGCTCGGTTTGACCCGAGCGACGCCCGGTCGCTAGGCTGGGCGCCCCGCACGATCCGTCGTGCCACAGAACGAAGAACGCCGAAGACATCCGGTGCGCGTGAGCGCCTAAGGGACGCCAGTCCGCCTGACGAGGGGTTCGAGCCTCGCCTCGTGCCCGGGTGCCTACGGCCCCGACAGAGCCGGTAGAGCCGGCGGGAGGCGAGATGGCAAGCAAGGTCCGCACCGAGAAGGTGGCGGCGGTCGAGGACGTGAAGTCCCGCGTCGCGACCACGTCGACCGCGGTGGTCACCGAGTACCGCGGCCTCACCGTCACCCAGATCCAGGAGCTGCGCCGCCAGCTGCGCGCGGCCGGCGCCGACTACAAGGTCTTCAAGAACACCCTCGTGCGCCGGGCCATCGACGGGACGGGGGTCGAGCCCCTGGCCGCGTTCCTGGAGGGCCCGACGGCCATCGCCTTCGTCTCGGGCGACGTCTCGGCCGTGGCCAAGGCCCTGCGCGACTTCGCCAAGGGCGCCCCGGCGCTCAAGGTCAAGGGCGGCGTGCTGAACGGCCAGGCCCTGAGCGACCGCGACCTGGTGGCCCTGGCGGACCTGCCGAGCCGCGAGGTCCTGCTCGCGCGCCTGGCCGGGCTGATCGCCTCGCCGCTCACCACGATGGCCGGCCTGTTGAAGGCCGTGCCCCAGAGCCTCGCCTACGGCCTCGCGGCCCTGATCGACCAGCGCGGTGGCGCGCCGGCCGGGCCCGCGGCCGAGACCGAGACCCCGGCCGGGGTCGAGGAGGCCGCCCCGGCGGCCGGCGACGACGCCGGGGCCGAGGCCCTGGCGACCCCCGAGGCCCCCGTGGCCGAGGACGGCACCGACAGCGCCGAGGCGGACATCGCCGAGGGCGCCCCGGCCGAGTAACCACCCGATCGAGAGAATCGAAAAGAAAGGAAACACCATGGCTACCCTGACCAAGGAGCAGATCCTGGACGGCATCGCCGCCCTGTCGGTCATCGAGCTGAGCGAGCTCTTGAAGGAGTTCGAGGAGAAGTTCGGCGTCACCGCCGCCGCGCCCGTCGCGGTCGCGGCCGCGCCGGCCGCCGGTGGCGGCGGGGCCGCCGAGGAGGCCGCCGAGGAGAAGTCGAGCTTCGACGTCATCCTCGTGAGCGGAGGCGACAAGAAGATCCAGGTCATCAAGGAGGTCCGCGCCCTCACGAACCTCGGCCTCAAGGAGGCGAAGGACCTGGTCGACGGGGCCCCCAAGCCGGTCCTGGAGAACGTCTCGAAGGCCGACGCCGACAAGGCGAAGGAGGCCCTCGAGGGCGCCGGCGCCACCGTCGAGCTCAAGTAGCGCCCGCCGGCGGGCCCCGGGGCCGATCCCCGGGGCCCGCGACGGCGGTCAAAGACTTGACCTGGGGGGTCCGCCCCCCTAGGGTGTGGCCAACCTAAAGCCGGGCCCCCCGGGCGCCGGTTGCACAGCCGCGGGCGGAACCACTAGTGTTATAAGACCGTGTTCCTGCCCCTGGCCTCGTCATCCCCTGACGGCGCCGTGAGTTTCGATCCGGCACGTTCCCGCAGCCACCCACCTACACGGAGGATAGACCGTTGACGTCTCGGTCCACTAGCCCGGAGCGGTTCAATTTCTCGGCTCTGGGCGAAGCGTACCCCCTGCCGAACCTCCTCGAGATCCAGCGGGACAGCTTCGACCTGTTCATGCGTCAGGGGTTGCGCGAGGCCTTCGAGGCGATCTCGCCCATCACGGACTTCACCGGCAAGCTCAGCCTCGAGCTCGAGTTCGACCCGGACGACCCCGACCTCAAGAGCCCGCCCAAGTTCACGGTCGAGGAGTGCCGCCAGCGCGCGACCACCTACTCCCAGCCGATCTTCGTGCGGGCCCGCTTCCTCAACTCCGAGACCGGCGAGATCAAGGAGCAGACGGTCTTCATGGGGGACTTCCCCATCATGACCGAGCAGGGGACCTTCATCATCAACGGCACCGAGCGGGTCGTCGTCAGTCAGCTCGTGCGCTCGCCCGGCGTCCTCTTCCAGCCGGGCAAGGACGAGAAGGTGGCCTTCGAGGGCACCATCCACCCGAGCCGCGGCGAGTGGCTCCAGGTCGACCTCGAGGAGAAGCGCAACAAGGCCGCCAACGCCGGCGCGCGCATCGCCCGCAAGCGGCGCATCTCGATCTTCACGCTGCTGCGCGCGCTCGACACCTCCCTCGACGAGGAGTTCTTCGAGCGCTTCGTCGCCCACTTCGACTTCCTGGAGGACCAGTTCCACCAGGACTGGAAGAAGGCGCACCTCGACATCGCCAAGCACCTCGAGAAGTTCAACCTCGAGGACACGCCCGAGAACTTCGCCCGCGCCAGCCAGGAGACGGCGTGGCTCGAGATCTACCGCCGCGCCCGCCCGGGCGAGGTCCAGACCGTCGAGGCCGCCCGCCAGTACTTCGAGGGCGCCTTCTTCTCGGACAAGCGCTACGACCTGAGCCGGGTCGGCCGCTACAAGCTCGACCGCAAGCT
>JAKAEP010000116.1 GCA_021818265.1 Actinomycetes bacterium
ACGTGGCCCTGCCCCACATCCAGGCCAGCCTGGGCTTCTCGGGCACCGGCCTGTCGTGGGTCCTCAACATCTACGTCCTCGCCTTCGGCGGGCTGCTGCTGCTCGGGGCCCGCGCGGGCGACCTCCTCGGCCGGCGCCGGGTCTTCCTCGTGGGGCTCGCCCTCTTCACGCTGAGCTCGATGCTCGGCGGGCTCGCCACGAGCTCGACCGCGCTCCTCGTCGCGCGGGCCGTCCAGGGCGTGGGCGCGGCCCTCGCCGCCCCGTCGGCGCTCTCGCTGCTGACGGCGGCCTTCGCGCCCGGGGCGGCCCGGGTGCGGGCGCTCGCCATGTACACCGCGGTGTCGGCCGCGGGCGGGGCCATCGGCCTGGTCGCCGGGGGACTGCTGACCGAGCTCGTCTCGTGGCGGTGGGTGATGTTCGTCAACGTGCCGATCGGCGTCGTCGTCGGGCTGCTCGCGCGCGTCGTGGTCGCCGAGACCCCCGTGCGCACGGGTCGGCTCGACGTCGCCGGCGCCCTCACCTCCACCTTCGGCATGACCGGGCTCGTGCTCGGGCTCGTCGAGGCCGGCGCGTCGGGCTGGGCGAGCGCCGCGACGCTCGTCCCGCTGGTCGCCGGCGTCGCGTTGCTCGTCGCCTTCGTGCGCATCGAGGGCCGCGCGGCCGAGCCGGTCGTGCCGCTGCGCCTGCTGCTCGGGGTGACCCGCTCGAGCGCGAACGTGGCGCGCGGGCTGATCTACGCGGGGATGTTCGGCGTCTTCTTCTTCCTCACCCAGTTCCTCCAGGAGGTCCAGGGCTACTCGCCCCTGCGCGCGGGCCTCGCCTTCTTGCCGATGCCCGCGTCGATCTTCCTCGCCTCCCAGCTCACGAGCCGGGTGCTGGTGCGCCGCTACGCCCCGCGCACGATCGTGCTCGTGGGCGCGGCGCTCGTGGGCGCGGGGCTGCTCGTGGCCTCGCGGATCGTCCCGACCTGGGGCTACCTCGACGTGGCCGGGGTGCTCGTGCTCATCGGGTGGGGCTCGGGGCTGTCGTTCGTGACGCTCACCTCGCTCTCGCTCGAGGGCGTCGCCCCGGCCGACGCCGGCGCGGCCTCAGGACTCGTGAACGTCTCCCAGCAGCTCGGCGCGGCCCTCGGGCTCGCGGTGCTGGTCAACGTCTTCGCGACGGCGACCGGCCACGCGCAGTTCGGCGGGCCGACCGACCCGGCCGCCGCCGCGCGTCGGCTGGACACCCTGGTCCACGGGCTGCACGTGGCCTACGGCGTCGGCTCGCTCTTCGCCCTCGCGGCGGTGGCGCTGGTCGCCACGACCGGCCGCCGCCGGCGCGACGACGCGGACTTCGACCTCTCCTTCGAGGACGAGGCCCTCGCGGAGCTGGCCGGCTAGCCCCAGACCTCGGCGGCGGTCTCGACCACCAGGCGCAGCTTGGCCACCTCGTCCTCGAGGGTGACCGAGTTGCCCTCGACCGTCGAGGAGAAGCCGCACTGGGGCGAGAGGCAGAGCTGGTCGAGGTCGACGAAGCGGGCCGCCTCGTCGATGCGGCGCTTGAGGTCGTCCTTGGACTCGAGCTGGCCGCGCTTGGTCGTGACCAGCCCGAGGACGACGGCCTTGCCCCGGGGCACGTAGCGCAGCGGCTCGAAGCCGCCGGAGCGCTCGTCGTCGTACTCGAGGAAGAAGCCGTCCACGTCGAGCTCGCCGAAGAGGGCCTCGGCCACGAAGTCGTAGCCGCCCTCGGCGGCCCAGTAGGACTGGAAGTTGCCCCGACAGGAGTGGGTGGTGACGAACATGCCCGCGGGGCGGTCCTTCAGGGCGGCGTTGATCTGGCGGATGTAGCGCAGGTGCTGGTGCTCGGCGTCGTCGCCGCGCCCGGCGATCATGGCGCGCTGGGCCGGGTCGTTGAGGTAGGCGAGCGAGGTGTCGTCGAGCTGGAGGTAGGTGCAGCCGAGCTCGCCGAGCCGTCGGACCTCCTCGGCGTAGGCGGCCGACAGGTCGTCCCAGAACGCCTCGACGTCGGGGTAGACCGCGGGGTCGATGGCCGCGGCGCCCCCGCGGTAGTGGACCATGCTCGGCGAGGGGATCGTGAGCTTGGGGGTCGCCGTCGTCACGGTCGACTTCAAGAAGGTGAAGGCGTCGCCGAAGATGGTCGCATCGATGCCGATCGGCCCGTCGACCGCCAGGGCGGCCGAGGTGAACGCCGTCTCGCCCTGGGCGTTCTTGAAGGGGACCTGGATCTTCTCGTTGGTGGTGTGCACGCCCGAGAGCTGGTAGATGAAGTCCATGTGCCAGCTCGTGCGGCGGAACTCGCCGTCGGTCGCCGAGCGCAGGCCGAGACCCTCCTGGAGGGCCACGGCGTCGCGTATCGCGGCGTCCTCGGCGGCGCGCAGTCCCTCGTCGTCCAGCCGGCCCGCGGCGTGGTCGGCGCGCGCGTCGAGCAGGGCGCGCGGCCGCAGCAGGCTGCCGACGTGGTCGGCGCGGAACGGGGGCGTGGAGCGTGTCGTCATGGGCCGACGATACCCGTCGGGCCCGGACGCCCCGGGCCTAGTCGTCGAACTTGGTGCCGCAGCCCGAGCAGAACGTCTGGCCCGGCAGGCGCAGCTTGCCGCAGACGGGGCAGTAGCCGGCGCCCCCCTGGAGTGAGGCCTCGGTGACGCCGACCCCGCCGCGCCCGGTGACGTACCGGTTGTTGTACGCCTTGGTCGGGTAGGCGAGGAGCACCAGCGCCCAGGGCCAGATGATGATGGTGAAGGCCCACCAGCCCGAGCGACCGGCGTCGTGGTGGCGGCGCACCATCACCGCGAGGCTCGGGACGAGCACGGCGAGCGAGTAGAGGGTCGAGACCACCGTCGAGTGGGCCGAGCTCAGTGCCACCGAGACGACCACGTTGAACAGGACGAACCACCAGTACTCCGGCCGGGTCGCGGCGCCCCGGAAGTCGGCGTACTTGGTGAAGCAGGTGCGCACCGCCTGAACTGGTCCCACGAGCCCTCCTCGGGCGACACCCTAGCCAAGGCCGCGTCGCGCGCCGGGGACACGGGACCGGCC
>JAKAEP010000117.1 GCA_021818265.1 Actinomycetes bacterium
TGCTCGGCGAAGGCGAGCTCGGGGTGGGCGTGCAGGTCGTGGCGGATCTCGACCATGGCCGGCTCGGCCGCGTCGAGGAGGCGCTCGAGGTCGATCGCGTCGGTCACGCCCGCATGGTAGAGGTGGTCGTTGGATACCCCCTGACCAGGTAGGACAATTCAAAGGCGGCGCCCAGCCTCCTCTAAGCCCGTTGCCAGGCTCGCCCCGTAGCGTGGTCCGTTCGAGGTACCCGGCGCCCGTCGTGGGCCGTCGCCGGTCGGCGAGCGTCGCCGAAGGAAGGAAGGGGGATCCCCATGATCGGCGGAGTCATCTCCAGCATCATCGTCTTCGCGGTCGGAGCCATCTTGGACTTCGCCGTGACGGCCAGCCCGTACCAGCACGGTTTCGACGTACGCACGGTCGGGGTGATCCTCATGATCGTCGGCGCGGTCGGGGCCATCGCGTCGTTCGTCCTCGCCACGATGAACCGCACCGGCTTCCGCCATCGCGAGACCGTCATCGAGGACGGCCAGGGCAACGTCGTGCGCCGCGACGACCGCATCCGCTAGCCCTCGAGACAGGAGTCACGATGCCCGTTCTCGCCGTCTTCGTCCTGGCCCTCCTGCTCGGGGGACTGGGCTTCGCGATCCACGTGCTGTGGCTGGTCGCCGTGGTCGTCCTGTTCTTCTGGCTGATCGGCTTCGCCGTCGGACGAGGCGAGCGGGCCGGCCGTCGGGGACGGTGGTACCGATGGTGAGCCCCCCCGCCCCCGCCCTCCGATCGGGCGGGGGCGGGTGGTCGCGTGGGGCCGTCGCCGGGAGGCGTGTTGGGCCGTCCGCTAGCATGGTGGCCCAGTGTCGACGCGGCTGTAGCTCAGCGGATTAGAGCATCGGTCTACGGAACCGAGGGTCGGGGGTTCGAATCCCTCCAGCCGCACCACGCGTCCGGCGGAGCCGCCTCACGCCCTCAGCGCCGAGAAGTCGGTCACCTCGACGACCCCGCGGCGCGCGCGGCGAATCGCGGGTCCCCGGCCACGAGGGCGTCGGCCCGGAGCCTCGCCACGGCGAGGTACTCCGCGTCGCGCAGGTCGTCCCAGCCGTTCGCCACCGCGAGGTCCCACGCGGTGCGCCGCGAGACGCGGTCGCCGAGCAGGCGGATCTCGAGTGCGGTCATCCGTCCGTGCAGCTCGAGCGCCGCGCGCTCGCCGGTGCGGCCTTCGCGCGTGCGCGCGAGAAGGGTCACCAGGCGTCGCTGCGAAGGGCGTTGGGCCCGACCAGCTGGAGGCCGGCGCTCGGCGTGACGCCCTCGCCGACCAGGCGCACGAGGGTCCCGGCTACTGCGGGCCCAGGGTCGTGGGCGTGATGTGGATGGTGGTCGTCGTCGTACTCGACGTGGTCGTCGTGCTCGACGTGGTCGTGGTCGACGGCGCCACGGGGACGGGCTTCACGGGGTGGCTCTCGATCGCGTAGGTCCGGAAGCTGAACGAGAGCGCCGTCTGCCCCGTGCCGCTGGCGTCGCCGGTCCACTGATCGCTCAAGACGCGAAGCTCCTTGAAGGTGATGACGAAGGCGGTGGCGCCCGCCGGGCCGATCGATCCCGGCTGAGGGGTGACGCGCAGCACCGCCGAGGCGATCGCGCGGCCGGTTACGGCGTCGGCGAAGAGGGCCGGGCTGTACTGGTCGAGGGGACGGGTGACCTCGAAGGTGAAGTGCCCCCGCAGCGCGATGCCCCCCGAGGACACGGCCGGTCCCGAGGCCGGCGAGGACGACCCGGTGAAGCCCCACCGGAACGACGTCAGGGGTATGCCGTCACCGGGCCCACCGCGCACCGCGATTCCCTGGAGGGCGAGCGACAGGGCGGGCGGGCGTTGCGCGTGGGCCTGGCGGTCACGGGACGCCTTCGTCGACGACGCGCCCGCGAGGGCCGCGCCGAGGGTCGTCACGGTGACGACGAGGATCCCCGCGGAGAGCGCCACCCTCGCGGCGGGTCCGGGTCGGACAGGTCTCGATCGCGTGGTTTCTCTCATAGCCCCTCCCGTCAGGGCCGGCTCCTCGCGACCCGGCTGGAGAGTAGCGCGGGGAGCGGGCATCCCGCGGAGGAGCGGCCCCGGAGAGGAGTGGTCCCGGTCGCGCCCCGGGTGCCCGGGGCGTAGTGGTGTCGGGTGTCAGCCGGTCACGATGACGACGCGGTCGAGGGCGAGATCGGCGTTCGTGGTGAGCACGCCTCGCCCGACGATCGAGAAGCGCACGGGGTGGCCCCGCGAGCGCAACAGCGTGTTCAAGAAGGCGGCCACGACCCTGGCCCGGTGGAGGCTGAGCGCGACGTTGGCCCGAGCACGACCGGTGGGGTCGGCGTAGCCCGTGACGACCAGGTGACTCACGTGGTGGGAGATCACCTCGACGGCGAAGCGGGCGAGGCGGACCCGGCCCGCCCGGGTGAGGTTGTGCGAGGAGACCGCGAAGTACACCGACACCGACACGCGCGCTGGGCGCGTGGGTGTGGTCGTGGTCGTCGTCGGCGGGACGGTCGTCGTCGTGGTGGTCGTGGTCGACGTCGTCGTGGTCGTAGGCGGTGGGATGATCACGATCGGGTAGGCGACGTCGACCGAGCCGATGGTGCAGTACTCGCCGGTCGGGAGGGCGACGCCCCGTTGGTCGACGTCGGGCAGGGCGCACACCAACGCGGCGAACGCCGGCGTGGCGTTCCTCGCCACCTGGTCGAACGGGATCGCCTTCACGAGGGGCGAGCTCGACGCGGGCAGCTCGGTCTCGGTCGGGCCTCCGTTGTTCTGGACGGCGCCGAGCTGGGGATCGACGCCCGCGTGGTCGGTCGGCTGAGAGAAGCCACAGCTCGAGGCGTCCTGCTCGAGGTTGTAGCCGTCGGAGACGACCTGGGCGTACTTGCCGCTCACGGCGCACAACGCCGACGCGGTGCCGGCGACCACACTGCCCGCCACGATCATCGTCTGGTGGTCGTAGAGGGCGGGGAGGGTCGAGGAGGCGTTGTCGACGGTGGTCCTCACGAGGGTCACCACG
>JAKAEP010000005.1 GCA_021818265.1 Actinomycetes bacterium
GACCGGCTCGGGGGCCGGCGCGGGCGCGGGGGCGGGGGCGGGGGCGGCCGGGGCCTTCGCGGCGCGGGTCGCCCGGGCCGGCTTGGCCTCGGGGGTGGCCTCGCGGCGCAGCCCCTCGGCGTCGGCGCGACGTCGGATCCGGTCGGCCTGGGCGTCCTCGATGGACGCCGAGGGGCTCGAGGCGCCGATGCCCAGCGCCGCGGCCAGGCCGAGCAGCTCCTTGCTCGTCAGGCCGAGCTCCTTGGCGAGCTCGTGCACTCGTATCTTCTTCGGCGCCAAAACGATCCCTTACTCGTCCCGCTCGCGCGGGCACAGTGTCCTATTCTTCCACAACCTCGGCCGATTCCCCGATGAGCCGGGCCACGGCCGCGACGTCCGCCCCCTCGAGGGGGGTGCGCAGCGCCCGGGCCAGGGCCCGCTCGCCGAGCCCCGACGCGCAGTCCCGGCAGCACCAGGCCCCCCGGCCCGGACCGCGGCCGCGGTACCAGGTCCCGTCGGGCCGGCGACCCACCCGGACGAGGGCGCGGTCCTCGCGCCGGGTCCGGCACACGACGCAGGTCCGCGTGGGGGCTATGCCTCGCCCTCCACGCTAGGGGCGGGCTCGGCGACGCCGTCCGACTCGGGCGCCCCCTCGACCGGCTCCGCCGCGGCCTCGGCCTCGGGCTCGGCGGGCGTCTCGCCCTCGGCCCAGGTCTCGGTGGGGACCTCGTCCTCCTCCTCGTTCTCGGAGCGGATGTCGACCCGCCAGCCCGTCAGGCGGGCCGCCAGTCGGGCGTTCTGGCCCTCCTTGCCGATGGCGAGCGAGAGCTGCTGCTCGTGGACGATGACCGTGGCGATGCCCTCCTCCTCGTCGAGGCGCACCTCGCGCACGCGCGCCGGGGCCAGGGCCGCCTGGATGAACTCGACCGGGTCGTCGCTGTAGGGAACCACGTCGATGCGCTCGCTGCGCAGCTCGTTGGTGATGTTGCGCACCCGGCTGCCCCGAGCCCCGACGCACGCGCCGACCGGGTCGATCATGGGGTCGTTCGAGGCGACGGCGATCTTCGTGCGGTGGCCGGGCTCGCGGGCGATGGCCTTGATCTCGACGATGCCGTTGGCGATCTCGGGCACCTCGATCTCGAAGAGCTTCGCCACGAGGGCCGGGTGGGTCCGCGAGACGACGATCTGGGGCCCCTTGTTGGTCTTGCGGACCTCGACGATGTAGACCTTGATCCGCGCGCCGTGCTCGTAGCGCTCGAAGGCGATCTGCTCGGCCTGGGGCAGCAGCGCCTCGACGCGGCCGAGGTCGAGCAGGGTGTAGCGGTTGTCGTTCTGCTGGACCGTGCCCGAGACGATGTCGCCCTCGCGGTTGGCGAACTCCTCGTACATCTGGCGCCGCTGGATGTCGCGGATGAGCTGCAGCAGGACCTGCTTGGCGGTCTGGGCGGCGATGCGCCCGAAGTCGTCCGGGGTGGCGTCCCACTCGCGCACGACGTTGCCGTCGAGGTCGAGCTCGAGGCCCCAGACCTTGATCTCGCCCGTCTCGGGGTTGATCTCGACCTCGGCGTCCTCGGCCGAGTCGGGCCGGCGCTTGTAGGCCGCGAGCAGGGCGTTGGCGAGCGCGACGAGGAGCTCGCCCTCGTCGATGTTCTGGTCCCGGGCGATCTGGCCCAGGGCCTCGAGGAATTCGAAGTTCGCCATTGCTAGCCTTTCTTGCTCGTCGTCGCGCGGCTGCGGCCCGCCGTCGGCTGGTCGGCCCCCCAGAGGAAGACGGTGCGGGCACGCTCCACGCCCGCGAGCTCGACCCGGGTCGGGCCCAGCTCGGCGTCGTCGATCGTCGCGCTCGTCGCGTCGCTCGCGACGAGGGTCCCCTCGAGCCGACGCGTCGGCTGGCCCTCGCGCCGCTCGCGCAGCGTCACCCGCTCCCCCCGCGCGCCGGCGAAGTGCTCCGGGGTGCGCAGGCGGCGCTCGAGCCCCGGACTCGAGACGTCGAGCGTGTAGCGCCCCTCGATGGGGTCGTTCGCGTCGAGCCACGCCGACACGGCCCGGCTGGCCTCGGTCAGGGCGTCGAGGTCGACCCCGCCGTCGCGGGTGACGACGACGCTGAGGGTCCCGCCGGTGAGCTCGACGTCGTAGAGGTCGAGGCCGAGCGGGGACAGCACGGGGCCCAGCGCCGCCTGCCAGTCCATAGCCACCTCCTCGTCCTCTCCCCGCCCCGACGCGGACGCTAAAAAGCGCGGGCCCAAGGCCCGCGCTTAAACGAGTCCATACGTCCTGGGCGGACTGTCAGGAAGAGACTAGCAGTCGACGCGGTTTCCCACAACCGCCCCACGCGGCCCGGCCGCGGCCTAGTAGGACTTGCCGACGATGCAGACGAGGCCGGCCTCGTCGGCGCTCTCGGGCACCGAGCCGTCGGCGCGCTGCAGGCAGCGCACCGTGATGGACGCCTCGCGCAGCCGCGCCTCGCCCTCGCCGTCCACGAGCGACCACCCCAGCCGGGCGAAGCCCTCCTGGGCGGCCTCGGCGGCCTCGTCCACGCTTCCCACCTCGACCGTGCGCTCGTCGCGGAACCGGCGGGCCCGCTCGTAGAGCGCGCCCTGGATCTCCTCGAGCAGCGCCGCCACCCGGCTGGCCACGGCCTCGAGCGCGACGGCCTCCTTCTCGCCGGTGTCGCGTCGGACCACGGTCGCCTGGCCGGCCTCTATGTCGCGCGGGCCGACCTCGACGCGCACGGGGATCCCCTTGATCTCCCAGTCGGTGACCCGCCGGCCGAAGCTCGCCCGTCCCCGGTCGAGCTCGACGCGCACCCCGGCGCGCTCGAGCGCGTCGCTCAGGCGCCCGGCCGCCTCGAGCAGGGTCGCGTCGTCGCGCACGCCGAGCACCACCGCCTGGATCGGCGCGAGGCGCGGCGGCACGATGAGGCCGTTCTCGTCGCCGTGCATCATCACGAGCCCGCCCACCAGTCGGGTGGAGGCGCCCCAGGAGGTGGTGTAGCACAGGCCCGAGCCGCCGGACTCGGTCTGGAAGGCGATGTCGAAGGCCCGTGAGAAGTTCTGGCCGAGCTCGTGGGTCGTGCCCATCTGGAGGGCCTTGCCGTCGCGCATCATCCCCTCGAGGGTGAGCGAGTTCACGGCCCCGGCGAAGCGCTCGCTCGGGGGCTTGATGCCGAGGTAGGCCGGCGCGGCCAGCACCTCGCGCAGGAACTCGTCGTAGACGTGGTGGTGGATCGTGAGGGCGTAGGCGTGGGCGTCGTCGTAGCTGGCGTGGGCCGTGTGGCCCTCCTGCCAGAGGAACTCCGAGCTGCGCAGGAAGAGGCGCGGGCGCAGCTCCCAGCGCACCACGTTGGCCCACTGGTTGAGGGCGAGGGGCAGGTCCCGGTAGCTCTGGACCCACTTGGCCATGAACTCCCCGATCACCGTCTCGCTCGTGGGGCGCACCACGATCGGCTCGGCGAGGTCCTCGCCGCCGGCGTGGGTCACGACCGCGAGCTCGGGGCTGAACCCCTCGACGTGCTCGGCCTCGCGCGCGAAGTACGACTCGGGGATGAAGATCGGGAAGTAGGCGTTCTTCGCGCCGGCGCGCTTGATGCGCCAGTCCATCTCGGCCTGCATCCGCTCCCAGATCGCGTAGCCGTAGGGGCGGATGACCATCGTGCCGCGCACGGGCCCGTTGTCGGCCATCTCGGCCTTGGCCACGACGTCTTGGTACCAGCGAGGGAAGTCCTCGTCCGGCGGTGTCAGGGCGCTCGGGGCCACGTCCCTCCTCTAGCGGGTTCGCCCGAGGCTACTCGTGTTCGACCCGGGCGCGGATCCTCTCGATGCGCTCGCCGGCCCGGTTGGCGTCGGCGCCCTTGGCGTCGAGCAGGTCGGCCCGGTCGGCCGCGGCCGCGGCCTCGGCGGCCTCGTCGCGCGCGGCGAGTCGCGCCTCGACGCCCTCGTCGACGATCCGGCGCGCCTCGTCCACCAGCGCGTCGACCATCTCGTCCTCTTTCACCACGCGCACGATCTGGCCACGGATGAAGAGGTGTCCCCGGTGCCGGCCGGCGGCGATGCCGAGGTCGGCGTGACGGGCCTCGCCCGGTCCGTTCACGACACATCCCATCACCGCCACCTGCAGGGGGACGTTCAACTCGTCGAGGGCCGCCTGGGCCTTCGTGGCGACGGTGATCACGTCGACCTCGGCCCGCCCGCAGCTCGGACAGGCGATCAGGTCGAGGCCCTTTCGCTCGCGCAGGCCCAGCGACTCGAGCAGCTGGCGACCGGCACGGGCCTCTTCGACCGGGTCGGCCGTGAGCGAGTAGCGCAGGGTGTCGCCGATGCCCTCGGCGAGAAGCGTGGCGATCCCGGCGGTCGCCTTGAGCAGGCCGCCCGGGAGGGGCCCCGCCTCGGTCACCCCGAGGTGCAGGGGGTGATCGAAGGTCTCCGAGGCGAGCCGGTAGGCGGCGATCATCGTGGCGACCGACGAGGCCTTCACCGAGATCTTCACGTCCTCGAAGCCGACCTCGTCGAAGTAGGCGAGCTCCAGCCGGGCCGACTCGACGAGGGCCTCGGGGGTGGCCCCGCCGAAGCGCTCGTAGATCTCGGGGTGCAGCGAGCCCGCGTTCACCCCGATGCGGATCGGCACGCCGCGGTCCTTCGCCTCGCGCGCCACGAGCTTGATCTCCTCGGGCTTGCGCAGGTTGCCGGGGTTGAGCCGCAGCCCGTGCACCCCGGCCTCGAGGGCGGCGAGGGCCATCTCGACGTGGAAGTGGATGTCGGCGACGATCGGCACCGGCGAGCGCGGGACGATCTGGGCGAGCCCCTCGGCGGCGGCGCGCTCGTTGCAGGTGCAGCGCACGATGTCCGCGCCGTTGGCCGCCAGGGCGTAGACCTGCGCGAGGGTGCCCTCGACGTCGGCGGTCTTGGTCGTGGTCATCGACTGGACCGAGATCGGCGCCCCGCCCCCGACGGCCACCGAGCCGACGTGGATCTGGCGGGTCGGCCGGCGCGGGCTGAGGGGGCTCGAGGTCACGTCCACGCCCCCCATTCTGCCGTGGCCGGCGCGGGGTCGGACCCCTAGCCGAAGGGGTTGGCGATGGGGTGGACGATGTCGAGGTACAGCGTGGCCGCGAACAGGACCCCGAGCACGGCCACGAAGGCGTAGATCACCGGCAGGAGGCGGTTGACGTCGGCGTGGTACGGCCGACCCCGCCGGGAGCGGAGCCGCTCGTAGGTGGCAATCGCGATGTAGCCGCCGTCGAGGGGCAGCATCGGGAAGAGGTTGAAGACCCCCACGAAGACGTTCACCGCCATCAGGATCGTGAGCAGCGTGCCCACCCCGTACTGGGCCCCCTGGACCGCGATGCGCACCACGCCCACGATCGACTCGGGCCGGTTGAGCTGGTTCTGGCGGTTCTGGGCCGCCGAGGTCGAGGTGACCTGGTGGTAGAGGCTCGCGAACTCGTGCGGGGAGAAGACGTGGGCGAGCCCCTTCACCGAGGCCACCACGATCGAGCCCAGCTCGCTCGCGGCGTGGGGCACGGCCCCGAGGACCGAGTCGCGCACGCTGAGCGCCCCCACCTCGATCCCGAGGAAGCCCTCGGGCGTGGCCGAGGTGTCGAGGGGCTGGCCGTTCACCTCGACGTGCTGGCCGTTGACCGGGGTCGCGTGCAGGGTGAGGCTCTTGCCCCCGCGCTCCACCACGAGGGTGAGCCGCACGCCGACGCTGCGGTGGATGAGGCGCGCGAGGGTCGCGGCGTCGGTGATCCTCCGCCCGTCGACCGCGACGATCCGGTCCCCCACCCGCAGCCCGGCCCGCTGGGCCGGGGTCTCGCGCTGGCCCTGGAACGTGCTCAGAGCGGTCACCCCCACGTGGCTGGCCGAGGGCACCCCGACGAAGGCCAGCGACGCCCAGGCGATCACGAGGGCCAGGACGCCGTGCATGAGCGAGCCCGCGGCCGCGAACAGCACCCGCTTGGGGTAGGAGGCCTGGCGGTACGTGCGCGGCTCGATCGCCGGGTCGACCGGGTCGCTCCAGGTCATCCCGGGGACCTTGACGAAGCCGCCCAACGGGATGGCCCGCACGCCGTAGCGCGTCTCGCCGACCCTCGTCGACCAGACGATCGGCCCGAAGCCCACGAAGAAGTCCGTCACGAGCAGGCCGGCCCGCTTGGCGGTGATGTAGTGGCCGAACTCGTGGAACATGACCATGAACAGCACGGCCAGGATCACCACGGGCAGGGCCCAGCCCACGCTCGCCACGAGCGCGGCGACGACGGCGACGACGATGGCGCCGAACACGAGCGGCGACAGGCGCTCCTCGGTGGGCGCCGCGCCCGGCGCCGCGGGGGCCGGCGAGGTCATCCGGGGAGGCTAGCGGTCGCGGCGGCGCGGGCCGCCGCGTCGTGGCCGAGCAGCTCCTCGAGGGAGGTGAGCGGCCCGCCGGGGCAGCGCTCCATGGCCGCGGCGACGACGCGCACGATGTCGGCCCAGGCGAGCCGCCCGGCGAGGAAGGCCTCGACGGCGACCTCGTTGGCCGCGTTCAGCCACGCCGGGGCGACCCCGCCGCGGCGGGCCGCGTCGTAGGCCAGGTCGAGGGCCGGGAAGGCGGCCCGGTCGGGCGCCTCGAAGGTCAGCGTGAGCCCCGCCGCGAAGTCGATCGCGCCGAAGGCGTGGTCGAGCCGCTCGGGCGCCCCGAGGCAGTAGGCGATCGCCAGGCGCATGTCGGGTCGCGAGAGCTGGGCCAGCACCGAGCCGTCGACGAACTCGACCATCGAGTGCACGATCGACTGGGGGTTGATCACGACCTCGATCCGCTCGACCCCCACGCCGAACAGGGCGCTCGCCTCGAGGACCTCGAGCCCCTTGTTCATGAGCGTGGAGGAGTCGACGGTGATCTTCTCGCCCATGCGCCAGGTGGGATGGGCGAGCGCCTCCTCGCGGGTGACCGCCGCCAGGCTCGCGCGGTCGCGGTCGCGGAACGGCCCGCCCGAGCCCGTGATGAGGAGGCGGCGCACGTCGGGGTGGCCGGGGGTCGCGGCGGCCCCGCCGAGGCACTGGTGGATCGCGCAGTGCTCGGAGTCGACGGGCCAGAGCTCGGCGCCGGGAGTGGCGCGGACCGCCTCGACGAGGGGGGCCGCCGCCACCAGCGACTCCTTGTTCGCGAGCGCCAGTCGCTTGCCGGCCCGCAGGGCCCCCAGGGTGACCGGCAGGCCCGCGAAGCCGAGTACGGCGTTCACCACCACGTCGGCCGAGCCGGCGAGGTCCTCGAGGCCGGCGTCACCGACCACGATCTCGACCGACGCGTCGACCAGCTCGGCCAGTCGGGCGCGGTGGGCGTCGGTGCGCACCCCGACCCGCGTGACGCCGAACTCCTTGGCGACCTCGGCCAGGCGCTCGAGGCGCTCGCCGCCGGCGATCGCCACGAGCTCGAAGCGCTCGGGCTCCAGGCGCAAGACGTCGAGCGTCTGCTCACCGATCGACCCGGTCGCCCCGAGTAGGGCCACGCTGCGCCGAGCGTCGGCCATCAGTGCATCGACAGGACGTGCAACAGGTAGTACGTCGTCGGCAGGGCGAACAGCAGGCCGTCGATCCGGTCCAGCAGGCCCCCGTGGCCCGGCAGGAGCCGGCCCAGGTCCTTCACGCCGAGGGTCCGCTTGACCATCGACTCGAAGAGGTCGCCGAGCGGTGCCGCGACCGAGAGGACGACCGCGAACTCCAGGCCGCGCGTGATGGTCCAGGGCGAGACCAGCGGGACGATGATCGCCCCGAAGACGAGCGCCAGCACGGTCCCGCCGACGAGCCCCTCGACGGTCTTGTTCGGCGAGAGCTTGGCGCTGAGCGGGTGCTTGCCGAGCCAGCGCCCGGTGAACAGGGCCCCGGTGTCGTTGCCGATCACGATGACCAGGGCGCCGAAGAGGTAGGCCAGCCCGTGGCGGTCGGCGAAGGCCGACGGCGAGAGCAGGGCCACCGCGTAGGCGCCGAGCACGCCCACCCAGGCGTAGACGAAGACCGTCACCCCGAGCCCGTCGAGCACGTCGATCGTGCGCTCGGCCGACATGTACCAGACGAAGCCCAGCACCACGAGCAGCACCGTCACCGGCCCGATCGCCACGAGGCCCTTGTTGTAGACCGCCACCCCGAGGGTCACCACCGCGACCAGGCCCAGCACGGTCGCCGGGTGGGCCCCGACCGAGCGGAAGCCGGCGAAGGCCTCGCCGCTCGCCACCGCCAGCACCACGACCACCAGGGCGGTCAGCGGTAGCGGACCGGCGACGAAGAAGGCGAACACGACGATCGCGAGCAGCACCCCGGTCAGGACGGCCCGGGCCACCGAGCTCGTCGCCGGGGCCTGGCGCACGGCCCGACCGGCCAGCGGGTTGGCGGTCGGCCGGCGACGGGTCCGCTCGACGGGGCCGGTCCCGGGCTCGGGACGCGCCGGCTCGAACCACTCGGGCTCCTCGGCGGCGACCGGCGCGACCGCCACGTCCTCGTCGACGTCGAACTCCCAGGGGCGCGCCGTCTCGGTGCGCTCGGCTCCGGCGAGCATCGAGGTGTCGAACTGCTCCTCGTGGGCCACCCAGTCGGCCTCGCCCTCGCGCCAGGCCGGCGCCGGGATCGTCGACCAGGGGTCGTCGGAGGTCGCGGCCTCGCGCGCCACCACGATCGGCACCTGGCCGGTCGGCGCCTCGGTCCAGTGCGGCAGCAACGTCGTGGGGTCGATCGTCGGCAGGTCGTCGACGAGCTCGCCCGCCGGGGTGGCCCCCGTGATCGTCACGCGGGGCTCGTCGCTCCCCGACGCGGGGAACTCGCCGGTCGGCTCGTCCATCGGCTCTCCGTCAGACCTCAAGGAGCTCCTGCTCCTTGTGCGCGAGGAGCCCGTCGACCGCGGCCACCCCGTCCTGGGTGATCTTCTCGAGCACCTTCTCGACGCGCTCGAGCTCGTCGCTCGAGATCTCGTTCTCCTTCTCGAGCCCCTCGAGCTCCTGGCGGGCGTGGCGGCGCACGCCGCGGATCGCCACCCGACCCTCCTCGGCGCGCTGCTTGACCAGCTTCACGAACTCGCGGCGGCGCTCCTCGGTGAGGACCGGGAACGACAGGCGGATCACCTGGCCGTCGTTGCTCGGGGTGAGGCCGAGGTCGGCGCTGGAGATGGCCTTCTCGATCGCGTTGATCGACCCCTTGTCGAACGGCGACACCACCAGCAGGCGCGGCTCGGGCACCGAGAAGTTGGCCAGCTGCTTGAGCGGCGTCTCGGTCCCGTAGTAGTCGACGAGCACCCCCTCGACGAGAGCCGACGAGGCCCGGCCGGTGCGCACCGTGGCGAACTCGGAGCGCACGTGCTCGAGCGCCTTGGCCATGCGCTCGCGCGTGTCCGCGAGCACCATCTCGACGAGGTCGCTCTCCATTACCTCACCAGCGTACCGACGGGCGCCCCGTCGAGGGCTCGCCCGAGGTTCCCCGGGGCCATCAGGTCGAAGACGCGGATGGGCAGGCGGTTGTCCTTGCAGAAGGTGATCGCGGTCATGTCCATCACCCGAAGGTCCCGGGCGATCACCTCGTCGAAGGAGAGCTCGTCGAAGCGCACGGCGTCGGCGTGGGCCCGCGGATCGACGTCGTAGACCCCGTCCACCCCGCCGTGGGTGCCCTTCAAGACGACGTCGGCCTCGATCTCGGCCGCGCGCTGGGCGGCCGGGGTGTCGGTCGTGAAGTAGGGGTTGCCCATGCCGGCCGCGAAGATCACCACGCGGCCCTTCTCGAGGTGTCGCACGGCCCGCCGGCGGATGTAGGGCTCGGCGACCTGGTCCATCGAGAGCGCGGTCATGACCCGCGTGGGGCGCCCGTGGCTCTCGATCGCGTCCTGGAGGGCGAGCGCGTTGATGACCGTGCCGAGCATGCCCATGATGTCCGACGAGGCCCGGTTCATCCCGGCCATCGCGCCGGTCGCCCCGCGCCAGATGTTGCCGCCGCCGACGACCACGGCGAGCTCGAGCCCGCCGCGGTCCATCGCCGCGGCGATCTCGCGCGCGAGGAAGTCGACGGTCGTGGCGTCGATCGTCTCGTCGCTGGCGGCCGACGCCAGGGCCTCGCCCGAGAGCTTCAAGACGACCCGGCGCACGGCTAGGCGCCGATGACGACCTGGGCGAACGCGCGCACCCGCGCGCCGCCGAGGAACTGGGCCACCGTCTCCTTCTCGTCCTTCACGTAGGGCTGCTCGGGCAGGACCCGCTCCTTGTACCACGCGTTGAGGCGACCCTCGACGATCTTGGGAACGGCCGCCTCGGGCTTGCCCTCGTTGCGGGTGATCTCCTCGACCGTGCGCCGCTCGGCCTCGACGTCGGCCGCCGGGACCTCCTCGCGCGTCAGGTACAGCGGGCGGGCGAAGGCGATGTGCACGGCCAGCTCGTGGGCCGTCTCCTCGCTGGCCCCGTCGACGACCACGGCCACCGCGTTCACCCCCCGGCCCGACTGCTGGTGCAGGTAGGTGTCGACGACCTCCCCCGGCCCGGCCTCGAGCCGGACGACCCGGCCGACCGAGATGTTCTCCTTGAGCGTGGTGAGGAGCCGCTCGATGTGCCCGCGGAACTCCTCCACCGACCCCTCGCCGGCCTCGCAGACGCGCGCGGCGATCTGGTCGGCCAGCGCGACGAACTCCTCGGACTTCGCGACGAAGTCGGTCTCGCAGCGCAGCTCGACGATGCTGGCGACGGCGCCGTCGCGCACGACGGCCACGCACCCCTCGCTCGCCTCGCGGTCGGCCCGCTTGGCCGCCGAGGCGAGGCCCTGGACGCGCAGCCACTGCGTGGCGGCCTCCATGTCGCCCCCGTTCTCCTCCAGGGCCCGCTTCGCGTCCATCATGCCGACGCCGGTCGCCTGACGCAGCGCCTGCACGTCCTTCGCGGTGATCGTCACCTTGCTCTCTCCTTGTGGGTCTCGGGTTCAGGCGCCCGTCGCGGCGGGCGCGGGCGCGGCGGGCGCGGGCGCGGCGGCGGGGCGGTTGTGGCGGACGTAGCGGCCCTCGACGACCGCCTCGGCCACCAGCTTGCACATGAGCGCGCCGGCGCGGATGGCGTCGTCGTTGCCCGGGATCACGTAGTCGATCAGGTCGGGGTCGCAGTTGGTGTCGACGACCGCGACGACGGGCAGGCCGAGCTTGCGCGCCTCGGTCACCGCGATGTGCTCCTTCTTCGTGTCGATCACGAAGACGGCGTCGGGCACGCGGTCCAGCGCGGCGATGCCCGCCAGGTTGCGGTCGAGCTTCTCGAGCTCGCGCGCGTGGCGCAGCGCCTCGCGCTTGGGCATGTTGGCGAAGTCGCCGGCCCGCTCCATCTGGCGCAGCTCGACCAGGCGACGCACCCGGCCGTGGACGGTCGAGAAGTTCGTCAGCATCCCGCCCAGCCAGCGCTGGTTGACGTAGGGCATGCCGCACGCCGTGGCGTAGTCGGCCACCGGCCCCTGGGTCTGCTTCTTCGTGCCGACGAACAAGATCGTGCCGCCCCCGGCGACCAGGTCGCGCACGAAGGCGTAGGAGGTCTCGATCCCCGCGAGCGTCTTTCGCAGGTCGATGAGGTAGATCCCGTTGCGCTCGCCGAGGATGAAGCGGCGCATCTTGGGGTTCCAGCGACGCGTCTGGTGCCCGAAGTGCACGCCGGCGTCGAGGAGATCCTGCAGGGTGACCAGGGCCACGTCGATGTCCTTTCGTTCGGTTGCTCACGCCCCGTGGAGCACCGCGAACGGCGACCGTACGAATCCACGGGGACTGCTCAGTGCCCGCCCACCGTGGGAGAGCCCGTCCATAGTAGTCGACCGGCCGGGTCAGCCCCTCGGGTGGGTGCGCCGGTGGACGTTCTGCAGGCGCGACTTCGAGACGTGGGTGTACACCTGGGTCGTCGTCAGGTTGGCGTGGCCCAGGAGCTCTTGGACGACGCGCAGGTCGGCCCCGCCCTCGAGCAGGTGGGTCGCGTAGGTGTGGCGCAGCGCGTGGGGGTGGAGGTGCCCCCCGGGGGCCCGGCGGTCGAGGATCCGACGCACGTCGCGCGGCCCGAGGCGCCGACCGCGGCGGTTGAGGAAGAGCGCCTCGTCGGGCGAGTCGGGCCGGGCCGCCTCCTCGCGACCGTCCTCGAGCCACGCGCGCACCGCGGCGAGCCCCCGCGGGTGCAGGGGGACGACCCGCTCCTTGTCGCCCTTGCCGAGGACCCGCAGGAGGCCCCGGGTGAAGTCGACGCTCGCGCGGTCGAGGCCGCACAGCTCGCCCACGCGCAGCCCGGCCCCGTAGAGCACCTCGCACACCGCGCGGTCGAGCTGGGCCCACTCGTCGTCGCCCCAGTCCTCGTCGAGCAGCGCGTCGAGTTGCTCGCGACTCGCCAGGTTCGGCAGCCGCGACGCGGGCTTGGGGGCGCTCAGGCGCGCCGCCGGGCTCTGGGCCACGTGGCCCCGCTCCACCAGCCAGTCGAAGTAGGCGCGCAGCCCGGCCCGCCGGCGCCGGAGGGTGGCGCGCTCGTCGCCGCGCTCGGTGAGCGCGGCCAGGTAGCGGCGCAGGTGGGCGGTCGTGACGTTCCCCGGCCCCTCGAGGCCGAGGCCGGCGGCGAAGCGGGCGAAGTCGGCGACGTCGCCGAGGTAGGCGCGCCGGGTGTTCACCGAGCGCTCGCGGGCGCGCAGCGTCGCGTCGAAGGCCTCGAGACGCCAGGTCGAGGCGGCGGGATCGCCGGCGCGCGCCATGCGACCCAGGGTAGCCAGGCCCGGTGCGCCGGAGGGGGTTCAGTAGTGTTCTGCGAGAGAGGAGAGCGGTGACGCGCATACTCATCGTCGAAGACGACGACCACATCCGCAGCGCCCTGACCCTCATGTTCGAGGGCGAGGCGTTCGCCGTGGACGAGGCCCCCACGGGAGAGCTCGGCGTGGCGCTGTTCGACCGGATGGCCGCCGACCTCGCCATCGTGGACGTCATGCTGCCCGGCATGAGCGGCTTCGACACCTGCCGGGCCCTGCGCGAGCGCAGCGAGCTGCCGATCGTCATCGTCTCGGCCCGCGACGACACCGCCGACGTCGTGCTGGGGCTCGAGTCCGGCGCCGACGACTACGTGACCAAGCCCTTCGTGCCCGAGGAGCTGCTCGCCCGGGTGCGCGCCCACCTGCGCCGCCGCCCCGACGGCCAGGCCAACGCCTTCACCCTGGGCGACCTGCGCGTCGAGCCCGACCGCGGCACGGTGACCGACCGCGCCGGGCGCGAGCTCCACCTCACCTCCACCGAGTTCCGCCTGCTCCTCGACCTGGCCGGCCAGAACGGCCGGGTGGTCTCGCGCGAGGACCTGCTCGAGCGCGTCTGGGGCTACGACTACTTCGGCGACAGCCGACTCGTCGACGTCCACATCCGCCGGCTGCGCACCAAGATCGAGCCCGACCCGGCCAACCCGCAGTACCTCGTCACCGTCCGGGGCTCGGGCTACAAGCTGGTCCTCTAATGCGTCGACGGAGTCTCCGACTTCGCCTGGCGCTCACCTTCGGGTTCGGGGCGTTCATCCTGAGCGCGCTGTTCGCGACCGTCACCTACGTCGGGGTCCACCACGTCCTGGTCTCCGACGCCGTCCAGACCGACCTCAACCAGAGCTACGTGAACGCCGCCCTGGTGCGCTCGACGCTCTACACCTCGCCGCCGGACCTCGCGAACGAGCTGAACTCCATCGAGGGCGCGACCGGCTCGAGCGTCCTCGTCCAGACCCACCGCGAGTGGCTCTCCAAGTCCAACGGCGCCGCCACGGCCGACGTGCCCGCGACCCTCATCGACGACGTGGTCGCGGGGCGGGCCGCGACCCAGGTCATCGGGGTGGGCAACCACGTCTTCTACGTGGTGGGCGTGCCCATCCCGTCGGTGGAGACCCAGTTCTTCGAAGTCTTCCCCCTCGACCCGGTGGCCCACACCCTCTCGATCCTCCTGCTCGTGCTGGTCCTCGGCGCGGCCGTCACCTCCCTGACCGGCCTCGCCGGCGGCCTGTGGGTCGCGCGGCGCACGGTGCGGCCCCTCGAGGACGTCTCGCACGCCGCGGCCGCCATCGCCGGCGGCGACCTCTCGACGCGCCTCCAGGTGAACCGGGCCGACCGCGAGGTCCAGCAGCTCACGGCATCGTTCAACGAGATGGTGGCCCGGCTCACCGACCGGCTCGAGCGCGACGCCCGCTTCGCCTCCGACGTCAGCCACGAGCTGCGCTCGCCGCTCACCACGCTCGTCACGACCGCGGGCGTTCTCCAGCAGCACCGCGCCGACCTGAGCGACGTCGGCCGCCAGAGCCTCGACCTGCTCGTGGCGGACCTGTCCATCTTCCAGGCCCTGGTCGAGGACCTCCTCGAGATCGCCCGCAGCGACGCCGGCGCCGCCCCGCTCGTGCTCGAGACGGTCGACGGCGCCGAGCTGGTGCGCCAGTCGGTGCGCTCGGCGGCGCGCCGACACGGCTTCGCCGCGCCGCCGGTCGAGATCGACCCGGCGCTCGCCCAGCCGCTCGTGGAGGTGGACCGGCGCCGCTTCGAGCGGGCCCTCACCAACCTGCTCGACAACGCCCACCACTACGCCGGCGGCGCCACCGCGGTGCGGGTCGAGGGCGAGGGGGACCGCTTCGTGGTGCACGTCGACGACGCCGGCCCGGGCGTCCTGGACGAAGAGCGCGAGGCCGTCTTCCAGCGCTTCGCGCGCGGCCACGCCGCGCGCAGCCGGGGGGTGGCCCGCGGGACCGGGCTCGGCCTCGCGCTGGTGCGCGAGCACGTGCGGACCCTCGGGGGCACCGTCGAGGTCACCCGCTCCCCCGACGGCGGGGCGCGCTTCAGCCTGCGCCTGCCCCTGGCGAGCGAGGCGTCGTCGTGAGGGCCCTGCGCGCCCTCGGGGTGGCGGGCGCCGCCCTGGCGCTCGCCGGCTGCGGGCTCATCACCCCCGCCGCGGGCCCGACCTCGGTCGCGCGCTCCAAGGTGGGCTTCAGCCTGCTCTCGCCGACGATCCCCGGCACCGACCACGCGCGGGTCCGCTTCGAGACCGAGCCGATCTTCATCGTCGACGCGGCCCACCACCTCTCCCCGACCAGCCGGATCGTGCCGTCGCCACCCTCGATCGCAACGGTCGTCGGCCAGCTCCTCGCCGGCCCGACGGCCATCGAGCGCTCGGCCGGCTTCACGAGCGCCCTGCCGAACGACCTCGTGCTCATCGCGGCCACCGTGCGCCGCCACGTCGGCTACGTGGACCTGTCGGGGTCGCTCACCGAGCTGCCCCGCGACCAAGAGCTCCTCGCCATCGGCCAGCTCGTGCTCACCGCGGCCTACGTCGGCGCGACCCAGGGCCTGCAGATCTCACTCGCCGGGGCCATCCAGAGCCTGCCGCTGCCCTCGGGGGGCCACGCCACGGTGCTGACGGTGTCGGAGTACGCGGGGCTCTTGAACGGCTAGCGCCGCTCGGCGTGACGGCGCACCGGCGCCGAGCGCCACAGGTGCTCGAGGTCGTAGTACTCCCGGGCCGACTCGTCGAAGACGTGCACGACGACCTCGCCGTAGTCGAGGGCGACCCACTCGGCCGACTCGAGCCCCTCGACGTGCGAGGGCGCGACGCCGACACGCCGGCGCACCCGCGCCTCGACCTCCTCGGCGATCGCGCGCACCTGGCGGTCGGTGCGCCCCGAGGTGAGCACCATGGCGTCGAAGGCGTCGGTCAGCCCGCGCAGGTCGAGCACGACGGTGTCGCGGCCGAGCTTCTCGTCGCAGGCCTCGATCGCCACCTCGACGACGGACTCCGTGAAGGGATCCTGGGGCGCCTCGGACGGGGCGGCGCCGGTCACGGTCTCACTCAGCGGGCGTCTCCCCCACTCAGTGGGCCACCCCCAGGGCGACGAGGGCCACGACGAAGGGGACGCCGACGAGCGCGGCGCCGAGCGCGCCCAGACGCTGGCGGCGGCGCCGACGGGCGCGGCGCGAGAGCGGCGAGTCGACGGGCCGCGGCGGCGCCGAGCGCACGTCACGGACGTCGAAGCTTCGTACGGCCATCGAGCCGACTCTAGCCCCGGGACCCCACGTACAGGGGAATCACGTCGGCCGGCAGGAAGTCCTCGAGCCGCTCGGCCGAGGCGAGCTCCCTGATGAACGTGGAGGAGAGGTCGACCGGCTCCATCTCGATGACGTAGCCGCGCCACCCCGCCGGCACCACCGTCGCGGCGCCGGGACGGGGCACCACCCCCACCTCCACGAGTTCGCGCAGGGCGTCGGCCTCGTGCCAGCCGTCGAGCTGGGTGGCGAGGTCGGCGCCGACGACGAGGTCGACGGCGTCGGCCTCGTTGAGCAGCTCGCGCACCGTGTCGACGGTGTAGGAGGGACCCCGGCGCACGATCTCGCGGTCCGAGACCTCCACCAGCGCGAGCCCCTCGAAGGCCGCCCGGGCCATCGCCAGGCGCAGCTCGGCCGGCGCGACGCCGGGCCCCTTGTGGTACGGGTCGCCGGCCACGACCACCTCGATGCGGTCGAAGCGGCCGGTGCGCGCCGCGGCGACCAGGGCCGCCACGTGCCCCCGGTGCGGGGGGTCGAAGGTGCCTCCGAAGAGGGCGACGCGGCGTGCTCGCACCCCGTGAGCCTAACGGGAGTGGTGGGCGATAACGGGGCCACGTACGCTAAGGGCATGGCCGACACCGCGTGGACCCCCGACGCGTGGCGCTCCCACCCGCTCACCCAGTCCCCCGACTGGCCCGACCCGGCGCACCTGGCGAGGGTGGAGCGCGAGCTCGCCACGAAGCCGCCCCTGGTCTTCGCCGGCGAGGCCCGGACCCTCCAGGCCCACCTCGCCGAGGCCGCGGCCGGGCGGGCGTTCCTGCTGCAGGCCGGCGACTGCGCCGAGTCGTTCCACGAGGCCGCGGCCGACCAGATCCGCGACAAGCTCCGGGTGATCCTGCAGATGGCCGTCGTCTTGACCTACGGCTCGGGGGTGCCGGTCGTCAAGGTCGGACGGATCGCCGGGCAGTTCGCCAAGCCCCGCTCCGAGCCCTACGAGGAGCGCGACGGGGTGCGCCTCGAGGCCTTCCGGGGCCACATCGTCAACTCCGAGGAGTTCACGCCCGAGGCCCGCCGGCCCGACCCCGAGCGCCTGCTCGCCGCCTACCACCAGAGCGTGGCGACGCTCAACCTGCTGCGGGCCTTCACCACCGGCGGCTTCGCCGCCCTCAGCCGGGTCCACCAGTGGAACCAGGAGTTCGTCGCCCACTCCCTGGAGGGCAAGCGCTACGAGGTGCTCGCCGACGAGATCGAGCGGGCCCTCGCCTTCATGCGGGCCTGCGGCATCGACCTCCACGACGACCAGGCCCTCCAGGGCGTCGAGTTCTTCACCAGCCACGAGGCGCTCATCCTGCCCTACGAGCAGGCCCTCACGCGGCGCGACTCGCTCACCGGCGACTGGTACGACTGCTCGGCCCACCAGCTGTGGATCGGCGACCGGACCCGCCAGCTCGACGGCGCCCACGTCGCCTTCCTCGCCGGGGTCGCCAACCCCGTGGGGCTCAAGGTCGGCCCCTCGATGGAGCCCGACGAGCTGCTGCGCCTGTGCGAACGGCTCAACCCGGCCAACGCCCCGGGCCGGCTCACCCTCATCAGCCGCATGGGCGTCGAGCGGCTCGAGGAGCGCCTCGCCCCGCTCGTGGCCGCGCTCGCGGCGGAGGGGCGCGCCGAGCACTGGACGTGCGACCCCATGCACGGCAACACCTTCGTCACCGTCGCCGGCCAGAAGACGCGCCGCTTCGACGACGTGGCCACCGAGACCGCGACCTTCTTCCGGGTGCTCTCGGAGCTCTCGACCTGGCCGGCCGGGCTGCACGTCGAGCTCACCGGCGGCGACGTCACCGAGTGCCTGGGCGGCGGCTCGCGCCTGGGCGAGGACGACCTCACCCTCAACTACACCTCGATCTGCGACCCGCGGCTCAACGCGACCCAGAGCCTGGACCTCGCCTTCCACGTGGCCGAGTACCTGCGCGACTACGGGGCGGCGAGCGGCGAGCGGTCGTTGTAGCGCAGCAGCCGCGCGCGGCCCGCGTCGAACTCGATCTCGGTCATCGAGCAGTGCTCGATCAAAGGGGCGAGGCGCACGCTGGCCGGTAGCCCTTGGTAGACCTTCATCGCCTGCTCGATGACGCCCCCGTGGGTCACCACGACGACCAGCTCGCCGGGGTGCGCCTCGACGAGCCCCTCGAGAGCCGACCGGCACCGCTCGAAGAACCCGACGAGGGACTCCCCGCCGGGCACGTTGGGCCGCGTGGGGTCGCGGTCCCAGTCGACGGGCTCGAAGCGCTCGGCCACCTCGGCCCAGGCCAGGCCGTCGGCCTCGCCCACGCGCAGCTCCTCGAGCTCGGCGCGGGCCCGGGCGACGAGGGCGGGCGCGATCGCCGGCGCCACGATCCCGCCGGTCTCGATGGCCCGGGGCAGGGTCGAGGTGTAGAGGGCGCTCGCCCCGTCGAGCTCGCGGGTGCGCGCGAGGCGCGCCGCGAGGGCCGCGGCCTGGGCCCGGCCGCGCTCGGTCAGCCCGCCGTCGCCCCGGGGGCCGCCGGCGCGACCCTCGGCGTTGGCGACGCACTCGCCGTGGCGGATGAGCACGAGGCGCGTCCCGCGCGGGGCGTGGCCGCGCTGGCGGAACCCCGGCGGGGGCAGGAGCCCGTCGGGCACGACGCTCACGCCAGCTCCCCGACGAAGGCCTCGAGCTGGCGCAGCGTCCGGCACTCGACCACCCGGTCGCAGTGCGCGCCGTAGTGGGCGATCACCGAGTCGCCGCTGTTCCAGTAGGCCGCGGGCTCGGGGTTGAGCCAGTAGACGGCCTTGGCGCGCCGGCGCAGGTCGGCCACCACCTCGGCGTGGGTCTCGTGGTAGTTGTTGCGCCCGTCGCCCAGGATGAGGACCGTCGAGCGGGTGGTGAGGTCGCGCGCGTAGCGCTCGTGGAAGGCGCTGAGGGCCCGGCCGTAGTCGGAGTGGCCGTCGAAGGCGATGACGTCGGCCTCGGCGTTGATGCGCGCGACCGCCTCGGCCGGGTCCTCCACGCCCTCGAAGAGGTGGGTCACCTCGTCGAGCCCGTCGACGAAGACGAAGCTGCGCACCTTGGAGAACTGCGAGCTGATCGCGTGCACCAGGTGGAGGGTGAAGCGCGCGAAGGAGGCCACCGAGCCCGAGACGTCGGCCACGACGAAGATCTCGGGCTTGGCCGGGCGCGGCGGCTTGAAGCGCAGCTCGAGGGGCACCCCGCCCGTCGAGAGGCTGCGGCGCACGGTGTGACGCAGGTCGACCGGACCGCGCTTTCGCCGGCGGCGCCGGCGCGCGAGGCGCACCGCGAGCTTGCGGCTGAGGGGCCGCAGGGCCCGCTCGAGCTGGGCCATCTCCTCGCGGGTCGCGTGCATCACCTCGACGTCCTCGGGCAGGGGCTTGCGCACCGACTTCGCCAGGGCCGCCGAGCCGCGGTCCGCGACGAGCCGCTCGCGGATGACCCGCTCGACCTCGCGGCGCAGGCCATCGAGACGGGCCGCCACCTCGTCCTCGGCCAGGCGCGCGCCCAGGGCCGTCCCCTCTGCGCCCAGGCTCTCGCGCAGCCGCTCGGCGAGCGCCTCGAGCTCGAGGCTGCGCAGGGTGCGGTACAGGTAGTAGGTGCCCCCGACGGGACGGCCCGGCTCGAGGCCGGCGTAGCGGCTCACGGCCTCGCCCGCCCCCTGGCGCAGGGCGCCGGCGTCGCGATCGCGCAGGGCGCGGAAGATCATCTCGGCGATCTCGGCGGCCGAGAGCGCCCCGCCGCCGCCGGCCCCGGCGCCCGGCCCCGGCCCTTCGCCGGCCCCCGGCGCGCCCGAGAGCTCGGCGCCCGCCTCGCCCTCGGCGGGCGCCGGGGGCTCGCGCAGGGCGAAAAAGACCTCGAAGGCGGCGTCGAAGGCCGGCAGGTGGCCGCCGTCTTTCACGAGGGTGGCCGCGAGCGCCGTGCGCAGGCTCCCCCGGTCGGCCAGGTCGATCACCTCGCAGGCGCGCGCCGCGTCGACGTGCTCGCTCATCGACACCGGGATCCCGGCGGCGCGCAGCTCGCCGATGAAGTCGGCGAGCAGGCTAAGCACGCGCCCGGCCGCCCAGGAGCTCCTTGGTGGCGCGCTCGATGTCGGACTGGTACTTGAGCAGGATGTGCAGCGTCGCGGCCGCCTCCTCGTCGCCGATCTCCTCGCGCCCCAGCACGACCAGGGTCCGCGCCCAGTCCAGGGTCTCGGAGACCGAGGGGGCCTTCTTCAGGTCGAGCTCGCGCAGGCTGCGCACGACCTGGGCGATGCGCGTCGCCAGCGCCCCCGAGACGCCCGGCACGCGCGCGAGGATGATGTCGCGCTCGCGCTCGATGGAGGGGTAGCCGACGTAGAGGTAGAGGCAGCGCCGCTTCAGCGCCTCGGAGAGCTCGCGGGTGTTGTTCGAGGTGAGAAAGACCATCGGGATCTGGCGGGCCCGGACCGTGCCGAGCTCGGGGATCGACACCTGGTACTCCGAGAGGACCTCGAGCAGGAGAGCCTCGGTCTCGAGCTCGACCCGGTCGACCTCGTCGATGAGCAGGACGACCGGGTCCTCGGCCGTGATCGCCTCGAGCAGGGGGCGGGTGAGCATGAACTCCTCGGCGAAGATGTCCTCCTCGAGCGCCCGCCACTCCTCGGCGCCGCCGGACTCGGTGCGACCGGCCTGGATCCGCAGGAGCTGCTTGCGGTAGTTCCACTCGTAGAGGGCCTTGGACTCGTCGAGGCCCTCGTAGCACTGCAGGCGCACGAGCCGGGCGCCCACCGCCTCGGCGACGGCCTTGGCGAGCGCCGTCTTGCCGGTGCCGGCCGGGCCCTCGACGAGGACGGGCTTGGCCAGGCGGTCGGCGAGGAAGGTCGTCGAGGCGATCGCCGCGTCGCTCAGGTAGTCGGACTTGGCCAGGCGCTCGCGGACCTCGTCGGGGCTCGCGAAGCGCGGGGGCGGCACCTCGGCCAGCCCGAGCCGCTCGGCCACCTCGGCGCGCGGGTCGAGGCTCACCGGACCTGCCCCTCGCCGCGCACGACCCACTTGAGGCAGGTCAGCTCGCGCAGGCCCATCGGCCCGCGGGCGTGGAGCTTCTGGGTGGAGATCCCGACCTCCCCGCCCAGGCCCAGCTCGCCGCCGTCGATGAAGCGCGTCGAGGCGTTCACGAGGACGGCGGCCGCGTCGACCCGCCGCACCCAGGCCTCGGCGGCCGCGGGGTCCTCGGTGACGATGGCCTCGGAGTGGCCGGTGCCGTAGCGGGCCACGTGGGCCACCGCCTCGTCGAGGGAGTCCACGACCCCCACGGCGAGCACCAGGTCGAGGAACTCGGTGGCGAAGTCCGCCTCGGTGGCCGGCACCGACCCCGGCAGCGCGGCCCGGGCCCGCTCGTCCGCGCGCAGCTCGACCCCGGGCAGGGCGTCAGCGAGGCCGGCGAGGAAGGCGTCGGCCACGTCACGGTGCACGAGGAGGGTCTCGGCGGCGTTGCAGACCCCGGGCCGGGAGGTCTTGGCGTTGGCGACGATGGCGCGCGCCATGTCGAGGTCGGCCGCGCGGTCGACGTAGACGTGGCAGTTGCCGTCGCCGTCGAGGACGTAGGGCACCCGGGCGTGCTCGCGCATCGCGGCGATGAGCGACGGCCCCCCGCGCGGGATTAGGCAGTCGATCACCCCCACCAGGCCCATGAAGGCGGCCGCGGCCTCGCGCGAGGGGTCCGCGACCAGGCTGACCGCGGCGGCCGGCAGCCCCTCCTTCTCGAGGGCCTCGTGCCACAGCCCGACGAGCAGCTCGTTGGAGCGCTGGGCCGAGGACGAGCCGCGCAAGAAGGCGGCGTTGCCGCTGCGCACGCAGAGCCCGGCCACGTCGCAGGTGACGTTAGGCCGGTTCTCGTAGACCACGCCCACGACCCCGAGGGGCACGCGCACCTTCTCCACGCGCAGGCCGTTGGGCCGGGTGAAGGAGTCGGCCACCTCGAAGAGGGGGTCGGGCAGCGCCGCGATGTCGCGCAGCGCCTGGGCCATCGCCCCGACGCGCGCCGGGGTGAGGGTCAGACGGTCGCGTCCCGGGCCCGGGTCGTCGTAGGCGGCGAGGTCGAGAGCGTTGGCGGCCACGATCTCCTCGACCCGCGCCTCGAGCCGGTCGGCCACGTCGGCGAGGACGGCACGACGGACCTCGTCGGCCGACTGGGCCAGCGCCGTCGCGGCGGCGCGCACGGCCCGGCCCTGGGCGAGGAGGGCGTCACTCATGGCTCAAGCGTAACGGGCGATCCCTAGCCCCGACGGAGGAGCACCAGGTCGTCGCGGTGCACGACCACCACCTCGGCGGCGGCCACCTCGGCGGCCCCGACCCGGGCCAGGCCCTTGGCGACGACCGCCCCGTCGGGCGCGACCACCTCGACCGCGTCGCCCTCGGCGAAGTCGCCCTCGACCGCGGTCACCCCCACCGGCAGCAGGCTGCGGCCCTCCTCCTCGAGCGCGCGCCGGGCCCCCTCGTTCACCACCACGCGCCCGCGCGAGGGGACCGCGAAGGCGATCCAGGACTTGCGCGCCGAGAGCCGCGCCGCACGGGGTCGCACCACCGTGCCCGCCCCCGGCTCGCCCGAGAGGGCGTGGGCCAGCGCGCGCTCGACCCGGGCCGGGGCGATGACGGTCGTCACCCCGGACCACGCGGCCATCTTCGCGGCGGCCACCTTCGAGGCCATGCCGCCGCTGCCCACCCCGGAGCGGCTCGTCCCGGCCCGGGCCTCGAGGTCGGCGTCGAAGGCCCGCACCTCCTCGATGAGCGTGGCCCCCTTGTCGACGCGGGGGTCGGCCGTGAGCAGCCCCGGCGTGTCGGTCAGGAGAACCAGGTGGGTCGCGCCCACGAGGTTGGCCACGAGCGCGGCGAGCCGGTCGTTGTCGCCGAAGCGGATTTCCTCGTCGGCGACGGCGTCGTTCTCGTTCACCACCGCGACGACCCCGAGACCCGCCAGCGCGGCCAGCGTGTCGCGCGCGTGCAGGTACTGGCCGCGGTGGCTGAAGTCGAGCGGGGCGAGCAGCACCTGGCCGACCGGCACACCCACCGCGGCGAAGGCCCGACGCCAGGCCTGCATCAGCAGCGGCTGGCCCACCGCCGAGACCGCCTGGAGGGTCACGGCGTCCCGGGGCCGGGGCCGCCCGCCGCCGACCTCGGCCCAGCCGGCGGTGATCGCCCCGGAGGTGACCACGACGACCGACCAGCCCGCGGCGCGCAGGTCGACCACGTCGGCGGCCACCGCCCCGAGGACCGACGCGTCGACGCCCCCCTCGCCGTCGGTGACCGAGGAGGTGCCGATCTTCACCACGACGCTAGGCATCGCCCTCCCCGCCGTCGGGCTCGCGCCCCTCGCCCTCGTCGAGGCGGCCGTGGCGCGCCAGACGCTCGCGCCGGGTGGCGCGGTGACGTCGGCCGGCGTCGGCGCCCGCGCCGGCGCCGCGGTACCACTCGAAGGCCACGCCCCCCACGTGCACGACGTCGCCGTCGGCGGCCCCGGCGCGCACGAGGAGGCGCTCGACCCCGAGCTCGCGCAGCCGGCGTTCGAGCTCGGCGAGGGCGCCCTCGTCGGTGAGGTCGCTGAAGCGCGCCGCGCGCGCGGCGGCGCGCCCGGTGACCGCCCACTCGCCCTCGCCCACCCGCTCGACGGCGACCTCGCGGGCGACCGGGCGGTGCACGACGATCGTCTCGGCGACCGCGACCGCGCGCTGGCGGCGGCCCTCGGCGACGAGGGCCGCGAGGCGCCCGAGGAGCCGGTCGACCCCGGCCCCGGTGACCGAGGAGACCGTCTCGTCGGGGGGCCACGGGTGGGCCGCCACGTCGGCCTTGGCGCCCACGACGACCCGCGGGCGCTCGAGCAGGTCGGGCTGGTAGCGGCCGAGCTCGTCGAGCAGCACCTCGAGCTGGGCCGCCGGGGCGAGCGGCGCCGTCTCGGCGAGGTCGACCAGGACGCAGAGCACGCCGGCGCGCTCCACGTGGCGCAAGAAGTCGTGGCCGAGCCCCCGTCCCTCGGCCGCCCCCTCGATGAGCCCGGGGATATCGGCGACGACGAACTCGGTGGCGTCCTCGGGCCGGCCGGCCCGGGCCCCCACGCGCACCACCCCGAGGTTGGGCACGAGCGTGGTGAAGGGGTAGTCGGCGATCTTGGGCCGGGCGGCCGAGATCCGCGCGATGAGCGTCGACTTGCCCACGTTGGGCAGGCCGATCAGGGCCACGTCGGCCTGGAGCTTCAGCTCGAGGTCGTACCACGCCTCCTCGCCGCGCTCGCCCTGCTCGGCGAAGGCCGGCGCCCGGCGCTCGTTGGAGAGGAACCGCGCGTTGCCCATGCCCCCCTGGCCGCCGGCCGCGGCCCGCCACCGCGCCCCCTCGACCGAGAGGTCGACGAGCGCCTCGCCCTCGAGGTCGTAGACGACGGTGCCCACCGGGACGGCGACCTCGAGGTCGCGCCCCCGGGCCCCGTGCTGGCGCTTGGAGGTGCCGTGCTGGCCGTCGGTGGCCCGCCGGAAGGGGTGGTCCCTAAAGCCCAGGAGGGAGGCCTGGTTGTGGTCGGCCACCAGCCAGACGTCGCCGCCGCTGCCGCCGTCGCCGCCGTCGGGCCCGCCCTTGGCCACGTGGGCCTCGCGCCGGAAGCTCACGCAGCCCGCGCCCCCGTCGCCGGCCCGGGCGTGCAGTTGGGCACGGTCGACGAAGGCGGACACGCCCCCATCCTACGGGTGGCCCCCTCGCGGGCCCGGGGCTAGGCGACCAGCTCGCCGACCGCCTCGGCGAAGACGACCGAGTGGCGCGCCACGTCGTCGCGGGTCGTCGCCGGGCACATGAGGGCCATGTTGTGGAAGGGGGTGATGAGGACCCCCCGGTTCACCCCGTAGAGGTGGAGGTACTCCTCGAGCTCGGGGTCGCTCGCGGCCGCCGAGGCCCCGCCGCTGCTCGGCGCGGGGAACGCGAAGCGGTACTCGCAGCGCGCACCGAGCTGCACGACCGACCACGGGAGCGCGTTGCGCTCGATGGTGGCCGCGACGTCGGCCGCGAAGGCCGTCGCGAGGTCCTCCATCCTCGCGAAGGCCCCGTCGGTGAGGACCTCGCCGAGCACGGCGCGCATGGCCGCCAGGCTCAGGGCGTTGCCGGCCAGGGTCCCCCCCACGCCGCCGACGTCCTCGAGGTCGTAGCCGTCGACCGCCTGGGCGAGGACCCGGGCGGCGAGCTCCTCGCTCAGCCCGTAGGCCCCCGAGGGGACGCCCCCGCCGAGCGACTTGCCGATCGTCACCGCGTCGGGGGTGAGGCCCCAGCGCCGCGTCGCCCCGCCCGGGCCCGCGGAGAAGGTGTGGGTCTCGTCGATGACGAGCAGGGTCCCGGTCGCGTCGCAGGCGGCGCGCACCCCCTCGAGGAAGCCGGGCTCGGGCAGGACGATCCCGATGTTGGTGAGGGCCGGCTCGGCGAGCACGCAGGCCACGTCGCCCGCGGCCAGCTCGCGCTCGAGGGCGGCGAGGTCGTTGAACTCCACGACCCTCGTCGTGACGGACGGGTCGACGGCGGGGCCCACGTTGCCCGGGCGCGACGCCGCGCGCCCGTCGGGTCCGATCACGGCGATCGTCTCGTCGACGGTGCCGTGGTAGCAGTAGTTGAAGACCAGCACCTTCGCCCGGCCGGTGACCATGCGGGCCAGGCGCAGCATCCAGCGGTTCGCGTCGGTCGCCGAGAGGGTGAAGGACCACCGGGTCGGCCCGAAGCGCCGGGCCAGCTCCGCCGCCACCCACTGGGCGTCCTCGTTGGGTAGCATCGTCGTGACCCCGCCCGCGCGCCCGACCCGCTCCTCGAGGGCCGCCATGAGCGGCGCCGGGGAGTGGCCGGCCATCGCCCCGGTGTCGCCCAGGGCGAAGTCGACCAGGTCGTGGCCGTCGAGGTCGGTGATCGTCGCCCCGTGGGCGCCCGCAAAGCCCAGGGGGAAGCCGCCGGCCCACTTGCGCATCCAGGTCATGGGCACGCCCGCGAGGAGGTTGCGCGCGCCCTGGCTGAGGGCGAGGGAGCGGGGGTGCTCGGCCCGGTACCGGGCCCGCTCGCGCTCGAGGAGTCCGTGCAGTTGCTGGCGATCGGGGCTGTCCATCGCGCCATCGTAGGGCGACCGGGCCCCCCGGCCCGGGGGGCCGTGGTGGCTGATTCCGCCCTGACCAGGCACGACGTCGCGCGTAGGGGGTGTCCCCCGCCATCTCTCAGGCCGAAATGCCCGAATTTCCAAGAAAAAAGGGTAAAACTGGCCCAGGTGTCTGGGAGCCCCCAGTGCCGATCTGAGAGAGATAAAGGAGTCGACCGGTGAACAAGGCCGAGTTGGTAGATGCAATTGTGGCCGAGACTGGCGCCACCAAGACCACCGTGGCGGAGGTCCTCAAGTCCCTGGAGGACGTCGTGGTCGCCAACGTGTCGAAGGGTGAGAAGATCGTCTTGTCGGGCTTCCTGTCGTTCGAGCGCGTCGAGCGCAAGGCCCGTACGGCCCGCAACCCCCAGACGGGCGAGACCATCCAGGTGAAGGCCTCGCGCGCGCCCAAGGTGTCGATCGGGTCAACCTTCAAGAAGGCCGTGAAGGGCTAGTCCCGCGCGACGAGAGCCCCGGGCCCCAGGGCCCGGGGCTCTCGTCGTCTCTGGCCCCGGTCGGGCCGTGGTTGACTGGCCCGGTGAGCGGAGCCGAGTCCCGCGTGGCGAGCGCCCGGGTGGAGATCGCCGCGCGGTGCGCGCGCGTCTTCGAGCTGATCGCCGACCCCGCCGCCCAGCCGCTCTGGGACGGCAACGACAACCTGGCCCGAGCCGAGCCCGGCCAGCGGGTGCGCCGGGTCGGCGAGGTCTTCACGACCCACCTCACCGACGGCCAGGTGCGCGAGAACCACGTGGTGGATTTCGTCGAGGGGGCGCGCCTCGCCTGGCGGCCGGCCGAGCCCGGGCGCGAGCCCCCCGGCCACCAGTGGTCGTTCGACCTCGAGGCGCTCGGTCCCGAGCGCACGGCGGTCACCCACACGTACGACTGGCGCGAGCTCACCGACGAGGGGCGGCTCCCCCGGGCCCGGGCCACGACCCCCGAGCGGCTCCTCGCCTCCCTCGAGCGGCTCCGCTCGGTCGCCGAGGGCCGCTAGGCCGACTCGACCCCCCCAGAAACACGAAAGCCCCGGGCGCGCGCCCGGGGCCGTCGCGGTGAGGCGCGTTCAGTCGGTGAGGACGTCGACCAGCCGGCGCCCGGCGCGGAAGCCGAACTTGACGGTCCCCTCGGAGAGGGCGAAGAGCGTGTCGTCCTTGCCCTTGGCGACGTTGCGCCCGGGGTGGAACTGGGTGCCGCGCTGGCGCACCAGGATCGAGCCGGTCTTGACGGCCGTGCCGTCGAAGGCCTTCACGCCGAGGCGCTGGGCCCGCGAGTCGCGGCCGTTGCGGGTGGAGCCGCCGCCTTTGGTCTTGGACATCTCTCCTCCTAGGCCTTGGTCGAGATCTTGGTGATCTCGACGGTCGAGTAGCGCTGGCGGTGGCCCCAGCGGCGGCGCTGGATGGCCTTGGGCTTGTAGGTCAGTCCCCGGATCTTGGGGCCCTTCTCCTCGCCCAGGATCGTGCCGGTGACCGTCGCCCCCTTGAGGGCGGGCCCGGCGACGACCGCGTCGCCGTCGACCACGAGGACGGGCTGGAACTCGACGCTCGCGCCCACCTCTTCGGGCCGCAGGTCGACGCGCACGACCTGGCCCTCGGTGACGCGCTCTTGGGAGGTGCCTACTCGGATGACGGCGTACATAGGGAGTCCATACTAGCCGACGGGCGGGGCCTACAGCCCCGTCTGGACGATGAAGCCGCGGCCGTCGCAGACCGAGCAGGGCACCGACAGGGCCTCGAGCAGGCCCTCGTTGACCCGCTTGCGGGTCATCTCCACCAGGCCCAGCTCGGAGATGTCGAACACCTGGGTGCGGGTCTTGTCCCGGCTGAGGGCCTGGCGCAGGGCCGACGCGACGGCGTCGCGGTTGGCCTTGGACTCCATGTCGATGAAGTCGATGACGATGATGCCGCCGATGTCGCGCAGGCGCAGCTGGCGCGCGACCTCCTCGGCCGCCTCGAGGTTGTTGCGGAAGACCGTCTCTTCGAGGTTGTTCTTGCCCACGTTCTTGCCGGTGTTCACGTCGATGACCGTGAGGGCCTCGGTGCGCTCGATGATGAGCGACCCGCCCGAGGGCAGGAAGACCTTGCGGTCGAGGGCCCGGTGGAGCTGCTCGTGGACGAAGTAGCGCTCGAACAGCGGCAGGGACTCCACGGCCGGGTCGTAGTACTCAATGCGGTCGGCGAGCTCGGGGTTGACGGCCAGCACGTACTCGCGCACCTTGTCGTAGAGGTCCTCGTCGTCGATGAGGACGGCCCGGTAGTCGTCGTTGAGCTCCTCGCGCAGGACCCGCACCGCGAGGTCCAGGTCGCGGTAGATCAGGCGCGGCTGGTTGGAGCGGGCGACCTCGGCCTCGATGGCCTCCCACTTCTCCGACAGCGAGGCGATGTCGCGGGCCAGGTCGTCGGCCGAGACGCCCTCGGCGGCGGTGCGCACGATGAGCCCGTGGCGCTGGGGCTTCACCTCGTCGATGATCTTGCGCAGCCGGCGGCGCTCCCCGTCGGGGAGGCGCTTGGAGATGCCGATGGTCGTGGAGTTCGGCACGAGCACCACGAAGCGCCCGGGCAGGCTGACCTCCTGGGTGAGCCGCGCGCCCTTGGCGCCGATGGCGTTCTTCGTGACCTGGCAGATGATCGTCTGGCCGGCCCGGATCATCTGCTCGATGCGCATGTCCTTGACCGGGCCCTCGAGGTCGTCGGCGTCGTAGGCGACGTCGCCGCGGTACAAGACGGCGTTCTTGGGGATGCCGATGTCCACGAAGGCGAGCTCCATGCCCGGCAGCACGTTCTGGATCCGACCGACGTAGATGTTGCCGTCGATCTGGGAGGTCTCGTCGGCCGTCTTGGCGAGCACGTACTCGACCATCGTGCGCCCCTCCAGGGTGGCGATGTGGGTCCCCTCGGGGGTGGTGTGCACGGCCATGAGGTACCGGCCCTGGGCCCGGCCGCGCCGCTCGGTGCCACGGCGGCGACGGGAGCGGCGCGCGCCGCCCTCGGCGCCGGGCGCCTCGGGGGCGGAGGCCTCCACGGGGGCCTCGACGGCCCGGCGGGCGGGCGCCTCGGACGGGGCGGAGCCGTTCGCGCCTCCGGTGCCGCGTCCCCGGCCCCGGCCGCCGCGGCGGCGGCGGGAGCGGCCGGCGCCCGCCGGAGCGTTCGAGCCGCCCGAGGACGAGCCCGGCGCGGGGCGGGTGTCGCCGATGCGCGGGGCGGGGCGGGTGTCGCCGATGCGCGGCCGCTCGGGGGCGGAGCCCTCCGGGCTAGGTGCGGGCGCGGGCCCGGCGGTGCCGGGTGCGGCGGGGGTGGGGTTGGCGGCCTCGGTCACGGGGCGTACTCCTTGCGATGGTCGCGGCGGGCGCGGAGCACCGCCGACGGGGCGCCGCGAGCGAGGTGCGCTCGGCGGCCTGGGGACTGTGGTGGGTTCGTTGGGTCGTCGTGAGGGTGGCGCCCGGCCGGGTGTCGTTGTCGCTCTTCCTGGGCTCTGCCACGTCGTCCTCGGTTCGGTGGCGGCTCCGGCGGCCACCGTGACGTCCTTCGCGCCCGTCGGGCGGGCGCCCTACGTCACCAGGCTAGTGCACGGGTGGCCCGGACCCGGCTATCCGGCCCTCGACGGGGTCCCCGAGGGGTGGGTGGACCGGTGGCGCGTGGGGGTCGTCGAGAGCGCCGGCGCCAGGTGGACCGGGCCGACCGGGTGGGCGACGAGGTAGTCGAAGGTCTTCGCGACGACCGGGGCGGCCGCGTCGGCGCCGTAGCCGCCCTCGGCGATCACGCAGACCACCACGTAGCGCGGGTGGGTCGTCGGGCCGAACCCCACGAAGAGCGAGTTCGGCTCGAGGCCGGGCGCGTTCGAGGCTGTCCCCGTCTTGCCGGCCACCGGGAAGGTCGAGAGGTTGAAGTTGGCGTACTGGTGGAACGGGTAGTAGCCCGTCCCGCGCGGGTTGTTGATCACGCCCTCGAAGCCCTGGAGGATCGGGTCGCGGATGGCCGGGGGCAGGCGGACGTGACCGAGCACGTGCGGCTGGTAGCGCTCGACGACCTTGCCGTGGGGGTCGACGATGGCGGCGGCCACCTCGGGCTGGTAGCGGGTGCCGCCGTTGGCGAAGGTGGCGTAGGCGTTCGCCAGGGCGAGGGGCGTGAAGGCCGTGGTCCCCTGGCCGAAGGCCATCTCGATGTTGTCGCCCGTGTACCAGGTCACGGTCGGGAAGGCCTTGGGGTCGGCCGCGTGGAGCTGCTTGCGCACCTCGGGCGAGTCGATCCGCCCGGCGACCTCGTTGGGCAGGTCGACGTTGGTGAGCGTGGTGAGCCCGTACTGCGCCCCGACGTTCTGGATCGGGGTCTGGCCGTACTGGCTCTGGTGGGTCCAGAAGAGGTAGCCGAGGTTGTAGAAGTAGTAGTCCGACGAGACGGTGATCGCCATCGGCAGGTCGATCAGCCCCGCCGCGGAGTTGTCGTCGTCGTGGAAGAGGCAGCCGTGGTTGGTCTTGTTGAGGCATCCCGGCACGACGAAGGTCCCGGTGTCGTTGATGATGTGGTACGCGGACATGATGCCGGTCTGCAGCTCGGTGGTCGCGGTGATCAGCTTGAAGGTCGACCCCGGGGTGTAGAGGCCCTGGATGGCGAAGTTGTTGAACGCGCCCTTCTTGATCAGCTGGGCGTACTGGGCGTTCGACAGGCCCGTGACGAAGTCGTTGAGGTTGTAGCTCGGGTAGCTCGCCATCGCGAGCACGGCCCCGGTGTTGGGGTCGAGGACCACCGCCGCGCCGTTGGGCGCCTGGGGCCGCAGGTGCGAGACGGGGTCGATCGAGCGCCGGTCGGTGAGGATCTGGTACTTGAGGTAGGCGTCGAGCGCGCGCTGGAGCCCGAGGTCGATGTTGGTCACCACCGTGTCACCGACCCTCGGGGGGGTCGTCTTGATCGCGCCCAGGATCTGGTTGTTGGCGTCGACCTCGATGGTCTGGGTGCCGTCGCGGCCCCGCAGGTACTGCTCGTAGTACGCCTCGAGACCGGACTTCCCGATGACCGAGTCGGTCTGGTAGCCCTGGTTGGGGTGGGCGGCGAGCTCGGCCCCGGTGATCGGGCCGACGTAGCCGAGCACCGGCGCCGCCGTGCCGCCGCCCTGGGGGTAGGAGCGCTGGGAGGTGCTGAGCACCGTCACCCCCGGGAACTCGCCCGGGTGGAGCTTGATGAACTCGACCTCGCCGGGGGGCGCGTCGTTCATGATGGGGGCGGGCTGGTACGGGCTGTACTGCTGGTTGTTGAGCGCGGCGTTGATCTGCTTCACGCTGAGCCCGGTGAGCGACGAGAGGGTCCCCTTGATCGCGGGGTGCAGGGCCGCCTCGGCCCGCGACAGCCGGATCTGGGTCGTGGTGACGTTGGTGACGAGCGGGGTCCCCTCGCGGTCCATGATCGAGCCGCGGGCGGCCGGGATGGTCGTCACGCGCAGGGAGTTGGCGTAGACCGTCGCGGCCGAGGACCGGTACTCGACCACCTGGAGGAAGAAGAGACGCACCACGAGGGCGACCAGCAGCACCAAGAAGAAGCCCCCGATCACCTTCCAGCGACGCTCGGGGCGGGCCACCACCTCGTCGGGCCCGGCCACGAGGTCGCGGATACCCACCGGCTTGGGCTCGTTGATGGTCCGGCCGCGACCGCGCCGTGGGTGCAGCGACGTCCACGGCCGCCACAGCCGGGAGAACCACGAACCGGTCGGCCGGTCCCGCCAGGAGGGGTTCACCGGCGCACCGCCCGCTGGCCGCTCGTCCAGCGGGCGAGCCGCGCCGCGGGCCGGGCGAGGACGAAGAAGGCGAGCGCGTTCACCACCATCGCGCCGAGGAGGCCGTTGCGCCACATCGAGCCGTGCAGGGCCAGCACGCCGACCGCCACGAACAGGAGCGGGGCGAGGAAGCCGGCGACCGCGGCGAGCGCCGGGGTGACCCACCACGCCGCCGAGTCGAGGTCCCCGATCCCCTCGCGGCCGAGCCGCGAGGCGAACCACGCCAGCACGAGCGCCACCACGAGGGCGAGGCCGAAGGGCGTCGGCGAGTGCGTGTCGAAGAAGACCCCCGAGAGAGTCGCGCTGTAGAGGGCGAGCGCGGTGGCGCCCGTGAGCCCGACACAGAACGGCCAGAGCCAGACGATCATCACCACGGCCCCGGCGAAGCGCAGCGACGAGAAGACGTCGAGTTGGATCGCGACGAGGACGAGGGTGACGAGCGTCACCGGCACCACCACGCGCCTCACGGGGTGGGCTCCCACAAGACGACGTCCACGTAGGCCATCTGGCGCAGGTCGGCGTCCGGGGTCAGGACGAGGTTGTAGCTCGCGGCGCCCGGGGTGAGGGTGACGTCCTTCACGGTGGCGATCGGGATGCCCGGGGGGAAGAGGCCGCCGCGCAGCCCGTCGGTCACCACCTGCTCCCCCGGCGAGACGCCGCTCGAGAGCGGCACCGAGGTCGACGACAGGCCGCTGTCGATGCCCCGACCCGAGACGAGCACGTGGGCCGAGCCCTGCGCGAGTACGCCCCCCACCGTCGAGGTCGGGTCGGTGATCAGGTCGACGGTCGCCCCGCGGGGCGTGGTGGCGACGACCCGCCCGATGAGCCCGCCGCTCGCCACCACGGGCATCCCCACCAGGACCCCCGCGTCACGGCCCTGGGAGATGCCGATCGTCGCCGAGAAGTTGGTCGGGGCGTCCTGGGTGACCTGGGCCGTCACCATCGGGATCGAGCCTACGAAGGGGACGTGCAGCGCGCTGGTCAGCTCCTCGAGCTGGCGTTCGAAGGCCCAGGCCTGGTTGGCCTTGAGCTCGGCGCGGCCCAGCTCGTAGCGGAGCTTGTGGTTCTGGGAGACGACGTCGGAGTAGTTGACGGTGCCGGCGAGGAAGTGCCCGATCGGCCGGGCGATGCCGTCGACCGCCCAGCTGAAGGGCGTCACGATCAGGTTCGCGGCCCCGCGCAGGCCCGACCCCACGCCCGTCGTGAGATAGAGGACGACCAGGGTGACCAGCGCCGCGACCGACAGGGTCAGCGTGCGCCGACGCGAACGTTCGGTGGCCACGCCTTAACGCGACGGGCTGGTCTTGAGCATCCGGGAGAAGGCCTCGAGCTCCTCGAGGCACATCCCGCTGCCGAGCGCCACGCAGTTCAGCGGGTCGTTGGCGACGATGATGGGCATGTTGGTCTCGTACTCGAGGCGGGCGGCGAGCCCGGCGAGCAGCGCCCCGCCCCCGGTGAGGACGATCCCCTGCTCCATGAGGTCGGCCGAGAGCTCCGGCGGCGTGCGGTCGAGGGTGATCTTCACGGCGTCGACGATGGCCTGGACCGGCTCCTCGATGGCCTGGCGGATCTGCTCGGTGGAGATGACCACGGTCTTGGGCAGGCCCGTGACCAGGTCGCGTCCGCGGATCTCGGCGCGCAGCTCCTCCTCGAGCGGGAAGGCCGAGCCCAGCTGCATCTTGATCTCCTCGGCGGTGCGCTCACCGAGGGCCAGCTGGAACTCCTTCTTCACGAAGGCGACGAGGGCCTCGTCGAGCTCGTCGCCGCCGACGCGGATCGACTGGCTCGTCACGATGCCCCCGAGCGAGATGACCGCGACCTCGGTCGTGCCGCCGCCGATGTCGACGACCATGTTGCCGGTCGGCTCGTGGATCGGCAGTCCCGCGCCGATCGCCGCGGCCATCGGCTCTTCGATGATGTAGGCCTTGCGCGCGCCGGCGAACTCGGCCGCCTCCATGACCGCGCGCTGCTCGACGCCGGTGATGCCCGAGGGCACGCAGATGACCATCCGCGGCTTGGCGAAGCGGCGCTGGTGGACCCGGTGGATGAAGTAGCGCAGCATCTTCTCGCAGATCTCGAAGTCCGCGATGACGCCGTCCTTCAGGGGCCGGATCGCCTGGATGTTGCTCGGCGTGCGGCCGATCATGCGCTTGGCCTCGGCGCCCACCGCGAGGGGCTTGCCGTCCTTCACGTCCACCGCTACCACCGACGGCTCGTTCAGGATGATCCCGCGACCGCGGACGTACACCAGCGTGTTCGCGGTGCCCAGGTCCACGGCCATGTCGCGGCCCAGCACTGAGAATCGACTATCTACCATGGACAACCTCTTAGCCCCGACACCCCCACCAGGCTAGGCCATGGCGCCCGGGACCGACCAGCGCGAGGCGCTAGCCCAGGTGAGGAAAGAAGAGCGCGACCTCGCGCCGGGCCGACTCCTCGGAGTCCGAGCCGTGGATCAGGTTCTCGCCCATGTCGGTGGCGAGGTCGCCCCGGACGGTCCCCGGCAGGGCGTCGGCCGGGTTGGTCGCCCCCATCATGGTGCGCACCAGCCGCCAGGTCTCCTCCGGGCCCTCCACGACGCAGACCATCGACGGGCCCCGGGTGATGAAGGCGACCAGGCGCTCGTAGAAGGGCTTGCCGCGGTGCTCGGCGTAGTGGGCCTCGGCCGTCGTGGCGTCGATGGTGCGCAGCTCGGCGGCGACGAGGGTGAGCCCGCGCGCCTCGAGGCGGCCGAGGATCGCGCCGACCAGCCCGCGCTCGACGCCGTCGGGCTTCACGATCACCAGGGTCCGAGACATCCGGAGAACTCTAACAGGGTCAACGACGGTGGCGGTCGGCGACGTGGAGCAGCTCGCCGCGGACCTCGGCGACGAGGTACAGGCTCCCGCACACCACGATGAGGTCCTCGTCGCTCGAGTGCTCGCGCGCGTGCGCGAGGGCGCTCATCGGACTGGGGTGCTCGTAGGCGACCGCGCCGTGGCGGCGCAGCGCCGCCGCGAGCTCGCCGGGGGCGACCGCGCGCGGCGAGCGCGGGGCACACACGTGGAACTCCACGAAGCCCGCCCCGATGAGCGGTCGTACCGTGTCGTCGAGGTCGCGCCCGCGCAGGACCCCGAGCACGCAGCGCCGCTCGCCCGTGATGTCGAAGGCGCCGTCGAGCGCGGCGGCGAGGGCGCGCACGCCCGCCGGGTTGTGGGCCCCGTCGACCACGATGAGCGGCTCGCGGGCGAGGACCTCGAGCCGCCCGGGCATCGAGACGCCGGCGAGGGTCGTCGTGACCACCTCGTCGCCCAGCGCGCGGCCAAGGAAGGCCTCGGCGGCGGTGATGGCCGTGGCCGCGTTCACCCCCTGGTGGATCCCGTGCAGGGAGAGGAGGACCTCCTCGTAGGTCGCGTAGGGCGTGCGGACCGTGAGCGCGCGCCCGCCGACCGCGAGCTCGTTGTCGACGAGCTCGAAGGCCTCGTCGAGGCGCCACAGCGTGGCTCCGACGGCCCGGGCCCGGGCCGCGGCGATGGCGACCACCTCCGGGTCGGTCGTCGCGACGACGGCGATGCCGTCGGGGCGGAAGATGCCCACCTTGTCCGTCGCGATCGCCGCGACCGTCGGGCCGAGGACCTCGGTGTGGTCGAGGTCGACGTTGGTGAGGACCGCGACCGAGGAGTCGATCACGTTCGTCGCGTCCCAGGTCCCCCCCATGCCCACCTCGACGACGGCGACGTCGACTCCCTCGTCGGAGAAGTGCAGCAGGGCGGCCACCGTGAGCAGCTCGAAGCGCGACAGGGTCAGCCCGAGGGAGGCCTCGACGTCGCTCAGGCGCTCGAGCAGCCCGACGAGGTCGTCGTCGGCGATCGGCCGGCCGTTGAGCGCGATGCGCTCGTTGACCGCGTGCAGGTCCGGGCTGGTGTAGGTGCCCACGCGCAGCCCGGCCCCCAACAAGAGGGCGCTGGTCAGGGTGGTCGTCGTCCCCTTGCCGTTGGTCCCGGTGATGTGGACGCTCGGGTAGTCCCGCTGGGGGTCGGCCAGGGCCGCCAGGGCCGCGCGCGTCGGCTCGAGGGTCGGGGCCCGGTGGGCGCCGGCCAGGCGTTCGAGGTCGACGTGCGACTCGAGCCAGGCGAGCGCCTCGTCGTAGTCCGCGAAGCGCACGCCCTAGCTCGCCCGACGGGCCCGCGTCGCCTTTCGCGTCTCGTACACGGGCAACTCGCCCTCGCTGACGGCCTCTTTGGTCACGACGCAGCGCGCGACGTCGGTACGCCCGGGCACGTCGTACATCGGTTCGAGCAGGACGTGCTCGAGGATCGAGCGCAGGCCGCGCGCGCCGGTCCCGCGCTCGAGCGCCAGGTCGGCGATCGCCTCGAGGGCGTCGTCGTCGATCACGAGCTCGACCCCGTCCATCGCCAGGACCTGCTGGAACTGCTTGACGAGGGAGTTCTTCGGCTCGGTCAGGACCCGGATGAGCATCTCGCGGTCGAGCTGCTGGACCGAGCCGATGATCGGCAGGCGGCCGATGAACTCCGGGATCAGTCCGAAGCGCACGAGGTCCTCGGGCAGGACGTGGCGGAAGAGCTCGACGTCGCCCGAGCGTCGGGCCTCGACCGGCTGGTTGAAGCCCATCGAGCGCTTCCCGAGGCGCCGCTCGATTATCGTCTCGAGCCCGGCGAAGGCCCCCCCGCAGATGAACAGGATGTTCGAGGTGTCGATCGAGATGAACTCCTGGTGGGGGTGCTTGCGCCCACCCTGGGGCGGGACGCTCGCCACGGTGCCCTCGAGGATCTTGAGCAGGGCCTGCTGGACCCCCTCGCCCGAGACGTCGCGGGTGATCGAGGGGTTCTCGGCCTTGCGGGCGATCTTGTCGATCTCGTCGATGTAGATGATGCCCCGCTCGGCCCGCTTGACGTCGAAGTCGGCCGCCGCGAGGAGCTTCAAGAGGATGTTCTCCACGTCCTCGCCCACGTAGCCGGCCTCGGTGAGGGCGGTGGCGTCGGCGATGGCGAAGGGCACGTTGAGCATCCGCGCGAGCGTCTGGGCGAGGAAGGTCTTGCCGCAGCCGGTCGGGCCGAGGAGCAGGACGTTCGACTTGGCGACCTCGACGTCGTCGTCGTGCAGGGGCCCGGTCTGGATCCGCTTGTAGTGGTTGTAGACCGCGACGGCGAGGATCTTCTTCGCCTCGGCCTGGCCGATCACGAACTCGTCCAGGAAGGCCGAGACCTCCCGCGGGGTGGGCAGCTCGTCGAGGACGAACTCCGGCCGGTCGCCGAACTCGTCGGCGATGATGTCGTTGCACAGGTCGATGCACTCGTCGCAGATGTAGACGCTGGGGCCCGCGATCAGCTTCTTGACCTGCTTCTGACCCTTCGCGCAGAAACTGCACTTGATGAGGTCGCTGCCCTCTCCGAACTTCGCCACGCCTACCTCCGACACATCGCCGCCCCATCCTACGGGGCGGCACCCGCCGAATCGGGTACCTACGGTCGGCTGGTGATGACCTCGTCGATCAGGCCGTATTCGACGGCCTCGGCGGCACCGATGATGAAGTCGCGGTCGGTGTCCTTCGCGATGCGCTCCACCGACTGGCCGGTGTCGGTGGCCAGCATGTCGTTGAGCATGTCCTTCATCCGCAGGATCTCGCGGGCCTGGATCTCGATGTCCGAGGCCTGTCCCCCCACCCCGCCCCAGGGCTGGTGCAGGAGGATGCGCGCGTGGGGCAGGGCGTAGCGCTTGCCCTTGGTGCCCGCCGCGAGCAGGACGGCGGCGGCCGAGGCCGCCTGGCCGAAGCAGAAGGTCGAGACGTCGGGCTTGATGTACTTCATCGTGTCGTAGACCGCGAGCAGCCCGGTGATGTCGCCGCCCGGGGAGTTGATGTAGAGGTTGATGTCCTTGTCCGGGTCCTCGGACTCGAGGAAGAGCAGCTGGGCGCAGATCAGGTTCGCGATCGTGTCGTCGATGGGCGTGCCGAGGAAGATGATCCTCTCGCGCAGGAGCCGGCTGTAGAGGTCGTAGGCCCGCTCTCCGCGGTTCGACGACTCGACGACCGTCGGGACGAGGTAGTTCTGGGCGCGGTGGGCGTCGTTCACGCCACCACCTTAGGCGTCGCCGTCGGCGGTCTGGTCCGAGGCGAGCAGCGCCCGGTCCACCTCAACCCCGTTGGGGTCCACGAAGGTCACGTGCTCGGTGAGCCACCGCGACGCCTTCATCTTGGCCACCTCGGCGCGGAAGGCGACGACCCGGCCGGTCTCGCGGAGGTTCTCGGCCAGGGCCTCGGCGCTCGCGCCCATCGCCTCGGCCGTCGAGGCCAGCTCGGCCTCGACCTCCTCGTCGGTCGGCTCGAGCCCCTCGGCCCGGGCGACGGCGCGCAGCCCCAGATCGACGCGGACCGCGCGGCGGGCGTCGGCGCGCAGGGCCTCGAGCAGCTGCTCGGGGTCCTGGCCGGTCATCTGGAGGAACGACTCGAGGGTGAGGCTCTGCTGCTCGAGGCGGTGGCTCAGGTCGTGGAGCCGCGAGCCCGTCTCGTCCTCGACGAGGGCGTCGGGCACGACGTCCTCGGGCACGAGGTCCGAGAGCGCGATGAGCGTGGCGTCGCGCTGGGAGAGCTGGGCCTCGACCACGCGCCGGCGGCGCATCTGGTCGACGATGGCGTCGCGCATCTCGTTCGCCGTCGACCACTCGGTGTTCTCGGCGACCCACTCGTCGGTCGTCTCGGGCAGCTCGCGCTCGTGGACCTGCTTCAGGCTCATCGAGTAGGTCGCCACCTGGGACGGCCCGAGCGGGCCGTTCACCGTGAGGTCCTCGCCCGCGCGCAGCCCCAGGATGAGGTCGTCAACCCCGTCGGTCAGCGACGCCGAGCCCACCGTGTACATGTAGTCCCGCATCACCAGGGGCTCGGCCCCCTCGTCGCCCACCGGGGCGATGGCGACGTCCATCGTCACCAGGTCGCCGGTGACGATCGGGCGGTCGACGTCCTTCAAGACGGCGTCGGTCTCGCGCAGGCGGTCGACCTGCGCGTCGACCTCCTCGTCGGTCACGACCGGCGAGGGGATGGTCACCCGCAGGTCGCGGTGGCCGGTGATCTCGATCTCGGGGCGGACCTCGACGTCGGCCTCGAAGGCGAGGGGCCCCTCCTCCTCACCGGCGGTGATGGTGATGTCGGGCTGGGCGATGGGGTCGATGAGCGTCTCGGAGACGGCCCGGGCGTAGAAGTCGGGCAGCGACTCGCGGATCGCCTCCGAGCGGAGCCCCTGGACACCCCCGAGGTGGGCGATGAGGACGTTCTTGGGCACCTTGCCCTTGCGGAAGCCCTTGATCGAGACCTGGCGCGAGAGCTTGCGCGCCGCGTCGTCGAGGGCCGACGCCATCTCCCCCTCGTCGACCTCGACCGACAGCTTGACGTGGTGGTTCTCGAGTGGGGTGGCGGTGGCCTGCATAGGAGCGCCCAGCCTACCGGCTCGCCGCGGCCTAGATCATGACGACGAGACCCTCGACGAGCGCGCCCACCAGGGCGGCGTCGCCTCGCACGGACGTCGCGGGGTCCTCGAGGAGGCGCGCCCCGTCGATGCGACCGGCCGCCCGGCGCCAGAAGAGCGCCGTCGTGGTGACGAGCTCGCTCTCGGCGTCGGCGTCGGGCGCGAGCGCCACCCCCCGACCGCCCTCGACGGCGACCACGTGGCGCGCGGCGCGCTCGCCGCGCAGCTCGATCGCCACGCGCGCGCCCTCGGGGGCGACCACGCGCCGCCCGAGCACGAAGGGCAGCGCGGCGCCGAAGCGACCGAGGACGACCGCCTCGCCCGGCCCGTGGTCGTCGCCGTCGAGGCCGAGGGCGTCGCGCAGGTCGCCCAGATGGATCCAGCTGTCGAGGATCCGGGTCTCCATGAAGCGGTGGTACGGGCGCTCGCCCTCGGGGCTCCAGCCGACCGCCTCCCACTCGTCTTCCGACAGGCCGCGCAGGCGCGCCAGCGAGGCCGCCGTCGTCTGGCGAAACGCCTCGCGCAGCTCGCCGAGGGGGCGGCGTCGCCAGTGCTCGACGACGGCCTCGTTGATCTCGCCGATCGGGTTCCTCACGTAGTCGGGGTACGCGCCCTCGTGGTCGGGGAGGGCCTCGCCCTGGAGCATCCGCTCGAAGCCCACGAGGTGGGCGAGCACGTCGCGCACGCTCCAGCCCGGCAGGGCCGTCGGCGCGTCGAAGTCGTCCGCCGGCCTCCCGTCGAGGACCGTCTCGATCGATCCCCACGTCTCGCCCAGGGCGTCCACGACCCACTCGTACGACGTTGCCATCACCCCTCCTCGGCCCACGGTGACACGCGCCGCGACGGTACTACCGCTACGAGAGCCCCGTCGAGCGAGGGGGCCGTAGTAGCGTCGGCGGGCGCGGGGCGTAGCGCAGCTTGGTTAGCGCGCGTGCTTTGGGAGCACGAGGTCCCCGGTTCGAATCCGGGCGCCCCGACGAGGTGGCCGCGCCGTGCGCGCCGAACGGCCGCGATCAGGTGCGCTTGCGGCCGATCGCCAGGCTCGACAAGGCCAGGGCGATGCCCACGGCGAAGATGACGCTGCCGAACACGAAGACCTGGGGCGGGATGCCCACGCGCGTGGAGGCGTAGATCAGCACCGGGAAGGGCGAGCTCGTGCCGCTCACGAAGTTGGAGGTCACGAAGTCGTCGATCGAGAGGGCGAAGGCCATGAGCGCCCCCGCCAGCACCCCGGGCATGATCATCGGCAGGGTCACGCGCCGGAAGGTCGTGAACGGGCCCGCACCGAGGTCGTACGCGGCTTCCTCGAGGGAGCGGTCGAAGCCCGTGAGCCTCGCCCGCACCGTCACCGCCACGTAGGCGATGCAGAACATCACGTGCGCTAGCACCAGTGTCAAGAAGCCGCGCCCGATGTTGAAGGTGACGAACAGGCCCAGCAGAGAGGCGCCCATCACGATCTCCGGGGCCGCGATGTTGACGAACAGGATCTGCTCGATCACGCCCTTGCCGTGGAACTGCCGAGGCCGGTAGCGCACCAGGGCCATCGCGAGCAGCGTGCCGAGGACCGTCGAGATGGCGGTCGCGATCAGCGCGAGTCGGATCGACAGCCAGAACGCCGAGGTGAGCCCGGGAGCCTGGTTCCACGTCTGGTACCACAGGGTGGTGAAGCCGTTCCACGAGAAGCTCACCTGGGGGACGCCGCCCACCGACTTGTTGAAGCTGTAGACGAACATCACGGCGATCGGGAACACCAGGTAGGCGATCACGAGCCACGAGTAGGCGGGCAGGACGATGCGCCCCCAGTGGTGGGGTCGCTTGGTCGCCGGCGCGGCCGGCTCGCCCAGCCGACCCGCGGCCGGCGCGGCGGGAGTCGTCACGCTCACAGGTACTCCTCGATCGAGCGCGATCCCAGGACCCGCGAGTAGAGCCAGATCCCCACCAGTGAGATCACGAGCACGACCACCGACAGCGCGGAGCCGGCGGCGTAGTCGCCGGTCACGAGGAAGGTGTTCTGGATGACCGTGCCGATCATCGTGCTCGACGTGCCCCCGAGGATCTGCTGGTTGACGTAGTCGCCGAACGCGGGGATGAAGGTGAGCAGGAAGGCCGCGAAGATGCCCGGGACCGACAGGGGCAGGATGACCTTCATGAAGGCCTCGCGCCGCGACGCGTAGAGGTCGTAGGCCGCCTCCAGGACCCGCCGGTCGATCCGCTCGATCGCCACGTACAGCGGCAGCGCGGTGAAGGGCAGGTAGTTGTAGGCCAGGCCGGCGATGACCGCGGATCCCGTGCCCAGCACGTGGAAGTTGGCGCTGACCAGGTGGATGTGGTGGAGGAACGTGAGGAAGAACCCACTCGGCGAGAGGATGAACTCCCACACCAGCGTGCGGATCACGAAGGAGACGAAGAACGGGACGAGGAGCATCATCAAGAAGAAGTTCTTCTTGCGCCCCCCGTAGAAGGCGATCCAGTAGGCGATCGGGAACGACAGGACGAGGTCGACGATCGTCGCGGCCGCCCCGTACTCGAGGCTGGTGAAGAACTCGGTGCGGTACAGGTTCACCTGGTGCGGCAGTTCGCCCCAGTTCCAGGTCATGGTGCAGGCGCCCGACGCGGGGTTGCACGTCTTGAGCGACAGCGACAGCATGATGACCAGCGGCACGACGAACAGCAGCACCAGCCACACCACCGACGGCATGCTCAAGAGGTACGGGGCGAGGCGCTTACCCCATGAGCCCCGGCGGCGGTGGACGGGCTCTAGGCCCCCTGGATGATCGGCAAGAACAGGCTGGTCCACGCGTTGATCTCGTCTTGGTTCTTGAACTGGTAGTAGGTCTTGGTGAGCTTCTGCTCACGGCCCGACGGGAAGACCAGCGGCGAGTTCGCGGTGGCGCTGTAGGGCAGGCCGATCTCGGGCTTGAGGGCCGCCAGCGCCTCCTTGTTCCAGCCCGTGGGGCGCAGCAGCTGCTGCTTGGCGCTCGGCACCGGGCAGATGTAGTCGTTGTAGTACTCGACCACCGACTGGGTCACCGGGCTGTAGTAGTAGTCCATCAGCGTCATGGCGTCCTTGGGGTTCTGCGCGTACAGCGGGATGCACATGTTGTCCGTCCACATCATGAGACCCTCCTTGGGGATCATGAGGACGAGGTCCTTGTACTTGTTGCTCAGGTTCGCCTGGTAGATGTCCCCGGAGTAGGCCTGGGAGACCCAGATGTCGCCGTTCTTCAGGTGCTGGATGTAGCTCTGGTCGTAGTACGAGGCCACCAGCCCGTCGCTCTTCTGCTTCTGGAGCAGCTTGGCGGCCTTCGCCCAGTCCTTCTCGGTCGAGGTGGCGGGCTCGATCCCGAGCGCCAGCAGGCCCACGCTCCCCAACTCGAACGGGTCGCTCAGCATGCCGATGCGTCCGGCGTACTTCTTGTTGAAGAGGAGCTGGACGCTGTCGCCCGGGTTCTTCACCTGCTTGGAGTTGTACGCGACCGAGGTCCAGCCCGACTGCCACGCCATCGTGTACTTGTTCCCGCGGTCCCACGCCGGATTCTTCACGAGCGGACCCGCGTACTTGTTGAAGTTGGGCATCATCGAGTGGTCGAGGGGGATCAGCCAGCCCAGCTCGATGAGGTAGCCCAGCGGGGGGTTGTTGTTGGTCATCACGACGATGTCGTACCCGGTGTACTGCTGGGCGGCGAGCGACGGGCGGATCTTGGCGTAGAACGACGTGTTGTCGTCGATCACCGTGAAGTAGTTCACCTTGATCTTCGTCGTCTTGGTGAAGTGGTCGAGCGAGAGGGACTTGCCCTTGCGCGTGTCGATGTAGAGCGGCCAGTTCGCGAAGTTCACCGTGTGGTGCAGCTTCTGCTTCTTCCACCACGAGGGGGTTCCCACCTTGGCGTTCGGCAGGGTCGCGCCCGACGCCGCGGCCGCGTCGAGGAAGAGGCCCGCGGCGAGCCCGCCGCCGGCCACGCCCAGCGCCTGGCGGCGGCTCAGCCGCGGCTGGGTGAGCCCGCGCCACAGCGCCGGGTCGATCCCGCCGCCGGTCCCGTCGTTCCTGGTGTTGTCACTCATTACTGTCCCCCATATTGGTTTCATCTTCCGTGGATCCCGGGGCCATCGGGCGCACGGCGAACGTGTGCTCGATCGGCCACGTGAGCACGACCTCTTCCCCGCTGCGCGGTGCGGCGGCCTCCCCGATGTTCTGGGCGTAGACCGTCACGTCGGTGCCCCAGGGCATCTCGACGATGTACTGGTTCCCCACGCCGGTGAAGGTCGAGACCTTAACCCGCCCGCGCAGGCTGTTGTGGTCGCCACCGGGCACGCCGTCGCCCGAGCCGATGCTGATCTTCTCCGGGCGCACGCCCACCTTCACCGAGGCGCCCACGCGGGCCTCGGGCAGCCGCCCGACCCTCACGCACAGCGTCCAGCCGTTGGTCAGGGTCACCGTGGCGACCGACCCGTCGACGGCGGTGACGTCGCCCGCGAGCAGGTTCGAGGCCCCGAGGAACGTCGCCACGAACTCGGTCGTCGGCGAGTCGTAGATCTCCTGGGGCGAGCCGATGCCCTCGATCCGCCCGTGGCGCATCACGGCCAGGCGGTCCGACATCGTCATGGCCTCCTCCTGGTCGTGGGTCACGTAGAGGAAGGTGATCCCCACCCGGGTCTGGATCCGCTTGAGCTCGACCTGCATCTGGCGGCGGAGCTTCGCGTCGAGGGCCGACATCGGCTCGTCGAGCAGCAGCAATGACGGCTCATTCACGAGGGCCCGGGCGAGCGCCACGCGCTGCTGCTGGCCGCCCGAGAGCTGGTTCGGGCGCCGGCGCTCGTAGTTCGGCAAGTCCACGATCTCGAGGATCTCACCCACCCGGCGCTTGACCTCGGCCTTGGCGGTGCGCTGACGGCGTAGCCCGAAGGCGACGTTCTCGAAGACGTCCAGGTGGGGGAAGAGGGCGTAGGACTGGAAGACCGTGTTGACGTCGCGGGTGTAGGGCGCCTGGAAGGTCACGTCCTTGCCCGCGAGGAAGATGCGCCCGCGGGTCGGCTCCTCGAACCCCCCGAGCATCCGCAGCGACGTGGTCTTGCCACAACCCGAGGGCCCGAGGAGGCTGAAGAACTCGCCCTCGTAGATGTCGAGGGAGAGGTCGTCGACAGCGGTGTTGCCGTCGAAGACCATGGACACGTGGTCGAAGCGCGCGACGACCGCGCGTCCCGACGGGGGGGCCTGGGGCGCCTCGTGGGTCTCGTCGACCGTCTCAGTGCCCCCCGTCACGCGGCCAGCCTATAGCGAGCCCGCCGGGCGCCCGGATCGCCCCGCCGCGACACCGGGGATCAGCGCCCGCCCAGGGCCGCCACGACCGCCTCGAGGAGGTCGGCGGTCGAGAAGGGCTTGGCGAGGAAGCCGGCGGCCGCTTCGGCGCTCGCCCGGTCCCCGACCCCGCTCATGAGCACGACCGGGGCGGTGGCACCCGCCTCGCCCAGTCGCCCCATCAGCTCGTGGCCCCCCAGGCGGGGCATGTTGAGGTCCGTGAGGACGAGGTCGTAGGGCGCCCCGGCCGACTCGAGCGTGGCGAGCGCGGCCACACCGTCCTGGGCGATGTCCACCACGAAGCCGTGGGCGCGCAGCACCTCGTCGACGGCCATGAGGATCGGCGGCTCGTCGTCGACGACGAGCACGCGCCGCCCCCGACCCGCGACCACCGGGGCGGGCGCGGCCTCGAGCGGCGGGGGCGTCGCCTCCGCCAGGGCCGGCAGGACGACCCGGAAGGTCGAGCCCCGCCCGGGCGCGGAGCTCACCTCGAGCCGCCCGCCGTGCTCGACGACGATCCCCCGCGAGGTGGCGAGCCCCAGGCCCGTGCCCTGGCCGACGGACTTGGTCGTGAAGAAGGGCTCGAACGCGCGCGCCAGGACCTCCTCGGTCATGCCCGAGCCCGTATCGGACACCTCGACCACGACGCTGACCCCGCCCGAACGGTCCGAACCGGGGTCGCGCCCGCCGTTGTACGCGCGCACCCCGAGCCGGCCCCCCTCGGGCATCGCGTCGCGGGCGTTGGTCGCCAGGTTCACCAGGACCTGGAGCAACTGGGTCGCGTCTCCGACCACCGCGTGCAGGTCGTCGGGGACCTCGGCGACGAGCTCGATCGAGCCGGGTAGGGAGTCCCGGCAGAACTGGAGGTACTCGAACAGGACGACCGACATCGAGAGGTGCTGTCGCTCACCGGCCGCCCCGCGCGCGAACGAGAGCACCTGGCGGATCATCTCCGCCCCACGGTGCACGCTCGACTCCATCGATGCGAGGACCCGACGCCGCGCCGCGTCGGGCTCGTCACGGGCCAAGAGCTCGATCGACATCAGGACCGGGGTCAGGACGTTGTTCAGGTCGTGGGCGATGCCCCCGGCGAGGGTGCCGATGCTCTCCATGCGCTGGGAGCGGATCCGTCGCTCGCGGTCGCGCGCGAGCGCCGTGACGTCGGTGTTGGCGCCGAACAGTCCGATCGGCGACCCGTCGTCGCCGTAGACGAGCTGCAGGCGGCAGTCCACGACGACCTCGCGGCCGTCCCGGGTGCGGTGGTGCAGCTCGCCCCGCCAGGCGCCCTCGCGCATCACCGCCTCGAAGGTGCGTTGCGCCTCGGCCGGGTCGGAGAACAGGACCTCGGCGGTGGAGCGGCCCCGGACCTCCTCGAACGTCCACCCGTACAGGTCCTCGGCCGCCCGGTTCCAGTAGGTGATGCCCCGCTCGAAGTCGCGCACGATCATGGCGTCGCGCGACAGGTCCAGCAGGCCCGAGAGGAAGGAGGCGCGCCGGACGAACTCGTGGGCCTGGGCCTCGGCGGCGTGCTCGGCCGTGACGTCGCGCGCCGAGACCACGATGCCCGCGGCGGCCGGCAGGACGGTCTGCTCGAACCACCGCCCGAAGAAGTCCACGTACTCCACGGAGTGGCCGCTTTGGCCCTCGTGCATGGCCGCCTCGTACATCGATCGGGTCCGGCGGTTCGCGATGTCGGGGAAGAGGTTCCAGATCGTGTCGCTCTGCAAGAACGCGGCGTCGACCCCCAGCATGTCGAGCCCAGCCCGGTTGGCGAAGGCGATGGTCCAGTCCGGGCCGATGATGAAGAGGGGCACGGCCATCTCGTCCAGCGTCTCGATGACCCGCTGCTCCATCGCCTCGCGGTGGAGCGCCTGGCGCCTCTCCTCGCTCACGTCGACGAGGGCCCCCTGGATCTGCACCACGGCGCCCTCGTCGTCGAAGACCGGCTCACCGATGAGCCGTCCCACGAAGGGCCGGCCGGCGGCGTCGACGAGCTCGAGCTCGAGGTCGAAGGGCACGCCCGCGCCGGCGCAGCGGGCGAAGGCCCGCTCGAGGGTCGGGCGCTGGCGCGCGTCGAGGAAGCCGGCCGTGGGATAGCGCCGGTCGGCGAACTCCTCGGGCGTGGCACCGAGCACCGTCGCCACCCCGTCGGTCCAGCGGGTGCGGTCGGTCGTGATGTCGTGGCGCCAGCCCGCGAAGCGGGCGATCTCCCCGGCGATGCGGTTCAGGCCCTCGTTCGCGCCGAGCGCGCTCGAGAGCTCCGCCGACTCGGTCACGTCGCGCATCACGGCGAGGACGCCCGTCACCGTGCCGTCGGCCCCCCGGGCGGGGACGAGCGACACGTCGAGCAGGCTCGCGCGGTGCTCGGCCGAGACGACCCGCACCACAAAGTGGGTCGGCGTGCCCGACAACGCGCTGGCCAACCACTCGAGGCGCTGGGAGCGCGGCGGGCTCGCGATCGGCACGGAGAGCGGGTTGCCCACGATCTCGCGGCGCGTGCGCCGCAGCATCCGCTCGGCGGCGTCGTTGCAGCCCACCACCCGCCCCGAGCGGTCGACGACCGCCACGCCGTCGGTGTGGCTCGCGAAGAGCGCGTCGAACCCCCGGTCGCGCAACGTCTCACGCAGCACCTGCGACACACCCCCCTCCGAGCGGTCGGCCGCCCCCGGGGGCCTAGCGGAGCATGCTAACGCCGGGCGCTCAGCGGCCCAAGGCCCGGCGCACCCCCACGAGCAGCTCCTCGGTCGTGAAGGGCTTGTCGAGGTGGATCGCGTCCTCGACGGACCCCGCCCGCGCGACGCCCACCCCGCTCATGAACAGGAACCGGGTGGGCACCCCGAGCTCGCCGGCGAGCGCGGCCAGTCGATCCCCCCCGATCTGGGGCATGTTCAGGTCGGTGACGACGAGGTCGTAGGGCCGGGCGGCCGCCGTGAGGGCCTCGAGCGCCTCGTGGCCGTTCGCGGCGGTCGCGACGTCGAGGCCCTCGGCGGCGAGGACCTGGTGGAGCATCACGCGGATCGGCTCCTCGTCGTCCACCACGAGCACGCGCAGCCCCTCGAGCCCTGCGCGCGACGTCGACTCGGCCATGGCCTCGAGGCTACGCGGGGATACGTCGACGGCCGGGAGCACCACGTCGAAGCGCGTCCCGCGACCGGGCTCGCTCACGACCTCCATGCGCCCCCCGTGGCTCTTCACGATGGCCGTCGAGGTCGACAGCCCGAGTCCCGTGCCGACGCCGAACTCCTTGGTAGTGAAGAACGGCTCGAAGACGCGCGCGACGACCGCGGGCTCCATCCCCACGCCCGAGTCCGCGACCTGGACGACGACGGTGCGCAGCGGCCCGACCGCGGGGTCCTCGGTGAGGGCGTTGTGGGCCCGTACGCTCAGTCTCCCCCCCTCAGGCATCGCGTCGCGCGCGTTGGTCACCAGGTTCACCAGGACCTGCATCAGCTGGGTCGCGTCACCGACGACCACCCCGAGGTCGTCCTCGACCTCGAAGTCGAACTCGATGCTGCGCGGCAGCGTGTCGCGGCAGAACTGCTGGGCCTCGGCCAGCAGCCCGCGCAGGTCGAGTGCCTCGCGCTCGCCCTCGACCCCCCGGGCGAAGGAGAGCACCTGGCGGATCATGTCGGCCCCGCGGCGCACGCTCGCCTGCATCGAGCTGAGCAGCTGGAGCCGACGCTCGTCCTGCTCGCCGCGCACCAGCAGGTCGATCGACATCAGGATCGGGGCGAGCACGTTGTTGAGGTCGTGGGCGATGCCCCCGGCGAGGGTCCCCAGGCTCTCCATCCGCTGGGCCCGGACCCGGGACTCCTTCTCCCGACGCGACGCGGTGACGTCGGTGTTGATCCCGAAGACGCCGATCGGCCGGCCCTCGCTGTCGCGGATCAACTGGCGCCGGCAGTCCACCCAGATGCGCCGGCCGTCCTTCGTCTGGTGCTCGACCTCGCCCATCCAGAAGCCGTTCTCCATGATCGAGGCGAAGGCCTCGTCGCCGTCGGAGGGGTCGAGGTAGAAGAGGTCCCGGCTGGTGCGCCCCCGGACCTCCTCGAAGGTCCAGCCGTAGATCTCCTCGGCCGAGCGGTTCCAGTAGGTGATGCCCTGCTCGAAGTCGCGCACGATCATCGCGTCCTTCGCGAGGTCGAGCATCTGGGCGAGGAAGGTGACCCGGCTCGTGTACTCCTCGATCGTCCGGTTCGTCTCGACCTGGGCGGTGACGTCGCGGGCCGTGATCACGATGCCCTCGAACGAGGGGTAGACGGTCGCCTCGTAGTAGCGGCCGAAGCCCTCGGCGAAGGCGACCTCGGTGCCGACCTGGCCCTCGTCCATCGCCCGCCGGTAGAGGGCGCCGAAGGCGCCGTTGATGGACTCGGGGAAGACCTCCCAGATCGTCCCGGCGGTGAGCCGGTCGACCGAGAGGCCGGTCAGGCGGGTCGCCGCCTCGTTGGCGAAGGTGATGCGCCAGTCGCGGTCGACGAAGGCGAGGGGCGTGTCGAGCTCGTTGAGCGTGCGCGCGACTCGGCCCTCGAGCTCCTCGAGGTCGGCGCGCTGGCGCTCGATCGAGGTGATGTCGTGGAAGGCGCCGTCGACGCGCGCGACGCGACCCTGGTCGTCGCGGGCCGCCTCGCCGATCACGCGCACGACCAGGGCCTCGCCCCGGGCGTCACGCATCACGGTCTTGGTGCTGAAGCCGACCCCCTCATCCATGCAGCGACGCACCAGGGCCGAGAGGTCGCCGAGGTGAGGCTCCTCGAGAATCCGCTCGATGAGCCCGGCGTCGTCGGGCGCCTCGCCGGGCTCGAATCCGAGGATCTCGTAGAGCTCGTCGCTCCAGTGGACCCGACCCGTCGCCGCGTCGATCGACCAGCCCGCGAAGCGCGCGATCCTCCCGGCGATGCGGTTGATCGAGTGACCCTCTTCGACCTCCTCGACGAGTCGGCGCAGGGCGCTCACGTCGCGGGCGACCCCGATCACCCCGACCACCCGGTCCCGCGCGTCGCGCAGGGGGATCTTCGTGACGTCGACCACGAAGGAGTGGCCGTCCTTGGCGACGCACGCCGTGCGGTAGCGCACGGTGGCGCCCTGGGCGGCCTCGGCGAACATCTCCCGCGAGAGGTCCCGGTACGCGGGGTCGATCAGCGGCTCGAAGGTCATCGCCAGTAACTCGTCGCGGCTGTAGCCCGTGAGCGCGCACAGCGCGTCGTTGCAGTCGATGAAGGTTCCCGACAGGTCGTAGGCGTAGATCGCGTCGGGATGGCCGTGGAAGAGCGCGTCGAAGCCGCCCTCGCCGACGACCGCCGTGATCTCCTCGTCCATGCGGTCCCTTCCCCAGGACATCGGCACCAACGTCCGTGCCGGTGCGGACCGAACTGACGTGGCCACAGTATCCGCGCCGACACCGGAGTCCACCCCGCGTATCGGGCGTTCTAGGGTCCTTCACAGGTTGCCAGGACGAGCGTCCGGCCCTCGCGGCGGGTCGACGAGCACCCGACGGGCGGCGCCCACAACGTCACCACAACCCGGGACGGTCCGGGTGGGGCGGCTCGGCGTGCCCCCGGCAGGAGTCGAACCCGCAACCTGACGGGTAGAAGCCGTCCGCTCTATCCAGTTGAGCTACAGGGGCGCTCCCCCAGCGTAGTGAGCGCCCGGCCCCGACGAGGGAACTCGGCGCGAAGGACGGGCCCGACGTGGTGCACTGGGGGGATGCGCTTCATCGACGCCGCGACCCTCGACGACGTCCTCAGCCCCCTCGACGCCGTCGGGGCCGTCACCGCGGCCCTGCGCGAGGGGCTCGACCCCGCGGCCGACCCGCCACGCTCGCTCGCCCCCACCCGCAACGGCCACTTCCTGCTGATGCCCGCGGAGTCGGGCGCCACCGCCGGGGTGAAGGTCGCCACCGTCGCCCCGGGCAACCCGGCCCTCGGTCGGCCCCGGGTCCAGGCCGCCTACCTGCTCTTCGACGCCGAGAGCCTGTCGCTGCGCGCGGTGCTCGACGGGACCGCCCTGACCAACCGGCGAACCGCCGCGGTCTCCTTCGCCGCCGTCGGGGACGCCCTCGCTCGGGTGGAGGGGCCGGTGCGCGCCGTCGTCTTCGGCGGGGGACCCCAGGCCCTCGCCCACCTCGACACCGCCGCCGCCGTCCTCGGCCGGCCGCTCGACGAGGTGACCGTCGCGCTGCGCCGCCCCGACCGGGCCAGCGCCGAGGTGCTCGCCCGCGGCGCGGTCGTCTCGAGCGAGGGGCCCGCGCTCGCCGCGTCGCTCGCGCGGGCCCACCTCGTGGTCTGCGCGACGACCGCGCGTGAGCCGCTCTTCAGCGCCGACGCGGTCGCGCCCGGGGCGATCGTCGTCGCCGTGGGGTCCCACGAGCCCGACGCGCGTGAGCTCGACCCGGCGCTGCTGGCCCGGGCCACGGTCGTGGTCGAGGACGGCGCGACCGCGGCGCGCGAGGCCGGCGACGTCGTGCTCGCCCTCGCCGAGGGCGTGCTCACGGCCGAGTCGCTGGTGCCCCTGGCCGCGGTCGTGCGCGACGGGCTCTCGGCGCCCGACGGCCGTCCCCTCGTCTTCAAGAGCGTCGGCATGGCCTGGGAGGACCTCGTCGTCGCGCGCGAGGTGGCCGAGCGCCTCGGGGCCTAGCCGGCCCGGTCGGGCGGCGGAGGGCCTGTGCCATACTGGACCTGCTTGGTGGGCGTAGCTCAGTTGGTTAGAGCGCCAGGTTGTGGTCCTGGAGGTCGCGGGTTCGACCCCCGTCGCTCACCCCACGAGTCGCAGGGACCGGTTCGCACGGGCCCCGAGTAGAGTCCGCCTGAGGGCCGGACGGCCCGCCCGAGGGGGTGCCCATGACGGTGATCCGCGACGCGTTCTACATCGGCGGGGAGTGGGTGGCCCCGACCTCCGCCGAGGTGCTCGAGGTCACGTCCTCGGGCACCGGCGAGCTCTACGCGACGGTGCCCGCCGGCACGGCGGAGGACGCCGCCCGGGCCGTGGCCGCGGCGTCCGCGGCGTTCCCGGCCTGGTCGGTGACGAGCCCCAAGGAGCGCGGCGAGTTCCTCCTGCGCGTCTCGGAGAAGCTGGCCGAGCGGGCCGACGACATCGCCCTAACCATCGCCCACGAGGTCGGCATGCCGATGATGCTCGCCAAGGGTATCCAGGTCGGGCTGCCGACGATGACCTTCGCCGACCAGGCCCAGCGCATCCAGGACTACGTCTGGGAGGAGGAGATCGGCAACTCGGTGGTCGTGCGCGAGCCGGTGGGCGTCGTCGTGGCGATCACCCCGTGGAACTACCCGCTCCACCAGATCGCCCTCAAGGTCGCCCCCGCGCTCGCCGCCGGCTGCACGGTGGTGCTCAAGCCGAGCGAGGTGGCCCCCATCAACGCCTTCGCCCTGGCCGACATCTTCCACGAGCTCGGACTGCCCAAGGGCGTCTTCAACCTCGTGACCGGCGTCGGCCCGGTCGTCGGCGAGGCCCTGGCCGGCGACCCCCGGGTCGACATGGTCTCGTTCACGGGCTCGACGCGTGCCGGCAAGCGGGTCATGCACCTGGCGGCCGACGGCGTGAAGCGCGTCGCCCTCGAGCTGGGCGGCAAGTCGGCCAACGTCATCCTCGAGGACGCCGACGTCGCCAAGGCCGTCGCCGACGGCGTCTTCAAGTGCTACCTGAACTCGGGCCAGACCTGCTCGGCGCTGACCCGCATGGTCGTGCCGCGCTCGCGCCTGGCCGAGGTCGAGGAGGTCGCCGTGGCGACCGCGGCGGGCTTCGCCCCCGACGACCCGATCACTGGGTCGAGCCTGCTCGGACCGCTCGTGAGCGCCGCCCAGCTCGAGCGGGTCCGCGGCTACATCCGCCGGGGCGTCGAGGAGGGCGCCCGCCTCCTGTGCGGCGGGGTCGAGCCCGTCGAGGGCCACGAGGGGGGCTACTTCGTCGCTCCCACCGTGTTCTCCGACGTGCGCAACGACATGACGATCGCCCAGGAGGAGATCTTCGGGCCGGTGCTCTCGATCATCCCCTACGACTCCGAGGACGAGGCCATCGAGATCGCCAACGACTCCGCGTACGGCCTCGCCGGGGGCGTGTGGGCCGGCACCGACGAGCGGGCCTTCGAGTTCGCCCGCAAGATCCGCGCCGGTCAGGTCGAGATCAACGGCGGCGCCTTCAACGTGCTCGCCCCCTTCGGCGGCTACAAGCAGTCCGGCATCGGCCGCGAGGTCGGGACCTTCGGGCTCGAGGAGTTCCTCGAGGTCAAGGCGATCCAACGGCCCTGACCGGCGCCGACGCGGAGCGAGTCGGTGTAGACTCTTCGTGCGCCGGTAGCTCAATTGGCAGAGCATTTGACTCTTAATCAACAGGTTCCGGGTTCAAGTCCCGGCCGGCGCACCACTGGTGGTGGCTCGTGGCCCCGCGGGACGCCCGCGCCGTGACGGAACTCGCCGGGGACTCGTCAGATCTGCCGGCTGACCCGGTAGTGGACCCTCGCCGACTTGCCGTTCTTGAACACGATCACGAGCGTCGACGTGCCCGGCCTCGCGCGGGCCGACTCCCTGATCGTCAGGTGTAGCGCGGTCCTCGAGACCCCCGTCACGCGCACGGTCGAGCCCGGCCCGCCCCTGACCCTCGACACCGCCGTGAAGTTCCGCCCGGTCACGACCACCGCGACCGCGCGTCCGATGACGGCGGGGCCGCTGACGCGCGTCGCCACGGGCGTCGTCGGCGCGCGGAGGGTGGGCCCGACGAAGGCGATGGTCGCGATGCCCCGGTCGGCGCCGGCGGAGTTCGCGACCTCGATCACGCAGGCGGCGTAGTTGGCCACGGTCGTCCCGCACGTGCCCGTCCCCACTTTGCCCGTGACCACCTTGAAGTAGGTGGACGGCAGCGTGCCCTGCACGCTCACCTTCATCGGGACCGCGGTCGACGTGTCGCACCCGGCGCTGGTCGTCGCCGTCGCGAGGCACTCGACCGCGAAGACCGTGTCGCCCGGGCTGAACCCCGAGCCGGTGAGCGTGACCGACTGGGTCTTGGAGAGACCCGTCGAGGGGCTCACCGAGACGCCGGGACCACCTACGAAGGCGATGGACGCGTCGGCGACGAGTGCGCCCGAGGCGGTGCCGATGGCGACGAAGCACAGCGCGTCCGTGGCCTTGGTGCCACAGGTCCCGTCGCCGATGGTGCCGACGACGGCGCTGAACGACGTCGAGATGGTGCCGTCGGTGGCCACGGTGACGGGCTCGGCGGCGGAGGTGTCGCACGCCGCCGCCCCGTGGCCCTGGGCGTTGCACTCGACCGCGACGAGCGACGCGCCCGGGGTGAACCCGCTCCCCGTGAGTTTGATCACCTGCCCGTTCAACAGCCCGATGTCCGGCGCGAGGGAAATCGCGGGCACGGTCGCGGTGGCGGCGCCCACGGCGAGCGGCGCCGCCGTGAGGACGAGGCCCCCCAGCAGGAGCGCCGCGACCGTCGACGTAACGAGCGTTGTTCTGATCTTCACGGGGCCCACCTCGGCAGTGCTGCTCCCCTTGCTATCAAATCCGCGACGAGCGTGCGCGCCGCGCGCCGAGGGGGAGCACCCGGGGTGACGTCCTCGGCCGCCCCGTGCGCCGGGCGCCGCCGCGGTGTCGGGCGGGCCTCTCTCCGCCCCGGCGCGGCTCCAAGTTCGGATGCCGCCTCCGACCCTCTCACCAGGCCTGATGCGGGTACCTGCGCGTTCGGCGGCCGCTCGGGCGTGGTTGGCCCGGAATTGGGCTGTCGTTGTGGGCGGCGGCCTAGCGTTCCGGCCGCGTCCTCACCGAACGCAGGACCAGGGCAGAGGTACCCGCATGAGCCAGCCACTCGACGCCACCCACGTGTCATCGTCACTCACCGACCGCCGCCGCGGGTCGCGGGCGCGGGCGCGTGACGTGGTGGTGCGCCGCGACGGGGCGAGCGGGCCCGCGCGGAGCCACGCCGCCCACCGGGCGCCCCCGCGCGCACCGGGCGCGCCGGCCACCCACGCCTCGACGAGCCCCCTGCTCGTCCTGTGGGCCCTGGGGATCCTGCTCGCGGCCTACGTCGTGACCGCGCTCTTGCGCTCCAGCGGCCAGGTCTACCCCTGGCTCGACCGCTACGCGGTGGCCGGCTTCGGCTTCGCGGTGGCTGCGGTCTGCCTGTGGCGGGCCCACACCCACGCGCAGAACCGCGTCGCCGTGACCTTCCTCGGGCTCGCGCTGGTGTCGTGGTCGACCGGTGAGCTGCTGGCGTCGATCCTCTCGATCCAGGGCGCCGAGACGGCCACCCCGTCGATCGCCGACGTCTTCTTCCTGCTCTTCTACCCCCTCACCTACGTGGCCCTCACCCTCTTGGTCCAGGCGCGGATCGGCCGGCTGGGGCGGCCCAACTGGCTCGACGGGGTCGTGTCCGGGCTCGGCGCCGCCGCGCTGTGCGCGACCTTCGCCTTCCGCAACCTCGAGCAGATGACCAGCGGCAGCCACCTCCAGTCCGTCGTGAACCTGGCCTACCCCGTGGGCGACCTCTTGTTGTTCCTGCTCGTGATCGGCGGCACCGTGCTGCTCGGGGCCCAGGCGAGCGCCGGGTGGTACGTCGCGGCGGCGGGGCTCATCGCGATCGTCGGGGGCGACACCGCCAACCTCCTCGTGAGCCCGCAGGCCCAGGGGCCGCTCGGCGGCACGCTGGCCATGGTCGCCTGGCCCGCGGCGGTCTACCTCCTCTCGCTCTCGATGTGGACGTCCCCCCGGCCCTCGGACCCCCTGCGCATCTCACGCGCCCCGGGCTTCCTCGCGCCGGGCCTCGCGGCGATCGCCGCCCTGGTGATCCTGATCTCGGGCAACGTCGGCCGGGTGACCGGCGTGGCCGTGGCCCTCGCCGTGGTGACCCTCGTCGCGGTGGGGGTGCGGGTCGGCCTCTCGGCCCAGGAGCTGCGCCGGCTCACCGAGGAGCGACACCGCCAGGCCAACACCGACGAGCTGACCGGGCTCGCGAACCGCCGCCACCTGACCCACATCCTCGACGCCTTCTTCGCCGAGGAGGCCGACGCCGAGGGCCCCACGCGACGACTCGCCTTCCTCTTCGTCGACCTCAACCACTTCAAGGAGATCAACGACTCGCTCGGCCATCCCGCGGGTGACGAGCTCTTACGACAGCTCGGGCCGCGCCTGGGCGAGGCGGTCGGGGCGGGCGGCACCGTCGTGCGCCTGGGCGGCGACGAGCTGGCGATCCTCCTGCTCGACGCCGGCCCCGAGGCGGCCGCCGAGGTCGCCGAGCGCGTCACCGCGGCCATCGCGGCGCCCTTCGCCCTGCGCTCGGTCGAGACCAGCGTCTCGGCCTCGATCGGCGTCGCCCTGTACCCCGACGACGCCCTCGACGGGGCCGTGCTCATGTGGTCGGCCGACGTCGCGATGTACCGGGCGAAGCTCGCGGGCGAGCCCTACGTCATCTACGACCCGTCCCTCGACGGCCTGAACAACCACATCCACCTCCTCGAGGACCTGAGCGACGCGGTGCGCAACGGCGAGCTCGTCCTGCACTTCCAGCCCCAGATGGAGCTCGCCACCGGCACGGTCACCGGCGTGGAGGCGCTGGTGCGCTGGCCCCACCCCCACCTCGGACTCGTGCCGCCGGTGAAGTTCCTCCCCCTGGCCGAGGAGGCCGGCCTGATGGCGCCGCTCACCGCGTGGGTCATGGAGGCGGCCCTGCGCCAGTGCGCGCGGTGGTGTCGCGACGGGCGCGACCTCACGGTCTCGGTGAACGTCTCGGCCTCGAACCTGCTCGACGACGGGCTGGTCGAGCTGGTCGAGCGGCTCCTCGCGCGCTACGGCCTGGAGAGCCGCTGCCTCGTCGTGGAGGTCACCGAGTCGGTCATCATCAAGGAGTTCGACCGCGCGGGCGCCGTCATCGGTCGGCTGCGCGACCTCGGGGTCCTCGTCTCGATCGACGACTTCGGCGCCGGGGTCACCTCACTGGCCTACCTGAGCAGCCTGTCGGTGAGCGAGCTCAAGCTCGACCGCGCCTTCCTCGCCGGGGTGACCGACGCCGAGGGGCCGCGCACCCTCGAGCTCGTGCGCGCGACGATCAACCTCGGCCACGAGATGGGCCTGCGCGTCGTGGCCGAGGGCATCGAGGACGCGGCGACCCTGGCCCGGTTGACCGAGCTGGGCTGCGACCTCGCCCAGGGCGACTACATCTCCCGGCCGGTCCCGGCCGACGAGCTGCCGCCCGTCGGGACGGCCACCCCCGTGCCCCTCGCCTAGCCCATCAGGGCCGTCGAGGCCAGCTCCTCGTCCCCGGGCATCACCGCGGGCACGCGGATCATGACGAGCGAGACCACGAGGCCCACGAGCGCGATCCCCGAGCCCCACACGAAGGCCGTGGTGTAGCCGTGGGTCGTCGCGACGGCCTGGGCCGCGGGCGCGAGCGAGTGCAGCGAGGCCAGCTTCGCCTTCATCGCGTCGATGGCCACGGTAGCGAGCACGGCCAGGCCGAGGGCCCCGCCGACCTGCTGGGTCGTGTTGAGCAGCGCCGAGGCCAGACCGGCCTCGTGGTGCTCGACGCCCGAGACCGCGACGAGCGTCAGGGGCACGAACGTGGTGCCCATCCCCAACGCGAGCAGGAGCAGCGGCGCGAAGACCTGCCAGTAGCTCGAGTGCACGGTGATCACGCTCGACATCCACGCGAGCCCGGCCACCGCCACCGCCGGGCCGACGATGAGCGGGATGCGCACGCCGATCCGCGAGACGAAGCGAGACGAGAGTCCCGCGGCGATCACGATGCCGAAGGTCATCGGCAAGAAGCCCACGCCCGTGCGCACCGGGCTCCAGCCGAGGATGTTCTGGAGGTACTGGGTCAAGAAGTAGAACATCGAGAACAGCGCGATGCCGATGAACAGCATGATCAGGTACGCGCCCGAGCGGTTGCGGTTCTTGAAGATCGCTAGCGGCATCAACGGCTCGGCGCTGCGCGACTCGATGACGAGGAACAGCCCCAGCATCACGACCGCCAGGCCCAGCGCCACGAGGGTGGAGACGCTCGTCCAGCTGTGGCTCGCGGTGTTGGACAGGCCGTAGACGAGGGCGAGCATGCCGGCCGTCGCGGTCAGCGCCCCGGGGACGTCGAGGCGCCCCTCGCCGCGGTCGGACTCGTTGAGCGCCCGAGGCGCCAGGGCCAGCACGACGAGGGCGATCGGCACGTTCACGAAGAAGATCCACCGCCACGAGACGTAGCTCGTGAGCAGCCCCCCGAGGAGGAGGCCCACGGCGCCGCCGACCCCCGACATCGCGGCGTAGACGCCCATCGCCCGGTTGCGCGACGGGCCCTCGGGGAAGTTCGTGGTCACGAGCGAGAGCGCGGTCGGCGAGGCGATCGCCCCGCCCACGCCCTGGAGCCCGCGGGTCAGGATGAGCCAGACGTCGGAGGTCGCGAGTCCCCCGAGCAGGGAGGCCAGCGCGAAGACGCCGATGCCGACCATGAACATCCGACGCTTGCCGAAGAGATCCCCGGTGCGCCCCCCGAAGAGGAGCAGCCCGCCGAAGGTCAGCGAGTACGCCGTGATCACCCACTCGAGGTTGTCGAGCGAGAAGTGCAGCGCGGTGCGGATGGTCGGCAGGGCCACGTTCACGATCGTCGCGTCGAGGACGATCATCAGCTGGGCGCACGAGATCACGAGCAGCGCCAGGCCGAGGTGCTTGCCCGCGGTGGTGGCGTGGCGGGCGGGCGCGACGTCAGGGGTGGTCACGGAGGGCCTTTCTCTAGGGGGTCGGGGTGGACTGCAGGGACACCGGTCCGGCCAGCACGAGCGGCAGGATCACGCCCTCGATGATGGACTCGACGAAGCCCGGGTCGATCTCGTGGGTCTGGACGAGGAGACGGTACAGCACGAGGGCCGGGATGAGCGACACCACGAGGTCGAGGTTGGCGACCGGCGCTATCTCCCCGCGGGCGACGGCCCGCTCGAAGACCGCGGCCAGCACCCGGCGGTGGGGCTCGACGAGGCGCTCCTCGAACGCGGCGCGCAGGTCGGGGTCGCGCGGCAGGGCGCTCGCGAGCCCGACCATCACCGAGGTATCGAGGGGCTCGCCGTCGTGGGCGCTCGCTCGCCGGGCCAGCTCGGCCAGGTCGCCGCGCAGCGAGCCCGTGTCGGGCGCCACGAGGCGGGGCTTGTGGCTGAGCAGGGCGTCGACGACGAGCTCGGCCTTGCCGGACCAGCGACGGTAGATCGTCGCCTTGCCGGCCCCGGCGCTCGTGGCGATGGCGTCGACGGTGAGCCGGTCGTAGCCGATCCGGGCGAGGAGGCGAAGGGCGGCGTCGCGCAGGGCCGCGTCGCGCGAGGCGTCGAGGTGGCGCCCGCCGTGGCGCTCGGCGCCCGCCCGCTCGTCGCGCTCCTCGGGGATCGTCACGGGGATTACGATACCAGAAAGTTCCGTAACTGAACCGTTCCGTATCACGGGGCCGGCGGCCCCGGGCCCGCTAGCCGAAGACCTTCGCGTAGGCGATGGTGGCCGCCGGCCGCGGGAAGCGGACGTCCTCCCCCCAGTGGGAGAAGACCGTCAGGCTCGAGGCGCCGGCGGCGGCCACCTCCTCGCGCAGGGGCAGGGCGTGGGCCCCCGCGGCGATCACCAGAGTCGTCGTCGAGGCCGAGGCAGACGCGGTCTTCGGCGTCGTCCAGCGCAGCTGGTAGCCGCCGGTCGTCGCGTCGCGGGCCCCGAGCAGCCGGGTCCCCTTCGCGGTGGGCAGGATCGCGCCGAACCCCTTCGCCGTGAGGTTCAGCCAGAACTCCTTGTACTGGGTCGAGCCCTTCTTCATGACGATCCACTTGGCGCCGACCTTGGCCACCTGCTTCGGGTTCAGGCCCATGAGCGCGTGCAGTCCGCTCGGCGAGCCCGAGAGGTAGGCCGCGGTGGTGGAGACCGCCACGTCGAAGCGCTCGGCGCCGGCGGTGTACGACTCGTGTCCGGCCGAGCGCCCGATGTCGGCGACGGCCGCGCTGTGGACGCCCTGGCGGTCGGTGGTGACGACGAGGTGGACGCCGTGCTGGCCCTTGAGGGCGCGGCCCGACGCGGCGAGCAGCGAGGAGACCGTCGGCGCGCCGGCGGCGCCGGCGGCGGCCCCCACGACGGGGGCGACGAGGAGGGCCGCGAGGGCGGCCGTGGTGACGAGACGAGTGCGGGGCATCGGTCCACCCTAGGCCCCGCGGAGACGAGGGCGAGCTAGAGGACCCGGGCGAGCTCGAAGAGGAGGGCCTGGATCGTGTGGACGTGCTCGACCAGCGGCCCGCTCTGGGCGTCCCAAGCGTCGTCGTCGAGCAGGCCGTTCGCCACGGCGATCGAGCGCAGCGCCACCTGGAGCGTGCAGAACCACGCCCAGGCCTCGGCGTCGGTGAGGGCCGCCTCCTCGAGGGTCGCGAGCACCAGCTCGGCGTTCGAGGCGAGGTCGCGCTGTCGGCTCAGGATCGCCAGGGGGTCGTCGGTGTCGCTCGCGGGGTCGATCGGCGCGTGCAGGCCGGCCCCCCACGCGTGGCCCGCGTCGCGCTCGGCGGCCACCACCTCGCGGGCGGTCGCCCCCACGAAGGCCCGCCCGTCGGCGCTGAGGCGGACCTCGACCCGGCCGTCCCGGCGCCGGCTGAAGAGTCGCGAGGCCACTAGTCGTCGCGCTCCACCGTCGACTGCAGCCCCGCCACCTGGAGCTTCACGCAGTACGACTCGGCGCGCTCGCGCCCCCCGGACCACACGACGGCCCGGCCCTCGTGGTGGACGGTGAGCATGAGGTGGGTGCACTTGGCCTCGGGGTAGCCGAACACCCGGCGAAAGACCACCACCACGACGGCCATGGGCGTGACCGGGTCGTTCCAGACGACCACGTTCCACGGCCGCTCGGTGGCGACCGCGCCGCTCTCGGAGAGCTCGCGTTCGGTCGAGGCGAGTCGGGCGGTCACCGGGCCAGTCTTTCAGCCGGGTTCGGGGGCACGGCTCGACCCTAGGGTGGGTTCGCCATGACGACGTCCCCCCGCGTCCTCGCCGAGCGCGCGCGCGCCCGCGCCGGGCAGGCCATCCGACGGGCGGCCGGCCTCGTGGAGGACCCCCCGCCGCGCTGCGACGACCCGGCGGCCGCCTACACGCCGGTGGACGGCGTCGCGCGGGTCGTCCACGGCGACCTCGGCTCGATGCTGGTGGGCGGGGTCGCCTCGCTCTTCGTCCAGATGCTCCACCCCCTCGCCATGGCCGGGGTCGCCGACCACTCGCGCTACCGCGAGGACCCGCTCGGACGGCTCCTGCAGACGGCTCACTTCATCAGCGCCACCACCTACGGGTCGGCCGAGACCGCCGAGGTGGCCCTCGAGCGGGTGCGCTTCGTGCACGGCTTCGTGAGGGGCACCGCCGACGACGGCCGGGCCTACGACGCCCGGGACCCCCACCTGCTCGCCTTCGTCCACTGCGCCGAGGTCTCGATGTTCCTCGCCGCCTACCGGCGCCTGGGCCGCTACCCCGTGAGCGCCGCCGACGCCGACCGCTACGTGGCCGAGGTCGCCCGCTCGGCGCGCGACCTCGGGGCCCTCGACCCTCCCACCACCGCGGCCGAGCTATCGGCCCGGCTCGCGTCGTTCCGCCCCGAGCTGCGCCTCTCGGGGCCGGCGCGCGAGGCCCGGGACTTCCTCGCCCGCGGGGTCAGCCTCGGGCCGCTCGCCCGGCTCGCCTACCGGGTGATCGTGCGCGCGGCCCTCGCCCTGGTGGACGGGCCCGAGCGCCGCCTGCTCGGCGCGCCGCGCCCGTCGTGGCGCGACGGCGCGGCGCTCGCCGTGGCCCGGCTCTTCGCCACCGCGGTGCGCGCGGTGCTGCCGCCGGCGGCGCCTCAGGTCGTCGAGAGCCCGCCGTCGACCGCGAGCACCTGACCGGTCACGTAGGGGGCGTCCACGAGGGCGAGGATCGCGCCGGCCACGTCGTCGGGCGTGGCCACCCGGCGCAGGGGCGCGTGGCGCTCGACGTACTCGCGCGCGCCGTCCCAGTCGGCGGTCCACGGCGTCGCCGTGAAGCCCGGCGCGACCGCGTTCACCCGGACCTCGGGCCCGACCACGCGCGCGAGGAGCCGGGTCACGTGGTTGAGCGCCGCCTTCGAGGCGGCGTAGGGGATCGACGAGCCGGCCGTGCGCTCCCCCGCGTGCGACGAGACGTTCACCACGGCCCCTCCGCCCACCCGCAGCAGCTCGAGCGCGGCCGTGGTGAGCTCGAAGGTGGCGAAGACGTTGAGCTCGAAGATCTCGCGCCACACCGCGCGGTTCGCCGCGGCGAAGTCCCGGTGGTCGATGCGCCGGGTGGTGGCCGCGTTGTTGACGAGCACGTCGAGGCGCCCGTGGCGCTCGCGCACCGCGTCGACGAGCTCGGCCACCCCCTCCTCGCGGGCGAGGTCGGCCTGGACGTAGGTGGCGCCGGGCAGCTCGCCCGCGAGCCGCTCGCCGGCCTCGGCGCTGCGCGCCGAGTTGAGGACGACGAGGTCGCCCCGGGCCGCGAAGCGGCGCGCGGTCGCCTCGCCGATGCCGCTCGTCGAGCCGGTGACCAGGACGACGCTCACGCGAGCCGCCGCAGCCGCCACGAGCCCGCCCAGTGCTGGCCGGGCTCGAGCACGACCACGTCCTTGCCCGAGCGCAGCGCGTCGGGCGGGCAGGTCATCGGCTCGATCGCCACGGCCGTGCGCCGCCGCCCACGCTCGAGGGTGTCGCCGGTGAAGACCTGGAGGTAGGGGAAGGTGCGGTCCACGCTCAGCTCGACCGCGCCCCCCGTCGAGTCCTCGAGCACCGCGACGGCGAGACCCGAGTCGTCGCGCACCAACTCGGTGTAGGTGACGTCGAGCTCGTGGCCGCTCACCGACTTGCGCCGGCCGAAGTCGAGGGCGTGGCCGGCCACGGGCAGGATCTCGCCCGTGGGCAGCCGACGGTCGTTCACCGCCACGTAGGCCCGCGCCGGCACCTCGAGCTGGGCCCCCTCGATCGTCGGGGTCGTGACGGCGAGGTACGGGTGGAAGCCCACCCCGAAGGGGACGGGCACCTCGTCCCGGTTGGTCACGGTCGTGGTCACGGTGAGCCCGAGCGAGCCGAGGTGGTACGCGACGGTCAGCTCGGTGGCGAAGGGGTAGGCCGGCGTGGGGTGCAGGGTCAGGGTGAGCACGCAGCGGTTCTGGTTCACGGCCTCGATGCGGAAGGGGCGGAAGCGCACCAGCCCGTGGGTGGCCGTGGCGTGGGGGACGTCGTCGACCGCGGCGCGCGCGGCGCGCCCCGAGAACGTCCACTCGCCGTCGCCCATCCGGTTCGGCCACGGGTAGAGGACCTGGCCCCGGGCGCCGGTGGCGACCTCGTCGGCCGCGAAGCCCTCCACGACGGGGACCCCGCCCTTGACGTAGGTCCGCAGCGTCGCCCCCACCTCGGTGACGACCGCGCGCTGATCGCCGTGCGCGATCGCTATCTGTTCACCCGTCGGCAGCATCACGCCCTTCCCACGTCCCACACCGGCTCGTAACTTACGACAGTTAGGGTCGAGGGGATGCGACTCCTGCTCACCAACGACGACGGCGTGGGCGCGCGGGGCCTCGCGGTGCTGGCCCGCGCGGTCGAGGCGTGGGTCGCGGCCGCGCCCGCCGGCGAGGAGCGCGAGGCGATCGTGGTCGCCCCCGACCGGAACCACTCTGGCATGTCGGCCGCCGTGGGGGACGTCTTCGCCCAGCCGACCGTGTCGTACCGCCGCTACCACGTCGAGGGCGCCCCCGGCCTGCCGGCCTACGGCCTCGACGCCCCGCCGGCCCTGTGCGCGATCATGGGCGCCCTCGGCGCCTTCGACCTCGTGCCCGACGTCATCGTCTCGGGGATCAACGCCGGCGCCAACGTGGGGCGCAGCGTCCTGCACTCGGGGACCGTCGGCGCCGTCTTGACCGGGGCCCAGCTCGGCCTCTCGGGGATCGCCGTGTCGGTCCAGTGGGGCGAGCACGTCCACTACGACACGGCCGCCGCGGTGTGCGTGGAGGTCCTCGAGGAGCTCGTCGCGGCCCCGGTGCGCACCGTGCTGAACCTCAACGTGCCGAACCTCGCGCGCGAGGAGCTCCGGGGCGTGCGCCGGGCCCGGGTGTCGACCGCGGGGATCGTCAAGGCGGCCGGGCCGCGCGCGGGGGGACCGCCCCTCGCCGACGAGGGGGAGCTCCCGCTGCGCCTGGGCGCGGCCACGCCCTCGCTGGGCGACGTCTCGGACGAGGAGCCCGACGAGGACGGCGCCCTGCTCGTCGCCGGCTACGCGACGCTGACCCCGCTGCGCGGCCCCCACGAGGACACCGACCCCGGCCTCGACGCGACCGTCGAGGCGGCCCTGCGGGTCATCGAGGCCCACCTGCGCCAGGCCTAGGCCTCCTCGCCGGGGCCCCGCCGGGCGGTCTTCGTGCGCGCGCGGGCCCGCTTCTCCTCGAGCCGGCGCTCGACCGAGGCCCGCGTCGGGCGGGTCGGACGGCGCGGCGCGCGCGGGGTGAGCGCCGCGAGCAGCCGCTCGCCCAGCTGGACGAGGGCCGCCTCCTGGTTCTGCGCGCGGCTGCGGAAGCGGCTCGCGCTGGCGCGCACCACCGGGCCGAGGCGGTCCTCGACGCGGGCGCGCGCGGCCGGGCCGAGCGAGGAGTCGGCGACGCGCAGGCTCACCACGACCTTGGTCATCGAGCGGTTGGCGTGCTGGCCGCCGGGCCCGCCCGAGGTGGTGGTGCGGACCTCGATCTCGTCGGACCTCACGACCGCCCGGTCCCCGAGGACGAGGTCGCCCGCCGCGTCGACCCTCACGCGGGGCCGGGGGTCGTCGGGGTCGCCGCGCCGGGGCGCCATCGCCTCACCCTATCGGCGCCCCCGGGGAC
>JAKAEP010000118.1 GCA_021818265.1 Actinomycetes bacterium
GGGATCAACCTCGAGGACATCGCCGCCCCGCGCTGCTTCGAGATCGAGCGGCGCCTGCGCGACGCGCTCGACATCCCCGTTTTCCACGACGACCAGCACGGCACGGCGACCGTCGTCTACGCCGCCCTCCTCAACGCCCTCAAGGTCGTGGGCAAGCCCCTCGGCGCGGTGCGCGTGGTGATCGTGGGCATCGGCGCGGCCGGCGTCGCGATCACGCGGCTCCTGCTCGCCGAGGGCGTCGGCGACGTTGTCGCCCTCAACCACCACGGCATCCTCGATCCCGAAGACCCCGCCCTCGACGACGAGCGGCGCTGGGTGGCCGAGCACACCAACGCCGAAGGACGACGCGGCGACCTGCGCGAGGCGATGCGCGGCGCCGACGTCTTCATCGGCGTCTCGGGCCCGAACGTGATGGGCGAGGAGCACCTCGAGCTCATGGCCGACGACGCGATCGTCTTCGCCCTGGCGAACCCCGACCCCGAGATCGACCCAGCGATCGCCCGGCGCCACGCGCGCGTCGTGGCGACCGGGCGCAGCGACGAGCCGAACCAGATCAACAACGTGCTGGCCTTCCCGGGGATCTTCCGCGGGCTGCTCGACGCCGGGGCGACCAAGGTCACCGAGGCCGTCGAGATCGCCGCGGGCCGGGCCATCGCCGAGGTGGTGAGCGAGGCCGAGCTCTCGGCCGACTACATCGTGCCCACCGTCTTCAACCCGGCCGTGGTGCCGGCCGTGGCCGGCGCGGTGGAGGCCGTGGCCCGCGCGCTCAGCGCCGCCCCGGCCGACTGATCAGCCCACGCGCACGAAGGTCCCGCGGTAGCCGCCGCCGGACTGGACGAGGCGACGGGCCGAGCACGTGAAGGTCACCGGGGCCGTCGAGGACGGCGCGCCGAGGGTGACCGTGCGCCCGGAGTAGGTCGCCGTCACCCGCAGCGACTCGGGGCGCGTCGTGAGGAAGTCGATCGTGTCGGCGTGCACGGCGAGCGTGTAGACGATTCTCCCGCGCAGGCGGACCACGTAGGGCCGGCCCGCCACGACGCCGCGCAACGGCGCGGCGTGGGCGTAGCTCGCGACCTCGCGCCCGGCCGCGCTGACGGTGAGGGTGCGCCCCGCGTCGCCGCGCAGGGTGAAGGGCTGGCCCGCGTAGCTGTCCGGCTCGACCTCGCCGACCTCGCGCCAGGTGCCGCGCAGGCACGAGGGGACCGCGTGGGCGCCGGCGGCCCCGCTCGGCGCGGCCGGCCCGATGAGCGCCGCCGCGCCCGCCACCAGGACCGAGAGCCGCCGCGCGCGCGTGGGCCCGGGGCGGCTCACGCCGGACCGGTCAGCGAGTAGGGGAAGTTCTGCCCGCCGCGCCGGTCGTAGAGGTCGCCGGTGCTGCATCGACCGTGGGCGGTGCAGCCCACCCCGGTGGCGCCGATCCACTCGCCCGAGGCGGGGCGGGGGAGCGGCAGCGTCGACCAGGGCGCGCCGATCGCGCCGTCGAGGACGAAGCTCGCCCCGCCCATCGGGTCGCCGCTCGGGGCGTCGCCGACGGCCACGCACCTGGTCGCCGACGCGCAGCTCACCTGGACGAGCTGGCCCGACACCGCGCGGGGGAGCGCGACGTCCTCCCAGTGCCGTCCGTCGCGGGTGGCGAGCAGGACCGGGAGGCACGTGCGGGTCCGGCACGGCTGGCCCGAGGGGGTCGCGTAGCCGGCGACCACGCACGCCAGGCGGGCCGTGCACGTGACGCTCTGGAAGGCGGGGACGCGCGACCCCCACGGGCGGGGCGCGCCGACCGCCCGGAACCCCCCGGGGCCGCTCGTCGTCACCTCGATGGCGCCGCTCGCCATCACGCACTCGAGGGCGCTCGCACAGGCGAGCGGACCGCCGACGACGTCGCTCGGCAGGAGCCGTCCCGACCAGGTGGCGCCCGCGTCGTCGGTCGACCAGGCGACCCCGCCCGAGCTGGTCGCGCCGTAGTAGTAGCCCACCGCCAGGCACGACCGCGGGCCGCCGCAGGCGACGTCGAGGACCTGGGTGGAGGTCGCCCCTCTGACCTTCGAGAGCGCGTGGCCGCCCCAGTGCCGGCCGCCGTCGGTGGTGACGAACGCGTCGGGGCCGGTGACGCTGTGGCCCTGGAAGGTGCCCGACGAGTTGGCGACGGCGGCACAGAGCGACCCGTCACAGGCGAGGTCGGAGAACGACGTGCTCGAGGTCGCCGAGCCCTTGACGCTGTAGAGGACCTTCCACGACCCCGTCGGCCCGGCCACGTCGATCGAGCCGTCGGCGAGCGCGAGGCACGTGCTCGACGAGCAGGCGACCCGTCCCGGCGAGGTGGGGCCGACCTGCGCGCTCGCGCGCCACGACCGGCTCGCCGACGCCGGCGCGGCGGCGGCGAGGGCGACGAGGAGGACGGCGACGGCGCTCGGGCCGACGAGGCGTGACACTCGGTGAGGACCCACGCGAACCCCCTCTCGCGATCGAGCGAAGTGTAGGGTCCGCTTCCGAGGCGCACAAGGTCCCCGCCTGTCCGTCCACCTGGTCCCCGGGCGGGAGGGATACCCTCGGTACGTGCCCACCGGTCCGAACACCGGGCCCGGCGAGGACCCGCGCGACGTCGTCGAGTACGTCCGCGCCCTCGGACACGCGATCTCCCTCGAGCAGCTCGACCGGCTGTGCCGCCGCCGCCTGGTGCCGGCCCCGGCCGGGGGCGCCTTCGCGCCGGGCACGGCCGAGCGGGTCGCGAGGATCGCCGAGCTGCGCGCGACGACGCGCCAGTTCGACGAGCTGGCCTGGCGCCTGTGGTGGGAGGGCTTCGCCGTGGAGCCCCTCCTCGTGCGCTCCTACCTCGAGCGCCGGGCGGCCCGCTGGGACGACCTCGTCGCCGGCGACGAGCCCGACGAGCCGGCGACGAGGGAGCGCGACGTCTTGGAGGACGTCTTCTTCCGTCACCTGAAGAAGGGCTCGAC
>JAKAEP010000027.1 GCA_021818265.1 Actinomycetes bacterium
CGGAAGACGATCGACGAGGCGATCTGGCCGACCGTCACGCCCAGGGCCGCCGCCGCGTCGGCCGCGGTGCGCGCCGAGTCGTCGAGGACCCGGACCGACGTGGCGAGGCCCGCGCGCGCGAGCGCCTCGACCACCCGGCGCACCGACGCCTTGTCGCGCACCGACTCGCTCACCGCGCGTCCAGCCGTCGTCCCAGGACCACGACGTCCTCCTCAGAGAAGCCCATCGTCGCGTAGAAGCCGAGCGCGCCCTCGTTCTCGCCGCGCACCATGAGGAGCGCCTTGGGGACCCCCCGCGCGCGGAGCCACCCCTCGGCGGCCTCGACCAGTCCCCGGCCGACCCCGCGCCCCTGGTGGCCCGGCTCGACCCCGACGTAGTAGAGCCAGCCCCGGTGGCCGTCCTCGCCGACCACCGCCGCGCCCACGAGGGCGCCGCCCTCGCGCACGCCCAGCACCGTCGAGGTCGGGCCCCCGAGGGCCCGGCGGAAGTCGGCGCGCGGGTCGTTCCAGGGCCGAAGAAGGCCCGCCGCCTCCCACAGGGCGACGGTCGCCGACTCGTCGTCGGCCGTCAGCTCCTCGGCGGGCATGGGCCATCGTACCCAGCCGCGCCACCCCTAACGTGAGGCCGTGACCCACTGGGACGAGCGCTACCGCTCGACCGCCCCCGAGGAGCGCTCCTGGACCGAGGACGAGCCGCTCGAGTCCCTCGCCCTCCTCGACGCGCTCGGGCTCGAGCCCGACGCGGGAGTCGTCGACGTCGGGGGCGGGGCCTCGCGACTCGTGGACGCCCTCCTCGCGCGCGGCTTCGTCGACCTCACCGTCCTCGACGTCGCCGCGAGCGCGCTCGCCGAGGCCCGGGACCGGATCGGGGAGCCCGGGCCCGCGGCCCGGGTCGAGTGGGTCGTCGCCGACGTCACGACGTGGTCCCCCACGCGGACCTACGGGGTGTGGCACGATCGGGCCGTCTTCCACTTCCTCACCGAGCCCTCGAGTCGCGAGGACTACGTCCGGGTGCTCCTGCGGGCGACCGACGTGGGCTCGGTGGCCGTCCTCGCGACGTTCGCACCCGACGGGCCCCAGACCTGTTCGGGCCTGCCGGTCGAGCGCTACGACGCCGAGGCGCTCGCGGCGGCGATCGGTCCGCGCTTCGCACTCGTGCGAGCCGAGCGAGTCGTGCACACCACGCCGTGGGGCTCGACCCAGCCCTTCACCTGGGTCGTCCTGCAGCGCGTGGACTGACTCAGCGGACCAGCTCGTAGACGACGTGGGGCGAGCCCGGCCAGTCGGGGAACTCCTCGAGCACGTAGTCGAGGTCCGGACGCCGCACCATGCCGAGGCGCACCATGACGGCCGCGCTGCGTACGTTGCGCACACTGGTCGCGGCGTAGACGTCGCCCACCCCCAGACGACGCCGACCGTCCTCGATGGCGAGGCGTGCGCCCCGCGTCGCGAGGCCCCGTCCCCAGGCCCACCGGGCGAGACCCCACCCGACCTCGACCTCGCCGTGGATCGGGGAACGTCGAGTGACCCTCGAGAGCCCGACGAAGCCCGCGAAGCGGCCCTCGAGGTCGATGACCCGTAGACCCATCCCCGTCGCGATGAGGGCCTCGCGCTCGCGGTCGATGAATGACGCGGACCGCACGCGATCGACGGTCGCGGGGAAGTGGGCCATTGCGACGGGGTCGGCGTTCATCTCCGCCAGTGCGTCGAGGTCGTCGTCGCGCCACGGCCGCAGGACGAAGCCGTCGCCGTCGAGCACGGGCTCGCGCATCTAGTCGAAGCGCAGCCGGTAGACGCTGGTGTCGCGCACCTCGAAGCCGACCCGCCGGTAGAGGGCGTGGGCGGCCTCGCGCGAGGGCCGGCTCGTGAGGTCGACCGTGCGGGCGCCGAGCGCGCGGGCGTCCTCGAGGGCCCGTCGCGTCAGGGCCTCGCCCACGCCGCGGCCCCGCGCGCCCGCGTCCACGACGACGTCCTCGATCCAGGCACGCACGCCGGTTGGGATGGCGAAGGCGCAGAGCGTCAAGGTGCCCACCAGGCGTCCGTCGTCGCGCGCGAGGTAGAGCGTGGTCGCCGGCGAGCCCACGATCCTCGCGACGGCCTCGCGCGTGAGGGGCGGGGCGCTCGACGAGAGCTGGGGCACCAGGGCGTTGAGTCCGGCGACGAGCTCGTCGTCGACCGACGTCGCGGCCACGACCTCGATCACCCCTCCCCCCTCCACACGGGCCGGCGCAGGTCGTCGTAGAAGACGTCGTGGACCTCGCCGTCGATCGCGGCGAAGATCGGGTCGGCCCAGCGCTCCGCGCCGATGATCGGGCTCGGGAGGCGGTCACGCTCGAACCAGCCGACGTCGAGGACCTCCTGGGGGTGGGGGCGCAGGTCGCCGCCCACGGCCCGGCACAAGAACACCAGGGAGTAGAGGGGGATGCGCGACTCGCCCAGTCGCATGCCGTCGAGCACGCCGATGAGGCGCACCGGCTCGACGAGCACGCCGGTCTCCTCACGGACCTCCTTCACCACGACCTCGGGGGCGGAGTAGCCGACGTCGCACCAGCCGGTCGGGTAGAGCCAGTAGCCCGAGTCCGAGCGCTGGATGAGCAGCAGGCGGCCCTCGCCGTCGGTCACCGCGGCCCCCACCGCGACCTTGGGGGTCTGGTAGCCGGGGACCCCGCGGCCCACCTCGGCCAGCCACTGGGTCACCACGCCCGCGGCGTCGGGCACGCCCTCGAGCCCCTCGTCGGCGGCCGCGCGGATGTCGGCCGCGATCGCGAGGACCTCCTCGAAACGTTCGCGCTCGTAGGGGCTGTCGGAGAAGCCGAGGCCCGTCTTCGCCACGCCCGCCAGGGCCTCGGCCCAGCGCCGCAGCGTCTTCTCGGGGACGTCGCCGGCCACGGCCCTAGCCGAGGGCCGCGTCGAGGACCTCGTCGAGCGTGCCCACGATGCCGGTGTAGAAGGGCCCGAACTCCCCGTAGAGGGTGGAGCCCTCGTCGTAGCGCATCGTGTAGACGCACTCTTTGAGGTCGTCCACGTGCACGGCGAAGAGCGACACGCCCCACTCCCAGTCGTCGAGCCCCGTCGAGCCGGTCACCAACTGCAGGACGCGCCCGCGGAAGGTCTTGCCGGTCGACCCGTGCTCGCGCATCAGCCGCTCGCGGCGCTCGTAGTCGAGCGCGTACCAGTTGTTCGTCTCGCCGCGCCGCTTGGACATGGGGTAGAAGCAGAAGGCCCGCTTGCCCTCGGGCGGCAGCACCGGGTAGAGCCGGGCGTTCAGCATCGCCTCGGGCATGCCCTGGGCGTACTCGCTCACCTCGGTCACCGAGACGTAGGAGTCGTCCACTCGCAGGCCGGCCGCCTGCACCCTCGACTGGAACCGGCGGATCTCCCAGAGGTCGGGGCCGATCACCATGAACCCGACGTCGGCCTTCGCCCCGACCAGGGCGAGGCAGATCACCTGGAGGCCGGCGGCGGTCGCCCCCTCGACCGCCGTGGCGAGGCCGGCCGGGTCGACCTCGCCGTCGCGGTGGCAGAAGAGGTGCACGACGTTGAGCCCGCGCGAGGGGGCGAGCGGCTCGGGCGTGGTCACGGGGCCCATGCTAGAGGGACCCCTCCCCCGGGCGTCCGACGGCGCGGTCCTCCACGGTCGCTCCCGGACGCGCGACGGCGCGGGGCTCGCGCCCCGCGCCGTCGACGCCCTATGACCGTGGGACGGTCTAGTAGTCGTCCATCCCCGCGCCCGCGGCGGCCGGGGCCTTCTCCTCGGGCTTGTCGACCACGACCGCCTCGGTCGTGAGGAAGAGGGCCGCGATAGACGCCGCGTTCTGCAGCGCCGAGCGGGTCACCTTCGCGGCGTCGATCACGCCCGCGGCGATCAGGTCCTCGTACTCACCGGTGGCGGCGTTGAGGCCCTCGGTCCCCTTGGCGAGGCCGCGGACCTTGTTGACTACGACGCCGCCCTCGAGACCGGCGTTCACCGCGATCTGGTTGATGGGCGCCTCGACGGCCCGGGCCACGATGCGTGCCCCGGTCGCCTCGTCACCACTCAGCTTGTCGGCCAGGTCCTGGATGCGGGTCTGGCTGCGCAGCAGGGCGACACCGCCGCCGGGCACCACGCCCTCCTCGATGGCCGCCTTGGTCGTCGAGACCGCGTCCTCGATCCGGTGCTTCTTCTCCTTGAGCTCGACCTCGGTGGCCGCGCCGACCTTGATGACGGCCACGCCGCCCGAGAGCTTCGCCAGGCGCTCCTGGAGCTTCTCGCGGTCGTAGTCGGAGTCGGTGTTGTCGATCTCGGCCTTGATCTGGCTGATCCGGCCCTTGATGTCGTCCTCGGAGCCGGCGCCCTCGACGATCGTCGTCTCGTCCTTGGTCACCACGACCTTGCGGGCCGAGCCGAGCAGCTCGAGGCCGGCGTTCTCCAACTTGAGGCCGATCTCCTCGCTGACGACCGTGCCGCCGGTGAGGATGGCCATGTCCTGGAGCATCGCCTTGCGGCGCTCGCCGAAGCCCGGAGCCTTCACCGCGACCGACTTGAAGGTCCCGCGGATCTTGTTCACGACGAGGGTCGCCAGCGCCTCACCCTCGACGTCCTCAGCCACGATGAGCAGCGCGCGGCCCGACTGCATGACCTTCTCGAGGACCGGCAGGATGTCGCGCACCGAGGCGACCTTGTGGCTCACGAGCAGGATGTAGGGGTTCTCGAGGACCGCCTCCTGTCGCTCGGGGTCAGTCGCGAAGTACGGCGCGATGTAGCCCTTGTCGAAGCGCATCCCCTCGACCAGGTCCATGTCCATCCCGAAGGACTGGCTCTCCTCGACGGTGATGACGCCGTCCTTGCCCACCTTGTCGATGGCGTCGGCGATCATCTGGCCGATCTCGGCGTCGGCGGCCGAGATCGAGGCCACCTGGGCGATCTGCTCCTTGGTGTCGGCCGGCTTGGCGAGCTCGTGGAGCGAGGCGACGGCCGCCTCGACGGCCGCCTCGATGCCCTTCTTCAGCGACATCGGGTTCGCGCCTGCGGCCACGTTCTTCAGGCCCTCGCGGACCATGGCCCAGGCGAGCACCGTCGCGGTCGTCGTGCCGTCACCGGCGACGTCGTCGGTCTTCTTGGCGACCTCTTTCACCAGCTCCGCGCCGATCTTCTCGTAGGGGTCCTCGAGGTCGATCTCCTTGGCGATCGAGACGCCGTCGTTGGTGATCGTGGGAGCGCCCCACTTCTTGTCCAGGACGACGTTGCGCCCCTTGGGCCCCAGGGTCACCCGGACCGCGTCGGCCAGCTTGTTCATGCCGCGCTCGAGGGCGCGGCGCGCCTCTTCGTCGAAAGCGATCAGTTTCGCCACGGTTCTCCTCCTGTAGAGTCACCACAACTCGGTACCCACCGATGTTAGCAGTCACCCTATGAGAGTGCTAACGGAGTGCTTAGCCGCCCGCGACCGCCGGGACCAGGGATATCGTCTCGCCCTCGGCCACCGTCGTGTCCAGTCCGTCGAGGAACCGGACGTCCTCGTCGGCCACGAACACGTTGACGAAGCGCCGCAGCGCCCCTCCGTCGTCGAGCACCCGCTCGGCCAGCCCGGGGTGGGCCGCGTCGACGGCGAGGATCGCCTCGCGCACGGTGCGGGCCTCGACCGGGACCTCGCCCGCGCCGCCCACCAGGGCGCGCAGCTGGGCCGGCAGGCGCACCACGACGCTCACGACGCCCCCACCAGAAGCCGCGCCGCCAGGGCGTCTTGCGCGGCGGCCAGGGTCGCCGGGATCGTGGCGGTCACCGTGGTGCGCCCCTCGAGCGCCTCGACCGTCTTGAGCCCGTGGCCCGAGATGATGGCGACGACCGACCCCTCGGGGTCGAGCGTGCCGCGCCGGACCATCTGGCGCAGCGACGCGATCGTCGTCCCGCCGGCCGTCTCGGCGAAGACCCCCTCGGTCGAGGCGAGCAACTCGATTCCCTCGAGGATCTCCTCGTCGGATACCGACCCGCAGTCGCCGCCGCCCGCGCGCAGCTCGTCGAGCACGTAGGGGCCGTCGGCCGGGTTGCCGATGGCGAGCGAGCGCGCGACCGTGCGGGGCTTCTGGGGCCGGATCGCCGTCGCGCCGTCGGCGAAGGCCGTCGCCACGGGCGAGCAGCCCGCCGCCTGGGCGCCGAAGAGCCGGGGCGCGTTCCCCTCGACCAGTCCGAGCGCGCGCAGCTGGTCGAAGCCCTTGGCGACCTTGGTGAACTGGCTCCCCGAGGCGATGGGCACGACCACCTGGTCCGGGAGCCGCCACCCGAGCTGCTCGGCGATCTCGAAGGCGAGGGTCTTGGAGCCCTCGGCGTAGTAGGGGCGCAGGTTGACGTTCGCGAACGCCCAGTCCGGGTGCTCGCTCACCAGCTCGACGCAGAGCCGGTTCACGTCGTCGTAGTTGCCCTCGACGCCGAGCACGACCCCACCGAAGACGGCCGCCATGACGACCTTCGAGGTCTCTAGGTCCGACGGGATGATCGTCACGCTGGGCCAGCCCATCGCCGCCGCGTGGGCGGCCACCGACGTGGCCAGGTTGCCCGTGGAGGCGCAGGCCGCCGTCGAGAAGCCCAGCCGACGGGCAGCCGACAGCGCCACCGACACCACCCGGTCCTTGAACGACCCCGTGGGGTTGCGCGTGTCGTCCTTCAGCCACAGCTCGCGCACGCCGAGCCGCTCGGCGAGCCGGTCGGCACGGCGCAGCGGCGTCCACCCCGTCCCGAGGTCCACCGGCGCGTCGCCGACCTCGGGCAGCAGGTCGCGGTAGCGCCACATCGAGCGAGGGCCGGCCTCGATCGTGGCGCGCGTGACCCGCCCGCGCGCCGCCTCGAGGTCGTAGCGGACCTCGAGGGGGCCGAAGCACCGCTCACAGACGTAGCGCGCCTCCGCGGGGTAGGTGGCGGCGCACTCTCGACAGATGAGCCCGAGCGAGTATCCCATGTCTCCCTTTCATCGTTCGGCCTTTGGCACCTGGTGTGGAGGGTGAACCCGGGACCCACACTGGTTGTCGCGACGTCAAAGGGGCCGTCCCTCAGTCGCTCTTGATGACAGCGCAATTCTTACCGCTGGGGTCAGGATTGTCAAGAGCGCCTCCCCCACGCCTAGCCTCGACCCATGGCCGACGCCCCCTGGACGCTGCCGACCTCCGCCTACTCCTACGCCCGGGTCCGCGAGCTGCGCGGCGAGGCGTCCATCGCCGTCGTGATCCCCGTCCGCGACGAGGCCGCCACCCTCGGGGCGGTCATCGACGCCGTGCGCGACCACGAGGAACTGATCGACGAGCTCGTGATCGTCGACGACCACTCGACCGACGGGTCGGCCCGCGTCGCCGAACGCCACGGAGCCAAGGTCGTCCAGGCCGACGGCCCGGGCGGCAAGGGCCGGGCGCTGGCGGCCGGGGTCCAGGCCACCACCTCGAGCCTGCTCGTCTTCCTCGACGGGGACGTCGTGAACACGACCCCCGACTACGTCGCCCGCCTCGTCCAGCCCCTCTTGGAGTCGCCCCGGATCCAACTCGTGAAGCCCATCTACGAGCGGCCCTACTTCGACATGCCGACGGGGGGCGGGCGGGTCAACGAGCTCGCCGCCCGGCCCATCCTCGCCCTCCTGTTCCCCGGTCTCGAGGGGGTCCGCCAGCCGCTCGCCGGCGAGACCGCCCTACGTCGCGCCGCCCTCGACGGGATCGACCTCGCTCCGGGCTACGACGTCGAGATCGCGCTCCTCATCGACGTGGCCCGGCGCTACGGGCTCGACGCGACCGCCCAAGTCGACCTCGGCGTCCGTCGCCATCGCAACCGCCCCCTCGACGAACTCCGGCCCATGGCCACCGAGGTCCTGCGAGCGGCGCTCGAGCGGTTCGGTCTCGAGGGACCGCGCTCCGGCAACGGCGGCGAGGCCTAGCCCGCCGCGTTCGGCCCGAGGACGAGGATGATGTCGTCGTGGGCCGCGTTCGCGATGGGGTTCGCCCCGCCGCGCGGGCGCACGATGGAGGCCGGCATCTTTATCTCCGCGGCTATCTCGCGCGCGGCGTTCACGTAGCCGGGGTTGAAGTAGATGATGGTCCGCCCGGCGGGCGTCGAGTTCCCGGGAGGCAGGGTCGCCCAGTTGAGCAGTTGGAGCTTCTGGGTGTAGGAGGCAGCGAGGCCGGTGACGTTGGTGCCGTTGGCCACCTGCACCGTGACCTTCGCCTTGTTGACGACACCGGTGGTCGTCGTGGTCGGTGCGCCGGTCGCCGTCGTGGTGGTGGTCGGCGAGCCCGGGGCCGAGGCGCCGGGCGTGCGCAGCATCAGCACCGCGCCGCCGATGAACAAGACGACGATCACGAGGACTACCCACAAGGAGGGCTGGTAGTGGGAGCCGGCCGGACGCGCCTCGTGGCTGGAGGGCATCCGGTCGCTCATCGCGTCCACTCTAGAGTCCGGGCTCGGCCTTCACTAGCCTGGGGGCTCCGCCGGTGTGGCGCAGTCTGGTTAGCGCAGGCGATTTGTAATCGTCAGGTCGTGGGTTCGAATCCCTCCACCGGCTCTCACCCGGCCCTCGCCGGGCGGGGCACGCCTCGCCCCGGTCCGCCCGCTCGCCGTCGAGGGATCTAGGCGAGGAAGACCTCGACGCGCGAGTAGACGGGCGAGGTCCGCCGATCGATCGAGCCCTCACCGCTGGCCCGGATCGTGACGCCCCTCACGTGGAGTCGGCGAAGGTCCACCCGTAGGGCCCGCGCGACCACCTCGGCGCGCCGAGCGCTCACCATTCGGTCGACGCTGCCCAACCCGGTCGACGCGGTGTAGCCCAGCAGCTCGACCTTGCGGCACCCCCTCGCTCGGATGGCGCGAGCCAGCCTCATGACCTGTCTCGACAGGGCGGGGGTGAGCGCGGTCGTGAAGTGCGGGAAGTCACCGACGGCCCCGTACAGGGTCGCCACCGCAGCGGCCCGACGCCACACGGCGTAGAGCGTCTCGGAGGTCGTCGGTGTGAAGGACTGGCCGGGGGCGTAGACGGTGCCGCTCCCCTTCAACGACGTGGACCAGCCCTCGAAGACGTAGCCCGGCCGGATGAAGACTCCGCCGGGCAAGTCCGTAGGCGTTCCGTCGGCGACGGTCGCCGGCGCCAGGGAGCCGCTTCCACCGTTCGGCGCGAAGGTGAGGACGAGCGAGGCGCTCGACGTCGACGAGGCGGACGTCGACCACTGCGCGAAGAGGGTGACTGAGTCGGTCGGCGCGTAGGAGGCGCCCGCCGCTCCGACAAGTGAACCGCCCGAGGGGGCCGTGAACCACCCCTCGAAGGTCGATCCGGCCAACGTGGCGTCGGGCAGCGCGAACGGTGACGCACCGGCGGCGAACTGCTCGGAGGGGACGCTGGCCGTGCCGCCGTCAGCGTCAAAGGTCACCACGAACTTCGACGTCGTCCACTGGGCGTAGAGGGTGAGGTTCGACGTCAGGGTGATGGTTGACCCCACCGCATAGGACGTTCCCGAGCCGTTGGCCTGGGTATTCCAGCCCGTGAACGTCTTCCCCGTGTAAGTGAGTGCAGCCCCGCCAGGGAGGCTGACTGCCGTTCCCGCAGGGCCCGCCACCGGCGCCAGCGCACCCGTGCCCCCGTTGTCGACGAACGTGACCGAGATCGACGCGTTGGCCGTCCACTGGGCGTAGAGGGTGAGGTTCGACGTCAGGGTGATGGTTGACCCCACCGCATAGGACGTTCCCGAGCCGTTGGCCAGGGCATTCCAGCCCGTGAACGTGTAGCCAGGATTGCTGAGCCCACTCCCACCAGGGAGTACGACAGATGTCCCGGATGGAGCCGAGAGGGGTGCGACGGAGCCGGTGCCTCCGTTGTCCACGAAGTTCACAGCCAGCGACGCGTTCGCCGTCCATTGGGCGTAAAGCGTCAGGTCTGATGAGAACGAATAGGTTGCCCCATCTGCGTATGTAGTTCCGAATCCATCGACTGACGTACTCCACTCAAGGAAGGTAGAACCGGACTTCGCAAAGCCAAGCGACGCGATGGTGGTTAGAGCGGTAGGGCTGACTTCAGACTCAAAACTACTGACAGTGTCACTCGAAGAAGCGTTCTCAAAGAATGTCACCGTGTGCGCAATTGGGATCGCCTGCCATTGCGCATAGAGCGTTAGATCAGAGGCAAAGGAGTAAGTTGCGCCATCCGCATACGACTGGCCCGAGCCGTTAGACGAAGTGTTCCAATCTACAAACTGGTACCCCGGGTTCGTGAATGCCGGACTCAAGTTCGCGAAGAGAGTCAACTGTTGAGTTGACGAGCCGTCCTGATAAGTACTCGCGGTATAGCTACCACTCCCGTTTTCGAAGAAGGTAACGACGTGCATGGGCGGAGCCGCTGCACCTGCACTTGAACTATCTACGAAGGATGCCCCCACTACAAGCAGGACACCGAAAGCAACGGTGAGCGAGAATGCAGCCCGCATCATCACGCACAAGCGGCGTGGCGAGGGATTGTGGTGAGGACCTTCCGCCCTACCGCTAGAGCGTCCCATCAAAGCAACCCCCCAATCTGACCCGCAACTAACAACGGTTCCATCGATGGCACCGTTGAAGCGCTTCCTAGAAAATGGCTAAGCCGATGTCACCTAAGTCATCCAGTCACAAACGGATTACAGGGTGAAGCTGGTGACCGAAAGACAGTGAGGCGTCGACACGAGCGCCACCGACTTGTCAGCTTCGCCGTTGCCTTGCGACCTCGAACGCTGCGACCGAGAGGGCGACTCCCGCGTTGAGGGAAGATAGATGGCCCATCTGAGGAATCGAGACAACCACCCCACAACGTTTACGAGTCAGGGGGGACAGTCCCTTCTCCTCGCTCCCGACCACCAGCGCGACGGGAGTCGACGCGAGGTCGAGGTCGTAGAGGGATGCGGTGGACTCACCGGCAAGACCGATCGTAAGAACGCCACTCCGATTGAGTTGGTCCACCGCGCTCGGGATCCCGCCCACGTCGCAGAAGCGCAGGTACTCGACCGCGCCCGCGGCCGTCTTGGCCGCGGTGGGCGAGACCCGCGCCGAGCGGTGACGGGCGAGCACGACGCCGGTGACGCCCGCCCCGTCGGCGCTACGCAGCATCGCGCCCAGGTTGCGCGGGTCGGTGACCCCGTCGCACACCAGGAGGAAGGCCCGGGGGTCGGCGACGAGCTCCTCGAGCCCGACCGTCTCGATCGGCGCGGCGTGGGCGAGGACCCCCTGGTGGCCCTCGGTGGCGGCCATCTTGTCGAAGCGCGCCCGCGCGACGAGGTGGAGCGGCACGCGGCGGCGCTGGGCCAGGGCCTCGATCTGGTCGAGGATCGCCGAGGGATCCTGCCCGTCGGCGACGTACACCGCGCGCACCGTGCGGCGCCGCGCCTCGAGCAGCTCGAGCACCGCGCGGCGCCCCTCGACCTGGTCGCCGCCGACCCCCTCGAGTCGCGGCGCGCGGCGCGTCGGCGGGCCCGGGGGCGTCCGGCGGGCGGGCGGGCGCCCCCCCGTGCGACGGGACGGGCCGGGGCGGCCCGGACGCGGGCTCACGACGCGCTCAGCAGCACGACCGCGCTCGCGCCGATCCCCTCGACGCGCCCGAGGGCGCCGAGGCCCTCGGCGGTGGTCGCCTTGACCGAGATCGGTGCGCCCGCGACCGAGGAGAGCTCGTGGGACATCGCGGGCAGGTAGAGGACGAGCTTGGGCCGCTCGGCGATCACGGTGACGTCGCCGGAGGCCACCACGTAGCCGGACGCGCGGACCAGCTCGACGACCGCTTCGAGGAGGCGCCGGGACGACGCACCGGCGAACGCCGGGTCGGTGTCGGGGAAGTGCCGTCCGAGGTCGCCCAGCCCGGCCGCGCCGAGCAGCGCGTCGCACAGGGCGTGGGTCGCCACGTCGGCGTCGGAGTGGCCGACGAGACCGGGCGCGTCGGGCACGTGCACCAGCCCGAGCCAGAGGGGACGCGCCGGGTCGTCGCTCACGCGGTGCACGTCGATGCCCTGGCCGATCCTCACGCGCGCGCCCCCTCGACCGGCAGGTCCTCGGGTCGGGTGATCTTGCGGTTCGCCGGGTCGCCCGGGACGACGACGACCCGCCCCCCGGCCGCCTCGACGAGGGCGGCGTCGTCGCTCGCCTCGCCCCCGAGGGCGTGGGCCGCGACCAGGGCGCCGGAGCGGAAGGCCTGGGGGGTCTGGACGGCGACGAGGGACTCGCGCGCGACGGTCCCCTCGACGACGCGCTGGCCGTCGGACAGCCCGACGCGCTTGAGCGTGTCGGTGACCTCGAGTCCCGGCACCGCGCCGTCGGCCCCCGCGCGCACCGCCGCCACCACCGCGGCGAAGAGCCCCGGCGGCGCCCACGGGCGCGCGGCGTCGTGGACCACGACGACCTCGGCGTCGCCCACGTGGGCCAGTCCGGCGCGCACCGACGCCGATCGCGTCGCACCGCCCTCGCAGACCAGGTCCGCCCCCTCGCCGTCGCCGCCGTAGCCGGCGGGCACGACGAGCACCACGAAGTCGGCGACGCTGCGGCTCGCCTCGACCGAGCGTCGGGCGACGCTCGCGCCGTCGAGGTCGGCGAACTGCTTGGGTGAGCCGAAGCGTCGGCCCTCTCCCGCGGCCACCACCACGGCCGCGACGCCCACGGCTAGGGCAGGACCGAGGCGAGCTTCTCCTCCGCCGCCGCGGTGTCCACGTTGAGGGCGAAGGTCAGCTCCGAGACCAGGATCTGGCGGGCCCGGGTCAGCATTCGCTTCTCGCCGGCCGACAGCCCCTTGTCCTTGTCGCGGATCGAGAGGTTCCGCACCACCTCGGCGACCTGGTAGATGTCGCCCGAACGCAGCTTCTCGGAGTGGTTCTTGAACCGGCGCGACCAGTTGGTCGGCATGCGGGCCTCGCGCTTGCGCAGCACCGCGAAGACCTCCTCGACCTCCTCGTCGTTGATCACCTCGCGCAGACCCACGGCCTCGGCGTTGGCGACCGGCACCATCAGGGTCAGGTCGGTGTAGGCGACCTTCAGCTTGAGGTAGTCCTGCTTGACCTCGAAGGCCTCCATCTTCTCGATCTTCTCCACGGTGCATGCCCCGTGGTGGGGGTAGACGAGTCGATCGCCCTTCTTGTACTTACGCGCCGCCATGACCACAAAGCTCCTCATCAGGGACGTCGCCCCCGAGAGGGGGCGTTTTGGGGGTTAACCATTGTAGCAGATGGAGCGGCCCCGCGCACCTAGGCGAGCCCGGCCGCGCCGAGGGCCTCCGCGAGGCTCCGGCAGGTGCGCACCACGCCCGGCTCGGCGCCGTCGGCGCCCGCCGCCTCGGGCGCGAGGATGAGGCGCGCCCCGCGCCGGACGGCCTCGCGCACCCGCCGCTCGAGCCCACCGACCGCGCGCAGCTCCCCCGCGAGGCCCACCTCGCCCAGGGCGACGAGGTGGGGGTCGACGGCCGTGCCCGCCGCCGCCGAGGCCATCGCGAGGGCCAGGGCGAGGTCGACGGCCGGCTCGCTGGCCGGCAGTCCCCCCGCGGCGGCCGCGAAGACGTCGTGGGGGCCGAGGTCGATGCCACAGCGCGCCTCGAGCACGGCGAGCAGGAGCGAGAGCCGGGCCGCCGAGACCTGGTAGGCGACGCGCCGCGGGGCTCCGGCCGAGCGGGCGACGAGGACCTGGACGTCCACCGGGAAGGCCCGGCTGCCGTCGTTGGTGATGGTGCGCACCACCCCGGGCACGCTCAGCCAGGGACCGGCGAGCGCCGCCACGTCGGCCACCTCCACGAGTCCGGTCTCGCCCATCTCGAACAGCCCCACCTCCCCGGTCGCCCCGAAGCGGTGCTTCAGGGCCCGCAC
>JAKAEP010000119.1 GCA_021818265.1 Actinomycetes bacterium
GCTCGACCACCTCCAGCGGCCGGCGCACCCTCGAGCGCGGCGCGGCGACCTACCTGGCGTTCTCCCGGCTGCTCGTCGAGCTCGAGCTCGGCGCGCCCGTCCCGGCGGGAGCGCCCGGGGCCTTCACCGGGCCCCTGGCCGGGCTGGTCGGGGAGGGGGACCTCGACTTCACCAAGGCCGCGGTCGACACGAGTGACGCCGCGCTCGCGCGCGCCCGGGTCGTCGCACGCCGCCTCTTCGGGGTGATCGCCCGGGTCGGCACCGCCCTCGCGCGCCTGCAGGGCGCCGGCCACAGCGACTCGGTGGGCCGCGCCCTGGTCACGATGACCGAGAGCGCGAGCGAGCAGGTGCTCGCCGTCTTGCTCGCCGCTTCCGACGAGCACCCCTCGGGACTCGCCGAGCCTGGGGCCCCCGACGAGGCGCCGCGCCCGAGGGTCGGCTTCGCGACCTTCGTGCGGCTGCGCTCCCTCGCCGAGGTCGACCCCGCCGCGGCGCGCCTGCTCGAGCCCGAGCGGCTCGCGACGGCCCTCGCCTCGGACGAGGGCCTCGCGGCCTGGCGGGCCGAGGCGGCGCCTCTCGTCACGTCCGAGGCGGCGACGTCCGAGGGCCCTCCCGAGGCGGTCGGCGACGCCGACGACGAGCGAGAGGGGTTCGAGCCAAAAAAAAAAATCCTAAATGACCCCCGCGGCGCCGTCGCGGGGCGTCGGTCCCACCCGTCGCGGGCGGACCGTAGGGTCTCAGCGTGAGCGATCTGTTCGAGGCGGCCGGACTCACCCCGGAGGCGCCGGCGCCGCTCGCGGACCGGTTGCGGCCGCGCACGCTCGACGAGGTGGTCGGCCAGGACCACCTGCTCGGCCCCGACGGGCCGATCCGCCGGATGGCCGAGGCCCACCGGCTGGGCTCGATGGTGCTGTGGGGACCGCCCGGGACCGGTAAGACCACGATCGCCCGGCTGCTCGCCGCGGCGGCGGGCTACGAGTTCGACCAGCTCTCGGCCGTCTTCTCCGGGGTCGCCGATCTGAAGAAGGCCTTCGAGGCGGCCCGCCAGCGCCGGACCATGGGCCAGTCGACGCTGCTCTTCGTCGACGAGATCCACCGCTTCAACCGGGCCCAGCAGGACGGCTTCTTGCCCTTCGTCGAGCAGGGCGTCGTCACCCTGGTCGGGGCGACCACCGAGAACCCGTCGTTCGAGCTCAACGGGGCGCTGCTGTCGCGCTGCCAGGTCTTCGTGCTGCACCGCCTCGACGACGCGGCCCTCGAGACCCTGCTCGAGCGGGCCGAGGCCCGCACCGGGAGGGACCTGCCCCTCGAGCCCGAGGCGCGCGCCACGCTGCGCGCGATGGCCGACGGCGACGGGCGCTACCTGCTCAGCCTCGCCGAGACGCTGTTCACGATCGGGCCCCGCGAGCCGCTCACGGTCGCCGAGATGGGCCGGCTCCTCCAGAAGCGCAGCCCCGCCTACGACAAGGACCGCGAGGAGCACTACAACCTGATCTCGGCGCTGCACAAGTCGATCCGAGGCTCGGACCCCGACGCGGCGCTCTACTGGCTCGCGCGGATGCTGGTGGGCGGGGAGGACCCCCTCTTCATCGCCCGGCGGCTCATGCGCGCCGCCAGCGAGGACATCGGCGCGGCCGACCCGATGAGCCTCGTGCTCGCCAACGCGGCCAAGGACGCCTACGACTTCATGGGCTCGCCCGAGGGCGAGCTGGCCCTCGCCCAGCTCACGGTGCACCTGGCGTGCGCGCCCAAGTCCAACAGCGTCTACCGCGCCTTCGGCGCGGCCCGGCGCGCGGCCACCGAGACCGGCTCGCTCATGCCGCCCGCGCACATCTTGAACGCGCCCACCCGGCTCATGAAGGAGCTCGGCTACGGCCGGGGCTACGAGTACGACCACGACGTCGAGGGCGGGGTCTCGGGCCAGGAGTACTTCCCCGAGGGGATGGCCCCACGGCGCTTCTACGAGCCCAAGGACGTCGGCGCCGAGGCGCGGGTGGCCGAGCGGCTCGCCCAGTGGCGGGCGCTGCGCGAGGGGCGGGCCGGCGGCTGAGTCAGGCGCCGAGCTCGCCCGGGGCGAAGGGCGCGCCGTGGCCCGGGACGATGAGCACCGGTCCGAGAGCGAGCACCGCGGCGCGCGAGGCGCGCAGCGCCTCGGGGTCCTCGGCGAGGGGGTCCTCGACGGGGCCGTCCTTCGACCACCACAGGTGGGTGCAGACGACGAGGCCGTTCTCGGTCTCGACGAGGGTCGAGACGTCCTGGCGGGTGTGGCCGGGGGTGTCGAGCAGGCGCACCGACGGCGCGCCCTCGAAGCCCTCGGCCCGGTCGTCCCACACGTCGTCCTTGTACACCGCCCAGTGGTCGTGGAAGCGCGCGTTCGAAAAGAGCGCCGCGTTCAGCGTGTGGTCGGGGTGGTGGTGGCTGAAGATCACGTCGGTGACCTCCTCGGGGGCGACCCCGCGGGCGGCGAGGGCGTCGAGGATGACCGAGCGGTGGGCGACCATGCCGGGGTCGACGACGATGACGGCCGGGCCCTCGCGCACGAGCACCACGGTGCTCGCGACGCGATTCCCCACGTAGCCCGTCGCGAGGACCTCGACGACGGCGGTCACGGCGGGCCTAGCGACCGGCGCGGCGCCGCACGCGCAGCACCGGCAGGGGCACGACGAGCGAAGCCGCCCCGACGCGCGTCGCGCGGCCCCGGGTTGACGCGTAGGTGTCGCGGACCTGGAGGGCCGCGTAGGCGGCGACGACGGCGAGGGTCCAGAGGCGGACGCCGACGAGGCCCAGGAGCAACCCGGCGACCACGGCGAGCGACGAGAGCCGGCAGAGGACCTGGGTGCGGAACGGGGTGGACACGGTCGCGACCTCCTTGGTCGTTGCGAGCGTAGCCCCGCGCCGCCCGCAGGAGGGCGCGCGGGCCCTTAGGGGAGAACCCCGAGC
>JAKAEP010000028.1 GCA_021818265.1 Actinomycetes bacterium
CATTGGCCTCCGGAGCCATGTGCGCAGGTTCGAGTCCTGCCGGGGGCGCCACGGGTCTCCCCGCTTCACCGGGCGTCACACGGCCCGCCGTGCGACAGACGACCAGCACCCGCTCGCCCGTCTCCGCGAGGTGACGAGTGACCCTTGCGGCGCGGGCCCGACCACGGCGACGGCGACGGCGACGAGGGAGACGGACCACTAGGACCGTCGCGCGAAAGTCGACCGTGACTCAGCGGGTGCGGGCGGGCGAATCCGGACCCTTCCTGGGTCGGCGACGAAAGCGGTCCTGGGAGACGGCGGCACCGGTGAGGATGAGCAGGCCCCCGACGGGCTCGTGCCACGTGATCGGCTCGCTGAGAAAGGCGCCGCCGACGAGCACGGCGAACAGCGGCGTCAAGTAGGTGACGCTGCTCGCGACGGCGGCCGGGGCGTGGCTGATGACGTGGAAGTTCAAGATGTACGCGACGCCCGAGCCCATGACGCCGAGGGCGGCGAGGCCTAGGAGCGACGGGACCGCGACGTGGTGGCTGACGCGGCCGAGCGTGGCGGCGAGGGGCGCGAGCTGCACTGCGCCACAAAGCACCTGGCCGGTGGCGAGCGACGCGGGCCGGTCCGGGAGGCCGACGAGGTGGCGGCGCGAGTAGGGGAAGGCGATCCCGTAGCACGCGACGGCACCCAGGCAGGCGACGATCCCGAGGAGATGGCCACGGCCGAGGCCCTGCCACACACCGACCACGACGAGGACACCCGTGAATCCCATCGCGAGCCCGCCGATGACCCGGGCGTTCGGTCGCTGCTGACGGAAGATCGTCAGCGCGGCGAGCAGCGTGGCCAGAGGGGTGAGGGCGTTGATGATCCCGGCGAGCACCGCGGAGACGTGAGTCTCTCCGTAGGCAAACAGGGTGAAGGGGACGCTGTTCAAGAACACGGCGAGCACGAACAGATGGCCCCACGTGCGCGCCCGACGCGGCAGCCGGGTTCGAGTGGCGCTCGAGACCACGAGCAGAGCACCGGCCCCGATGGCCAGACGGACGAAGGCGACGTCGACGGGTGACACGGCTCGCAGGCCGAGCTTGATCCACCAGAACGAGCAACCCCAGACGGCGCCCAAGAGGACGAACGACGCGGGCCAGGGAAAGCGCCGGGGCGTGGCGCCGCCGGATCCTCCGGCGGACCCGGCCACGGACGCTCCGCCGGTCACCCGGCCGGTCCGGCGAGGCCCGCGATCCGGGGCGCCGGGTGGTCGTGGCCGTCAAGCGACAGACCAGCCCGTCCGCGACCCCCAGGGGGTGGCACGACGCATCCCGACGGCGCACCGACGTCCCCGCTGGCCGGAGAGACGAGGAAGGCCTTCAGGGCTCGACGACTCACTCGCCGCGCTCCACCGTGAACATGAAGCAGCCCGCCAGTACGTTGCGGGCGTGGAGGTAGGCGACCTCGGGCTGCGAGAGGAGCTCACCGATCACGCTCTCGGCGCCCGCCCCCGCCTCGGCGATGCGATTCCCGACCTGTCGACCCCAGGCGTCGTAGGCACGGAAGACCAGCTGCCGATGGCGGAACCCCTCGGGGTAGGCACCCGTCGCCAGGTAGCCCGCGCAGCGCTCGGCGTGGATGAAGACCGGTCCGATCTCCACGTACGGGCCCCCGATGGACGCGGCGCGGTGCGCGATGAGCGCCACCCTCTCGCCCACGGCGGCCTCTCGCAGACAGCATCGCAGGGGCGTGCCCCCCGCGTCGTCGTTGGTCGTCGCGACCACGTCGTTGCCGAAGTCGTCCTCGCCCCTCGCCCGGACCTCGTCCAGGTAGTCCGGGTCGAGCGCACGGATACGAAAGCTGCTCACCGCTGTCCCCTCCTCGTCGTCACCTGGTGTCCGGATAGACAACGTCCGGAGCCCGGGTCTCGTGAGGTGGGCTCCCCACGCGACGGGCAGGACGAGGCTCGCGGGCCCGCCTCGTCGAGGTCACGGCCGCGGACGCCCGCGGGTGCGACGAGCTGACGCTGACCTCACGTTGTGGCCACGGCTGTCGTTGAATGGGGTATGAACCGATGGCCCCCCGCGGCGGCGCATCCCCGACGGGCGTTAGGGGCACGCCGATTGTGAGCCTCCCGCCCTTCGAAGCCGTGGTCGTCGAGCACGGGCCGGTCGTCCTGCGGGTATGCCGGGCCGTGGTCGGACCCCACGACGCCGATGACGTCTGGTCCGAGACCTTCCTCGCCGCGCTGGGGGCCTATCCCCGACTGGCGCCCGACAGCAACGTGCGGGGATGGCTCGCCACCATCGCGCACCGCAAGGGGATCGACTGGATCCGCTCGAGGAACCGTGCCCCGCTGGCGGTGGCCCGCGTGCCCGACCACCCCGGGCCCACCGCAGAGCCGGCCCTTCGCGACGACGCCCTGTGGCGCGCCGTCGCCGCCCTGCCCACCAAGCAGCGGGGCGCCGTCCTCTACCACTACGTCGCCGACCTTCCCTACGCCGAGGTGGGACAGCTCATCGGCTCGAGCGAGGCCGCGGCGCGCCGGGCCGCGTCCGACGGCCTGCGTACCCTTCGCTCGACCGTGAACCGGGAGAGACCATGACCCCCGAACCCGACGTCCTACGCCGCCTGCGCCACGACGGCGATGGCTCGATCTCCGCGATAGGACGACTCCACGAGCGACTGATCGAGGCGGCATCGAGCCACGACCTCTTGGACGTCGCCTACCGCGTGCTCGACACCCCGGTCGGCCCGCTGCTCCTGGCGGCGACTCCCGCGGGACTCGTCCGCATCGCCTTCACCGACCAGGGCCACGACGCGGTGCTCGACGACCTGGCTCGCCGGGTGAGCCCTCGGGTGCTGCACGCCCCCTCTCGGCTCGACCCCGCGGCCCGTCAGCTGCACGAGTACTTCTCCGGGCGCCGGCGCCGCTTCGACCTCCCGCTCGATCTGCAGCTCGCGCACGGCTTCCGCCGCCTGGTGCTGGACTGGCTCACCGACCTTGACTACGGATCGACGGCCTCCTACGCGGCCGTGGCCGCCGCCATCGGCAAGCCGAAGGCGGTGCGGGCGGTCGGCACCGCCTGCGCCACCAACCCCGTGCCCGTCGTCGTCCCCTGCCACCGGGTCGTGCGCAGCGACGGGGGTGCGGGCGGCTACGTCGGCGGCCTCGAGACCAAGCACGTGCTGCTCGCCCTCGAGGCCGGCGCCCGGCCGTGAGTCGCGCCCGGGGGGCGACCCGGTCCCGGGCCCGCACCGCAGCGACCCGTCCCACGGTGTGTGATGGGAGCGTGAGCATTCGAGCGGCCGTCCCCGAGGTCGGAGAGATCGGCTCGATCCTCGCCGCACTCGCCGAGTGGCAGCACGACGACGGCCCGCTCCAGCTCCACCCCGGCGACGTCGGCTGGTTCGGGCGCTTCGGGCCCGCGGCGACGGCCGCGGCCGTGCGCACCTGGAGAGTCGGGCCCCGCATCGGCGCGGTCGCCCTGCTCGACGGGCCCGCGCTCGCGCGCCTCGCCTTCGCGCCCGACCTGCTCGGCGACGACGCGCTAGCCGACCGGGTGGCGAGGGACGTGGGAGAGCCCGACCGCGGCGTCCTGCCCGCCGGCGAGGTGTTCCTCGACGCACCGGCCGGGGCCCGGCTCCACGAGAGGCTGACCGCGGGCGGCTGGTCGCTCGACGAAGCCTGGTCCCCGCTTCGTCTCGACCTGCGCGAGCCGGTCGGACGCCCCGGCGTGCGCGTCGAGGTCGTCGGCCCCGAGCGGGCGGGCGACCGCGTGGCCGTCCAGCGCGCGTCGTTCGGCAACTCCACCTTCACCCTCGAGGCCTGGCGCGCGATGGTGGTCGGGCCGGCCTACGCGCGCGCCCGGTGCCTCGTCGCCTACGACGCCCACGGCGCGCCCGTGGCCGCCGTCACCGTGTGGTCGGCCGGCGCCGACCGTCCGGGCCTCATCGAGCCGATGGGCGTGCACCGCGAGCACCGCGGCCGGGGCTACGGCACGGCGATCACCCTCGCGGGGCTGGCCGCGCTCGGCGACCTCGGCTCGTCGAGCGCCACCGTCACCACCCCCAGTTCGAACGCGGCCGCCGTAGCCACCTACGCGTCGGCCGGCCTGCGGTGCCTCCCCGAGACGCGCGACCGGCGACGCGGGGCCCCGGCCGACCCGACGCCCCGCCCGCGAGCGGGCCACCCGCGACACCCAACGGGAGGTGAATTGAACGCATAGCCGAATGTACGTACAATTCGAGCGTGACGCCGCTCGACTTCGTGGTCTCCCTCGCGCTCATCTCGGTGGCGGCGGGGGTCCTCGGGTCGCTCGTGGGCCTCGGGGGCGGGGTCGTGATCGTCCCGGTGCTGACCCTGCTGTACCACGTGGACATCCGCCTGGCCATCGGGGCGAGCATCGTCTCGGTGATCGCCACCTCGAGCGGCGCGGCGGCGGCCTACGTCCGCGACCGGATGGCCAACCTGCGGGCCGGGATGTTCCTCGAGGTCGCCACGACCACCGGGGCGCTCACCGGGGCGTACCTCACGACGCTCCTCCCCGCCCGGTTCCTGTTCGTCTTCTTCGGGCTCATCCTCGCCTACTCCTCGGTCGCGACCTTCCGGCGCCGGCACGCGGACGCGCCGCTCACGGCGTCCGACGACCGGCTCGCCAACTACTTCAACCTGCACGGCACCTACCACGACCTCGCCGAGGGGCGCGAGGTGGCCTACAAGGTCGTCGGCACGAAGCTCGGACTCTCGATCATGTACGTGGCCGGTCTCGTGAGCGCCCTGCTCGGCATCGGCTCGGGAGCGCTCAAGGTGCCGGCCATGGACAGTGCGATGCACCTGCCGATGAAGGTCTCTTCGGCGACGAGCAACTTCATGATCGGGGTGACCGCCGCGGCCAGCGCCGGCGTCTACTTCGTGCGCGGCCAGATCGACCCGATCATCGCCGCCCCGGTGGCCGCGGGCGTCCTGCTCGGGGCGACCGTCGGCGCGCGGATCCTCGGCCGAGCCGCCAGCAAGACCATACGGATACTCTTTGTCGTGGTCCTCGTGGTCATCTCACTCGAGATGCTCCAGAAGGGCGTCCTCGCGTGAGCGGCACGGGTCAATCGTCGGGCCGTCCCGCGGCGAGCCTTCCCTCGGGCGCCCGTCGCGCGCTCACCCCCGCCGAGTCCGAGAGGATGGCCGAGAAGGTCCGCCGGGTCGAGCTGGCGATCAGCCTCGTCCTGCGGGTCGGCGTCCTGGCGAGCGTGCTCGTCATCGCCGTGGGACTCGGCCTGATGTTCGCTCACCACGGGTCGTACCTGTCGTTGACCGGGCCCCTCTCCTACCGGGCGCTCACCTCCGCCACGACGTCGTTCCCGCACTCCTTCGGCGCGCTCGGCCACGCCCTGGCCCACGACGAGGGCCGCGGGGTCGTCGTGCTCGGGGTCTTGATCTTGATCCTCACGCCGGTGCTGAGGGTCGCCGTCGGCGTCGTGTCCTTCGCCTACGAGAAGGACGCGCCGATGGCCCTCGTCACGCTCTTCGTCCTTGCGGTCCTCGTGGGCTCGTTCTTCCTCGCGGGGGCGTGATGGCCGGCGTGCTGGACCGCTCCAGCCCGCTGCCCCTCTGGGCCCAGACGGCCGAGGACCTGCGTCGCCGGCTGCTCGAGGGCGAGTTCATCGAGCGCTTCCCCACCGACGAGGAGCTGACCCGGGCCTACGGGGTCAGCCGACAGACCGTGCGCGAGGCCGTCCGTCACCTGGCCGCCGAGGGCCTGGTCGTGCGCCAGCGGGGGCGGGGCTCGTCGGTGACCCCCCCGGTCCTCGAGCAGCCCCTCCACTCCCTCTACAGCCTGGCCTCGACGGTGCGCGCCGGGGGCATCGAGGAGCACAGCGAGGTCCTCGCCGCGCGACGCCGGCCGGCCACGGCCGACGTCGCCGCGCACCTCGCCCTCGAGGTCGGCGACGAGGTCGTCTACATCGAGCGGCTCCGCTTCGCCGGGGCCGAACCGATCGCCTGGGACCGGTCCTCGCTGCGGGGGGACCGGGCCGGAGGGCTCCTCGAGGCCGACCTCTCCTCCGGCGGGCTCTACGAGCTGCTCGTCGAGCACTGCGCCCTGCGCATCACCGGGGGCTGGGAGCGCATCCGCCCGGTCGTCCCCGAGCCCGCCGAGCGCCGGCTCCTGCGCCTGCCTCCGCGGGTGGCGGCCTTCTCGATCGAGCGCCTCGCCCTCGTGGGCGAGGCCCCGCTCGAGTGGCGGCGCAGCCTCATCCGCGGCGACCGCTACTCGCTGGTCGCCCAGTGGCCGCCGGGCCCCCGGCCGAGCGCCGGGGGCTGACGCCGCGCCGCGCGACGCGCCGGCCCCGGAGGTGTTGCAGCCGCCGGCCGTTCCTGATACCCTGGGGGGTATCCCACGGAAGGTCCGGGGCCAGAGAGGCAGAGCGTGGCACGCGTCGTCGTCCTAGGAGCGGGCATCTCGGGCCACACCGCCGCCCTGCACCTGCGCCGGGCCCTCGGACGAGCCCACGAGGTGGTGGTCGTCTCGCCCAACCGGGACTGGAACTGGATCCCGTCGAACATCTGGGTCGGGGTCGGGCGCATGAGCGCCGAGCAGGTCACCTTCCCCCTCGCCCCCATCTACGAGCGCAAGGGGATCACCTTCCACCAGGCGCGCGCCACGGCGCTCTTCCCCGAGGGCTCGGACCGCGAGGGCCGTCCCCACGTCGAGGTCGTCTCCACCGTGGCCGAGCGGGACGGGGAGACGTCGCTCGTCACCTACGACTACCTCATCAACGCGACCGGGCCGAAGCTGAACTTCGCGGCCACGCCCGGACTCGGCCCGGACGCCCACACCGCCTCGGTCTGCACGCCGGCCCACGCCCTCGACGCCGCGCAGCGGCTCCAGGACGTGATCGCCCGGGCCCGCCGGGGCGAGCCCCAGCGCGTCGTCGTCGGGGTCGGCCACGGGACGTGCACCTGCGAGGGCGCGGCCTTCGAGTACGCGTTCAACGTCGAGCACGAGCTGCGCGTCGCGGGCGTGCGCGACCTCGTCGAGGTCGTCTACTTCACCAACGAGGCCGAGCTCGGCGACTTCGGGGTCGGCGGGCTCGTCTTCGGCCACGGCGACTTCCAGACGACCTCCCAGCTCTGGACCGAGTCGCTCTTCCGCGAGCGCGGGGTGAAGGCCGTGGTGGGCGCGCACGCCGAGCGCATCGACGAGGGCGTCATCCACTACGAGCAGCTCGACGGCTCGGAGAACACCCTCTCGTTCGACTTCGCCATGCTCCTGCCGCCGTTCCGCGGGGCGGGACTCGCGGCCTACGACCGGACCGGCGCCGAGATCACCGACGAGGTCTTCGCCCCGAACGGATTCATGCGCGTCGACGCGGACTACGCGGCGAAGTCGCCCGACCAGTGGTCGCCGGCCGACTGGCCCTCGACGTACGAGTCGCCGCGCTACCCCGACGTCTTCGCGGTGGGCATCGCCTTCGCCCCGCCCCACGCGATCTCGACCCCGCGCACCAGCCCGCGGGGCACCGTGATCTCTCCGGCGCCGCCGCGCACCGGCATGCCCTCGGGCGTCATGGGCAAGACCGTCGCGCTCACCATCGCCGACCGCGTGCGCCACGGCGCCGACGCCCACGCCCGGCGCGCCTCGATGGCCGACATGGGCGCGGCCTGCGTCGCCTCGGCGGGGGTGGGCCTGCGCCACGGCTCGGCCGCCGCGATGACGATGTACCCGATCGTCCCCGACCCCGAGCGCTTCCCGGGCACCGGCCGGTCCCTCAAGGACACCTTCGGCGAGATCGGCCTGGCCGGCCACTGGATCAAGTACATGCTGCACGTGCTGTTCATCTACAAGGCGAAGGCCCGGCCCTTCTGGTACCTCATCCCGGAGTAATCGATGGACACCTCCCACGACACGATCGCCCGCGCGCCGCTGCCCACCCCGCGCACGCTGCGCCGCCGCCAGAACCTCGCCTACCAGACCTGGCGCTTCGTCGCCACCAACCTCCGCATGATCCGCATGGTCACGAAAGGGAGCCACTGATGACCGAACGAAAGACGAGCGCCTCACTCGAGGCGCTCCGGGGACCCGGCGCGCTGCGCGACGCGGATCAGGCGCGCGCCATCGCCACGCGGCTCAAGCGTGCCCAGGGCCAGATCGGCGCCGTGGTGCGCATGATCGAAGAGGGGCGCAACTGCGAGGAGATCGTGACCCAGATCGCGGCCGTCTCCAAGGCCGTGAACACCGCGGCCTTCACCATGCTCACCTCGAGCATGCGCGAGTGCCTCGCCGAGAGCACCGCCGAGTCCTCGGCGCTCGCCGACCGGCTCCAGAAGCTCTTCTTGAGCCTGGCCTGATACCGGTGCGCGCTGTCATCATCGGTGGCGTGGCCGGCGGCATGTCCGCGGCGGCCCGCCTTCGCCGCCTCCTCGACGACGCCGAGATCGTCGTGCTGGAGAAGAGCGGCCACGTCTCCTACGCCAACTGCGGCTTGCCCTACTACGTGGGCGGGGTGATCAAGGACGAGGACGACCTCCTCCTGCAGACCCCCGACTCCCTCTACCAGCGCTTCCGCCTCGACGTGCGCGTGCGCCACGAGGCGACCGCCCTCGACACGGCCCGCAAGCGGGTCAGCGTGCGCGACCTCGACCACGACACGGCCTACGAGATCGACTACGACGTCCTGGTGCTGAGCCCGGGTGCCCAGGCCGTCGTCCCGCCGATCCCCGGCGTCGAGCGCGCCCTGGCCCTGCGCACCGTCGAGGACGTCGAGCGCCTGCGCGACGCCGCGCTCGACGCCCGCACGGCGGTCGTGGTCGGGGGCGGCTTCGTCGGCCTCGAGGTGGCCGAGAACCTGCACCGGCGCGGCATCGACACGACGGTGGTCGAGGCGACCGAGCAGGTCCTCGGCCCGCTCGACCCCGAGATGGCCGAGCACGTGCTCGCCGAGCTCGTGCGCCACGGCGTCGCGGTCTACCTCGGCACCGGGGTCGAGGCGCTCGACGCGCACACGGTCACCCTCGCCAACGGGGAGCGCCTCGGCGCCGACCTCGTGGTCGTGGCGATCGGCGTGCGCCCCGAGGTCCACCTCGCCCGGTCCGCCGGGCTCGCCCTCGGCCCCAAGGGCGGCATCGCCGTCGACGAGTACCAGCGCACCAGCGACCCCGCCGTCTACGCGGTCGGCGACGCGGTCGAGAAGTCCGACGCGCTCGACGGCTCGGCGGCCCTGGTGCCGCTGGCCAACATCGCCAACCGCCAGGGCCGGGTCGCCGCCGACCACATCGCCGGGCGCCCCGTCCGGCCCCGGCCCGCCATCGGGACGGCGATCGTCAAGGTCTTCGACCTCACGGTCGCCGTGACCGGGTGGAGCGAGAAGCGCCTGCGGGCCGCCGGGCGGCCGGCCCAGGCCATCCACACCCACCCGAGCTCGCACGCCGGCTACTACCCCGGGGCCAAGGGGATGGCCCTCAAGCTGGTCGTCGATCCCGTGAGCGGCGCCATCCTGGGCGCCCAGGGGGTCGGCCGCGACGGGGTCGACAAGCGCATCGACGTGATCGCGACGGCCCTGCGCGCCGGGCTGCGGGCCGAGGAGCTCGCCGACCTCGAGCTCGCCTACGCGCCGCCCTTCAGCTCGGCGAAGGACCCCGTGAACATGCTCGGCTACGTGGCCGAGAACGTGCTCTCGGGCCTGGGCTCGACGGCCCAGTGGGACGAGGTCGCCGACCTGCAGTCCGAGGGGACGCTCCTGCTCGACGTGCGCACGGCCCGCGAGTTCGCCCACGGCCACATCCCGGGGTCGCTCAACATCCCGGTCGACGAGCTGCGCGAGCGCGTCGGGGAGATCGACGCCGCCGAGGTGCTGGTCGTGTGCCAGGTCGGCGTGCGCGGCTGGACCGCGGTGCGCATCCTGCGCGCCCTCGGGGTCGACGCGCGCAACCTCGACGGCGGCTTCGAGACGTGGAGCCGGTCGCCGGCGGCCCGCTCCCTGGAGTTCGCCTGAGCCACCGCCGCCGCGCCGCGGCGGCGCCCGAGTCAACCACCAACCACCAACCACCAACCACCAACCACCAACCACCAACCACCAACAACCTCCAAAGGAGACAACACATGTGCCACCGGACCAACTGCCGCTCGTGCGGACGCCCGACCTGGTCGGGCTGCGGTAACCACATCGAGCAGGCCCTGGCGGGCGTGCCCAAGAGCGAGCGCTGCACCTGCGACGACAGCGGATCGAGCTCGCGCGGCGGCTTCTTCTCGCGCCTGCTGGGCAACTAGCCGATGACGGCGGCCGACGACTGGAGGGCGGCCCTCGCCGCCTGGGCGATCCCCGAGAGGATCCTGGCCCAGGCGCCCGAGAGCCCGTGGATCCACCCGCCGGCGCTCTTCGGGGTGCCCGAGCGCATCGCCGACAGCCCGAGCCACGCCCGGGCGCGCGAGGCGCTCGGCGACGAGGCCAGCGTGCTCGACGTGGGCTGCGGCGGCGGCGTGGCCGCCATGGCCCTCGTCCCGCCGGCGCGGCGCCTGACCGGCGTCGACCACCAGGCGGCGATGCTCGAGATGTTCCGGGAGAACGCGCGCCGCCGCGGGGTCGAGGCCGACACCCTCGAGGGCGACTGGCCCGACGTCGCCGACCGGGCCCCGGTCGCCGACGTCGTGACGTGCCACCACGTCGTCTACAACGTCGGCGACGTCGTGCCCTTCCTGAGGGCCCTCGACGAGCACGCGCGCCGGCGCGTCGTCATCGAGATGCCCACCCGCCACCCGCTCGCCTCGATGAACGACGCGTGGCGCCACTTCTGGGACCTCGAACGGCCCGAGGGACCGACGCCGCGCGACCTCGTAGCCGTCCTCGCCGAGATGGGCGTCGACGCGCACCTCGAGACGTTCGAGTCGACCTCGACCCGCGAGGTCGACCCCGAGCAGGCCGTCGCCTTCACTCGCGTCCGGCTCTGCCTGCCGGCCTCGCGCGACGACGAGGTCCGTCGCTACCTCGCCGAGCACCCGGCGCCAGCGACGCGCGCCCTGGCCACGGTGTGGTGGGACCGAATGTGACCTAGGTCATCGGGGGGACCTCGCCCCGCTCCGCTGGACTCGGGGCGAGGTGAACCCATGACGATCCTGGCCGGAATCTCGACCCTGTCGATGGCCCGCTGGCAGTTCGCGGTCACGACGATCTTCCACTTCCTCTTCGTACCGCTGACCATCGGGCTCGGCCTGCTGGTGGCCATCCTGCAGACGGCGAGCTACCGCACCCACGACCCCGCGTGGGAGCGCGTCACGCGGTTCTTCGGCTCGCTCTTCCTCGTGAACTTCGCCATCGGCGTGGTGACCGGGATCGTCCAGGAGTTCCAGTTCGGCATGGACTGGAGCCGCTACTCGAGCTTCGTCGGCAACATCTTCGGCGCGCCCCTCGCCATCGAGGGGCTCCTCGCGTTCTTCCTGGAGTCCACGTTCCTCGGGGTGTGGATCTTCGGGCGCGGACGCGTCTCGCCCCGGGTCCACCTGGCGTCGATCTGGCTCGCCAGCGTCGGCACGATGCTGTCGGCGGCCTTCATCCTGGCCGCGAACTCCTGGATGCAGCACCCGGTGGGCTACACGATCGACCCGAAGACCCACCAGGCCGTCATGACGGACTTCTGGGCGGTGATGACGAACTCCACGTTCGTCGCCGCCTACGGCCACGTGATGTTCGCCGCGTTCCTCACGGGCTCGGTCTTCATGCTCGGGATCGCGGCCTGGCACCTGCGCCGGGGCAACGACACGGTCGCCTTTGCCCGCGCCGCCCGCGTCGCCATCGTCGTCACCGTGCTGGCCTCGCTCGCGACCATGTTCCTCGGGGACAACCAGGCCAAGGCGATGGAGGTCCAGCAGCCGATGAAGATGGCCGCGGCCGAGGCCCTCTACAACACCGAGCGCGGCGCGAGCTTCTCGATCCTCACCATCGGCAACCTGAGCGACAACCCGATCTTCCAGATCCGCATCCCCCACGTGCTCAGCGTGCTCGCCACCAACTCCTGGAACGGCCGCGTCGAGGGCATCAACCAGCTCCAGGCGAAGGACGTCGCCACCTACGGGCCGGGCAGCTACGTGCCGATGGTCTGGCTGGCCTACTGGACGTTCCGGGTGATGGTCGGGCTCGGGATCGTCATCTTCCTCCTCGGGGGGGTGGGGCTCTGGCTCATGCGCAAGCGCCGGCTCGAGCGGTCGAACCGCTACCTGCGCCTGGCGACGTGGCTGCTCGTCACGCCCTTCCTCGCCAACACCGTGGGGTGGGTCTTCACCGAGATCGGCCGTCAGCCCTGGGTGGTCTACGGCCTGCTCACCACCGCCAAGGCCGTCTCGGGCGTCTCGGCCGGATACGTCGCGACGAGCCTGATCGGCTTCACCGCCATCTACTCGCTCCTCGCGGTCGTCGAGGTGGGGCTCATGCTCCGCCTGGCGAAGCGGCCCCCGGCGATCGAGGAGCCGTCGGCCGAGGCGCCCGTCCCCGAGCTCGTCTACTGAGGAGGCCCCGTGCTCGCGTCACTCCCCCCGTCGCCGAGCGGCCTCGAGCAGCTCTGGTTCACCCTGATCGCCGTGCTCTGGCTGGGCTACTTCTTCCTCGAGGGGTTCGACTTCGGCGTGGGCGTCCTGTTGCCCTTCGTCGCGCGCGACGACCTCGACCGGCGCGTCGCGATCAACACCATCGGCCCGATGTGGGACGGCAACGAGGTCTGGCTGCTCACCGCCGGCGGCGCGACCTTCGCCGCCTTCCCCCTGTGGTACGCGACGGCCTTCTCGGGCTTCTACCTGGCGCTGTTCGTGGTGCTGGCGGCCCTCATCTTCCGGGGGATGGCCTTCGAGCTGCGCCACCGCGGCGAGGGGGCGCGCTGGAAGGCGTGGTGGGACCGCGCCATCTTCTGGGGCTCGGCCGTCCCGGCGCTGCTCTGGGGCGTGGCCTTCGCCGACTTCGTCCACGGCGTCCCCCTCGCCGCCGGCCACGCCTGGACGGGCACGTTCTTCGACCTCGTCAAGCCCTACGCCCTGCTCGGCGGGGTGGCGACCCTCGCCCTGTTCACCCTGCACGGGGCGACCTTCCTCGGGATAAAGGCGGACGGGCCGGTGCGCGAGCGCGCCCGCGCCGCGGCCGGGCGGCTCGCCCCGGTGGCCTGGGTCGCGGTGACCGGGTTCCTCTTCTGGACCTACCTCAGTGCCCACCACACCCACCACACCGGGCTCGTACCGCCCCTCTTGCCCATCGCCGGCGTCGTCGTGCTGGCCGGGGTCGGCTGGCTCGTCCACGAGCGGCTCGAGGGCTGGGCCTTCGTCTCGACGGCCTTCGTCGTCGTGGCCCTCTTCGCGACGATGCTGCTCGACCTCTACCCCAACGTCCTCGTCTCGTCGGTGGCGCCGCGCTTCGACCTCACCATCGCCGAGGCCGCGTCGCACCCCTACACCCTCGAGGTGATGAGCTGGGTCGCCCTCATCTTCACGCCCCTCGTCCTGGCCTACCAGGGGTGGACCTACTGGGTCTTCCGGCGCCGCGTCGGCCGGCCCCCGGAGGTGCCCGGTGCCACGACCCGCGCGCCGAGCGCCCACTAGCGCCACGGGCCCCGGGGGGCTGCTCGCCCGGCTCGACCGCGTGGCCCCCGCGGTGCGCACCGCGCTCGCGGCCAGCGTCGCCGCCGGCGTCGTCGCCGTGGGGGCCACCGTGGCCCAGGCGGTCGCCCTCGCCCG
>JAKAEP010000120.1 GCA_021818265.1 Actinomycetes bacterium
CGGGCCGCCCAGAACGGGCGGCTGTTCGGGTCGGTGACCGAGGGCGACGTGGCCGACGCGCTGCGCCGGGCGACCGGGGTGACCCTCGACCGCCACCAGATCCGCATGGGCGAGCACCTGAAGGAGGTCGGCCCGGCCACCGTCGAGGCCCTCCTCTTCGACGGCGTGGTCGCCACCATCTCCGTGGAGGTCGTCGCGAAGTAGCGCGACCCAGCTGACGCGAAACGCCGGGGCCGCGCCCCGGCGTTTCGCGTCACAGGACCGGTCCACAATCGTGGCGTGGCCGTCCACAGGAAAAACGCAGCCTCTGCATCTTGCGCTGCACATGGCCCCTCGGCGACCGTTGGAGACCTATGACCCAGACCGACACCCCGCGGACCACGTCGTCGGGCGGGCGGGTCCCGCCGCACGCCCTCGAGGCCGAGGAGTCGCTCATCGGCGCCATGCTCCTCTCGCCCGAGGCCGTCTCGGTGGCCTACGAGACCGTCACCGCCGAGGACTTCTACCGTCCCCTGCACGGCCAGATCTTCTCGGCCGTCGTGGCGCTCGCCCACGCTGGCGAGCCCGTCGACTACGTGACGGTCCAGGCCAAGCTCCACGAGCACGGCGCGGTCGGGGTGGAGCTGGCGCTGCTCAGCTCGCTGCAGATGAACACGCCCTCGGTGGCGAACGCCCAGCACTACGCCGAGCTGGTGCGCGAGAAGTCCCAGCAGCGCAAGCTCATCGCCGCCGCGGGCGAGATCATGGACGACGCCTACCAGGCGACCGACGACGTCGTGGGGCTCATCGACGAGGCCGAGCGCAAGATCAACGCGATCGGCGACGAGCGCAAGATCGACTCGGTCTCGCCCCTCCAGCGCCTCCTGCTCGCCGAGGCCGACATCCTCGAGCAGCGCGGCGAGACCCGGGGCCAGCTCAACGGGCTCTCCACCGGGTACCACGCCCTCGACGCCGTCCTCCAGGGGCTCCAGCCGAGCTCGATGACGATCGTCGGGGCGCGCCCGGCCACCGGTAAGACGGCCTTCGCGCTGGGGATCCTCATCCACGTCGGGGCCGTCGTCGGCCGCCCGGCGCTCTTCTTCTCGCTCGAGATGAGCCGCCAGGAGCTGGCCGAGCGCATCCTCGCCTCGACCGCGCGCATCGACTCGTCCAAGCTGCGCACCGGCGACCTCTCCGAGGCGGACTGGAACCGGGCCCACGAGGCCTTCAGCTTCCTGCAGTCGGCCAAGGTCTTCATCGACGACAACCCGAGCCTCACCGTGATGGACGTGCGGGCCCGCGCGCGGCGCATCAAGCAGCAGAACGGCGATCTCGGGATCGTCATCATCGACTACCTGCAGCTGATGAGCAGCCGCGGCCGGGCCGAGAACCGCCAGGTCGAGGTGGCCGAGATGAGCCGCTCGCTCAAGATCCTCGCGCGCGAGCTCGAGTGCCCGGTGGTCGCGCTCAGCCAGCTGAGCCGCAAGCTCGAGGAGCGCGCCGACAAGCGCCCCATGATGTCGGACCTGCGCGAGTCGGGCTCGCTCGAGCAGGACGCCGACGTGGTCCTCTTCCTCTTCCGTCCCGAGATCTACGGCGACGTGCCCAACGACCAGAAGGCCGACGCCGAGGTCATCGTGGGCAAGAACCGCAACGGCCCGACCCGAACCGCCCACCTGACCTGGCGCGGGGAGTTCGCGCGCTTCGACAACGTGGCCGACCTGACGGCTATCTAGGCGCCGTCGCGGCGGGCGCGGCTCAGTGGGTGATCGGCATGCCCACGCACGAGTGGGCCGCGTCGGCGCCCGGGTCGGAGCTCACGAACGCGCCGTGGTTGGCGTAGTCCGTCGTCGCAGTGACCGCCACCGTCCCGGTGACCGGCCAGGGCTTGGTGCCCGGGAAGTAGTCGCGGAAGCCGGTGCCCGAGAAGGCGCCGGTGACGACCGCGACGTCGTTGATGCCGTAGGCGACGTTCGGGGCGGGCGTCGGGTAGGACGCGTAGAACGACAGGGTCGAGCCGTCGTAGGTGCCGGTGATCGTCTCGATCGGGAGCCACCGCGTCGGGCTCACCTGGACGGCCCCGGTGCCGGTGAAGGTGTCGGTGCAGGGGTTCAGGGTCACGGTGTAGGTGTGGTTGGTCGTGACGTAGGCGTGCAGCGTCGCGGTGATGGTCAGCGTCTCGACCTGGTAGCGGCTCACGGCGCCGGCCGCGCCCGCGGCGCCCCCGCCCCCGAGGAGGGCGAGCGGCGCGGCCGCCAGGCACAGCGCTCCGAGGGTGGTCGCAAGTCTCTTCATGGGTTCGCCTCCGGCGTCTGGGTGCTCTGCGGACGTCGCAGCGGCCCTCGGCCGGCGCGACGCGTGCCCTTGCGACGTGTCCGGTCTATCCCAACACGAGCACAACGGTCAAGGTCCTAGCGGTTCCCATCAGGTAATACATATTCTGTAGGGTTTTCGTGCGGGCCTGGTCCGCGCCGTCCCCCCGACCGGAGGGCCCGCGCGCCGTCGCGACGGACCCCGTCGCGCCTGGTGGCCGCGTCCGGGCGGGGGGCGGAACCGGTCCGCGGCGCCCCCGAGGTTGTCCCCCCGTTGGGAGGAGGGCGGCCGCGCGGTGAGCGCCGGTGCGTACGGTTCACTCTCGCCACCGTTCGACGAAGGGGAGGATGATGGGCCCGAACACGGTCCCTCGACGCGCCCGGGTCCCACGCGCCCTCGCGATCGCCGTGGTGACGGGCCTCGTCGGTGTCGCGGCGGGGATCGCCGTCGTCGTCGCCGGCGGCAGCGGGACCGGTGCCTGTGCTCCCACGGGCGCGCGCCTGGGCGGCGCCGGCAGCTGCCTGCACTCGGCCCTGACCCTCCTCGTGGGCCTCGCGCTCGTGGTCGCCGGGCTCGTCCTCATCGTCCTTGGCAGCGCCCGCGGCCGGCGATCGAC
>JAKAEP010000002.1 GCA_021818265.1 Actinomycetes bacterium
GAGGTCGGCGCCGGGCTCGTCGACGACGAACCAGCGCGCCAACTCCTCGACGTCGTAGGTCGGCAGCTTCGCGTAGCCCGACTCGCGCGCCAGCTCGGCCACCGTCGCGGGGCGCAGGCCCCCGTCGAGGTGGTCGTGCAGGAGGACCTTGGGGGCGCGGCGGATGGTCTCGAGGGTGACGGCTCCCATCGGCCCAGGCTACCGAGCCCGGCCCTCGACCACCTCGTAGAGCAGGGCCGGCGCCGCCGCCGGCCCCTCGCCCACGCCCACCGCGCCGAGCGCGGCCTCCCGGCCGCCCGCGAGGTGGTCGGGGTCGTCGGCGTGCAGCTCGAGCAGGGGCTGGCCGGCCTCGACGACGTCGCCCGGGCGCACCAGGCAGCGCACCCCCGCGCTCGGCGACACCGGGTCCTCCTTGCGGGCCCGGCCGGCGCCGAGGCGCCAGGCGGCGATCCCCACCCCGAGGGCGTCGACGCGCTCGACGACGCCCGCCCGGGGGGCGAGTACGGGCTCGACGAGGGGGGCGCGGGGCAGCGGCGCGTCGGGGTCGCCACCCTGGGCCGCGACGAGCTCGCGCCAGGCGGCGTGGGCCGACCCGTCGTCGAGGCGCGCCGCGGGGTCGTCGTCGATGCCCACGAGCTCGAGCATGTGGCGCGCGAGCGCCACGGTGAGCGCGCGCACGTCGGCCGGCCCGCCGCCGCGCAGTACCTCCACCGACTCGGTCACCTCGAGGGCGTTGCCGACGGCGACCCCGAGCGGCGCCGACATGTCGGTCAGCTGGGCGCGGGTGCGCACCCCGTGGGCGTCGCCCAGGGCCACCATCGTGGCGGCGAGCGTGAGCGCCCGGTCCCGGTCCTTGATGAACGCCCCGGAGCCCACCTTGACGTCGAGGACGAGCGCCGAGGTCCCCTCGGCGATCTTCTTCGACATGATCGACGAGGCGATGAGCGGGATCGACTCGACCGTGCCGGTCACGTCGCGCAGTGCGTAGAGCCGCCGGTCGACCGGGGCCAGCCCCTCGCCGGCGGCACAGATCACGGCGCCCACGTGCTCGAGCTGGTCGAGGACCTCGGCGTTGGAGAGCCGGGCCCGCCAGCCGGGGATCGACTCGAGCTTGTCGAGGGTACCGCCGGTGTGACCGAGGCCCCGGCCCGAGAGCTGGGGAACGGCGGCCCCGCACGCCGCCACCAGCGGGCAGAGGATCAGGCTGACCTTGTCGCCGACCCCGCCGGTCGAGTGCTTGTCGACGCTCGGGCGCGAGAGGCCCGAGAGGTCGAGCCGCTCGCCCGAGGCGATCATCCGCGCGGTCCAGGTGGCGAGCTCGCGGCCGTCGAGGCCGTTGAAGTAGATCGCCATGAGCAGCGCCGACATCTGCTCGTCGGCGACCTCGCCGTCGAGGTAGGCGCGCAGGACCCAGTCGATGGCCCCGTCGTCGAGGGCGAGGCCGTCGCGCTTGGCGGTGATGACCTCGACGGCCGAGTGGGTCATCGGCTCGCCCGGTCGGCGACGTCCTCGGGGCCGAAGGCGTCCGGCAGGAGGGCCGCGAGCGCGCGGGGTGCCCCGGCCTCGCCCTGGTCGACCAGGAGGTCGCGCCCGCCGTGCTCGTAGAGCAATTGGCGGCACCGTCCGCACGGGGCGAGGGGCCCGCCGTCGCCGGCGACCACGCTCACCGCCACCAGCCGGCCCCCGCCGGTGCGCGCGAGGTCCGAGACGAGCGAGCACTCGGCGCACAGGGTGAGCCCGTAGCTGGCGTTCTCGACGTTCGAGCCGGTGACCACCCGCCCGTCCTCGGTGAGGGCGCAGGCGCCCACGCGCACCCCGGAGTAGGGCGCGTAGCTGCGCGCGCTCGCCGCGCGCGCGCCCGCGCGCAGCTCGGCCCAGGGGATCTCGCGGGGGGTCGCCACGGGGCCACACAGTACACTTCGCTCTCCGTGGACCCCCTCGCCCCGCTGCCCGTCGCCCTCGCCGACGAGGTGGCCGACGCCCGGTCCGCCGGACGCGGCGTGGTGGCGCTCGAGACGACCATCGTGGCCCACGGCCTGCCCCACCCGGTCAACCTCGAGGTCGCCGCGGCCTGCGAGGTCGCCGTGCGGGCGGCCGGCGCGGTGCCGGCGACGATCGCCGTGGTCGACGGCGTGGTGCGCGTCGGCCTGGCCCCCGAGGAGCTGGCCGCCCTGGCCGACCCCGCCCGCGGGGTCGCCAAGCTCTCGGCCCGCGACGTCGGGGTGTGCGTGGCGAGCGGCGGCGACGGGGCGACCACGGTCGCGGGCACCATCGCGGTGGCGGCGGCCCTGGGGATCGACGTCATGGCGACCGGGGGGCTGGGCGGCGTGCACCGCGGCGCGAGCGAGACCTACGACGAGTCGGCCGACCTCGTGGCGCTCTCGCGCTACCCGGTCTGCGTGGTCGCCTCCGGGGTGAAGTCGATCCTCGACGTCGGGGCGACCCTCGAGCGCCTCGACACGCTCGGGGTGCCCGTCGTCGGCTACCGCACCGGGCGCTTCCCCGGCTTCTACCGCCGCGACGCCGGCTTCGCCCTGGAGTGGTCGCTCGGGGGCCCGGCCCAGGTCGCGCGCGCGTTCCGCGCGCATCGGGCGCTGTCGCCGACCGGGCTGGTGCTCGCCCACCCGATCCCCGAGGCCGACGAGCTCGACGAGGGCCTCCACCGCGCCGGCCTGGCCGCCGCCGAGGCGGCCGTCGCGCGCGACGCGGTGACGGGCAAGGCCGTCACCCCGGTCATGCTGGCCGCCTTCGCGGGGGCCACGGGGGGCGCGAGCGTGGCCGCCAACCGCGCCCTGGTGGTGGCGAACGCCGGCCTGGCGGGGGAGGTCGCGCGCGCGCTGGCCGAGCGGCGGTGAGCACCGTCGCGGTCGTCGGCGACGTGGTGCTCGACGTCGTGGTTCGCGTGCGCGCGCCGCTCGCCGCCACCAGCGACACCCCGGCCGAGACGGTGGTGGGCCGCGGCGGGTCGGCCGCCAACCTCGCCGTCGCGCTCGCCGGTGCCGGGTGCGCCGTGACCTTCGTGGGCGCCGCCGGCCGTGACGGCGCCGCCCGACTGGTCGAGGACGACCTCGCGCGCCACGGGGTGCGGGCCCACCTGCTGCGCGCCGGCGCCACGACCGGGACGGTCGTGGCCCTCGTCGACGAGGGCGGCCAGCGGGCCATGCTCACCGACCGCGGGGCCAACGGCGCGCTGGGCGCCGAGGCGGTCGTGGCGGTGCTGCCGGGCGAGGCGACCCACCTGCACGTCTCGGGCTACACCGTCCTCGACGAGCGCACCCGCGCCGCCGCCACGGCGCTCCTCGGCCGGGCCCGGGACGCGGGGTGGTCGACCTCGGTCGACGTGTGCTCGGTGGCCCCCCTGCGCGCGATCGGGCCGGCGACCTTCGTCGCGGCCACGCGCGCGGCCGCGATGCTCTTCGCCAACGCCGAGGAGGCCGCGGCGCTCTCGGGGTGGGACGACCATGACGAGGCCCTCGGGGCGCTCGTCGACCTCTACGGCGAGGTGCTGGTGACCCGGGGCGCCGACGGCGCGGCTGCGGCGCGCGGGCCCGACCGGGCCCGGGCCGCCGCGCGGGCCACCACGGTCGTGGACACCACCGGGGCGGGGGACGCGGCCTCGGGGGCGTACCTCGCGGCCCGGCTCGCGGGCGAGGGCCTGGCCGGCGCCCTCGAGGCGGCGATGGCGGCCGCGGCGCGCGTCGTCGGTGGGCTGGGGGCGGTGCCCTACTCGCGCGAGTAGGGGATGCCGTCGGCGGCCGGCGGGCGGACCCGGCCGACCAGCCCCGCGCTCACCGCGATGGTGATGAGGTAGGGGAACATCAGGAGGATCTCGGTCGAGATGGGCACCTGGTACGACTGGAGGTTGTAGGCGAGGTAGGCCGACACCCCGAAGAGGGTGCAGGCGGCGACCGCGCCCGAGGGGCGCCAGCGCCCGAAGATCATCGCCGCGAGCGCGATGTAGCCGAAGCCCGAGGTGATCGAGGGGGTGAACTGCCCCTGGATGGCGGCGAAGGCGACCCCGCCGACCCCGGCGACCGCGCCACCGAGGATGACGTTGACGTAGCGGGTCCGCTCCACGCCGATCCCCACCGAGGCGGCCGCCTGGGGGTGCTCGCCCACGGCCCGCACCCGCAGGCCCCAGCGGGTGCGGAAGAGGGCGAAGCTCACCAGGCCCACGAGCACCAGCATGAGGTAGAAGAAGCCCGTCTCGTCGAAGAAGGTCGGCCCGACGATCGGGATCTTCATCAGCCCCGGGATGGCGAGGTTCGAGGCGATGTTGCCGTTGTTGAGGTTGGGGTAGGGGGTGAGCACCCAGGAGTTGAAGTAGCTGGCGAGACCGGTGAACATCGTGACGATCACGACGCCCACGATGATCTGGTCCGACAGGTACCGGATGGCGAGGAACGCGAGCAGCCAGCCCATCAACGCCCCGATGACCAGGCCGCCCACGGTGGCGAGCAGCCAGTTGTTGGTCGCCGAGTCGATCATCTCGCCCACGAGGTAGCCCCCGAGGAACTGCCCCTCGATCGCGATGTTCACGACGCCGGCCCGCTCGCACAGGATGCCCGAGAGCGAGCCGTAGATCAGGATCATCGTGATGGCCGCGCTGCCGACCAGGATGGCCGTGACGTTGATGAAGGGCACCTGGGAGGGCCCCGGCTGGCGACTCGCCCACACCAGGACCGCGACCAGGAAGACGATGGCCATCAGACCGACCCGGACCATGGCCCCCTTGGCCAGGCGGCGCACCAGCACCTCGGCGCCCAGGGCGACGATGACCGCGCCGAGCAGGACGAGGGTCCACTCCGTGGGCAGGGTGAGGTTGCCCAGGTGCCAGGGCGCGCCGTGGCTGACGTCGACCGGGGTGAAGGTGAGCGTCGAGCTCGGCGCGGTGCCCGTGCCCACGCCCATGCCGAAGACCGTGAAGAGGCCCACCACGACGATGAACCACCCGATCGCCTGGGTCCTTCCGAGAGGCTGGCGGACTCTCGCGGCGGTCGAGGCGAGGGCCGTCACGATCCCCACCCCGCGGTGGCGACCTTGACCGACTCGGCGCGCAGCGCGCGCAGCCGGAAGATCTCCTTCACGAGCACCGGCGTCGCCACGAAGATCACGATCGCCGACTGGATCACCGTCGCCAGGTCGTAGGGGATGCCGGTGTTGGCCTGCATGTTCGACCCGCCGACCTCGAGCGCCGCGAACAGGAGCGACCCCCACACGATGCCGATCGGCCGGTTGCGACCGAGCAGCGAGACGGTGATCGCCGTGAAGCCGATGCCCGCGCTGCCCTGGAGGAAGTTCTGGTCGATGTAGTGGGTGGTGCCCGCGACCCAGGTCACTCCGGCCAGCCCGGCGAGTCCGCCCGAGATGAGGAACGACGTGACGAGGGTCCGCCGGGCGTTGATCCCCGAGGCCCGCGCCGCGTGGGGGTTGGCCCCGGTCACCCGGAACTCGAAGCCGATCGAGGAGCGGTCGAGGAGCCAGATCGCGAAGAGGGTGACCGCGAGGGCGACCACGATCCCGTAGTTCACCCGGAGGCCCGAGGCGGTGCCGAAGAGCGGGGCGAGCTGGGTGCCGCCGGGCATCGTGCGCGAGATGGCGTTGGTCTGGTCGGGCAGCTGCAGCGGCGTCGAGAGAAGGCAGAAGAGCATGAAGTACGACGCCACGTAGTTGAACATCAGGGTCACGATGACCTCGTGGGCGCCCGTGTAGGCCTTGAGCAGCCCGGGGATGGCCCCGCCGACGACGCCCCCGGCGATGCCCGCCAGGAGCGTCAGGGGGAGGTGGAGGGCCATGGGGAGGTGGACCAGCGTCGCCACGGCCACGCCGGCCACGCCGCCCAGGATCGCCTGGCCGTTCGCCCCGATGTTGAACAGGCCCGTCTGGAAGGTGATGCCGACCGCGATGCTGGCGATCACGAGGGGGATCGCGTAGGTGAGGGTCTCCGAGAGCGGCGTGAGCGACGCCGTCCAGCCCTTGCCGGTCGTGACCGAGTGCCAGAACTGGGGCGGGTCGACGATCGAGCCGGTGAAGATCGACCGGTAGGCGGCCCCGACGTTGTCGAAGGTCACCTTAAGGGCGTGCCCGGGCGCTCCCCAGGAGTGGAAGGCGCCCCGCCAGGCGTTGAGGATCGCCGGCGTCGTGGCGACGATGATCACCGCCCCGACCACGAGGCCGAGGACGAGGGCGAGCAGCGCGATGGTGACCGGGCTCGCGCTGCGGTAGCGGTCCCAGAGGCCGCGCAGGCCCGGCATCACCGGCTCCCCGCGGGGGCCGAGCCCGCCATGAGGAGCCCGACGTCCTCGCGCGAGGTCGACGGGTCCACGACGCCGGTGACGCGCCCCTGGAACATCACCGCGACGCGGTCGCCCAGGGCCATGACCTCGTCGAGCTCGGACGAGACGATCAGTACCGCGTGGCCCTCGTCGCGCACGCGGACGATCTCGCGGTGGACGTACTCGATGGAGCCCACGTCCAGCCCTCGGGTCGGCTGGGAGGCGACCAGGGCCTCGAGGGGCCGGGAGAGCTCGCGGGCGACGATGACCTTCTGCTGGTTCCCGCCCGAGAGCGAGCTGAGAGGCGCATCCACCGACGAGGTGCGCACGTCGAACGACTCGACCAAGGTCTCGGCGTTGTCGCGCACCGCGGCCAGGTTGCGCGTCCCGCGGCGGGCGAAGGGCGCGCGCCGCGGTGTGTTGAGCACCATGTTGTCGGCGACCGACATCGACAGCACGACGCCGTCGCGCTGTCGGTCCTCGGGGATGTGGCCGAGGCCGGCGTCGAGGATCTCGCGTGGTGAGCGGTTGGTGATGTCCCGCCCACCCAGCAGCACCGTCCCCGACTCGACGTGGCGCAGCCCGGTGATGGCCTCGACGAGCTCGGTCTGGCCGTTGCCCTGGACCCCGGCGAGCGCCACGATCTCCCCGGCGCGCACCTCGAGCGAGACGCCGTCGACGACCGCGAGGCCGCGGTCGTCGCGCACGACCAGGTCGCGCACCTCGAGCACGGGCTCGCGGGGGGTGGCCGCGGCCTTCTCCACCACGAGGGACACCTCCCGGCCGACCATCATCGCGGCCAGCTCGCTCTCCGACGACGTGGGCGGGACCGAGCCGATGACCCGACCGGCGCGGATGACCGTGATGACGTCGGAGACCTGGCGGACCTCCTTGAGCTTGTGCGAGATGAACAGGATGGACTTGCCCGAGGCGGCCAGCGAGCGCATGATGGCCATGAGGGCATCGGCCTCCTGGGGGGTGAGCACGGCCGTGGGCTCGTCCAGGATCAGCAGTTGCGCGTCGTGGCCGAGGGCCTTGATGATCTCGACGCGCTGCTGGAGGCCGATCGGGAGGCTCTCGACCGTCGCGTCGGGGTCGACCTCGAGGCCGAACTCCCGGGACACCGAGCGGATGTCCTCGCGGGCCCGCGCGTAGTCCAGGCGGTCGAGTGACCGTGTGGGCTCGAAGCCCAGCACGACGTTCTCGGCCACCGAGAACACCGGCACCAGCATGAAGTGCTGGTGGACCATGCCGATGCCCCGGCGCACCGCGTCACCGGAGTTCGCGAGGCGCACCGGCTGGCCGTCGATCAGGATCTCGCCCTCGTCGGCTTGGAGCAGGCCGAACAGCACGTTCATCAGTGTCGACTTGCCCGCGCCGTTCTCCCCGAGCAGGCAGTGGATCTGCCCGGGCTCGACGACCAGGTCGATGTGGTCGTTCGCGGTGAGCGAGCCGAACTTCTTGGTGATGCCTCGAAGTTCGAGACGCATGGAAGGTCATAGTACTCACGACGAAGGCCCGGGCCAGTGGCCCGGGCCTTCGTCGTGAGACGGGGTCAGCCGACGGGGTACTTCGTCGGGTCGACCGAGATCGTGCCGGACTCGATCCCCTTGGTGAGGGTCTTCACGGTGGCCTTGAGCGAGGCGGGGACGGTCGGGGAGTCGAAGTAGAACTGCGCGCCCCCGTTGGCGAGGGTCCCGACGTAGTCGCCCGACTTGAACGTGCCCTTGGCCGCGGCCAGGACCGCGTCCTCCACCGAGGTGGTCACGCCCTTGGTCACCGAGCCGAGGAAGTACGAGCAGTCCGTCTTCTCGGCGAAGCAGCCGTCGGAGTCGACCCACATGATCGAGTGCTTCTTGCCCGCCTGCTGGGCGGCCGCGACCGAGCCGAGGCCCACGCCGCCGGCCACCGGGAAGACGATGTCCGCACCGTCGGCGAAGAAGCCCGAGGTGATGGTCTTACCGGCCGTCTGGTCGGTGAAGTTGCCCACGAACGTGCCCTTGCCGTTGAACTGGCCCTTGGCCCGGTTGCCCTTGGAGGGCGTCCAGCCCAGGACCTTGACGTGCTTGTGCATGTGCTGGTCGTAGTAGCGCACGCCCGCGACGAATCCGTCCATGTAGATGGTGACCGGCGGGATGTCGGCGCCGCCGTAGGTGGCGACCACGCCCGTCTTGCTCATGGCCGCAGCCACGTAGCCACCGAGGAACGCGTCCTGGTTGGTGTCGTAGGTCAGCGCGAGCAAGTCGTGCGACTTGGGCGCCTTCGGCACGTCGTCGACGATGGCGAACTTCTGGTTCGGGTGGGCGTCCGCCGCCGTCGCCGTGGCGCCGTCCATCAAGAACCCGACGGTGACGATGATGCCGCAGCCCTGGGAGATGAACTTGTTGATGTTGGGCGCGTAGGCCGCCGACGACGTCGACGAGAGGTACGACGCCGAGATGTTCTTGTCCTGCTTGGCCGCGTCCTGTAGGCCGGCCCACGCCGAGGCGTTGAACGAGTGGTCGTTGATGCCACCGGTGTCGGTCACGACGCAGGCCTTGAACTTGCCCGCGGCCGAGGCGACCGACACCGTCGTGGCGACACCGATCGTCACCGTCCCGAGGACGAGAGCGCCGGCTCCGAGCAGTGCGCCGAGCCGATTGATCCTCCGCATGTATATCTCCCCATATCTGAAGTGCGGTCATCGCCGTGAAGACCGCGTCGCGACTCGCGCCTCCGACCGGGCGACGAGCGGGCGGATATGCCTATCCGCCGGTGGCGACACTAGCCCGCCCGTCGTGGGGCGTGCGGGCGGCCTAGTGGTGGCGCCCCACGTGACGGGGTAGGGCGAGGCTGACGGCGAAGGCGGCCAGGGTGAGCACCGCCGAGACCTGGAAGACGCGGTCGTAGCCGGCGACCAGGGCGGCGTCGCGCGTCGCGAGGCCCGAACGCAGGAGGGCGGCCGTCCGGTCGGCGGCCACCGTGCCGAGGGCCGCCAGGGCGATCGAGCCCCCGACCTGGCGGGCGGTGTTGAGGACCCCCGACGCGAGGCCCGCGTCGGCCCGGTCCACCCCGTCCGTCGCGGCGGTGGCCAGGGGGGAGAAGAGGACGCCCATGGCGAAGGCGCAGCAGAACGACGGGAGGGCGATGTCGGACCAGTAGCCGCTGGTCGTGTCGACGAAGGACAGCCAGTAGAAGCCGACGGTGGCGAGCAGGCTGCCCACGATGAGGAGGGGTCGGACCCCCGCCCGGGCGATGAGCCGCGACGAGATCTGGGCTCCGACGATGATGCCCACGGCCATCGGCATGAAGGCGAAGCCGGCCCGGACCGGGCCGTAGCCCTCGACGAACTGGAAGTAGAAGGTGAGGAAGTACCAGATCGCGAAGAACGCCCCGCCGACGAGCATCATGACCCCGTTGGCGGTCGAGAGCGGCCGGGACCGGAAGATGCGGAACGGCATCAAGGGGTGCGAGGCCACCCGCGCCTCCCAGAACACGAAGACGATCAGCACGGCCAGCCCGCCGAAGAGCCAGTCGAGGATCGTGCTCGATCCCCAGGGGTGCGTGGTGGTGTTCACCACGGCGTAGATGACGGCCGCGAGCCCGCCGGTCACGAGGACGGCGCCGGTGACGTCGAGCTTGGCGGTGGCGTCCTTGTTGCGCATCTCGCGCAGGTAGAGCGCGGCCGCGACGCCGGCCACGATCCCCAAGGGGACGTTGATGAAGAAGACCCAGCGCCACGAGGCCAGCCCCGTGAGGATGCCGCCGAGGAGTCCGCCGACCGCGCCACCGGCGCCCGCCACCGCGCTCCAGACACCGATCGCCCGGGGGAGGCGGGGCCCGTGGAACGTCGTGACGATGATGGTGAGCGTCGCCGGCGACAAGACGGCGCCCCCGAGGCCCTGGATGGCCCGCACGGCGACCATCTGGGTCCCGGAGGCGGCGAAGCCGGCGCCGATGCTCGCCAGGGTGAACAGGGCGATGCCCGCGAGGTACACGTGGCGCCGGCCGAAGTAGTCCGCCGCACGCCCCCCGAGGAGCAAGAAGCCCGCGAAGGTGAGGACGTAGGCGTTGACGACCCACTGGGCGCTGGTGATCGTGAAGTGCAGGTCGTGGCTCATGCGCGGGAGCGCCACGTTGACGATCGAGACGTCGAGCACCACCATGAACTGCGCGAGGCACGCGATCGAGAGGATCAGCCAGTCCGGGGCGTGACGGGTCCGGGCGAGGGTCGTCGTGGGCACCGCCCGAGTGTAGGGGGCGACCTTCACGCCCGACCCGCTCGGGGTTTGCGCGACTTCGGACAGACTGGTGGGGTGCCAGCCCAGTTCATCTACACCATGCGCGACCTGCGTCGGTTCTACCCGCCCGACCGCGAGGTCCTGCGTGGGATCAACCTGTCGTTCTACCCGGGGGCCAAGATCGGCGTCATCGGCTCGAACGGCTCGGGCAAGTCGTCGCTGCTGCGCATCATGGCCGGCCTCGACGACGGCTTCTCCGGCGAGGCGCGCCTGACCCCGGGCTTCAGCGTCGGCTACCTGTCCCAAGAGCCCCAGCTCGACCCCGAGAAGGACGTCGTGGGCAACGTGTCCGACGGGGTCGCCGAGCAACGTGACCTGCTCGCGCGCTTCAACGAGGTGTGCGCGGCCTTCGCCGACCCCGACGCCGACGTCGACGCCCTGCTCGAGGAGCAGGCGGGACTCCAGACCCGCATCGACGCCCTGGGCGCCTGGGACCTGGAGCGGACCCTGGAGATCGCGATGGACGCCCTGCGCCTCCCGCCCCCCGACGCCGACGTCACGACGCTCTCGGGCGGTGAGCGGCGCCGGGTCGCGCTCTGTCGGCTCCTGCTCGCGAAGCCCGACCTGCTGTTGCTCGACGAGCCGACCAACCACCTGGACGCCGAGTCGGTGGCGTGGCTCGAGCGGGCCCTCCAGGAGTACGCCGGAACGGTCGTGGCCGTCACCCACGACCGCTACTTCCTCGACAACGTGGCCGAGTGGATCCTCGAGCTCGACCGCGGGCACGGGATCCCCTGGCACGGCAACTACTCGTCGTGGCTCGAGCAGAAGCAGGCCCGCCTCGAGGCCGAGGAGCGGGTGGACCGGGCCCGCCAGGCCTCGCTCCAGCGCGAGCTCGAGTGGATCCGCCTCTCGCCACGCGCCCGCCACTCCAAGGGCAAGGCCCGCGTCAACGCCTTCAACGAGCTGGTCGCCGAGTCCGAGGCGGCCGACCGGCGCCCCGACGCGCTCGAGATCTCGATCCCGCCGGGACCACGGCTCGGCGACCTCGTCGTGAACGCGCGCCGGGTCGTCAAGGGCTACGGCGACCGCCTGCTCATCGAGGACCTGGACTTCCTTCTGCCACCCGGCGGGATCGTGGGCGTCATCGGCGCCAACGGAGCCGGGAAGACGACCCTGTTCAAGATGATGGTCGGGCTCGAGGCGCCCGACGGCGGCTCCTTCGAGGTCGGCCCGACCGTCCAGTTCGCCTACGTCGACCAGTCGCGCGAGTCGCTCGACCCCGACCACACGGTCTTCGACGAGGTCGCCGGGGGCGCGGAGAGGATCGTCGTGGGGTCGCGCGAGGTCCACGCGCGCGCCTACGTGGCGAGCTTCGGGTTCAAGGGGTCCGACCAGCAGAAGAAGGTGGGCGAGATCTCCGGCGGGGAGCGCAACCGCGTCCAGCTGGCCAAGGTGCTGCGCAGCGGAGGGAACGTCCTGCTGCTCGACGAGCCCACGAACGACCTCGACGTCGACACGCTGCGCGCCCTGGAGGACGGCCTCCTCTCGTTCCCGGGTTGCGCCGTCGTGATCAGCCACGATCGGTGGTTCCTCGACCGGGTCGCGACCCACGTGCTCGCCTTCGAGGGCGACGCGGTGGTGCGCTGGTTCGAAGGGAACTTCTCGGACTACGAGGAGGACCGCCACAAGCGCCTCGGCGCGGAGGCCGACCAGCCCCACCGCCTGCGCTACAAGCCCCTCAGCCGGTCCTAGCGGCGGCGTAGGGTTGGTCCCCGTGGCGGCGACCGACTACTCGAGCTACCTGAGGATCGACGACCTGCTGACCCTCCAGGTCCCGCTCACGCCTGGCGCCGACGACGAGCTGCTCTTCATCGTGGTCCACCAGGCCTACGAGCTCTGGTTCAAGGTCGTGCTCGACGAGCTGCGACGGGCGGCGTCGCGCCTGCACGCCGGTGAGCCGTGGCGGGCACTGGGCCCGCTCTCGCGCACGGTCGACGTCGGCCGGCTGCTGCTCGGCCACCTCTCGGTCCTCGAGACGATGTCGCCCGAGGAGTTCTTGCGCTTCCGCGACCCCCTGAACCCGGCGTCGGGCTTCCAGTCCTTCCAGTTCCGGGCCATCGAGTTCCTCTCGGGCGCGGGTGACCCGCACTCGCTCGGCTTCCCCTTCTTCGACGACCGTCAGCGGGCGTGGCTCGCCGCCGTCGCGGGGGAGCCCGACGTGTGGACGGGGTTCCTCGCGAGCCTCGAGACGCTCCTCGGGCCCGGGGAGGTCCTCGGGCGCCTGGCGGAGCTCTACCACGACCACTCGACGCCCGAGCGGGCCGCGCTGCACGCGGTCGCCGAGCGGCTTCTCGACCACGACGAGAACCTCGCGACCTGGAGGCATCGCCACCTGCTCATGGCGGGCCGCGAGATCGGGCGGCGGCCCGGCACCGGCGGGAGCGCCGGCATGGCCTACCTTGAGACGACGATCGGCCAGCGCCTCTACCCGGCGCTGTGGGACGTGAGGAGTGCGCTATGAGGAACCGTGACGAGTGCGAGGCCCTCGACCGGGCCGACCCGCTGGCCGCGTTGCGCGGCGAGTTCCGGCTCAACGAGGGGGAGGTCTACCTCGACGGGAACTCCCTCGGGCCGGTCTGCGAGCCGGCGGCCGCCCGGGTCCGCGAGGTCCTCGACCGGGAGTGGTCCACGCAGCTCGTGCGGGGATGGAACCAGGGGTGGATGGACCAGCCCCTGCGCCTCGGCGAGCGCCTCGCACCGCTGATCGGCGCCCGTTCCCACGAGGTGCTGGTCGCCGACACCCTGACCGTGCTCCTCGCGAAGCTCATCGGTGGCGCCCTCGAGTTGCGGCCCGAGCGCCACGTCGTGCTCACCGACGCCGCCAACTTCCACAGCGACCTCTACATCGTGCGCGCGATGGCCGAGCGGGCGGGGCGTCCCGTGAGCGTGAAGGCGATCGAGCGCTCGCGGCTGGCTGAGCACCTCGACGACGACGTCGCGCTCGTCATGCTCACCCACGTGGACTTCCGCACGGGGGAGATGCTCGACCTCGACGGGGTGACCCGAGCCGTCCACGACGCGGGGGCGCTCATGCTGTGGGACTTCGCGCACTCGGCCGGCGCGGTGCCCCTGGACGTCGAGGGGGCCGACGTGGACTTCGCGGCGGGATGCGGCTACAAGTACCTCAACGGCGGGCCGGGCGCGCCGGCCTTCTGCTACGTGCGCGAGCGCTGGCAGGGCGTGCTGCGCAACCCCCTCCCGGGGTGGCTCGGCCACGCGCGGCCCTTCGCCTTCGAGCCCGACTACGAGTCGGCCCAGGGCATGAGGGCCTTCGTGACCTCGTCGCCGTCCATCGTGGCCCTCGCGGCCCTCGACGGCGCGCTCTCGGTCTGGGAGCGGGCCCCCATGGACCTGGTGCGCGCGAAGAGCCTCGCACTCACGGACCTCTTCATCGAGCTGGTCGAGGGCCGCCTGCCCGGCGTCTTCGAGGTCGTCACGCCGCGCGAGCACGCGCGGCGGGGCTCGCAGGTCGCTCTGCGCCACCCCGACGCCTACGGCGTCGTCCGGGCCGTCGGCGAGGCCGGGGTCGTGGGCGACTTCCGCGAACCCGACGTCGCGCGCTTCGGCTTCACGCCGCTCTACCTGCGCTACGTCGACGTCTTCGACGCGGTCGAACGCCTCGCGCACGTCATTGAGAGCGGCGCCCACCGCGACGAGCGCTTCGCCGCTCGCGCGGCGGTGACCTGACCTAGAGGGCGTCGGCTCCCGGGGAGGGCTCGAGGCCCCGGGCGAGGGCCGCCCCGATCTCCTCGACGATGGCCTCGACGGGCGCGGTCGCGTCCAGGGTGAGGCCCCGCTCCTCGGGCGCCAAGGGCTCCAGCGTGACGAACTGGCCGTCGAGGATCGCCGGCGAGGCGAAGTGCCCCTCACGCTCGGCGAGCCGCTCGGCGGCCACCTCGGGCGAGACGGCGAGGTGCACGCTCACCAGGTCGGGCGCGTGGGCCTTGAGGACGTTGCGGTAGGTGCGCGCGAGCGCCGAGCACGACACGACGACCCCGGGGGCCGCCAGTCGCTCGCCCACCGCGCGTAGCCAGGGAAAACGGTCCTGGTCCGAGAGGGGACGCCCCTGGGCGAGCATCGCCCGGTTCCGGGGGGGATGGAGGTCGTCGGCCTCCACGAAGCGAAAGCCCAGTCGGTCCGCCAGGGCGAGCCCGACCGTGGTCTTGCCCGCTCCTGACACCCCCATCACGAGGATGCGCGACGTGGAACCGCTCTCGTCCCCTTGAATCCCGGGTCTCCCTTCCACGAGAACGCGAACGTTCGCGGCCTCGCGCCCTGACGGTAGTGGACGGTCATCGTCGAGTAGAGGATGCCGTGACGAGTTCGGACGGGGTCTCCGAGGCGGACGGTCGCGTGGGGGAAGTAGCGCATCGTGGAGGCCGCGCAGTACGGCGTGCAGGGGTTCTCGCCGAAGGTCGCCTCCGCGACGGCCGTGCGCGGTCCCCACGAGTGCCAGCGGATCGCGCCGAGGGTGGTGTTGCCGTCCGCGCAGGCGACGACGAACGACGCGGGCCGGTGCACGACGCGGCCCGAGCACGCGAGGAGCCCCGGGGTGGCGGCCGCTCCGGCCGGGCCGGCCGGGGCGACGGGTGCCGCAGCGACCATCACCGCGGACGCGAGCGTCGCCATGACGAGTGTGCCGCGGAGCCGCCTCACGCCCGACCCCCGGTCGTGAGGAGTTGGATGACCCGGTGGGCGGCCGTGCCCGTGTGGTAGGTCACGACGGCTCGGGAGAAGCGCTCGCCGCGAGGGGTGGCCACCGGCCGGTCGAGGACCACGCTCGCGCCGCGGAAGTACCGCAGCGGCGAGGAGGCGCAGTTCGGGGTGCACAGGTTCACCGCGAAGGTCGTCACACCGCGCGCCGACGTGGCGTCCCACGCGCTCCAGCGCGTCGCGGTGAGGGCCGAGTTGGCGTCGGCGCAGCTAAGCGTGAGGGTCGAGGGCTCGACGACCGCGCGGCCCGTGCACGTGGTGACCCGCGGGGCCGACGCCGCGACGGCGCCCGTCGACCGTGCGCCGCTCTCCCCGGAGGTGCCCGAGGCGGCGAGCGCGGTAAGGAGGGCCGCCCCGGCGACAAGGACCAGGGCGAGCAGGAGGGCGGCGCGTCGGGCGACCCGGCGCCGGGCGCGCCGTCGGGCCTCGGGGATCAGGGCCTCGGGGGCCGGCGACGGGGGCGTCGTTGGGGGTGCGGTTAGCGTCATTGACGCTACTATAATTAGCGTCATGAGCGGGGTCAAGCCGACCGAGGGCGGAGGGATGGGCCTCACCCCGCCGGACCGGGGCGACCCGATGCTGCTGCACGAGCAGGTGGCCGCCGAGATCCGCCGGGCGATCCTCGACGGCGAGGCCCGGCCCGGCGAGCGGCTGCCCCAGGCGCGCGATCTGGCCGCCGAGCTCGGCGTCAACACGAACACGGTGCTACGCGCGCTGCGGGCCCTGCGCGACGAGGGGGTCGTCGAGATGGGCCGGGGCCGGTCGATCCGCGTGTCGGGACGACCCGACCGGGGAGCCGTCGCTCTCAAGCTCAAAGAGCTCGTGGAGGTGGCGCGGCGCCACGGTGTCGGGCGTGACGACCTGGTCGCGATGATCGAGCGGCTGCCGCGCTGACTACTGGGAGAAGACGACCGTCCGTTGGCCGACGAGCGCCACGCGGTCCTCGGCCAGCAGCTTGACCGCGCGGCTCAGCACGATGCGCTCCACGTCACGGCCGATGGCGACCAGCTCCTTCGGGGTCCGCGCGTGGGTGACCCGGGCCACGTCCTGGTCGATGATGGGTCCCTCGTCGAGGTCGGCCGTGACGAAGTGGGCCGTGGCGCCGATCAGCTTCACCCCGCGCTCGTAGGCCCGGTGGTACGGGCGCGCGCCCTTGAAGCCGGGCAGGAACGAGTGGTGGATGTTGACGATCCGCCCCTCGAACTCGGCGCACAGCTCGGGCGTGAGGATCTGCATGTAGCGCGCGAGGATGATGTAGTCCACCCCGGACTCCGCGACCACCCGGCGCAGCTCGTCTTCCGCCTCGGCCCTCGTCTCGGGGGTGACCGGGATCTCGACGAAGGGGACCCCGTGGTGCTGGGCGAGGGGGGCGAGGGTCGAGTGGTTCGAGACGACGGCCGTGACCTCGAGGGGGATCTCGCCGTGCTCGACCCGGTAGAAGAGGTCGGTGAGGCAGTGGTCGTGGTCCGATACCATCACGACCGCGCGGCGACGCCGGTCCTCTCGGCGCACCCGCAGGACCGGGGAGAAGCGCCCCAGGTCCTCGCCGAGCCGCGTGGCGACCCGCTCGGGGTCGTCGAGGTCGGTCTCGAAGCGGGTGCGCATGCAGAACAGCCCGGTCACCGGGTCGGTGAACTGGTCGTTCTCCAGGATGTTGCCCCCGACGGCCACGATGGCCGAGGTCGTCACGTGGACGATCCCCGGCGCGTCCGGGCAGCGAAGCGTGGCGACGTAGGTGACGGCGCCGGCCATCCCTAGAGCGTAGGGGGCTAGGAGCGGTACGAGTAGAAGCCCTGGCCCGACTTGCGCCCGAGCAGGCCCGCCTGGGTCATGCGGCTCAGCAGCGGCGGCGGGGCGAGGTGGGACTCCTTGAACTCCTCGTAGAGCGACTCGGCCACCGCCAGGGTGGTGTCCAGGCCGATCAGGTCGGTGAGGGCGAGCGGGCCCATCGGGTGCGCGCAGCCCACGACCATGCCGGTGTCGATGTCCTCGGCGCTGGCGAATCCCGACTCCAGCATCCGGATCGCCGACAGCAGGTACGGGATGAGGAGGGCGTTGACGACGAACCCGGCGCGGTCGGGCGAGGTGATGACGGTCTTGCCGAGCGTGTCGGTGGCGTAGGCGCGGGCCTTGGCCGTCGACTCAGCCGAGGTGAGCAGCGACGAGATGAGCTCGACCAGCCTCAGAACCGGCACCGGGTTGAAGAAGTGCATCCCGATGACCTGCTCGGGACGGCGGGTGGCCATCGCGAGCTTGATGATCGGGATCGAGGAGGTGTTGGTCGCCAGCAGCGCGTCGGCGTCGCGCACCACCCGGTCCAGTGTCGCGAAGACCTCGAGCTTGGTCGCCTCGTCCTCGGCCACGGCCTCGATGACGAGTTCGCGGTCCTCGAGCGCGTCGAGCTCGAGGGTGAAGGTGAGGTTCGCGTGGGTACGCTCGGCCACGTCCTCGGCCAGCTTTCCGGAGGCGACGGCCCGCGAGAGCGAGCGGTCGACCCGTTCGCGGCCGCGCTCGAGGGACTTGAAGTCCTGTTCCACGACGATCACCTGGCCGCCGGCGCGCGCCGCGACCTCGGCGATGCCCGAACCCATGAGGCCGCAGCCCACTACACCGATTCTCTCCACGAGGACCTCCTTGTCCACGGCGTCGCCGGGCCGACGGCGAGTCTAGGACCGCGCGTGGGCCCCTCCGGGGGGCTCGCTACCATGGGGTAGCCGTCGCACAAGGAGGCGCCGTGGAGACCGTCAACGTGATCATCGAGATCCCCCGAGGCAGCGCCAACAAGTACGAGTACGACCACGAGACCCACCAGATCAAGCTCGATCGTCACCTCACGGTCTCGATGGGCTACCCGGCCGAGTACGGGTTCATCCCCGACACGCTCGGGGGCGACGGGGACCCCCTGGACGCCCTGGTCCTGACGGCCTTCCCCACGTTCCCGGGCTGCCTGATCGAGTCCCGGGTCCTCGGGATGTGCGTCATGACCGACGAGAAGGGCCGGGACGAGAAGCTCATCTGCGTCCCCGCCTACGACAAGCACTGGAGAGACGCCCAGGACATCGGCGACGTGCCCAAGGCCGACCTCGACCGGATCTCGCACTTCTTCACCGTCTACAAGGACCTCGAAGAGGGCAAGTGGGTGAAGGTCGAGAACTACGCCCCCCGGGCCGCCGCGCTCGAGGAGCTGGCGGCCTCGAGGGCGCGCTACACGGGCTGATGGCGCACGGGGCGAGTCACGGCGTCGACGTCGAGACGTCGGCCGTCGCCGCCCCCTACGATCGGGCCCGCCGGATCGTCCTGGCGAGCCAGGGGGTCTTCTTCGGTGCGCTGACCCTGTGCGTGCTGTTGATCCACGACCACGTCGCCCAGAACGACGGGATCTCCTACTACGGGGTGCACGCCGAGACGATCGTGTTCGCCGTGGTGGGCTACGTGGTCGCGTCGGTGGGCCTGTGGTGGTTCGCCGGGATCCTGCGCGACGAGGGCATCGAGGCGGTGGGCTGGGTCAGCGCGCGTGTCGTCTCGGTGATGCTGATCCTCTTGCTGTTGACGCCCTTCAACAAGGGCGCGTTCCTCAACTGGGCCCACATGACGGTGGGGGTCGTCGGAGCGCTCGTGCAGCTCGGTGCGTCGTGGCGGATCATGCGCCGGCGCGCGACCACTCTCGCCAGCGTGGGCTTCTGGGTACTGCTGGTCGGCGGCGTCGTGGCCGCGGCCTCCCTGCCCGACTGGGGCTTCACCCACCTGCTCACGGGCGAGATCGTCTTCGAGATCGGCTACGCCCTCTGCCTGAGCGCGTGGGCCTCCGAGCTCCGGGCGGGCGCCTGAGCGACCGTCAGCGCAGGCTCGAGCTCGGCTCACGCCGGATCGCGCCGTCGGCGAGGACGGTGAGGGCCCTCAGCCACTCCTCGTCGCCGACCGACAGCGCGTGCTCTCCCTCGAGCTCGATCTGGCCGAAGAAGAGCGCGTACCAGATGCGCGCGAACGCGACCGCGCTCATCCCCTCGGCGAGGAGGCCGCGCTCCTCGAGGGGCTGGACCCGAGCGACGATGAACTGGGCCGTCTCCTTCTTCGCCTCGGCGATGCCCTGGGAGGCGGTGGGGTTGTGGCGCGCGAAGGACATCGACTCGATGCGCTGGATGCGGGCCTCGGTGCGGGCGGGCACCTGCGCCTCGACGATGACGGTCCGGATGGCCGCGCGCAGCGCGGCGGGCGTCTTCACGTCGAGCATCGGTCGGGTGAAGGTCTCGGCGAGGTCGAGCAGGACGGCCCGGAACCGGTGGACGATGGCCGAGGCGATCAGGTCCTCGCGGTCGCTGAAGTAGCTGTAGAGCAGGGCGACCGAGATGCCGGCCTCCATGGCGACGCGCTTCACCCGGAACTGGGTCAGCCCGTTGCGCTCGATCTCGTGCGCCGCCGCCTCCAAGATGCGGTCACGCGTCATCGGCCAAGACTAGCGAGGGCCGGTTCCCCCTCATCGGGGCGGCCAGCCGGGCACCGGGCCGCGACCGGAGGGGAAGCGCACGTTCTTCGCGCGCACGAACTCGTGCAGCGTCTCGGGCGCGTACTCGCGCCCGAAGCCGCTTCCCTTCACGCCCCCGAACGGTGAGCCGATGTAGGTCCGGCGGGTGTAGTTGTTCACGAAGACCATGCCGACCTCGAGCCGCTCGGCGAGCCGAGCCGCGCGGGACTCGTCGCGCGTGCAGATCGCCGCGGTGAGCCCGTAGTCGGAGTCGTTGGCGATGGCGACGGCCTGGTCGTCGTCGGTCGCGCGCAGGAGGCTCGCCACGGGTCCGAAGATCTCCTCGCGCGCGATCGTCATCGCGGGGGTCACGTCGCCGAAGACGACCGGGGTGACGAAGTAGCCCCCGTCGAGGGGGCGCTCGCGGGGGACGTCACCCCGGTAGAGGAGCGTGGCGCCTTCGGCGAGGCCGACCTCGATGTAATGGTTCACCCGGTCGCGCTGGCGGGCGTCGACCATCGGGCCGATGTCGGTTGACTCGTCCAGGGGGTCGCCCACGAGGAGGCGCGCGGTGGCCTCGACGAATCGTCGGGCGAACTCGTCGTAGAGGGGCTCTTCGACCACGATGCGCGAGGTCGAGGTGCAGGCCTCGCCCTGGTTGTAGAACATCCCCTCGATCGCCACCGCCACGGCCTGGTCGAGGTCGGCGTCGTCGAGCACGAGCAGGGCGTTCTTGCCGCCGAGCTCCATCGTGGCGTAGGTGAGGTTCTTCGCCGCGCCCTCGAGCACCCGGCGCCCGGTCGCCGTGGAGCCCGTGAAGGAGATCCGCTCGACCCTCGGGTGTCCCACCAGGGCCGGCCCCGCGCCGACCCCGCTCACGACGTTGATGACCCCGGGGGGCAGGACCTCGTTGGCGAGCTCGGCCAGGCGCAGGACCGTGAGCGGCGCCTGCTCGCCGGGCTTGAGCACGACCGTATTGCCCACCGCGAGCGCCGGAGCGCACTTCTTGGAGAAGTGGATCGGAGGCCAGTTGAACGGCAGGATCGCCGCCACGACGCCGTAGGGCTCGTAGGCGACCCGAGCCTCGATCGGACCCTGGTCCACGATGTGACCCGGCACCGTGTCGGCGATGCCCGCGTAGTAGTCGAAGCTCGTGTGGCTCGAGACCACGTCCACCCGCAGGGCGTCGCGACGGGGCTTGCCGACCTCGCGCGCGCACAGCTCGCCGAGCTCCTCGGCGTGGGCCCGGAATCGTGCGGCCACCTCGCGCATGTAGCCCGCGCGCTCCCGAGGGGAGAGGCGCCGCCACGTCTGCTCGTAGGCGTGACGGCTGTCCTCGACCGCCTCGGCGACCTCGGCGTCGGACGCGGCGACGACCCGGGCGAGCGGCTCCCCGGTCGCCGACTCGGTGACGGTGAAGAGCTCGGCCCCGGCGTGATCCCGGAACGCTCCGGCGATGAGCGACCCCCACACGGGTCGCGCGGCCAGCAGGTCGTCGCTGAGACGGGTGTCGCCCATGGCGCCTCCTTAGTCGACGAGGCGGCCCGGGGCCACCAGGTCCTCGAGTCCGCCCTCGACGTCGCCGAGGTCGGGGTCCGGTTCGGCCGCGCGCCTCAGGTCGATCAGCGTGCGCACCGAGCGTCGGTCGACCGACCCCGTCGGCACGAGCCCTCGGACGGGGTCGCGCAGCAGGTCGGCGTACGCCGCGGTGTCGGGCGGGCTGAGCCCCAGCCGGTCGGCCGCGGCCTCGCGAATCGTGCCGTCGTGGTCACCGGCAGCGATCGCGCCGGCCACCTCGACGAGGGCCTCGGCCAGCCGGTGGCGCTCGGCGGACGGCGCCGCAGGGCCCGCGAGGACGGTGCCCAGGTAGGGGCCCAGGTCGCTCGCCTCGCCGAGGAGGGCCGCGCCCGCGCCGCGGGCCGGGTACTGGTTCCCCGCGTTCAGCACCGTGAGGTCGCACCGGCCCTCGACGAGGGCCGCGGCGCGCCGGGGCGTCGACCCCAGGGCGACGATCTCGAGGTCGTCACGGCCGAGGCCCCGGAGAGCGAGCAAGGCGTAGCCGACGAACGCGAAGCCCGAGGTCGCCACGTCGACGGCGAGGCGGGCGCCGGGTCGGGGTTCGCCGAGCCCCGCGCGAGCCCAGAGCGACAGGCCCAGCCCACGGTCGAGCGCGGCCTCGACGACGAGTGGGATGCGCCGCCCGAGGGGGTTGCGCGTGAGGAAGTGGTAGGCGAGGACGTTGTCGGGACTCGTGAGGACCACGTCGAGGTCGCCCGCGATCAGGGACTGGAACTGCGCGGGGGACGACGCGACCGGGACCTCGTCGACCTCGAGGCCCGCGCGCTCGAGCGCACCGCTCCGGCGCGCCACCTCGAGCAGGACCGAGGGGGTGAAGGTGCCCAGGCGCAGCCGGTCGCCCATGGCTTAGAGCTCGCTGGCCCAGTCGCGGGTCTCGAGGATCTCGGCGAGGCGCGCGAGGAAGCGCGCCGCGTACGCCCCGTCGATGACCCGGTGGTCGAAGGTCAACGCGACCAGGCCGATCGAGTGGATGGCGATGAGCTCCTCGCCGTCGGCACCGGTGACGACGACGGGCTTGCGCGAGACCCCGTCGGTGGCGAGGATGGCCACCTGGGGCTGGTTGATGATGGCCCCGGTCATGAGCGTCCCGTAGGGGCCGGGGTTCGTGATCGTGAAGGTCCCGTGGGACATGTCGTCGACGGTCAGGCGCTTCGATCGGGCGCCCGTGGCGAGCGCGCGCACGCGCACCGCCATCTCTCGGAGCGTGAGCGCCGCCGCGTCGCGCACGACGGGCACCACGAGGCCCTGGCCGTCGAGGTCGACGGCGATGCCGAGGTTGACCGCCGCGTGCACGACGAGGGCGTCGTCACCGACGGATGCGTTGAGGTGCGGGAACTCTCCGAGGGCTTGCACCGTGGCCACCGCGTTGAACGGCAGGTAGGTGAGAGAGAACCCCTCGCGCTCCTTGAACGAGGGGCCGTGACGTCGACGGGCCCGCTCGACGTTCTCGTAGTCGATCTCGCGCACCATCAGCGTGTGGGCCGAGGTCGCCTTGGAGCGCACCATGTGCTCGGCGGTGAGGCGCCGGATCGTCGAGAACGGCACGACCTCATCCGCGCGCGACCCCGCGGCGAGGGCGGCCGCGGCCGCCTCGACGTCGCGGCGCTGGACCCGTCCGCCCGGCCCCGTGCCGGTCACGTCGGAGATGCTCAGGCCGTGCTCGCGCAGGAGCCGGCGCACCACCGGGGAGACCGCGGCCGCCTCGTCGCCGGCCGGGGCGCTCACGGCCGCCACGTGGGCGAGGACGTCCTCGCGGGTGATCCGCCCGGCGGGACCCGTGCCGAGGACGTCGCCGGGCTCCAGGTGGTGCTCGGCGAGGAGCCGGCGCACGACCGGCGAGAGCCGCTCGGCGCCCGCCCCCCCGGCCCGTCGCGTGCTCGTCGCGGGCAGGGGGGAGTCGACGGCGCCGTCCTCGACGTCGAGTCGGGCGCCGGGTCGCGCTCGCGGGGCGTCGCCCGCAGCCGCCTCGGGCTCCTCGTCGATAAGCCCCAGGGTCGTGCCGACGTCGACGGTCTGGCCGGCCGGGACGAGTATCGCGGTCAGCGTCCCGCCGGCGGGCGAGGGGATCTCCGTGTCGACCTTGTCGGTGGAGACCTCGAAGAGCGCCTCTCCCTTGTCGACCGGCTCCCCGACGGCCTTGAACCACTTGGTGACGGTTCCCTCGGCCACCGTCTCTCCGAGCTGGGGCATCGTGACCTTAGGCATGTGGGGCTCCGGGGGTAGGGGTCGGTCGAGGCTCCGCGTCCAGGTGGCGAGCGAGCCAGTCTGCAGCGTAGGGCCGGTGCCGGTACGTGACGTTCGCGCAGCCGTGGTTCCCGTCGTCGAGGACGAGCAGCTCCGCGGGTCCCGCCGCCTCGGCGACGAGCCGCTCGCCCTCGCGCCACGAGAAGAGCCGGTCGCGCCGTCCCTGGACGACGAGGAGGGGACCCGTGATCGACGACGCGCGCCCGGCGAGGGTGAGGTCGGCGGCCCGGCGCGCGGCGTCGGCCTCGCCGGTGCTGCCCGAGCGCACGACGAAGGCCCGGCGGGTGAGGGGGTTGAGGGACTCCCAGGCGGCGGCGAAGTCGTACGGCCCCGAGAGGGCCACCGTGGCGCGCACCCCGAGGTCGGCCGCCGCGATTCGCGCGGCGTAGTAGCCCCCGAGGGAGACGCCCCAGACGCCGACCCGGTCGGGATCGACCTCGGGTCGGCTCCGCAGGTGGCCCAGCGCGGCCGCCCCCACGACCTCCCAGTCCGGTCGGATCGGCAGGTCCCACTCGACCTCGCCCTGTCCCGGGCCCTCGAGCGAGACCGTGGCCAGCCCGCGCTCCAGGAAGGCCCGCTCGACCTCGCGGAACTCCTCCTTCGCCGAGTCGAGTCCCGGGATCAGGACGACCGTGGGCTGGGGCGACGTCGGGTCGGGCGTGCGCAAGAGGGCGACCAACCGCGAACCCTCGAAGGGGATCTCGAGCCGGGTCCCCGGGGGTTCGAGGTGGGGCGAGGCGTCGCTGAGGGCGGCCACCGCGCGGTCGTGGGCCGCGCGGGCCTGGTCGAGGTCGTGGACGAACAGGAACTTCGCGAAGTGGAAGTAGACGGCGGCGCGGGCGAAGTGCTCGCCGGCGCTGCGCCCGTTCCCCGCGGCGCGGGCGGTGGCGCCGAGGGCCTCGTGGTCGGCGCCGGCCTCGCACCACGCGGCGCACCAGTCCTCCCAGCGCTCGAGCCGCGCCGCTATGTGCACGTAGTCACTTGCGTCGACCCCGTTCGCCACGAAGCGGGGCTGCCAATTGGCGATGGCGGTCTCCAGCAGCGCGTCGGTCACTGTCCCCCCACCGGCCCGGATGGGTGGAGATGGTAACGCCGTCGCCGTCGGTGGGAGAAGGGGCGCGCGCTTGAAATCTTTTCACGGCGAACGGCGCCCGGGCGCCTTGATTAGCCGAGGGGCCATCGTTAGCGTTGCCCCATCGCCGTCCCGGCGAGCGACGGGGGTGGACCGAAACGGGGACCACCGAAGTCGTCACACAGATTGGTTCGGGGGGAATCAATGAAGAGAATGAGCACCGTGAGGGTGCTGGCGGCGACCACGGTCGCCGCGGCATCACTCATCACGATGGCGGCGGCCTCAACGGCCGGCGCGAGCTCGGGTGGCCTCGCCAAGGGCGCACCGGTCAACATCGGCATCTCGTTGTCGCTCTCGGGCGACTTCTCGGCCGACGGCCAGGCGTTCCAACGCGGGTACGAGCTGTGGGCCAAGGAGCAGAACGCCCACGGCGGTCTGCTCGGACACAAGATCAACCTGATCATCAAGTCCGACGCGTCAAGCCCCACCCAGGTGGTGACGAACTACCAGGACCTCATCGGCCAGAGCCACGTCCAGCTGGTGTTCGGGCCGTTCTCGTCGCTGCTCACCGTGCCGGCGGCCCAGACCGCTGAGCGCTTCGGCTACGCGATGGTCGAGGGGGCGGGCGGCGCGCCGTCGGTCTTCCAGGCCCACCTCAACAACGTCTTCGACGTGTCGCTGCCGGTCGCGAACGACCTCATGCCCTTCGCGACGTGGATCTCCTCGTTGCCCAAGGGCCAGCGGCCGACGAGCGCGTACTACGTGACCTCGAACGACCCCTTCACCGAGCCCCAGCTGCCGGTCGCCCAGAAGATCATGTCCAAGGCGGGGATCAAGTCGCTCGGCTTCACCGTCTTCCCGGCGGAGGTGACCGACTACACCTCGATCGCGGACAAGGTCGCCGCGGCCAAGGCCCAGGTGGTCGTGCTCGGCTCGGTCGACGTGCCCACGGTGTCGGCCTTCATGCAGGCCTTCGAGCAGGCCCACTACAACCCGAAGGCCTTCATCGCGACGGGCGGTCCGGACCAGGGGGCGGCGTTCTTGAAGGCCGTCGGCGCGAAGAACGCGAGCGGGATGATGGTGCCCAACGCGTGGTACGGCGGCTCGGCCAACAAGCTCTCCAAGGCGATGGTGGCGGCCTACATCAAGCAGTACGGCGGCACCCCGGCCGACATCAACTCCGACGTCGCCGAGGCCTACTCGGTGGGCGAGGTCATGGCCCAGGCGGTCAAGGCGACCGGCGGCTTCGACAACGCCAAGATCATCGCCTACCTGCACTCGGGCAAGGTGATGTCCTCGGTGCAGGGCCCGGTCAAGTTCAACAAGCTCGGCGAGAACGTCGACCCGACCGCCTTCACCTTCCAGTGGCAGGGCACGAAGTTCGTCCAGGTCAACCCGGTCAACGACCCCAACTCGGTGAAGGTCCTCTTCCCCAAGCCGGCCTGGAAGAACTGATCGATGTCGGGTAGCGCGCTCACCTACGCGATCGTCGACGGGGTGCTGACCGGTTCGGTCTACGCCCTCATGGCGACGGGTCTCACGCTGATCTTCGGGGTGATGGACATCATCAACATCGCCCAGGGGATCTTCGTGGTGCTGGGTGCCTACCTGAGCTACGCGATCCAGCTGCACTGGGGCATCGACCCCTTCGTCGGCCTCCTCATCACGATCCCCACCCTGTTCGTGGTGGGGATCGTGGTGGAGAGGGTCTTCATGTCCCGACTGAAGGGACCGGAGAAGACGGCGATGTCGATCCTGGTCACCTACGCGGTCTCTTTGCTCATCGAGGGCTCACTCAACATGATCTTCTCGGTGAACGTCGTCCAGATCAACGCGTGGTACGTGAACCAGTCGTTCAAGCTCTTCGGCGTGTACTTCGCCTACATCTACGTCTTCGGCTTCATCCTGGCCGTGGTGTTGCTCGCGGCCCTGTGGGTCCTCTTGTACCGGACCCGCTTCGGGGCGAGCGTGCGCGCGTCCCTGGCCGACCAGACGGCGGCGGCCCTCATCGGCATCAACGTGAAGAGGGTCGCCACCATCTGTTTCGGCATCGGGACCGCGGTGACGGCGGCGGGCGGGATGGTGTTCGGCGCGACCAACGCCTTCAACGCGAGCTCGAGCTACGACCTCATCTCCCGGCTCCTCACCATCATCGTCCTCGGCGGGATGGGGAGCCTGGGCGGGGCCCTCGTCGCCTCGATCGGGATGGTGATGCTCGAGGACGTGGTCGGGGTGGTCTGGTCGCCGGTCTGGTCGACGATGACCTTCTTCATCGTGCTGGTCATCGTCCTGTCCCTGCGCCCCCAGGGACTCTTCGGCAAGCAGCTCGCGAGGACGGCCTGATGCGTCTCTGGTCTCGCGCCGCCTGGGCGCTCGGTCTCGTCGCGTTGGCCCTCTTCCCGGTCGTGGTGACGAACCCGGCCTACGTCGCGATCGGCGTCTTCACCCTCATCTACATGTCCTGCGCGAGTTCGTGGAACATGTTCTCGGGCTACACGGGCTACATCGCCCTCGGCTCGGCCGTCTCCTACGGGGTGGGCGCCTACACGATGGCGCTGGTGTCGATCCACGCGAACATGGCCCCGGGCGCGTCGATGTTCTGGCTGGCCCCCCTCGGTGGGCTCCTCGCCTCCCTCGTGGCGCTGCCGATCGGGGCCATCGCCCTGCGGGTCCGGCGCCACACCTTCGTCGTGATCACCATCGCGATCTTCTTCGTCTTCCAGCTGACCGCGATCAACGTGGGCTTCACCGGGAGCACCTCGGGGCTGATCCTGCCCTTCATCAGCTGGAACGAGAGCTACTACAACGTGCCCTTCTACTACGTGGCCCTCGGCCTGGTGATCTTCGCCACGGCCCTGTCGGCGCTGGTGCGCCGTTCGCGCTTCGGCCTGCAGATGCTGGCCATCCGCGACGACGAGGACCGGGCGCTCGGCCTCGGGGTGCGCACCACGGCGGTGAAGCTCACCGGCTTCGCCCTCGCGCAGTTCACGATCGGCATGGCGGGGGCGCTCTACGCGATGTTCGTGGGCCAGATCTTCCCCCAGTTCGTCTTCGACCCGCTCTTCGACGTCTCGATCGCCCTCATGGCCTTCCTCGGGGGCCTCGGCACGCTGGCCGGGCCGCTGCTCGGCGCGCTGATCCTCGAGTCGTTCCAGCAGTGGCTGACCCTGTCGTTCTCCAACAGCTCGCTCTACCTCATCCTCTTCGGGGCCCTCTTCCTCCTCGTGATCCTCTTCATGCCCCAAGGCATCGTCGTCTTCGTCCGTGACCGCGTGACGCGCCGCGCCGCGCGTGAGAAGGCCGCCGTCGCGGCGGCCGAGACCACCCTCGCCGGGAGCCGGGCCTGATGGCGATCCTGTCGGTCAGTGGGGTGAGCCGCGCCTTCGGCGGCGTCCAGGCCCTCCAGGGCTGCTCCCTCGAGGTCGCCGAAGGGTCCATCGCCGGGCTGATCGGGCCCAACGGCTCGGGCAAGACGACCCTGTTCAACGTCGTGACGGGCTACGTCCAGGCCGATCAGGGCGCGGTCCGCTTCCGGGACGAGGACATCACCGGGCTCAAGCCGAACCAGGTCTTCGCCCGGGGGATCGGCCGGACCTTCCAGCTCACGCGGATCTTCGAGCGCCTGAGCGTGCTCGAGAACATGCTCGTGGCGACCCAGCGGCGCGAGGGGTGGCTGCGCGGGCTCACCCGGTCCAAGTCCTCGCCCGAGGAGGTCGCGACCGCCCTGGAGCTGCTCGACTTCGTCGGCATCGCGGGGCTGGCCGAGCTGCAGGCCGGCGCCCTCTCCTACGGCCAGCGCAAACTGCTCGAGCTCGCCTACGTGCTGGTCGCCGACCCCCAGGTCATCCTCCTCGACGAGCCGGCGGGGGGCGTGAACCTCACCCTCATCAACCGCATCGCCGAGAAGATCCGGGCCCTCAACGCCCAGGGAAAGACGTTCCTCATCGTCGAGCACAACATGGAGTTCGTCATGAGCCTGTGCGACCGGGTGACCGTGATGCACCAGGGCTGCAATCTCGTGTCGGGGACCCCCGACGAGGTCCGACGCGACCCGAGGGTGCTCGACGCGTACCTGGGTGGCGGCGACGACGAGCTCGAGGAGGTGGCCGGTGGCTGAGGCGCTCCTCACCTTCGACGGAGTGGTGGCCGGCTACGGCGGGGGCGACGTCTTGAAGGGCGTGAGCTTCGCCGTGCCGGCCGGGGGCGTCACCTGCATCGTCGGCCCCAACGGATCGGGGAAGTCCACGCTGCTCAAGACGGTGAGCGGCCTGGTGCGGCCCCGGCTCGGGTCGATCACCTTCCAGGGGGAGGACCTCGTCGGGCGCAGCCCCCGCCACGTCTTAGAGCGCGGGATCGTCCAGGTCCCCCAGAACCACAGCCTCTTCCGCGAGATGACGGTGCGCCAGAACGTCGAGCTCGGGGCGTACCTCGTGCGTGACAAGAGGGTCATCGCCGAGCGCTACGAGCGGGTCGCCGCGGCCTTCCCCATCGTGTCCGAGCGGGCCGGCGACAAGGCCGGGGCGCTCTCGGGCGGCCAGCAGCGGCTCGTCGAGTTCGCCCGGTCCTTGATGCTCGACCCCACGCTCGTCGTGCTCGACGAGCCCTCGATGGGCCTCGACCCCAAGACCCTGCGCCAGATGTTCCAGACCGTCCGGCAGATGAACGAGGCCGGTCGCACTATCTTGCTGGTGGAGCAGAACGCCCGACAGGCCCTACGCCTCGCCGACCAGGGCGTGGTCATGGAGAACGGCCGGGTGCGCCTGCACGGCAGCGGCCACGAGGTGCTGCACCACCCCGAGATCGGGGCCCTGTACCTCGGGGGGTCGATCGAAGAGACGGTCACGGGTTGACCGGAGGAGGCGCGGTGGGCGAGGCGACGCGAATCGGGTGGATCGGCTGCGGGCGGATGGGCGCGGCCATGGCGTCGCGGCTCCTCGCGGCGGGCCGCGAGGTGACGGCCACGAACCGGACCCGGGCCAAGGCCGAGGCGCTCGTCGACCGTGGGGCGACGGTGGTCGACCGGCCGGTCGACCTCGCCGGGCACGACGTGGTCTTCGTCATGGTGTCGGCCAACGACGACCTGCTCGAGGTGACGACCGGACCCGAGGGCGTGCTGGCGGACCCCGCGCGCGCGCCGCGGGTGGTCGTGGACAGCTCCACGGTCTCGACCGAGACGTCGGCCGCGGTCCGGGCGGCCTGCGCGGCGCGCGGGGTCGCGTTCCTCGCCGCCCCGGTGAGCGGCAACCCCAAGGTGGTGGCCAGCGGCAACCTCACCCTGGCGGTGTCGGGCGAGCGGGCGGCCTTCGACGAGGTGGAGGCGATGCTGCGCGACATCGGCCGCGGCGTCACCTACGTGGGCGAGGGCGAGGCCGCGCGACTCGTCAAGATCTGCCACAACGTCGTGCTCGGCGTCGTCACCCAGGCGCTCGCCGAGGTGACGGTCCTCGCCGAGCGGGGCGGCGTGAAGCGCAGCGCGCTGCTCTCGTTCCTCAACGACTCGGTGCTCGGCTCGACCTTCTCGCGCTACAAGACGCCGGCCTTCGTGAACCTCGACTTCACGCCGACGTTCACGCCGGTCCTGTTGCGCAAGGACTTCGACCTCGGGCTGGCCGCCGCGCGCGAGCACCACGTGCCGATGCCGCTGGCCGCGGTCTGCGCCGAGATCGTCCAGGCGGCGGTGGGGGCCGGCCATACGAGCGAGGACTTCGCGGTGCTGCTCGCCGAGGAGGCGCGCGCCGCCGGGCTGACGATGGTGCCCGAGGGCATCGAGGTCGACGACGGGCTGGGGGGACGCTGATGGAGGGGTTCGGCCCGGTCGTCGCCACGCCGGGGTTCCACGGGGTCGACTTCGAGACCCGGGTGGACTTCGACCGCCTGCGGGCGTACCGGCTCGCGCGGGCGCGCGAGGCCCTCGAGCGCAGCGACCTCGGGGCGCTGCTGCTGTTCGACTTCTACAACATCCGCTACGTCTCCCAGACCTGGGTGGGCGGGGCGCTCGGCGACAAGATGACCCGCTACTGCCTGCTCCCCCGGGGCGGCGAGCCCGTCCTCTGGGACTTCGGCTCGGCCGCGCGCCACCACCAGCTGTTCGCCCCGTGGCTGGCCAAGGAGAACTGCCGTGCCGGGATGCTCGGGATGCGCGGGGCGATCGCCCCCTCCGCGGGGCTCTTCGCGTCGGCGGTGCGCGAGATCGTGGGCCTGCTCGGCGACGCCGGGGTCCTCGACCAGCCGGTCGGGATCGACATCGTCGAGCTGCCCTTCCTCTTCGAGCTCGAGCGCGCCGGCGTGCAGGTCCGCGACGCCCAGCAGATCATGCTCGACGCGCGCCAGATCAAGAGCCCCGACGAGCTGACCCTGCTGTCCCAGGCGGCGGCCATGGTCGACGGCGTGTACCAGGACGTCTTCGACGCCCTGAAGCCCGGGGTCCGCGAGAACGAGATGGTGGCGCTCGTCAACCGCCGCCTCTACGAGATGGGCTCGGACCAGGTCGAGGCCGTGAACGCCGTCTCGGGCGAGCGGTGCAACCCCCACCCCCACAACTTCACGGACCGGATCATCCGGCCGGGGGACCAGGCCTTCTTCGACATCATCCACTCCTTCAACGGCTACCGGACCTGCTACTACCGGACCCTCTCGGTGGGCAGCTCGACGGGCCCCCAGCGCGACGCCTACGCGAGGGCGCGCGAGTGGATGGACGCCGCCATCGACCTCGTCAAGCCCGGGGTCACGACCGACGTCATCGCCCGCGCCTGGCCCGAGGCGACGTCCTTCGGCTTCAAAGACGAGATGGCCGCCTTCGGTCTCCAGTTCGGCCACGGCCTCGGCCTCGGACTGCACGAGCGGCCCATCATCAGCCGCCTCAACAGCCTCACCGAGCCGGTAGAACTGCAGGTCGGGATGGTGTTCGCCCTCGAGACCTACTGCCCGGCCAGCGACGGCGTGTCGGCGGCCCGGATCGAGGAGGAGGTCGTGGTCACCCCCGACGGCCCGGCGGTCCTGACCCACTTCCCGGCCCAAGAGCTGATGATCGCGAACAAGTACTAGGAGGGAACATGACGACCACCGAGGCCTCCCCCGTCCACGACGTGGACTTCAAGCTCGAGCTCTACCGCAGCCAGGTCGCCCTGCGCCGGTTCGAGACCCGCGCGTACGACCTCTTCTTGGAGAACTACGTCAAGGGGACCAGCCACCTCTCGATCGGCCAGGAGGCCATCGCCGCCGGCGTCGCCGCGGCCATGCGGCCCGACGACTGGACGTTCGCGACCTACCGGGGCCACGCCCACACCCTGGCGCGTGGGGTGGCCATGACCCCCGTCTTCGCCGAGCTGATGGGCCGGGCCAACGGGCTCATGGCCGGCAAGGGCGGGTCGATGCACCTCACCAGCGTGGAGCACGGGGTGATGGGCAGCTACGCCATCATCGGCGCCCACCTGCCGATCGCCTGCGGGGCGGCCTGGAGCGCCCAGTACCGCGGGACGGACCAGGTGGCGGTGGTCTTCTTCGGCGACGGGACGGTGAACATCGGGGCCTTCCACGAGGCGCTCAACTTCGCGGCCATCTGGAAGCTCCCGGTGGTGTTCATCTGCGAGAACAACCTCTACATGGAGTACACGCGCACCTCGGAGGTGACCGCGGTGGCCCGCCCGGCGGCCGACCGCGCCGCCGCCTACGGGCTCGAGCCGATCCTCGTCGACGGCAACGACGCGGACGCCGTCTACGAGGTCGCGCGCACCGCCATCGAGCGGGCCCGCGCGGGCGAGGGACCGAGCCTCATCGAGGCCGAGACCTACCGCCACGGCGGCCACTCCCGGGCCGACCCCGGCAAGTACCGGCCCGACGAGGAGGTCGCGCTCTGGAAGTCGGCCGAGCGCGACCCGGTGTCGCGCTACCGGGCCCGGCTCCTCGAGCTCGGGGTCGAGGAGGCCGCGCTCGATCGCATCGAGGCCGAGGTCGACGCCGAGGTCGACGCGGCCACCGAGGCGGCCAAGTCGGGCGCCGCGCCCGGCGAGGACCTGTTGATGAAGGACGTCTGGGCCAACGGAGGTGCCGAATGGCGGAACTGACCTACAGAGAGGCGATCGCCCGCGGCATCGCCCAGGAGATGCGCCGGGACGAGTCGGTGCTCTTCCTCGGCGAGGACGTCGGGGCGGCCGGCGGGGTGTTCAAGGGCACCGTCGGGCTCTTCGAGGAGTTCGGGCCGGTGCGGGTCCGCGACACGCCCATCAGCGAGCAGGCCATCCTGGGGGCGGCCATGGGGGCGGCCATGACCGGCCTGCGGCCGATCGCCGAGATCATGTTCGCGGACTTCTTCGCCGTGTGCTGGGACATCGTCGCCAACGAGATCGCCAAGTCGCGCTACATGACCAACGGGCAGATGAGCTTCCCGCTGGTGATCCGCTCGGGCAACGGCGGCGGGCTGCGCTTCGGGGCCCAGCACTCCCAGAGCGTCGAGAACTGGGCGATGATGATCCCCGGGCTCAAGGTGGTCGTGCCCTCGAGCCCTCGTGACGTCATCGGGCTGATGGCGGCCGCGGTGCGCGACGACGACCCGGTCGTCTTCCTCGAGTCCAAGGCCCTCTACCCGACCAAGGGCGAGGTGCCCGAGGGGGAGATCGTCGACGCGCTCGGCACGGCGACGGTGCTGCGCCAGGGCTCGGACGCCACCATCGCCACGCTCGGGCTCATGGTGCCCCGCGCGCTCGCCGCGGCCGAGGAGCTCGCGGCCGGCGGCATCGACTGCACCGTCATCGACGTCCGGTCGCTGATCCCCCTCGACACCCAGACCATCCTGCGCGAGACGTCGGCCACCGGCCGGCTCTTCACCGTGGAGGAGAACCCCCGGGTCCTCGGGTGGGGGGCCGAGGTGGCCTCGATCGTGGCCGAGGAGGCCTTCTTCGACCTCGACGGGCCGGTCGTGCGCATCACGACCCCGCACATCCCGCTGCCGGCGGCCGACACGCTCGAGGACATGGCCCTGCCGTCGGTCGAGCGGATCGTCACCACCATCCACAAGGCGATGAACTCCTAGGGCGGTCCCTTACCGGGCTCTTAGGCTCGTTCCCTAGAGTGCGAGCGCCATGGACGCGCGCATCACGGGACTCCTCGGCCGGGCCCACGACGTCGTGCCCGACTGGCTCCGGCCGGTCCTGCGCTGGGCGCGCGTCGACCTGCGTCCCGGCCGCCCGCCGTCGGGCGGACGGGTCGCCCTGGCGACCGCCGTGGCGATCCTCGCCTCGCTCGTCGCCGACGCCCTGCTCGTGCGCCTGGGCACGGCGCTCTACCCCTCGACGCGCGGGTACGTCCACTTCGCCTTCTTCGACTATGCGCGCCTGACGGTCGCCGGCGTCGTGGTCGCGGGGGTGGGCTGGCCCCTCGTGGCCCGGCTCACCTCCAGCCCGGAGTGGCTGTACGCGCGCCTGGCGGTCGCCGTGTCGCTGGTCCTGCTGGCGCCCGACGCGTACATCCTCTACGCCGGCTCACCGCTGCGGGCCGTGGTCGTGCTCGTCTGGATGCACGTGGCGATCGCCCTCATCACCTATACCTGCCTCACCGTGCTCGCGCCCGTCGCCCGCGGCCGGCACGCTCGCTGATCAGTCGACGACGAGCGCCTCGCCGCCGCGCGGGGCGGGCGCCGACGGGCGGTAGGACCCGCGCAGCCAGGAGGTGACCGCCGCGATCGCGCAGATGGCGGCGGCGAAGTCGAGCGCGGGGTGCAGACCCGCGACAAAGGCCCGCTGGATGATGTCGGGGAAGAACCGCCGCCCGACGATCGCGGTGCGCGCCCCGGCCGGCAGCGCGGCGAGCACCCGCGGCCCGAGGAGCTTGGCCATGGGGTTGTAGCCGAGGAACGAGGCGAACAGCGTCGTCACGGGGGGGAGGGCGGCCACGTGCGTCGCGACCCCCGCGGGGACGCCGCGCGCCACGAGGCCCGCGCGCAGGGCGGGCGGAAGGGTCCGCGAGAGGCCGACGATCATGAGGGTGAAGAAGATCCCGATCGAGAGCACCTGGCCCGAGTTCTGGAAGGTCGAGTTCATCCCGGAGCCGACGCCGCGGTGCTCGGGCGGCAGCGCGTTCATCACGCTCGCCCGGTTGGGGGCCGAGAACGCCCCCATGGACAGGCCGTTCAACAGAAGCAGCGCCCCGAAGGCGAGGTAGGGGAAGTCGGCCGGCAGCGTCTCGAGCGCGAGGAACGAGATCGTCGAGCCGACCATCCCGCCGACGGTGAAGTGGCGCGAGCCGTAGCGGTCCGAGAGGTAGCCGCACAGGGGCCCGGCGAGCAGGAACCCGGCCGTGAGGGGCAAGAGGGCGATGCCGGCCCACAGGGGCGTCGAGGCGAAGCTGTAGCCGTGCAGGGGGAGCCAGATCCCCTGGAGCCAGATGACCATGGTGAACATCAGCCCGCCCCGGCCCGTCGCGGCGAGCAGGGTGGAGATCGACCCGGCGCTGAAGGCCCGGATCCGGAAGAGGGCCAGGCGGAACATCGGGTCCGACGAGCGCCGCTCGAGCCGGGCGAAGGCCACGAGGCAGGCCACCCCGAGCGCCAGCGACCCGTCGACGAAGGGGCTGGTCCAGCCCATCTCGTGGCCGCCGTAGGGCTGGATCCCGTAGGTGATCCCGACCATGAGCGCGACGAGGCCCAGGGCGAAAGTGAGGTTGCCGGCCCAGTCGACGTGGTGGTCCTGGCGCACGGGGATCTCGCGCAGTTGGAGGTAGGCCCAGACGGACCCGAAGACCCCGATCGGGACCGAGATGATGAATATCAGTCGCCACTGGATCGGTCCGAGCAGGCCGCCGAGCACCAGGCCGATGAAGCTGCCCGCGATGCCGGCGATCTGGTTGATGCCGAGGGCCATCCCGCGCTGGTGCTCGGGGAAGGCGTCGGTGAGGATGGCCGCCGAGTTCGCGATGAGGAACGCCGCGCCGACCCCCTGGAAGAGCCGCATCACGACGAGCCAGATCGCCGCGGCGGTGCCCGAGAACCAGGTGATCGACAGCAGGAGGGAGAAGAACGTGTAGACGACGAAGCCGAGGTTGTACATCTTGACCCGCCCGAGCATGTCGCCGAGGCGCCCGAGGCTCACCACGAGCACCGAGGTGACGATCATGAAGCCCAGGATCATCCAGAGCAGGTAGAACGTGTTTCCGGGCGCGAGCGGGTCGATGCGGATCCCGTCGAACACGTCGGGCAGCGCGATGAGCACGATCGAGGTGTCGATCGTGGCCATGAGGACGCCGAGCGTCGTGTTCGACAGGACCAGCCACTTGTAGCGGTCCGACCGCGGTCGGGTCAGCGGGTCGCGACGGGCCGCCGCGACGCTCACGGGACGAGCTCGCCGCGCAGCTCCTCGGGGACGCTGTCGAGGGCCCGCACGATCGCGGCGGCCAGCGCGCGGGCGCTCTCGGCGTCGAGCTCGAGGGCGACCCGGGCGCTCGGCCCCTTCGCGGGGTTGAGGACGTCGATCATCAGGGCGTGCCCGGCCGGGAAGTGCACGGGGTGGTCGAAGTAGACCGTCGCGTCAGTGAGACGCGTCCAGCCCTCGGCGGTCTTGCCGCTCGCGCGCAGCGCGAGCCGCTCGGTCTGGTACGTGCACATCAGCCGACCGTCCGCGCGAGGAAGGCGAAGACCTCGCCCCAGGCCTCGGTGGCCACCTCCGGCCGGTAGGAGGGCCGGTCCACCGCGAAGAACGCGTGGGCGGCCCCCTCGTAGGTCCTGAAGGTGAACTCCTTGCCGGCGGCGGCGAGCGCCGCGGCCAGGGCGTCGTTCTGCTCGGGGGAGGGGTAGGTGTCCTCGGCGCCGAAGAGCCCGAGGAGGGGCGCGTGCAGGTTCCCGGCCTCGCCGATGACGGCCTTGACCTTGAGAGGGAACTCCGAGGGCGGGTCGACGGCGACGAAGGCGCCGTAGCAGTCGATCACGCCGTCGAGCGGGAGCCGGCAGCCCGCGAGGAAGGACTGGCGGCCGCCGGAGCAGTAGCCGATCGAGGCGACCTTGCCGTTCGAGGTCGCCAGGCCCTTGAGGTGCGCCATCGCCCCGGCGACGTCGCCCACGAGCTGCTCGTCGGGCACCCCGCCCAGGTTGCGCGCCGTGGCCGCGGCGTCGTCAGGGGCGGCGCCGGGGGCCACGCGGTGGTAGAGGTTCGGCATCAGGGCGTGGTAGCCGTTCGCGGCGAACTTCCGGACGATCTCCTTGGTGGCCTCGTCGTAGCCGGGCATGTGGTGGATCACCACGATCGACCCGGCGCGTTCGACGTCGGTCGGCACGGCCCGGTAGGCCTCGATCTCGTCGCCGTTGTGGCCCGCCAGGGTGATGGTCTCAGCCGTGAGGTTATGGGTCACGCGTTGTCCTTTCCTGCGCACCCGCGACGACGGCGCCGGCGCGATTAGTTACGCGTTGTAACTATCGTGGTACCTTAGCACCGTGACGGGAGAGAGCGCGGCCGCGGCGCCGACGACCCTCGAGCGCGAGTGGGGACGGCTGCGTCGCGGGCAGCTGCTCAGCCCCCTGCGTCAGCACCTCGACGCGTCCGAGGGACCGCTCCAGCTCGAGATCCTGCGCGAGGTCGCCGAGGTCGGGGAGACCCGCGCCTCGGGGCTGGCCGACCGCCTCCACGTCACCAAGGCGTCGATCAGCCGCTACGTGGCCCAGATGGTCGCCTCGGGGCTCCTCGCGACCCGGCCCGACCCGCACGACGGGCGCGCCGCGCTGCTCTCGGCGACGGCGCGGGGCCGTCGGGCCCTGGCCCGTCGCGAGGCCCGCCGCTCCCGGGCCCTCGCGCGCCTGTGCGAGGAGTGGAGCCCGGCCGACGTCGAGGCACTCACCCGGCTGCTGCGCCGCCTCAACGACGGGATCGACGCCTCCCTGCGGGCCGAGCGCCACCCGGGCCCCTAGGGGTCGATCTCGACCAGGGGCCGCCGGTCGCTCGACCCGGTCCAGTCGGCGATCACGGCCGACACCAGCATCAGTAGGCCGGCGGCCGTCAGGGCCAGGTCCAGGCCGTGGGAGAAGGCGCCGTAGGCGGCGCGCACCACCTCGCTGATCAACTTCTTCACGGCCCCCGAGGAGATCTTCTCCTGGGCCGCGGCCTGGCTGTTCACCGAGCCGGTGATGACGGCGTTGATGACGAGCTGGCGGTAGGCCGACGGGATCCCGAGCTGGATGAGCCTCTGGGTGAGGTCGACCGTGAGCTGGCCGTTCACGAGGGAGCCGAGGATGGCCACGCCGGTCACGGCCCCGAGCTCCCGGGCGGTGTTGATGGTCGAGGCGGCGATGCCCGAGTGGGTGGCGGGGATCGCGGTCAGGGCGGTCTGGTTGATGGGCACCACGACGATGCCGAACCCGATGCCCGCGAGGCCCATCGTGTAGCCCAGGGGGTCGAGCCCGACGGTGGGCGAGAGGACGATGTTGGTGAGCAGGACGCCGGCCGCGGCGAGGAAGCAGCCCAGCACCAGCGGGGAGCGGGTCCCGACGCGCGACACCCACCGCCCCGTGACGAGGGACGCGACGACCATCCCGCCGAGCAGGGGGAGGAAGTCGAGCGCGAGGGTGTAGGCGCTCACCGACGCGACCACCTCGAGGTAGAGCGCGACGAAGAAGAAGATAGAGAAGATCGAGAAGTAGCTGGTGAAGGCGATAACCGTCGAGCCGAGGAACGCGCGGTTCTTGACCCAGGCGACCTGGAGCATCGGATGGCGGACCCGGCCCTCGACGACGAAGTAGGTGAGGAGCGAGACCCCGGCGATCACGTACATCGTGATCACGCCGCTGGAGCGGTAGCCCCACGTCTCGCCGCGAATGGTGGCGAAAGTGGCGAGCGCCAGGGCGACCGTGGACAGCGCGAAGCCGGCGGCGTCGATGGTGCGGCGCTCCTCGTTGACGCTCTCTTCGAGCGACACGCTCGACACCACGAAGGCGATGACGCCGAAGACCAGGTTGAACCAGAAGACCGCGCGCCAGGTCCACAGGCCGACGAGGACGCCGCCGATCACCGGGCCGAGGGCCAGGGCCATCCCCGACACGGCCGCCCAGACGCCGAGCGCGCGGGCGCGGGCGCGCCGGTTGGGGTAGATGTGGCGGATCATCGAGAGGGTGGAGGGCTCGGAGCCCGCGGCCCCCACGCCCATGATCACGCGCCCGACGATGAGGGTGGTCGTGTCGGGCGCGACCGCACTGACGATCGAGCCGGCACAGAAGATCACGACGCCGACCAGCATCACCCGCTTGCGCCCGAACGTGTCGCCGAGCGATCCCGCCATGAGCATCAGGCTCGCGAAGGCGAGGGCGTAGCCGCCGACCACCCACTGGAGCTCGGTCACCCCGGCGTGCAGCTCCGACTGGACGCCCGTCAAGACGGCGCTGGCGATGGTGTTGTCGAGGAAGGTGAGGAAGAGGACGAGCAGCAGCGAGGCGAAGCTGAAGTGGGCCCTCAGGGTCGTCGCTATGTGGTCGCGGCCCCCGCGCAGTCGCGTGCCGAGTCCGGACCCGACGCCCTCGCCCTCCTCGCTCACCGACGCGTCCCCGTTCCGCTCAGGACCGCGGTCTCATCCGTGCCCCGTGGGAGCCCGTGTCGCCCCCCACGGCTACTTCTTCTTGGGCAGGACGAAGGTGATGGGGAACGAGGTCGAGTCGCCGCCCGTGGCGTTGCCGACGCTGACGTCGCACCGGGCCAGGTTCGCCTTGGTCGTGCCGCACACCCCGGAGCCGATCTTGCCGGTGCGCACGACGAAGCGGGTGTTGGGCAGGGTGCCGTTCGCCGTGATGGTCACGGCCTTGGGCAGCGCGGCGAGGCTCGTCGGCACGTAGCACTGACCCTGGCCCTTGGCGTTGCGCAGGCACTCGACGATGTACACCGAGTCGCCCGGCTTGAAGCCGGAGCCGTGGACGTGGACGACCTGGCGGTTGTGGAGGCGCGCGTGCGGGGTCACCACGATGTGCGGTCCGCCCGCGGCGCTCGCGGCGCCCACGCCGAGCCACCCGGCTCCCACCGTCGCCAGCACCACGGCGATCGTCCCTACCGCCGTGCGGAATGTCCTCATCGACATGCGTCCTCCCGGTCTAGACGGCCGATCGGCGGAGGCGTCGAATCACGAGTCGGCGCCGGGGTCGGCCGAACTTCACGTTCATCGTAGCGAGGGTCCCGGGGGCTGGAACGCCGAGGGACCGATTACTAAGAGAAAGTTCAGTCGGCCTCGACGAGGTTGATCAGCCCCTCGCGCGCGGCGATGGCGACGGCCTCGAGCTTCGAGTGGACCCCGAGCTTGGAGAGGATGTTGGCGACGTGGTTGCGCACGGTGTTGATCGAGATGAACAGGTCGTCGCCGATGCCCTCGGTGGAGCGTCCCTTGGCGAGCAGTTGGAGGACCTCGAGCTCGCGGGACGTCAGGAGCTGGGTCCTCTGCTCCGGCGACTTGCGGATCTGGTCGAGCAGCCCGGTGAACTCGTGCGAGCGGATGACGAGCTCGCCGCGCGCCGCCGCACGGACCGCGGCGAGGACGTCGCCGATGGGTCGGTCCTTGTTGATGAGCCCCACGCAGCCGGCCTCGATGGCGCGCGCCAGCAGGGCGTGGTCGCCGCTGCCCGTGAGCATGACGATGCGGGTCTCGGGGTGGCGCTCCAGGATGGTCGTCACCGCCTCGATGCCCGTGCCGTCGGGGAGGCGGTAGTCCATGAGGATGACGTCGGGCACCTCCGCGTCGACGAGGTCGTAGGCCTCGTGGACGCTCGGGGCGACGCCGATGAGCCTCAGGTCCGGTTCTTGGGTGATGGTGAGCGCCAACATCTCGGCCACCATCACGTGGTCGTCAACCACTGCGACTGTGGTCACTCCCGGATTATCCCCCACTACCAGCGACACTAGCCAAGGGAAAGCCTTGGGATAAAAGTTTTTTCGTCACTTCGGGGCAAGTTCGGACGCTCACTCCGATACCCCCTCGGGTCCCGCGCGGCACGACGCCGGGTGGTGCTCGTCGAGCACGGCCCCGCACTCGGCGCAGACCAGGTTGGCGTAGCAGGCGGCCTCGCCGCCCTCGTCGGGCTCGGGCCCGACGTCACTCACCGGAAGGTCTCCTGGAGCCGGGCGAGCTCGTCGGCCCCCGGGCAGAGGGCCTCGTAGGGCACGCCCGTGAGCGCGGTCGGCGGGGTGCGGTTGAGCTCGTGGAGGTCCGCCCGGGACTCGTCGAGGTAGAGCAGGCCCGTCGCGATCTCCCCGCGGGCCTGGCGGTCGCGGATGTAGGCCTCCACGGAGAGCCGGTCGGTCGGGTCGTAGCCCGCGGGGACGGCGCGGAAGCGCATCACGCTGCCGTCGTGCATGACGACCTCGCGGGCCACGTCGCTGCCCACGGCCGCCATGATCGGGGCCTGGACCGGCACGTAGTCGGCCTGCACCTCCTTCACCTCGTGTTCGCGGACGAAGCGGTAGCTCTTGGTGGAGCTCTCGTGGTCATTGAACGTGACGCACGGCGAGATCACGTCGATGACCGCGAAACCGCGGTGGGCGACCGCCGCCTTGAGCAGCGGCACCAGCTGGTCCTTGTCGCCCGAGAACGAGCGCGCGAGGAACGTCGCGCCGACGCTGAGTCCGACCATGATCGGGTCGATCGGCGCGAGGAGGTTGGGGTCGCCCTTCTTGGGCGCCGACCCGACGTCCGCCGACGCCGACAGCTGGCCCTTGGTCAGCCCGTAGACGCCGTTGTTCTCGATCACGTAGACCATGTTCACGTTGCGCCGCATGGCGTGTAGGAGGTGTCCGAGCCCGATCGAGAGCGAGTCGCCGTCACCGGAGATCCCGATGTAGGTGAGCTCGCGGTTGGCGGCGCTCGCCCCGGTCGCGATCGCTGCCATGCGGCCGTGGGCGGAGTTGAAGCCGTGGGCGCCGCGCACGAAGTAGGTCGGGGTCTTCGAGGAGCACCCGATCCCGCTGAGCTTGGCGATCTGGCGCGGGGGCAGCGAGAGCTCCCAGAAGGCGTAGGTGATCGCCGCGGTCACCGAGTCGTGCCCGCAGCCCGCGCACAGGGTGGACATCGCGCCCTCGTAGTCGCGCACGGTGAGCCCGATGTCGTTGCGCGGCAGCGGGTTGAGCGGGATGAGGGGCTTGGTGATCGAGGGCATCAGTCACTCTCCAGGTGGGCCAGGACTCCGTCGACGACGTGGCGGGCCGACAGGGGGAAGCCGCCGTAGACGAGGAGGGGGGTCATCGAGGCCGGGGGGACCCCGGTCTCGGTCGAGATCAGCGTGCGCAACTGGGCGTCCCGGTTCATCTCGACGACGAAGCACGTCGCGTGGGACTCGACGAAGTCGCGCACCGCGTCGACGAACGGGAAGCCGCGCACCCGCATCAGGTCGCAGTCGACGCCGCGGCTCGCGAGCTCGCTGACCGCCTCACGCACGGCCCCGTCACAGCTGCCCATGGTCACGATGCCCACGGTGGCGCCGGGACGACGCTCGACGATCGGCGCCGGCACGTGGGACGCGGCCGCGGCGTGCTTGCGCTTCAGCCGGTCGACGACCTCCTGGTACTCCGCGGGTGACTCGGTGTAGCGCCCGAACTTGTCGTGGCCCGATCCCCGGATGAAGTAGGCGCCCTTCTCGTCCGAGCCCGGCAGGGTCCGGGGCGCGACGAACTCGTCGTCCTCGCCCGTGTAGCGGAAGAACTCGCGCATCGTGGCGAGGTCGGCGTCGGTGAGGACCCGGCCCCGGTCGGGGCGGTAGTCGTCGTCCCAGGTCAGACGGGGAACGACCCAGTCGTTCATCCCGATGTCGAGGTCGCTCAGGACGAACACCGGCGTCTGGAACCGCTCGGCGAGGTCGAAGGCCTGCGCGGTGAACTCGAAGCACTCGCGGGGGTCGGCGGGCAGGAGCAGGATGTGACGGGTGTCGCCGTGGGAGGCGTAGGCGCACAGCAGCAGGTCGCCCTGCTGGGTGCGCGTGGGCATCCCGGTCGAGGGGCCCACGCGCTGGACGTCGACGATGACCGCGGGGATCTCGGTGTAGTAGCCCAGACCGATGAGTTCGTTCATGAGCGAGATCCCCGGCCCCGAGGTGGAGGTGAAGGCCCGCGCCCCGCTCCAGCCCGCGCCCAGGACGATGCCGATCGAGGCGATCTCGTCCTCGGCCTGGATGATGAGGTAGTCGTGGCGGACCTCGGTCTCGCCGTCGGGCCCCGCGCCGGGCACCTCGCGCTGGCGGTAGCGGGCGCACAGTCGCGTGAAGTTGTCCATGACGCCCGTGGCCGGCGTGATCGGGTACCAGCCGGCGACGGTGGCCCCGGCGTAGAGGGCGCCCAGAGCGGCGGCGGTGTTGCCGTCGATGAGGATGGACTCTCCGGTCTCGTCGCGGGCCTCGACCCGGAACGGCAGGGGGCAGTCGAAGTGCTCGAGGGCGTAGTCGTAGCCCAGTCGCAAGGCTCGCTGGTTCGACTCGCGCAGCGCGGCGTTGCGCGCGAACGTCTCGTCGAGGAGGGTGGAGACGACCCCGAGGTCGATGTCGAGCAGCGCCACCACCGCCCCGGCGTAGGCGATGTTCTTCATGAGGATCCGCTCGCGCGGCTTGGCGAAGTTCTCGAGGCACATCGCGGCGAGCGGGACCCCGAGGAAGGTGACGTCATCGCGGGCGAGCTCAGGCCCGAGGGGCCAGGTCGAGTCGTAGAGGACGTAGCCACCCGCACGGGCCTCGGCGACGTCCTCGGCGTAGGTCTGGGCGTTCATCGCGATGACGAGGTCGTAGTCGAGCGAGCGCGCCGTCCATCCGTCCCCGTTGACGCGCACCTCGTACCACGTGGGCAGCCCCTGGATGTTGGAGGGGAAGAGGTTCTTGCCCGATACCGGCACGCCCATGCGGAAGATGGCCTGGACGAGGAGGCTGTTGGCGCTGGCCGAACCGGTGCCGTTGACGTTCGCGAGCTTGAGGGCGAAGTCGTTGACGCCGCTGGCGCGGGTCAGTTCTAGGGTCATGGAGCCTCCGCGAGGGGTCGGGTGCCGACGGGGATGAAGTTGGTGGAGCCGGCGTAGGGGATCGCGAGGTCGAACAGCGCCATGTCCCAGGCGGCCGTCGGGCACCGCTCGGCGCACAGTCCGCAGTGCACGCAGACGTTCTCGTCCTTGACCATCACCCGCCCCGTCTGGGGTAGGGCCGCCGAGACGTAGAGCGCCTGGTCCGGATTGAGGGCCGGCGCGCGCAGCCGGGCCCGGAGCTCGGCCTCGGTGCCGTCGGGGGCGATCGTGAGGCACTGCACGGGGCAGATGTCGAGACAGGCGTCGCACTCGATGCACAGGCTCGCCGTGAAGGCGGTCTGCACGTCGCAGTTGAGGCAGCGTTGGACCTCGCGCGCCGTCTGCTCGGCGCTGAAGCCGAGCTCCACCTCCAGGTTGAGCGCGCTGAAGCGCGTGGTCAGCTCGAGGTGCTCCATCTGCTGGCGCGAGGACGGGTTGAAGTCGTTGTGGTAGCTCCACTGGGCGAGGCCCATCTTCTGGCTCACCAGGGTCGAGTCCGCCGCGGGCCGGTCCGCGAGCGGGAGGCCCCGCAAGAAGAGGTCGATCGAGATGGCGGCCTGGTGCCCGTGGGCGACGGCCCAGATGATGTTCTTGGGCCCCCACGCGGCGTCGCCGCCGAAGAAGACGCCGGGCAGGGTGGACTCGAAGGTCGTCGTGTCCACGACGGGCATGCCCCACTCGTCGAACTCGAGTCCGAGGTCCCGCTCGATCCACGGGAAGGCGTTCTCCTGGCCGATGGCCAGGATCACGTCGTCACAGGGCACCGTCACGGTCTCGAGCACCCGGCTGTGGCGCGCCCCCTCGTCCCACTCGAGGACCTCGAACTCCATGGCCGTGAGCCGGCCCCCCTCCACGACGAAGCGGGTCGGAGCGTGGTTCACGACGATCTCGACCCCCTCCTCCTCGGCGTCCTCGAGCTCCCAGGGAGATGCCTTGAAGTAGTCGCGGGGGCGGCGGGCCATGACCTTGATGTCCGTGCCGCCGAGCCGGCGTGCCGTGCGGCAGCAGTCCATGGCCGTGTTGCCGACCCCGATGATGAGCACCCGCTCGCCGACGGCGTCGACGTGGCCGAAGGCCACCGACTCGAGCCACTCGATGCCGACGTGGACGTTGTCGGGGGCGTCGTGGCGTCCGGGCAGCTCGAGCTCCTTGCCCCGGGGCGCGCCGACGCCGACGAAGACGGCGTCGAAGCCGTCCTCGCGCAGTGCGCGCAGGCTCGTCACCGGCGAGTTGAAGCGCGCGTCGACGCCCCGCTCCAGGATGACGCCGGTCTCGCCGTCGAGGACCTCCTCGGGGAGGCGGAACGAGGGGATGTTGGTGCGCATCAGCCCGCCCGGTCGGTCGTAGCGCTCGAAGAGGGTCAACTCGTAGCCGAGGGGCGCGAGGTCGTTGGCCACGGTCAGCGACGCGGGGCCCGCTCCGATCAGGGCCACGCGCCGTCCGTTGGTCGACGGCGGCAGCGGCGCCAGCGAGGCGCGCACGTCGTCGGCCAGGTCGGCCGCCACCCGCTTGAGCCGGCAGATCGCGACGGGCTCGCCGTCGACGCGCGAGCGCCGACAGGCCGGCTCGCACGGCCGGTCGCACGTGCGCCCCAGGATGCCCGGGAAGACGTTCGACTCCCGGTTCAGCAGGTAGGCCTCGGTGTCGCGGCCCTGGGCGATCAGGCGGATGTAGCCCGGCACGTTGGTGTGGGCGGGACAGGCCCACTGGCAGTCCACGACGCGGTGGTAGTAGTCGGGACTGTTCGTGTCCGTCGGTTCCACTACGTCTCCCCTCGTCGAGGGGCCGCCGTCCCCGCCGGGGGGCAGCGGTCCGTTAGCCGTAGCGTACAGCGCCCGTCGAACCCCTCCGTCGTGGCCGGGTGCCCCGGGCGCGTTGGCTAGGTTGGGTGTCGCTCGAGAGGGGGCCGGGTGGACGACGCAGCGGATGCCCCCGTCCCTCCGACGACTCCCCGCCCCGCGCGCGCGGCGACGCCCCTCGCGGTCGAGGTCCGGGGACTCACCAAGTCCTACGGGGACACGGCCGTCCTTCGCGGGGTGGACCTCGCGATCGCCCCGGGGGAGATCTTCGCGCTGCTCGGGCCCAACGGGGCGGGCAAGACGACGACCGTCGAGATCCTCGAGGGTTTCCGCCGTCGCGACGGTGGACTGGTGCGGGTCCTAGGCGAGGACCCGGCCGACGAGTCGCTGGCGCTGCGCTCGCGCATCGGCATCGTCCTCCAGGCCAACGGGGTCGAGCCCTACCTCAGCGTCGCCGAGACCGTCGCGATGTTCGCGGGCATCTACCCGCACCCCCGGCCGGTGGACGAGGTGATCGCCCTGGTGGGCCTGGAGGCCCAGCGCGACGCCCGGGTGGTGCGGCTCTCGGGCGGCCAGCAGCGCCGCCTCGACGTCGCCGTGGCCCTCGTGGGCGACCCCGAGCTGCTCTTCCTCGACGAGCCGACCACCGGCTTCGACCCGTCGGCCCGACGCGAGGCCTGGGAGGTGATACGGAACCTCGCGGCCCTCGGCAAGACGGTGCTGCTTACGACCCACTACATGGACGAGGCGCAGCACCTGGCCGACACGGTCGCGGTCATCGCCCAGGGCCGCATCGTGGCGCGCGGCACCCCCGAGACGATCGGGGACCGCTCGCGACGCCACGCGCGGGTGCGCTTTCGCGTGGCCGACGGGTCGACCCCACCCGCGCGCTTCGCCGCCACCGGCGAGGACGGGGCGTTCGCGTTCGCCACCGAGGACGCCACCGCCGACCTCAACGAGCTGACGTCGTGGGCCCTCGCGGGCGGTCACCGCCTCGAGGGCCTCGAGGTGACCCGACCGACGCTCGAGGACGTCTACCTGGAGCTCACGGGCCCGGTGTCGCCCGGGGCCGAGGCCCCGGCCCCGCCGGCCGAGCCGGCGCCCACGGCCGTCGCCGGGGGTCCGCGGCGGCGCGAGCGCGCCGGGGTCTCCCGGCTCGCCCGGGTGACGCTCACCCAGGCCCGCTACGTCAACAAGGCCTTCTGGCGGAACCCGTCACGGGCCTTCTTCACCTTCGCCTTCCCGTTGATGTTCCTCGTGATCTTCTCGGCGCTGGTGGGCAACTTCAACGTCCCGGTGGGGGGGCGCGTGGTGAGGTCGGCCACGTACTACGTCGCCTCGATGGGGGCCTACGCCGTGATCAACGCCTGCTGGAACAGCCTGGCGATCGCCCTCGCGTTCCAGCGGGAGGAGGGCCTGCTCAAGCGGGTGCGCGGGACGCCGATGCCGAGCTCGGCCTTCCTGGTGAGCCGGGTCCTGCACGCGGTCGCCGTGGGGGTCGGGCTGGTGGTGGTGACCGCGGCCTTCGGCCGCGCCTTCTACGGGGTGTCGCTCCCCACGGGGCTCACCCTGGCGCGCTTCGCGCTGGCCCTCGTGGTGGGCGCCGCCGCCTTCTGCGCCCTGGGGCTGGCGACCGTGTCGTTCCTGCCCAACACCGACAGCGCGATCGTCACGACCAACGCCATCGTCTTGCCCCTGCTCTTCGTGTCGGGCGTCTTCATCCCGGTCACCGCCACGTCGCCGTCGTGGATCCAGTGGGTGGCGCGCGTCTTCCCGGTGCGCCACTTCGTCAACGCCATGCAGACGGCCTTCCTCGGCGCGCCCTTCAGCTGGAGCGACGTGGGGGTGGTCGCCCTGTGGGGGGCGGCGGCGCTCGTGGTCGCCCTGCGCTTCTTCACCTGGGAGCCGAGGCGGGCCTGAGAGGGCTCATCGCCGAAGCGGCCGATCCCGGACTGCTCGCCGGCGCGACGACGGGTGCGCACGACGGGGGGTGGCTAGCGTGGTCCCGGTGAGCGACGGTCCCGCCCCGCAGGGCGCCTCGAGCTCGGAGGACGGCCCGGCCCCGCGGACCCTGGCGTTCGACGTGGGGGGCACCGGGCTCAAGGCCAGCGTCCTCGACGGGCGCGGTGAGATGACGGCCGACCGGGTCCGCGTGGCGACGACCTACCCCATGCCCCCGGACCGGCTGGTGGCGGCGCTGACGGACCTGGCCCGCCGGCTGCCCCCGGCCGAGCGCGCCGCCGTCGGCTTCCCGGGCATGGTCCGCCGGGGCCGCGTGCTCAGCGCACCGCACTTCGTGACCACCAAGGGTCCCGGGTCCCGGGTCGACCCGGCGCTCGTCGCGGCGTGGGCGGGCTTCGACCTGGCGGCCGCGCTCAAGGAGGCCCTCGGGATCGCGTGCCGGGTCGCCAACGACGCCGACGTCCAGGGCGCGGCGGTCGTCGAGGGCGGGGGGCTCGAGGTGGCGATCACCCTCGGGACGGGTGTGGGCACCGCGTTCTTCATGGACGGGCGCCTGCTCCCGCACCTGGAGTTCGCCCAGGTCGACTTCCGCAAGCGCGACACCTTCAACGAGCAGCTGGGCGACGCGGCCCGCCGGCGGGTCGGCAACGCGAAGTGGAACCGGCGGGTGCGCCACGCGATCGACTACTTCGACGTGCTGACCTCGTTCGACCACCTGTACATCGGCGGGGGCAACGCGCGCCACGTCGCGCGCGACGAGCTCGGCGAGGTGCGCTCGCGCGTCTCGGTCGTGTCGAACTCCGAGGGCATCCGCGGCGGCGTGAAGCTCTGGGACGACCGCCACGTCGGAGTGCGCGGCGTGGTGCGCTGAGCCCCGGCGGCCAGCCGGGCGGGCCCTAGAAGTCGGGCTCGAACGCCGGGCGCAGGTCGAGCCCCGATCGCCCGCGGTCGGGCCGCACGCAGAGCACCTGGTGGACCTCGAGGTGGTGGCGCTCGAAGCCGACCGCCGAGCCGGCCATGTAGAGGCGCCACACCCGGGCCCGCTCCGCGCCGACCTCGGCGACCGCGTCGTCCCAGCGCTCCTCGAGGTTGCCCACCCATCGACGCAGCGTGAGCCCGTAGTGCTCGCGGATGCTCTCGAGGTGGCGCACCTCGAAGCCGTGGGCCTGGAACATCGAGACGAGCGTGCCCACCTCGTGGAGCTCCCCGTCGGGGAAGACGTAGCGGTCGATGAAGGCGCTCGCCGTGCGCGAGGGACCCCGGAGGCCGAGGGCCACCTGGACCTGGCGGCTCGCCTCGTCGAGGCGGGAGGGCCGCGGGTCCTCCTCGAACGAGACGGGCCGGCCGATGGCGTGGTTGAGGAACCGCCCGCCGGGGCGCAGGAGGTCGAAGGCCGCCTGGGTGTAGCGACCGAGGGCCCGGCGCCCCACGTGCTCGCTCATCCCGATCGAGCTGACCGCGTCGTAGGGCCCGTCGTGGACGTCGCGGTAGTCCTGGACCCGGAACTCGACGAGGTCGCCCACCCCGGCCCGGCGGGCCCGCTCGGTCGCGTAGCGGGCTTGGGGCTCCGAGAGGGTCACGCCCACGCAGCGCGCCCCGTAGGTCGTGGCCGCGTGGATGGCCATCGTGCCCCAGCCGCACCCGAGGTCGAGCAGCCGGTCGCCCGCGGCGAGCCCGAGCTTGCGCGCGACGAGGTCGACCTTGCGGGCCTGGGCCCGCTCGAGGGTGTCCTCGGGCGAGCGCCAGAGCGCGCACGAGTAGGTCATCGAGGGTCCGAGCACCATCTCGTAGAACCGGTTGGAGACGTCGTAGTGGTGGGTGACGGCCCGGCGGTCGCGCGCCCGGCTGTGCATCAGCCCGCGGGGCCGGGCCTCGATGGCCGGGGGCGCCGGGGGGAGGAGCCCGTCGCGGCCGACGAGCTCGATCACCGCTCTCACGACCGCCGGGTTGGCGAGGCGGCGCGGGTCGGGCACGCGCAGGGAGAAGAGCGGGTCGAGGTCGCCCTCGACCTCGAGGTCGCCGGCCACGTAGGCCCGGGCGAGCCCGAGCTCGCCGGGGCGCGCGAGGACCCGTCGCAGGGCGTCGCGCGACCTTATGCGAAGGGTCACGGCGTTGGCGCTCGAGGGGACGGTGGGCTCGACGACGCTGCCGTCGTAGGCCTCGACGCGCAACGGCACCTGGCCGTCGAGGACGGTGGTGACAAGGGTCGCGACGTCCATGGCTCCTCCCGGCGACCGTTCTACCAGCGCCCTCCTCGGCCCGACCAATACACTGCGGCCAGAGCGGACGACGCGGTGCCGCCCGGGAAGGAGCGGTCATGGGAATCGCCCTCGCGGTGATCGGGGCCGTCGTGGTCCTACTAGTCATCCTCGTCATCGTCAAGTCGGTCCGGATCGTCCAGCAGGGTTTGGTCGGTGTGGTGACGCGCCTGGGCGAGTTCAAGGAGATCCGCCAGCCTGGACTGACCTTCATCATCCCGGTCATCGAATCGCTGAAGGTTGTCGACGTGCGCGAGACCCCGCGCACGGGCGACCGCCAGCAGGTGATCACCCGCGACAACGTGGCCGTGATCGTGAACGCCACCATCTTCTCCCAGGTGGTCGACGTGCGGCTCGCCCTCTTCACGAACTCGAACTACGTGGTGAGTGTGGACAACCTCGCGCGCACCTCCCTGCGCGCGGTCTTCGGCTCGATCACCCTCGACGAGGCCTTCAGCCAGCGCGAGCGCATCGGGTCGCTCCTGCAGTCCCAGATGGAGGAGGCGACCGACAAGTGGGGTGTGCGGATCAACCGGGTCGAGGTCCTCGAGATCACCCCGCCGGACCAGATCCTCCAGGCCATGGCGCTCCAGAAGCAGGCCGACCAGGAGAAGCGGGCGAAGATCCTCGAGTCCGAGGGCGCCCAGCAGTCGGCGATCAACCTGGCCGACGGCCAGCGCCAGGCGGCGATCAAAGAGGCCGAGGGCGCCCAGCAGTCGGCGATCCTGCGCGCCGAGGGCCAGCGCCAGGCCCAGATCCTCGAGGCCCAGGGCCGGGCCCAGGCCATCGAGCTGGTGTACGCCGCGATCAAGGGCCAGACGCCCGACCCCACGCTGGTGGCGATCCTGCAGCTCGACACCCTCGCGCGCTTCGCCGAGAGCCCCAACGCGAAGCTCGTCGTGCCCGCCGAGAGCGCCGCGCTGCTCGGCGCGGCCCAGGCGATCAAGAGCGTGCTCGACGCCGTGCCGGCCGCGGGCGCTAGCTGAGCCGCTCGACCCAGAGCGTCGTGCCGTGGGCGCGGCGCACCACGACCCGGGCCCCGTCGGGGATCGTCTCGCCCGACTCGGTGACGGCCCGCCACGACTCGCCCTTGATCGTGACCCGTCCGGGGTGGCCCTCGTCGCCCACGGCCCGCTCGACCAAGCCCGTCTGGTCGGTCATCGGGCCGCGGGCGGGCAGCGTGAGGTCCTGGCGATGGTGGCGGCGCACGTAGCGCAGGGCGAACGGGCGCAGCGCGGCGAGGAGCACGCCCGAGACGACCAGCCAGACGATCGCCTGGACGACGAACGGGACCCCGAGCAGGGCCAGGGCGAAGGCGACGACCGCGCTCGCCCCGACGAAGGCGGCGACCAGCGCGTTGGTGTGCAGCTCGGCGAAGAGGCACACCAGGATGATCGCGGCCCAGAAGACCATCGCCATAGCCGGGAGTATACGGCCGGCCTCCCCGCGGGGCCCTAGGGGCGTGGCCCCCGTGGGAGCGTTACGGTGGGGGCGTGACCATCGATGCAACGCCGCATCGAGGACTGCTCGCGCCGACCACCCTCGGGGTCGACGACGCGGCCCCCGAGGACGACCCCCGTCGGCTCGCGGTGCGCCGGTTCCTCGCCGCGCACCCCTCGCCCAGCGGCGCCGAGCTGGCCGAGGCCGGCCTCGTCGCCCCGCACTGGCCGCCCCCGTGGGGACTGGGGGCCTCGCCCGAGCACCAGCTCGTGATCGACGACGAGCTGCGCCGGGCCGGCGTGGCGCGGCCGGTCAACCCGATCGGCATCGGCTGGGCGGGCCCGACGATCCTCGCCGCGGGCACCGAGGCCCAGCGCGCGAGGTGGCTCCCGGGCATCCTCTCGGGCGAGGAGTTCTGGTGCCAGCTCTTCAGCGAGCCCGACGCCGGGAGCGACCTCGTGTCGCTCGCCACCCGCGCCCGGCGCGAGGGCGACCACTGGGTCGTCACCGGCCAGAAGACCTGGACGAGCTACGCCCACCTGGCCCGGTGGGGGATCCTGCTGGCGCGCACCGGCCCCCCCGGACCGCGGGGCATCACCTACTTCGTCTGCCCGATGGACGCCCCGGGGGTCAGCGTGCGGCCCCTGGTCGACATGACCGGCGACCACGCCTTCAACGAGGTCTTCCTCGACGAGGTCGTGCTCGGCGAGGACCTGCGCCTCGGCGAGGTCGACGACGGCTGGCGCCTCGCCAAGGTCACCCTGGCGAACGAGCGCGTGGCCCTCTCGGGCGAGGGCGTCCTCTGGGGGCGCGGCCCCACGGCGCGCGACCTGGTCGAGGTCGTCGTGCGCGAGCGCACCGCGCTCGCAGCGGGCGAGCGCGACGCGCTCGTGCGCGCCGTGATCCACGGCGAGGTCCTGCGCCTCCTGCGCGGGCGGATCACCCACGCCGCCCTGACGGGCGCCTCGAGCGGAGCGACCGCGAGCGTGCGCAAGGCCCTGGCCGACGACCACGGCCAGGAGGTCATGGGGCTCGCCGTGCGCCTCGCCCACGCGGCGGGGATGCTCGCCGACCGGGGTCCCGGGGGCGTCGCGGGCGAGGAGGGCGTCTCGTGGGCGTGGGGCTTCCTCTACGCCCAGGCCCTCACCATCGGCGGGGGCACCTCGGTCGTCCAGCGCAACATCATCGCCGAGCGCGTGCTCGGCCTGCCCCGCGAGCCGGCCTAGGCCCGGGGGCGCGCGCCGCGCGCGCCGACGGCGGGTCGGGGCCCGGCGTGGGTGTTGCCGTAGCGGTGCGCGGTGATCGACACGCTCTGCTCGTCCAGCCAGCGCGCGAGCTCGACCGCCCCGTCCTGGGCCAGCGGGCGACGGTCGAGCCAGGCCCCGCGCTCGAGGAGACGGGGCGCCGGCGCGGGCTCGGCGCTCAGCCAGCGGACCCGGTCCTCGTCGCCCACGCGCTCGGCGAGCTCCGCGGGGGTCTCGAGGGTCACGTCGAGCAGCCCGCGCACGACGTCGGCCGCGCTGAACTCGACCGAGACGCCGCCCAGCCGCGCCAGCTCGCGGACGTAGCGGATCGGCGCCGGGCCGGTGGCGTCGTCGACGCGCACGACGACGGGCCGCGACGGGGCGACGTAGCGCACGAGGTTGGCCTCGCTGGCCAGCCCGGCTCGGTCGAGGGCCCGCGAGCCGGTCTCGTCCCACCACCGACGCGCCTCGGCGAGCGCCCCGTCCACGTCGCGCACCGGCCGCCAGCGCCGCAGCGCCTCGACGTAGTGGGCTCCACCGGCCTTGGCGGTCGGGCCGACGCGCGAGCGCTTCCAGCCGCCGAAGGGCTGGCGGGCGACGACGGCCCCGGTCGTCGTGCGGTTCACGTAGAGGTTGCCGGCCTGGACCCGGTCGACCCACGCCTCTATCTCCTCGACGTCGAGGGAGTGCAGGCCCGCGGTGAGCCCGTAGGGCGTGGCGTTCTGCCACTCGATCGCCTGGTCGAGGTCGTCGGCCACCATCACCCCGAGCACCGGGCCGAACCACTCGTTCAGGTGCGCCCACGAGCCCGGCCGCACGCCGAGCTTGACCCCGGGCCGCCAGAGGTAGCCGGCCTCGTCCAGGCGCTCCGGCTCCACCAGCCAGGACTCGCCCTCCTCGAGGGCGGCGAGGGCGCGGGTGAGCGACGCCTCGGGCGGGCGGATGAGGGGACCGACCTGGGTGGCGAAGGACAGGGCTGAGCCGACGGCGAGGCTGGTCACGGCGTCGGCCAGCTGGGCGGTGAAGCGGGGGTCCTCGGCGAGGGCCCGCTCGACGATCGCCAGGCTCGCGGCCGAGCACTTCTGGCCGCCGTTGCCGAAGGCGGCCTGGACGAGGTCGCGGACCGCGAGGTCGACGTCGGCGCTCGCGGTGACGACCATCGCGTTCTTGCCGCTCGTCTCGCCCAGCAGGTGGAGCGTCGACTTCCACCCGGTGAACAGCCGGGCCGTGTCGTAGGAGCCGGTGAGAACGACGGCGCTCACCCCCACGTGGGTCACGAGGTGGCGGCCCACCTCGTCGTCGCGGGTGGGCACCATCTGGACGACGTCGCGGGGCACGCCCGCCGCCCACAGCTGGCGCACCAGGACCTCGGCGACGGCCACGGTCTCGGGGGCCGGCTTCACGACGACCGCGTTGCCGGCGGCCAGCGCCGCGAGTATCCCGCCGGAGGGGATCGAGTAGGGGAAGTTCCACGGCGGCACGACGAGCACCACCCCGAGCGGCTCCGACGGCCCGTCCTCGAGGGCGTGGGCCGCGTAGTGGCGCGCGAAGTCGACGGCCTCGCTCACCTCCGGGTCCGACTCGGCGACGGTCTTGCCGGCGTCGCGAGCCATGACCGCGACCGTCTCGGCGCGTCGCTCGGCCATGACGGCGGCGGCGCGCTCGAGCAGGGCGCGGCGCTCCTCGAGGGGCACGGCGTGCCAGCGGGCGAAGCCCGAGCTCGCGAACTCGAGGGCCCGGTCGACCTCGGCCCGGGTGGCCACGCGGTACCGGTACCACGGCCGTCCCCCGTCGCTGGGGTCGCGCCCGACCTCGTAGTCGGGCTCGCCCGCTGCGTCGAGGTGGTCGAGTGTGTCGATCACGAGGTCCTCGACCGGTCGCAGGGCGGCGAAGGCCGCGTCGAGCGCCCCGACGAGCGCCGGGTCGGTCGGGTCGCCGTCGGGCTCGTTGGCGAAGGCCGGGCTCGCGGGCCCGCGGGCCCGGCGGCGCCGCGCGGTCGAGACCGACGCGCGAGCGCCGAGCGCCGCGAGGAAGCGGCGGCGCTGCTCGTCGAGGACCACGGGGTCCTCGGCGATGGAGAGCGCGGCGCGTAGGTAGTTCTCGGGCGCCGTGTTCTCGTCGAGCCGGCGCACGAGGTAGGCGACGGCGGAGGGGAAGTCGTCGCGTCGAGTCACCGGCGCGTAGAGCAGGACCGGTTGGCCGCCGGCGACGAGGGCCTCGGCCTCGGCGTCGGCCATGCCCTCGAGCATCTCCACGTCGAGCTGGTCGCTCACGCCGCGCTCGGCGGCGAGCTCCAGTGCCCAGGCGACGTGGAAGAGGTTGTGGCTGGCGACCCCGACGCGCAGGTGGTCGCGGACCTCGGGGCGCAGGACGTCGTCGAGGAGGCGCAGGTAGCTCGCGTCGACCTCGGCCTTGGACCCGTAGGGCGCGCCGACCCAGCCGTGCAGCTCGGCCTCGACGGTCTCCATGGCGAGGTTCGCCCCCTTCACCAGGCGCACCTTGACCGGCGCGCCCCCGACGGCGCGCCGGGCCCTCGACCACGACGCCAGCTCGGCGAGCGCCCCGTGGGAGTCGGGCAGGTAGGCCTGCAGCACGATCCCCGCCGAGAGGGGGAGGAACTCCTCCTCGCTCAGCACGCTCATGAACGCGTCGAGGGTGAGGCGCAGGTCGCGGTACTCCTCCATGTCGAGGTTGACGAAGACGCCGCTCGCCCGCGCCGCGCGGTAGAGGCGCCGGAGGCGTCCGGCGACGCGCTCGAGCGAGCCGGCGTGGTCGAGGGTGACGAGCTGGCTTGCCACCGACGAGAGCTTCACCGAGACGTAGTCGACGTCGTCACGCGCGATCATCGAGAGGACCCGCTCAAGTCGCTCCTCGGCCTCGCGCTCGCCCAGGACGGCCTCGCCGAGGACGTTCACGTTGAGGGCCAGGCCCCGGGACCGGTGGTCGGCGAAACGGCCGCCCAGACCGGTGGGGTCGTCGTCGAGGATCAGCGACGCGGTGAGCGAGCGCACACGCCGCTCGACCTGGCCCACGACGAGCCCGGGCGCGACGCGCGAGGCGGTCGCGGCGAGCCGCAGACCGGCGCGGTCGAGGGGGGAGAACCCGTGCTCGGAGACCCCGGAGACGGCGCGGCGCAGGGCGCGCGCCGCGCGCTCGGGCTGGCGGAAGCGCATGACCTCGTCGGTGAGCCCGAGGACGACGCCGACGGCCCCGGGGTCGGCGAGGAGCCGGCGCAGCCGCGCGCGCGTGGCGCCGGCCTGGCGCTCGTCGCGCGCGCTGGCCCCGATCAGGGCGACGGCCCGCTCGAGCGCTCGCCGGGTGACCGGGTCGTCGGGGGGATCGGTGAGGCTCACGGCCCTGCCACCTTAGGTCGGCGGCCCCGGCCGGCTAGCCCACCGGGGGCGAGGGCTCTGACCCGCCCCAGAGCTCGCGCACCAGTACGTGCACGGTGGCGGCCAGCGGGACCGCTAGCAGGACCGCGACGAAGCCGCCGAAGGCGCCGCCGACCCACGACCCGATCTCGGCGGCGACGAGGACGGCCACGAAGATCCACAGGGGATTGATCCGCACCGTGCGGCTCATGATCACCGGGTTGAGGACGTGGTTCTCGACGTTGGTGTAGACGACGAAGACCACGAGGGTGATGACCCCTGCGGCGAGCGAGTGGACGAACGCGAACAGGATCGTCGGGATGCCGGCGAGCGCCCCGCCGATCTGGGGGATGAAGTCCACCAGGGCCACCCACAGCCCCCAGAGGAACGCGAAGGGCACCGACACGCTGACCAGGGTGATGAACACGACGGCTCCGGCGATGACCGAGGTGAGCAGGTTGCCCAGCATGTACCCGGCCGTCGCCTGGGCCACGCGGCTCGCCACGCGCACCACCCGCTCGGCGTGCTCGCCGGCGAGGTTGTCCAGGATGAACCGTCGCATCTTGGGGCCCTCGAGGAGCAGCAGGACGACGAAGGCGAACATGGTGACGAGGGCGAGCAGGATCGTCACCGCGCCGCGCCCGAGCGACAGTGCCGGCTTGGAGAGGTCCTGGGCGAAGGTCACGAGCTTGGAGGAGTTGCGGCTGAGCCAGCTCTGGACGTGGTAGTGCGCGAGCAGGTGGCCGATCCAGCCCTGGCCCTTCTCGGCCTTGGAGACGTACGCCGGCAGGGCGTTCGCCAGGCGCGTCGTCGAGTTCACGAGCGGGTAGCCGAAGGCGACGGCGAGGCCGATGAAGATGAGGACCGCGACCACGGTGACGACGGCCACCGCGAGGCCCCGCCGACGCAGGCGCGTGCGCTCGAGCCGGTTGACGAAGGGGTTGAGCAGCATCGCCACGAAGCCGCCGACCAGCATCAAGAGCAGCACGTCGCGCAGGCGGTACAGCACGAGCCCGGCGACGTAGACGGCGGCCACCACGCCGACCGTGGTGAGGATGGTGGCGAGGGGCACCTCGGAGCGCCGCGCCCGCGCGAAGAGCCGTCCCCGGCGCGTCCCGGCCGCTGTTCCCTCTTCGCGGGCGTCGTCCACGGCGTCTCCTGATCCCTTCTCACGCTACCGGCCGGACCGGCGGCGCACGGGGTTCTAGGATGCGCGCCGTGTTGGTGGACGGCGCGATCGGCTTCGACGCTCGCGACGTCGCCGCTCGCGCCGCCGCGCTCGAGGCCGCGGGCTTCGACGGGCTCTGGAGCGCCGAGACGGGGCACGACCCCCTGCTCACGCTGGCCCTCGCGGCGCCCGCGACGACCCGGGCGGCCCTCGGCACGGCCATCGTGGTCGCCTTCGGCCGCAGCCCGCTCATCACCGCGACGATGGCCAACGACCTCCAACTGCTCTCGGGCGGACGGCTGCTCCTCGGGCTGGGCTCGCAGATCAAGCCCCACATCGAGAAGCGCTACTCGATGCCCTGGTCCCACCCGGCCGCCCGGATGCGCGAGTACGTGCTGGCGATGCGGGCCATCTGGTCGTCCTGGCACGAGGGGACGCGCCTCTTCTTCCGCGGTGAGTTCTACCGCCACACCCTGATGACCCCCTTCTTCAACCCCGGCCCCAACCCCTACGGCCCGCCCAAGGTCTTCGTGGCCGCAGTCGGCGAGCGCATGACCGAGGTCGCGGGCGAGGTGGCCGACGGCCTCTTGGTCCACCCCTTCACCACCGAGCGCTACCTGCGCGAGGTGACCCTCCCGGCCCTCGAGCGCGGGCTCGCGGCCTCGGGGCGAGGTCGCGGTGACATCCAGGTGGCGCTCTCGGGGATGGTCGTCGCGGGCGAGGACGAGGGCGCCCGGAGACGCAACGCGCTCGAGACCCGCCGCCAGATCGCCTTCTACGCCTCGACCCCGGCGTACCGCGGCGTGCTCGACCTCCACGGGTGGGCCGACCTCCAGCCCCGCCTCAACGAGATGAGCCGCGAGGGCCGGTGGGAGGCGATGGGCGAGCTCATCGACGACGAAGTGCTCGACGCCTTCAGCGTCGTCGCCCCCGTCGGGTCCCTTGGTCGCGCGGTCCTCGGGCGCTACTCCGGGGCGGTCGACCGGTTCTCGGTCTACCCCACGGCCCACCTCGGCGCCGGCGACCTCGACACCATCCGCTCCGACATCCAGCGGGGCTAGGCGCGGGCCGCGCCGTTGGCGCGCAGGGCGCCGTAGCGGCGCCGGTACAAGACGTAGCAGACCCCACCGGCGACGGTCGGGAGCCAGTACGAGCCGATGCGGAACGCGAGCGTGGCGACGACCGCGTTGGCGCTGGGCACGTCGGCGAGGATGAGCAGGCCGCTGAGGCTGGCCTCTACGATGCCGAGCCCCCCGGGGGTGAGCGGCAGCAGGGCCAGGACGGCCGTCGCGGAGTAGGCGAGGAGCACCAGGGCCGGGTGGGGGCGGGTCCCGGCGGCCTCGAGCATGGCGATGAGGCTGAAGAAGTCGAGGCCGATCCGCCCGGCGACGAGCAGGACGGCCTTCCACCAGTTGCGCCCCAGGTCCTCGCGCACGGCGTCGCGCTCGGCGAGCAGCCGCTCGCCCATCGGCTGGTCGTGCCGGGCCCTTCGCAGGCGCGAGGGCAGGTGGTCGACGACCCACTGCAGGGCGTGGCCCAGGGTCAGCAGCATCCGGTCGGTGCTGAGGGCCGTGACCCCGAAGGCCACGAGCAGGACGAAGCCGACGGCCCCCAGTTCCCCGGCGTGGACGAGGCCCGGACTGACGGTGGTGCCGCCCAGGATCACCGGCAGGGCGAACACCGGCAGGGCGAACAGGGCGCTCACCCCGATGATCGACGAGACGGCCAGCCCGCTCGCGGCCTGCACCGTGTCGATGCCGCTGCCCGCGAGCATCCGGTACTGGACGCTCGCCCCCACGGCGTCCCCGCCGGGCAGGGTGTTGGTGACGGCGTTGCCGGCCATGCCCGCGGTGACCACCGCGAACCAGCTCGGGGTGCGTAGCACCAGGCGCAGCAGCGCCATCGCGCACACGAAGCTGGCGACCTCGCCGGCGAGCCCGGCGGCCAGCCACCAGACCTCGAGGTGCAAGAGGCGCGGCCACGAGTCGAGCACCTTCACGAGGGCCGGCATAAGCACGTACAGGGCGACGCCGGCCACCACGACGGCGACGACGCGCCCGACCGACGACCGTCTCGGGGGCGGGGGGGTCACGGGGTCGTGGGCTATCGGTTCAATATAGGGCGGCCCTGGTTGGGAGGGCCGTGGTGCACCCGGGGACGACGCGGTAGGTTCGCCATCGTGGGCCTCTACGGGGACCGGGTCCTGCCCCTGGTGATCGACCGCGTCTGCGCGTCGGGGATCTTCACGCGCTGGCGCGCGCGGGTCTGCGCCGGGCTGGCGGGCTCGGTCGTCGAGATCGGCTTCGGGTCGGGCACGAACGTGCCCTTCTACCCGCCCGAGGTCGAGGTCGTCTACGCCGTGGAGCCGTCAGCGCGCGCGCTGGCGCTCGCCGCGCCCCGCCTCGCGCGCAGCGCGACGCGCGTGGTGGTGGCGGGCGGCGACGCGCAGTCGATCGCGCTGGCCGACGACTCGTGCGACGTCGCGCTCGCGACCTTCGTGCTCTGCACCGTGCCCGATCCCGCGCGGGCCCTCGCCGAGGTCCGCCGGGTGGTGCGCCCCGGGGGGACGCTCCACTTCCTCGAGCACGGCGCAGCCGAGGGAGCGGGCGTCCTCGCCCTCCAGCACCTCCTCGACCCGCTCGAGGTGCGCCTCGCCGGGGGCTGCCACCTGACCCGTCGGCCCCTCGAGCTCGTCCGCGCGGCGGGCCTCGAGGTCGAGTGGCACGAGTCGGGCCGGGCCCGGGGCCCCGCGCCCTGGAGCCAGTTCACCGTCGGCGTGGCGCGCGTCCCCTAGTCGCGCTCGAGCCAGACGACCCGGGTCTCGGCCCGCGGGACGAAGCCGATCTTGCGGTACGCCGCGTTGCTCGGCGCGTAGTCGGCGTCCGCGTAAAGGGTCACTCTCCGGCCGCGGCCGAGCTCGCGCGCCGCGAGAGCGTCGGTCACCGCCGCGCCGTAGCCCCGACCGCGGGCCGCAGGGACGGTGTAGACGGGTCCGATCCGGGCGATGGGGCTCACCACGTCATCGACGCCGACGACGCCGGCGAGCGCGACGGGTCCCCCGTCGACCTCCCACAGCCAGACGTCGCCCTCGTCGATGCGCTGGGCGAACTGCGCGCGCGTCACCTCGGGCGTGTCGGCGACCACCGGAGCGATCTCGTGATGGAAGGCCTGGACCCAGTCGGTGACGAGGTCGAGGTCGGCGGTGAGCGCGGGCCGCGCCCGTCCGGGGGCGTGCGGCGTGACGAGCGTGGTCACCTCGTAGACGAGGTTCCGCTGTCCGGGCCGAGTGCGGCGCGGTCCCACCGGCGAGCCGGGCCCGAGGTACGTCGCGCGGAACGCCGCGTTCGCCTCGACGCCGCCGTTCACCCACGGCACGTCGGGATCGTGGGTGGCGACGGCCGCGCCGAGGGCCGCCGCCGCGTCGGTACCCATCGGGCCGAGGAGGATGCCGTGGGGCGCGGTGCGCATGGCGACGCCCACGACGTCCCCGCGGTCGCGCACGAGCCACCACCAGTAGGCCTCGTAGCGTCGTCGAGCCTCGGCGACGGCGGACGCCACGCTCGAGATCACGTTGGTGAGCAGCGGCTCGGCCGCGCGGTGCTCGCGCGTGCGCTCCAGGAAGTCCCCGGCCCCTTCGACGAGCTCCACATCCACGGGTTCACGCTAGGGCCGACGGGGCCGCCGGTCGCGGGGCGCCCTCTAGCGTGTGCCCGGTGGGGAGCGACCAGGGGGTGGGCCAAGGGATGGCGACCCTGGCGCGGATCGCCGACCCCGTCACGTTGACGCTCTTCGCGGTGGCCCTCTCCTCAGGCTTCGCCACGTTCGGCTCGGTCACGGCCCTTGGCGACGTGGCCCGTCACTTCGGCCACGTGGTCTCGGGCCACTCCATCCAGGACATCGTCGGGCTCTCGGGCTCGGTGCTCGGGCTGGGGCTCTCGACGCTGCGGGCCGCGTCCCTGCTGGCGCTGCCCCTCGCCTCCCTCGCCGACCGGCGTGGGCGCACCCCGGTCCTGCGCCGAACACTCGTCGCGGGGCTGCTCGTGACCGCGCTTGCGGCCCTCAGCCCCGCCTACTGGTTCTTCGTGGCCTGCTTCGCCGTCGCGCGCCCGCTGCTCGGCGCCACCACCACGCTGGTGCAGGTCGTCACCGTCGAGCTCTCGACCAGGGCCCACCGGATGCGCCTGCTCGCGGTGATGACGGCGGGCACGGCGATCGGCTCGGGCTTGTCCGCCTTGGTGCACGGGCTGATCCGCGGGCCTGACTCCTTCCGCTGGCTCTTCGCGCTGGCCCTGGTGCCCCTCGCGGTCGTCGCGCCGTGGACCGGACGGCTCCCCGAGCCCCGGGTCCGTCCGGGCGAGCACCCCATGGCCCACCTCGGCGAGGTCGGCCACGAGGCGGCGGGCTCGGTCGTGCGGGTCGCGGTCGTCGCCTTCGTCATCGGCGTCGCCACGGGCCCGGCCGGGGGGTTCACCTTCGTCTACGGCGAGGGGGTCCTGCGCATGTTGCCGCGCTCGGTCTCGGTCCTCGTGGTGGTGAGCGGCCTCGTGGGGTTCCTCGGCCTGCTCGCCGGTGCCCGTCTGTCGGCGACCCTCGGGCGGCGCGCGGCGGTGGCCGTCGGGACCGTCCTCACCGCCGTCGCAGCGGCCTACGCGTACAGCGGGGGGCGGGGCGCCTTCGTCGCGGGCTACGTCGTGGGCGTCGGCGCCGGGGGCATCCTCGCCCCGTCGATGGCCGCGCTCGCAACCGAGGTCTTCGCCCACCGCTACCGGGCCACCGCGGCCGGGTGGATCGCCGTCGCGGGCGTCACCGGTGCCGTCGCGGGCTTCGCCCTCTTCGGCTACGTCTCCGACGTGGTGCCGGCGAGCGTCGCGACGGGGCTGCGGGTCCCGGCCCTCGTGACGTTCCTGCCCCTCTTGCCGGTGCTCTGGGTGCTGCGCGGGCTGCCCGAGGGGCGTGACCTCGAGCTCGCCTAGGGCTAGCGTGCCGCTGTGAGCCCGTCGCCCTTCGCGCCCGCGACCTTCTGGTGGGGGACCGCCACCGCTGCCTACCAGATCGAGGGCGGCAACGAGAACACCGACTGGTGGCGCTTCGAGACGAGGGAGGGCTCCTTCTGCGCCGAACCGTGCGGACCGGCCTGCGACTCGTGGAACCGCTGGGAGGAGGACCTCGACCTCGTGGCCGGGATGGGCCTTGACGCCTACCGCTTCTCGGTCGAGTGGTCCCGCGTCGAGCCCGAGCGTGGACGCGTCGACCGCTCGGCCCTCGATCGCTACCGGCGCATGGTCGAGGGCTGTCGGGACCGGGGGATCGCGCCCGTGGTGACGCTGCACCACTTCACCCTGCCCCTGTGGGTCGCCGACGCCGGGGGCTTCGAGGCGCCGGGCATCGTCGGGTGGCTGGGGGAGTACGCCGCGCTCGTCGCCGACGTGCTCGGCGACGAGCTGGCCATGGCCTGCACCCTCAACGAGCCGAACATCGTGGCGGCCATGGGGTACCTCGCCGGGCTCTTCCCCCCGGGGGCGAGCGACCAGGCGCGCTTCGTCGCGGTCAACGAGGCGATGCGCCGGTGCCACGAGGCCATGCGCGACGCGCTGCGCGCGGGGCCGGGCGACTTCCCCGTGGGCCTCACCCTCTCGATGGCCGAGTACGAGGCCGTCGAGGGCGGCGAGGCGACCCTCGAGGCGTACCGGACCGAGATGGAGGACCGGTACCTCGCCACCCGCGACGGGGACGACTTCCTCGGGGTGCAGTGCTACACCAAGCACCTCGTCGACGCGAACGGCCTCGTCTGGGGCGGTGAGGGCGAGCTGACCTCGATGGGCTACCCCTTCTGGCCCGAGAGCGTGGGCTACACGCTGCGCCGGGCCGCGCGCGCGGGCGTGCCCCTCGTGGTGACCGAGAACGGCATCGGCACCGACGACGACACCCAGCGCGTGCGCTACCTCGAGGGCGCCCTGGCGAGCCTGGGGGAGGCCCGCGCCGAGGGGCTCGACGTGCGCGGCTACTTCCAGTGGTCGCTGCTCGACAACTTCGAGTGGGTCCTCGGCTACGGCCCGCGCTTCGGACTGGTCGAGGTCGACCGAGGCACGTTCGCGCGCACGCCCAAGCCGTCGGCGGCGTGGTACGCCGAGCGCGCCGCCGCCTGGCCCGGGGGCCCCGGGGCGCGCCTCAGCGGGTGAGCACGGAGGCCGGCGCGGGGGCGAGGTGGCTCGCCTCGACCCGGGCGCGGCCCCGCCCGCCGCTCAAGGTGCGCAGCTCCAGGCCGTAGCGGGCGAGCTCGCCCTCGGGCACCTGGGCGCGCACGACGGCGCGCCCCTCGTCGTCCTGGTCGGTGCCCACGACGCGGCCCCGGCGACCCGACAGGTCGGTCATCACCTCACCGAGCGAGCCCGAGGGGACGGTGACCTCCACGGCCATGATCCGCTCGAGGACCGAGGTGCCGCGCTGGTCGAGGGCGTTGCGCAGCGCCATCGACCCGGCCGTCTCGAAGGCCTGCTCGGAGGAGTCGACGCTGTGGGCCTTGCCGTCGTAGAGCGTGACCCGCAGCCCGACCACCGGGTAGCCCTTCGGCCCGCCGTGGGCCATGGCCCTCTCCACGCCGTGGCGCACGGCGTCGATGTACTGGCGCGGCACCGCGCCGCCCACCACGGCGTCGACGAACTCGAGGGGTGATGAGGGGTCGATGGGCTCCACCCGGACGTTCACCACGGCGAACTGGCCGTGGCCGCCGGTCTGCTTCTTGAGCCGCCCTTCGGCCTCGGCCGAGCCGACGATCGTCTCGAAGAGCGGGGCCGCGGGGGGCTCGGTGGTGGCGGTGACGTTGAAGCGCCGCGCCAGGCGCTCCAGGGTGACCTGGAGGTGCAGCTCGCCGGCGAACTCGGCGACCAGGCGCCGCGAGGCCGCGTCGGCGCGCACGCGGAGCGACGCGTCCTCCTCGGCCAGGCGGTGCAGACCCGTCGAGACCTTCTCCATGTCGGCCTCGCTGGCGGAGACCGCGACCGTGAGGGCGGGGGCGAGCGGCACGCTCGGCCGGGGCGCGAGCTCTCGCCCGCGCGCGGCGAGGTAGTCGCCGACCTGGACGCTCGCCAGCTTCGCCACGGCGATCACGTCCCCGGTGGGGGCCGACTCCACCGGGACGAGCTTCGCGCCGACCAGGTGGCCCGCGCCGTGGAGGCGCTCCTCGGACCGCGTCCGGCAGTTGACGAGGGTCACGTCGCCGCGCAGGGTCCCCGAGACCACCTCGAAGACGACGATGCGTCCGACGTAGGGGTCGACGATGACCTTGAACGCGCGCAGCACCAACTCGCCGGCGGGGTCGCGCGCCAGCGTGACCGGCTCGCCCTTGTCCAGGGCCGGGATGGGGCGGCTCTCGGCGATCTCGTCGAGCAGCGTGAGCAGGCGGTCGACGCCGATCCCGCGGGTCGCCGAGCCGATGGTGAGGGGCACGGTGCGGCCCTCGCTCATGAGGTGGCCGAGCACGACCTCGAGCTCGTCCATCGAGGGCTGCTCGCCCTCGAGGTAGCGCTCGGTGAGCTGGTCGTCGCCCACGACGATCGCCTCGAGGAGGCTCGCGCGCACCCGCTGCTCGAGGTCGGCGAGGTCTGCGGGCACCGGCTCGTGGCGCACCCCGTCGGGGGTGTGCACGAGCGCCTCGTCGGCGAGCAGGTCGACCACGCCGGCGAAGCCGGGTCCCGCGCCGATCGGCATCTCGAGGGGGGCGAGGGAGGGGCCCACGAGGGCCTCGAGGGCCGAGAGCGTCGCCTCGAAGTCGGCGCGCTCGGCGTCCATCGCGTTCACGAAGACCACGACGGGCACCCCGGCGGCGCGCGCGAGCTCCCAGGTCACGACGGTGTCGGAGGTGACCCCGTCGGCCGCGTTGACCACGAGCAGGGCGACGTCGGCGACGTCGAGGGCGCGCTCGGCCTCGCCGTGGAAGTCCACGAGGCCGGGCGTGTCGAGGAGCGTCAGCTCGTCCTCGCCCACCCAGACCGGGGCCAGGGCGATCTTGAGCGAGGCGACGTGCTTGCGCTCCTCGGGATCGTTGCCGCCGAGGGTCGTCCCCTCCTCGACGCGCCCGGGGCGTTCGAGGGTGCCGCCGGCGACGCAGAGCGCGTCGAGCAGTGTGGTCTTGCCGCTCCCGGTGCGCCCGATGAGGGCGACCGTGCGGGCCTTCGGGTGACGGGACGTGGCATCCATGGGCACCTCGGTTCGCTCGAACCTCACGGTACTCCCGCGCCTCGTGGGGGCGCTAGGGGTGGCGTGAGCGGTCGCCCAGGCGGACGTAGATGGCGAGGGCCACGATCACCGCCCCGGCCCCGACGCCCACCTCGAGGACCTCCGAGGCGCGCCCCAGCCCGACCAGGACCTCGACGAAGGTGACGGCCACCACGAGAACGACCATCGAGACCACGCGAGTCTTGAGGTCGTCGAGGTCGCGCATCTCGAGCCACCGCGGCAGGACGAGGCCGCGTCCGTCGCCGGCGTTGATGAAGAGCTCGTAGAAGCCCAGCGCCGCGATGAGGGTCGTCGCCCCGACCAGGAACAGGTCGATGACGACGAGGAAGTCCGAGACGTTGGGGGCCGCCGGCAGCGCGTGGGTCATGACGTCGTGGGCCGTGCGGGCCGCGACGTAGGCGGCGTAGACGAAGGCCACGACCGTCGAGGCCAGCAGGACCACGACCGGCACGACGGCGACCCAGCGGGCCGACCCGAGGAGGCGCTCGAGGGCGTCCTCGGCCCGGCGCGCGCGTCTCGCGGGGGCCGGGCCGGGGGTGCTCACGGCGCGAGGGTGAAGGGCGGGTAGTCGTCGGTGAGCAGCAGCAGGTAGGCGATCACCCGCGCGGTCCAGCGCAGCGCGCCCACGCTGAACTCGACCGCCCCCGCGGGGGCCCGACCGGTGAGCACGACGCTCACCCAGGTCACGACGGCCACCACGAACCACGCGAGGTCCACCGCGATCAGCACGACGAGCTGGGGCAGGGCGAGCAGGAGGCGCAACGCCACGCTCAGCCGGTCCCGGCTCGCCGGGGGGTCCTCGACGGCGCAGGCGGCCGCGTAGGGCCCGTCGCCGAAGGGCGGGTACTCGTCGGTCGCGAGGGAGAGAAAGGCGGCGACGCGCACCCACCAGCGCAGCGCGTAGGCACTGAACTCGAAGAGCCCCCGCGGCTGAGCACCGGCGAAGACGAGGGCGAACCACGAGACGAAGGCCATGGCCCCGGCCGCGGCCATGAGGGCCCCCGAGCCCTGCGCGTGGTCGCCCCACTCCCACCACGCGCCGAAGCCGCCCACGATGATGAGGTGGGGGATGGCGAGGACCCAGCGGAAGGCTACCGAGGCCCGGCGCCGCGGGAGCGTGGGGGGCGCCACGTCGACCCGGACGGCCCCGTAGCGCACGTCCGCGGCCGCCGGCTCCGGGGGGACATTCGCGAAGGGGGAGGCCATCAGTGCAGTCCGAGCAGGTGGAAGACCAGGAAGCCCGGCCAGAAGATCGCCTTCACGATGGCGACCAGCACGAGCCAGAAGGTCCCCGAGTGCGTGTGCAGGTAGTACACCAGGGCGCCGATGAAGCCGAGGAACCATCCCCCGCCGGCGCCCCCGGGACCCCACCCCCCTCGATCGCTGCGCGCCATGGCCGACCTCCTTGTCCGAGCCCAGTGTCGACGGTGAGCCCGCGAGCCCGCCGGGGGCGAAAGTCCCGGACTTAGCGCACGCCCGCGGGCTCGCGCAGCAGGCGCAGCTGGACGAAGCGCGCCACGTCGCTCGGCGAGACGACCCCCACGAGGCGCCCGTCGGACAGGACGAGACCCCGGCCGTCCGGCGAGGCCCCCATGCGCGCGAGCAGGTCCGCGACCGGGTCGCCGGGGGCCGCGACGGGGACGGCGTCCATGGGGCAGGCGACGTCGATGAGCCGCGTGCGGGCGCGCTCGCCCGGGGGGACCCGGGCCACCCGCCTCATCGTCGCGAGCCCGCGGAGCTCACCGTCGGGGGTCGTCAAGGGGAAGGTGTTGAAGCGGTAGCGGTGGAGCTGGGTCTCGAGCAGGTCCGCCACGCTCAGCGTGGGCGCGAAGGTCACCGGGTCGGGGGTCATCACCTCGCGCACCGTGACCGCGGTGACCGCCGCGCGCAACGCCTCCTGGCCGCCCTCGGCCCGCGCGGCCTGCAGCAGGAACAGGCCCAAGAAGACGAACCACAGGCCGGTGAGGTAGCCGGCGATGAACTCCAGCACGCCGAGCACGATGAGCCCGTAGCCGAGGGCCATCCCGCCGCGCGACGCGCTCGCGGCCGCCGACGACCGGTCACCCCGTCGGCGCCAGAGGGCGGCGCGCAGGACGCGCCCGCCGTCGAGGGGCGCGCCGGGGAGCAGGTTGAACGCGCCGAGCAGGAGGTTGGTCCACCCCAGCCACCCGGCCGCGGCCGCGACCACCGTCGTGCCGGTCCTCGGCTGGAGGGCGACGGCGACCAGCCAGAAGACCCCGGCGAGGACGAAGGAGGTGAGCGGGCCCACCACCGCGATCCGGAAGTCCGCGCCGGGGCTGAGGGCCTCGCCCTCGAGCTCCGAGACCCCGCCGAAGAGCCACAGCGTGATCCGCCGCACCCCGACGCCCTCCCGCTTGGCGACGACGGCGTGCGAGGCCTCGTGCGCGAGCAGGCTCACGAAGAACAGGACCGTCGCGACGGAGCCCACCACCCAGTACTCGGCCGTCGAGCGGCCGGCGACGTACGAGGGCAGGATCAGGCCGGAGAGCTCCCACGCCACGAGCGCCACGATGAACAGGACGCTCCAATTCACCCCGACCGGTATCCCCGCGATGCGCCCGAGCCGGATGTCTTGTTCCATGGCGCACCTCTGGTCGTGCCCCTAGGCAGTCTCGCGGCCCGCCGGGCGGACCCACCAGGGACGAAAGCCACGACCGCGTGGCGGGCCACGGCCTACCATCGGGCGGTGGCGAGCGACGCGGGTCCCGTGATCCAGGACTTCTACCCCGATCACCTCGCCCACTGCTACGGCTGCGGGCGGCTGAATGAGCACGGCTACCGCCTCCGCACGCGCTGGGAGGGCGACGTGGCGGTGACCCGCTTCACCCCGAGCCCCTTCGCGACCAGCTTCCCGGGCTTCGTCTACGGCGGTCTTCTGGCCTCGATCCTCGACTGCCACTCCATGGCCGTCGCGGCCTCGGGGCTCTACCGGGCCGAGGGGCGCGAGATGGACCTCGATACCGCGCCGTTCCACCGGTGCGTCACGGGCACCCTCACCGTCCGCTACGAGCGGCCCACGCCGCTCGGCCCCGAGCTCGAGGCGCGCGGTGTGGTGGACTCGATCGCTGGGCGCAAGGTCCAGGTGCGCTCGTGGGTGGAGGTCGGTGGCGTCGTGACCGTGCGCGCCGAGGCGGTCGCGCTCGACATGCCCGAGGGCCTCACCTGAGCGGGTGAGGCCCTCGCCGGTGGTCAGTCCTCCGGCGGGTGCTCGGCGTCGAAGCGCTCGGCGCACCCCGGGGCGCAGAACCAGTAGTCGGTTCCCTGGTGGGTGCGATGGGCGGCGGCGCTCGCCGGGTCGACGCTCATCCCGCAGACCGGGTCGACCGCCGTGCGCCGGGCCGCGGGCGCGAGGGTGAGCGTCACCGGCTGGGACGCCATGGGCTCGAAGCTCGCGCCGGACCCGACGAAGCGTTCGGGCTCGGCGTCGAAGCGCTCGGCGCACCCCGGGGCGCAGAACCAGTAGTCGGTTCCCTGGTGGGTGCGATGGGCGGCGGCGCTCGCCGGGTCGACGCTCATCCCGCAGACCGGGTCGACGGCGCCCTCGGCGGGGGAGTCGGGACGCGGGCCCTTGGTGACGAAGCGCCCGGGGTCGGCGTCGAAGCGCTCCCGACACCGGTCCGAGCAGAAGTAGTAGGTCGTGCCGCCGTGGCGGGAGGTCGCGGGGGCGTCGGCCGTGCGCACCTGCATGGAGCAGACGGGGTCGATGGCGTAGCCCGCCCCGCCGCCCAGGCGGGCGCGACTGCGCGCGAGCCACCACGCGCCGAGCGCGACGACGAGGAACACGAGGTTGAGGAACGTCGTGTAGTTCCACGAGAAGTGGGCGGCCTTCACGGCGAACACGGTGCGTGCCGGGGTGAGGTGCAGTGCGGTGAAGATCCCCTCGGTGAGGAGTCCCGCCACGGCCATGACGGCGTAGAAGACGAGGAGCATCCTCACCATGACCCGCGTGCCGTAGAACTTGCGGTAGATGATCAGCAGCGGCATCGAGATCAGATCGGCGAAGATGAAGGCGATCACGCCTCCGAAGGAGATCCCGCCGGACCACAGCGCCGCCGCCAGCGGGACGTTGCCGATCGAGCACACCCAGCTGACGACCGCGATGAGCGGGCCCACGAAGGCGTTCTCGAGCGACGACCAGAAGCCGTGGCCGCTGATGAACAGGGTGCTCCAGACGTCGTGGGGCACGAGTACGGCCAGCAGTCCCGCGACCACGTAGCCGATGGCGAGCTCCTTGCGCAGCATGGTCGCGTCGGCGAGGGCGTAGCTCGCCGCGTCGGACCAGCCGGCGAGGGTGCGCGGGCTCGAGACGGGCACGGACGCGTCCAGGTCGCTCTCGTCGTGGGCGTGCTCGGCGCAGGTCGGTGCGTGGCCGTGCGACTCGTGGTCGTGGGTCACCCGCTCGTGGGCCGCGGCGCTCTGGGACTGCGCGCGCCGGCGAGCGGCGGCGACCAACCCCGCGGAGAAGGCGGTGCCGCCCACCAGCGCGAGAAGGGCGATCATGAGGGGCCCGCCGATGAACTCGGCGGCCATGAACTGCCATCCCAGCAGGACGAGCATCACCACGCCGAGCTCCACGACGAGGTTGGTCGAGGCGAACATGAAGACCATCGCGCTGGTGAAGTCGGCCCCCTTGGTGACGAGCGACTTCGTCATCGCCGAGGCCGCGTAGGAGCAGCTCGACGAGACCATCCCGTAGCCCGAGGCGCGCGCGACGCTCGCGGGCCCGTGGCCCCCGAGGCGGCGACGCATCTGGTCCTTCGAGACGAAGGCCTGCACCGCGCCCGAGAGCATGAAGCCCAGCGCGAGGGCCCAGAGGGTCTCCCAGAACATGAAGAGCCCCTCGCGCAGTCCCCGACCGAGGTCGACCAGAACGGTCGCGACGGTGACGGCGATCACGAGCGCACCAGCCGGGCGATGGCCTCGCTCGCCTCGCGTAGCTTCTCGGACTGCTCGTCGCCGCCCTCGCGCACGGCGTTGACCACGCAGTGGGCGAGGTGCTCGTCGAGCAGCTCGAGCGCGACGGCCTGCAGGGCTCGGGTGGCGGCCGATATCTGGGCGAGGACGTCGATGCAGTAGCGGTCCTCCTCGACCATCCGGCTGATCCCGCGGACCTGGCCCTCGATCCGGCCGAGCCGCCTCAGCACCGCGCCCTTCTCCTCCACGTACCCGGGCGTCGCCATCACCGGCCTCCTCGGTTAATACCCCACAGGGGTATCCTACCCCGCGGCGCGGGACGGTGAGCGCCGCGCACGCCCCCGAGGCGTGGTGCCTCGGACGCCCTGGGCGGGCTCGCAGCCGTCGGGACCGGCCCGAAGGCTCCCCGGCCCCGGCGGCGTTCGCCACCACGCCCGTGGTCGAGCAGCCTCCGGGGCCCCGCGACGCCACGTTCCACTCGCACGCACCGGCCCCCTCGTCGACTGCTCCATGGTTGCGGCCTCATACCCCCTCCGGGTAGGGACAGACGTCCCGTCGACGGGTCCGGACCGGAGGCGTCACGCCGCGTCGGGCACGACCGAGGCTAGGGCGTGCGCACGCCCCAGGCGTCGCGCAGCTCCTCGCTTATCTCGAAGCGGGGCCGGCCGGGACCGCGCTCGACCCCTTCGAGCCCCGCGACCACGCGGCGCCCGAGCAGGGCCGAGAGACGGTGCTGGCCCGGCAGGCGGGTCAGCAGGCGCTCCAGCGGGGCGTCGAGTCGGCGCATCGCGTGGAAGAGGAGACGCGTCCAGTTGGCCGGGGCGACGCCGAGCAGGTCGGCGTCGGCGTCGCCGAGGAAGTAGCGCACGCCACTCTCGGGGAGCCCGCGCAGCAGGGGCAGCCCGAAGAGCTCGTGCATCGCGGTGATCGTGCTCGCCATGAGCTCGCGCCCGCCGTCACTCGTCGCACGTTGGTCGTCGAGGATCGCCGTGGCGACGCGTTGGGCGTCGGGGACCGAGAGGGGCAATAGGTCCTCGCGCACGCCGATCTGCACGCCCACCACGTTCCACGCGTGCACGTAGGCCTCCGCCTCTCGCTCGTCGAGGTCGACTCCGAGGCGCCCCAGGGCGTCCAGGCCGAGGGCGCTGAAGGCGAGGAGGGTCCCCAGCAGGTCCTCCTGGTTGAGCGGCACCCCGAGCGCGCCGTCCCACGGCTCACCCTCCTGCCCGCCGAGCGCGCCGAGCGCGCCCGGGTGGGTCAGCCCGTAGCGGACGGCGGCGTGCATCAGGCGCACGTGGCGCACGGCGCGCTCGCCGCGTCCACCCGGTTCGAGGGCGCCCGGGGACATCGCCTCGATGATCATCTGCCCGGTCTCGAGGATCCGCCGACGAGGGTGGCTCACCAGCCGTGCGGTACGCACGAGGGGTACGGTCCCCTTGGCGCAGAGGTAGGTCGCGGGCAGCGACGCGAGGAAGAGCCCCAGCGAGAGCTGCATCCCGTAGCGCCCGAACACCTCCTGACCCGCGCGCACGGTCGTGGCCTCGGCCCAGTCGGGCCAGCGTGGGCGCTCGCGCACGAAGGCCCCGACGCCCGGGAACGAGGCGTCGTCCATTTCCTGCTCGCGGGTGGTCCCCAGCCGGGCGTAGAGCGCGGGCCCTTCGGCGTCGGCCGAGCGGAAGAACCGGGCGACCGCCTCGTCGGCCGGGGGGTCGCCGACCGCGCGCAGCGACTCGAGGAACTCGGGGGTGAATCGGTCGGAGCCCCCGACCCCGCTCACCCTGGCCCCCGGGGGACCGAGCCGGCCTCGAGGTCGGCGCGCGTGGCGTCGTCGAAGGGCTCGGCGAGCAGGTCGAGGGAGTGGTGGCGCGAGACGAAGAGGTTGGTGATGAAGTTCATGCGCTCGTCGAAGCTCTCCCAGTCGCGCGCGGCGCTCCCGCGGCCGTCGCCGTTGGCCCGGTCGAATCGCGCGCGCAGCTGGGCGAGGTCGGCGACGACCGCGGTGGCGACGTCGTCCGGGACGAATGAGCCCGACGGGGGTGGCGGGACGTCGCGGTCGAGGCGCCACGTGCCCTCCGGGCTCTGCCAGACGCCGTAGGCGTCGGTCATGACGGTGCCCCAGGCGTCGCCCAGGGCGCGCGCGACGGGCTCGAGGGCGCGGTCCAGGGCGTCGCCGGCGTCCGCCACGGCCGGGTCGTCGCGCCCGAGGCGAGCGCGCAGGCGGGCCGTCGCCTCGTCGACGCCCATGTCCATCGCTCCGGCGATGGCCGACTGGAGGTGGTTCTGCTCGTGGCCCCCGAGGCGCAGCGACCCGGCGAGGACCAGCTGGCTGCGACGGGTCGGATCGGGCTCGTCGAGGGCGTCGAGCCAGTGGCCGTAGCCCACGGCCAGCCAGTTCTCCCCGTCGAGCTCCGGCGCGCCGTCGCAGGCGGCGAGCACCGCCGCGCGCGCCTCAGGTGAGGGGGCGTCGGAGGCGAGGAGGACCGCCGCGGGTGGGGCGATCTCGGCGAAGACCTCGGTGTTGCCGTTCGACAGGTTGATGGCCATCTCGCCGAGCAGGTCCCTCACCACGTCGATGACGTGGTCGGGGCGCCACTCGCCCACGAGGTGGGCGACCTCGCGCCAGCCGTGGTGGTGGGTCGTCGCCGCGACGGCGCCCATCAGCCCGTCGGGCAGGCGGACCCGGCCCGCCAGCCACGCGGGCATCGCCTCACCGCGCATGCTGGCCCCGACCGTCGCCGACGCCCAGCAGCCGAAGGTGCACCAGTTCACGGTGTCGGGCGCGAGCCGCCCGGCGAGCGCCCGGGACAGGTCGGCGTAGGTCTGGGTCACCCAGTAGTTGCGCAGGACCCGGTCGGGTATCGCCACCACGTCCGCGACGTGCTGGGCGGTGGTGGCTCGGTTCATCCGACCTCCTCGAGGATCGCGTCGGCGTCGCGGTCGACCTGGTGGGCGCCGCTGGCGCGCGCGAGCTCGCCGGCGGCCCGGGCCAGTGCGCGGGCGCGGGCGACCTCGCCGCGGCGCGTGAGGATGCGGGCCCAGGCGACGCCGGTGAGCGCCTCCAGGGTCGGCGCGCCGGCGCGGCGGGCGATCTCGGTCGCGGCGGCGAAGTGCTCGTCGCACGGGCCGTCCTCGCCCGCCGCGTCACAGAGCAGCGCGAGGAAGTGGTGGCCCGGGGGCTCGGGCGCGAGCTGCTGGAACAGCTGGTCGGCGAGGGGCTCGAGACGGGCGCGCAGGATCGCGAGCTCCTCGGGCCGCGCGCCGAGGGCCCAGGCCATGTGGGCCCACGAGACGAGCACCAGGCCCGCGTTCACCCCGACGTCGAGTTGGTTCTCGAGGGTCGCCGGGGACGAGGTCGACCACCGCGCCCGGGCCTCGTCAACGCGACCGGCGAGCAGGAGCTGGCGCACCACCCACGGCCCGAGGTAGTCGGCGACCTCGGCCGGCAGGGCGGTGAGGAACCCGTCCATCACCTCGGGGAGGCGCCCGCGCAGGTAGTTCAGGTACATCAGCTGGGAGCCGGAGAAGATGTACGCGTCGATCTGGCCGGCCGCCGAGCCGAGCTTGTAGGCCTCCTTGATGAGCCCGGCGGCGTCGTCGAGGCGCCCGGCCAGCAGCGCCCGGCTCGCGCGCACCGAGGCGAGCTCCCAGCGCACACTCGCTAGGTCGACCGCGTCGTTGAGCTGGGCGACGCGCTCGACGTAGCGGTCGAGCTCGGCGGCGTCGGCCCGCTCGGTGTGGGCCGCACAGAGCAGCCGGGCCGCGTGCAGCTCGAGGAGACGGTCCCCGCTCTCTCGCGCCAGGCGCTCGAGCTCGACGCCCTCACGCAGACGCCGGTCGAGGTGCTCGGGCCCGCCGAAGACGTACTGGCGGTGGACCAGGACGCGGGCGAGCACCGCGGCGTCGCCACTAGCGCGCGCGAGCGCGAGCGCCTCATCGGCGAGGCCGTAGCGGCGGCGCTCCACGTCCCCGAAGCTGAGCTCGTTCGCGAGGCGCGCGAGCAGGAGCGCGCGGGTCGCGCCGTCCTCTATGGGGCACGCGCCGAGCGCGGCCTCGAGCGCCTCGACGCGTCCGGCGTCGCGTCTCCCCCAGGCGGTGAAGTAGCCGCGCGAGTGGGCGAGCGCGGCGCGGCTGAGGAGACGCGGGTCGCCCGCCGCCCGCGCGGCGGCGACGGCCGCCGCCTGGGCGGCGGCCGCCTCCGGCGACGCGGCGAGGCTGGTGGCCTCGGCGCGCAGGACCGCGAGCTCGGCGTCGCGGTTCCCGGCGGGCGTCAGTGCGGCCAGTCCCTCGGCGCGCTCGAGCATCTCGAAGGCCCCGGCGAGCGAGAGCGAGCGCAACGACGCGGCGATCGCGACGCACGCCGCGCGCACCCCGCGGGCCGGGTCGCCGAACTCACCGGCTTCGCTCCAGTGGTAGGCCTGTCGGCGAGCCCGCTCCTCGTCGTCGAGCCCGCCCAGCGCGCCGAGGCCGTTCGCGATCTCGGCGTGCAGCGAGCGACGCCTCGCCTCGCCGACCTCGCCCTCGAGGACGTCGCGCACGAGGGCGTGGGTGAACTCGTAGCGCAACGGCACGCCACTCAGGACGCGCACGATGCCCGCCCGCGTCGCCTCGTCGAAGGCGTCGACGGCCCCCGCCCGGCCGGTCCCGAGCACCTCGCCGACGAGGGCGATCTCGAAGCGCAGGCCGGCCAGGGCCGCCACGTCGAGCGCGGCGCGGGTCACGGGCCCGAGTCGCGCGAGTTGGCGCTCGAGGACCTCGGTGAGGCCCCGGGGGAGCTGGGCCGGGATGACCTCGTCGGCCTGGCGGGCCCGCAACACCTGGGTGACGAAGAGGGGGTGGCCGCCCGTGATGGTCCACAGCTGCTCCACGCGGGCCGCGTCGAGGTCGTTGCGCCGGGTCACCCGCGCCACGAGGTCCGACACCTCCTCGGGGGCGAGCCCCCCGAGGGCGACCTCGACGTCGCCGACGCCGTAGCGGTGGCGGTCGGCGAGGACGCGGGCCACCTCGGGGTTGGTCCGGGGGTCCCACGGCCGTAGGGCGAGCACGACCAGCAGTCGCGCCGAGGGGGTCTCGCGCATCACGCGGTCGAGGAGGTCGAGGCTGGCGCTGTCGGCCCAGTGCAGGTCGTCGACGACGAGGAGGACCGGGTCGCGCTCGCTGAGCGCCCCCAGCCCCACGCGGGCGGCCTCGACGAGGCGCCAGCGGGCCGACTCGGGGTCGGCGAGCGGCGCCTCGACCCCCGCCCCGAGCCGGCGGGCGAGGCCGGGGAGCATTCGGCCCAGCTCTCCGGCGACCGGGCCGAGGAGCTCGGCGAGCTCCTCACCGGGGCAGTGGTCGACGAAGTGGCCGAGGGCCTCGACGAAGGGCTCGTACGGGGAGGCGACGCGCTCGTCGCAGCGCCCGTAGAGGACGATCGCGCCCTGGTCCGCCGCCTCGAGTGCGAGGCGCGCGAGCAGCGTCGTCTTGCCCGCGCCCGGCTCGCCGGTGACGACCGCGACCTCGCCGTGGCCCCCGAGGGCGTGCGCCCACGCCGCGCGCAGGCGGGCGAGCTCGCCGCCTCGCCCGACGAACTCCTCGGACCGGTCGGCGCGCGCCAGTGCCTCGGGCGGCCCGACCAGGGTCCGCATCGACGAGCCGATGAGGAGTGGTCGGGCGACCGCCGGCGCGGCCGACGCCGTGACCACGACCTCGACCGGTTCGCCCGCGACCACCTCCGCGCGCCGCGAGAGGGCCAGGGCGAGCTCGCTGACGAGCACGCCGTTGGCCTCCGCCGCGTCGCAGAGGCGCGAGGCCTCGTTCACCGGGTAGCCGAGGACGTCGCCGTCAGTGACGTCGACCTCGCCGACCGTGAGGCCGATGCGGATCTCGACGGGCTCCTCCGCGGCGACGTTGCGGCGCCGCAGGCGGTGCTGGAGCTCGACGGCGGCCTCGACCGCCTCGCTCGGGGCTCGGAAGGCGGCGAGGATGCCGTCGCCGAGCCCCTTCACGACGACGCCGTGGAAGCGCGCGACGGTCCGCCGGGTCAGTCCGTCGACCTCGCCGTGGAGGGCGTCGGCACGGGTGTCGCCCAGGCGCCGGCGCTGCTCGGTCGAGCGCACGATGTCGGTGAAGACGAGCGCGTAGAAGCCCAGCCCGTCCTGGAGGACGTCGCCGCGCCCGGTGGCCCCGCCCTCGCCTGAGTCCGCCACGTGCCCCCCGTCACCGTCGAGGTGTGAGGTGAAGACTAGAGGAGGTGGTCGCGGCCCGTCGACCGTGGTGTCCCCCCGGCCAGTGCGACGGGGGCCTAGGCGATGTAGAAGGTCTTCGCGTTCGTGAACTCGCGGATCCCGAGCACCGAGAGCTCGCGGCCGTACCCCGAGCGCTTGATCCCGCCGAAGGGCAGCTCGGGCGTCGAGGCGACGATGGCGTTGGCGAAGACCATCCCGGCCTCGACCCCGGCGATCGCCCGCTCGATCTCGGCGGGGTCGGTGGCCCAGATCGAGCCGCCGAGCCCCCAGGGGGTCGAGTTGGCCACCCGGATCGCCTCGTCGAGGTCCTCGACGACCTCGACGACGGCCACCGGCCCGAAGAGCTCCTCGCACCCGGCGCGCGAGTCGCCCGGCACGTCGGTGAGCACCGTCGGGGCGTAGTAGTAGCCCGGGCCGTCGAGGGCCGTGCCCCCGGTGCGCACGACGGCGCCCTTGGCGACCGACTCGCGGACCTGGGCGTCGAGCTCCTCGCGCTGGGCCTGGCTCACGAGCGGCCCCATCCCGGTCGCCGGGTCCATCGGGTCGCCCACGACGACCTCGCCCATCGCCGTGGTGAAGCCCTCGATGAACTCCTCGGCGCGCTCTCGCACGACGATGAAGCGCTTCGAGGCGATGCAACTCTGGCCGTTGTTCTGGATGCGCGCGGTCACCGCCATGGGGATGGTCTTGGCCATGTCGGCCGAGGACGCGACGATGAAGGCGTCGGATCCCCCGAGCTCGAGCACGCACTTCTTCAGCGCGGCCCCGGCCTGGGCCGCCACGGTCTTGCCGGCGGCCTCGGAGCCCGTGAGGGTCACGGCCGCGACGCGGTCGTCCGCGATGAGCTCGGCGGCGGCCTGGTGGCCGAGGAAGAGGGTGATGAAGACACCCTCGGGGAAGCCGGCGCGGTGGAAGAGCTCCTCGAGGAACTTCGCCGAGCGCGGCACGTTCGAGGCGTGCTTCAAGATGCCCACGTTGCCGGCCATGATCGCCGGCGCCGCGAAGCGTACGGCCTGCCAGAGGGCGAAGTTCCAGGGCATCACGGCGAGCACCGGCCCGAGGGGCTCGTAGCGGACCCCGCTGTGGCTCGCCGGCGAGGCGATGACCTCCTCGGCCAGCATCGACTCGGCGTGCTCGGCGTAGTAGCGCATCGTCTTGGCGCACTTGAGGACCTCGCCCTTGGCCTGGGCGTGGGTCTTGCCCATCTCGCTCGTGAGCATCGCCCCGACCTCGTCGACCTCGTCCTCGAGGATCTGGGCGGCCCGGTTCATCAGCTCGCCGCGGTCCTTGAAGGGGGTCTCGCGCCACGCGCGGAACGTGCGCGCCGACAGCGCGACGGCGGCCTCGATCTGCTCGGGCGTGTGACCCTCGAACTCGGCGACGACCTCCCCGGTGGCGGGGTTGACGGACGTGAACGGCATGGCTCTTCCTCCTGGCGCGCCGTCGTGGCGGCACCCCACTCTCTACTCGCCGCCCGGTCCCCGCGCGACCCCGGGGGACTGAACGATTTTCACCCCGCGTGGCGAACGCGCGCCCGGGGCCTCGCCTCACGCTAACCGGGTCGACCGGGGGCCCCGACGGCCGACGGCGCCGACGCCCTCACCGCTCGGCGAGCCAGCGCTGGGCGGCCACCTGCAGGACGTCCCACGGGCTCCCCAGGGGCGGGGTGTAGGCGAGGTCGAGGTCGCTCACCTGGTCGACCCCGAGTCCCGCGAAGAGGGCGGTGGCGGCGGTGTCGACGCGCTTGTGCACGGCGCCCGTTCCCGCGCCCACCATCTGGACCCCGAGCAGGCGCCCGGTGGGCCGGTCGCCGGTGAGCCGGACGTGGACCGGCGTGGCGCCCGGGTAGTAGGCCTTGTGGTCGTCGGCGGAGGACGCGACCGTCACCGGCTCGAAGCCCGCGGCCCGCGCCTCCTCGTCGCGCACGCCGGTGCGCGCGGCCACCAGGTCGAAGACGCGCACCACCTGGGTGCCGAGGCTGCCCGCGAAGGACCGCTCGCCCCCCAGGGCGTTCTCCCCGGCGACGCGGCCCTGCTTGTGGGCGGTCGTGCCGAGGGGCAGGTAGGTCTCGCCCAGCAGCGCGTGGTGGGTCACCACGCAGTCCCCGGCGGCGTAGACGTCGGGCAGCCCCGTCGCCATCCTCCGGTCCACCCGGATCGCGCCGCGCGCGCCCAGGGTGGCGCCGGCGTCGCGCGCCAGGGCGACGTCGGGCGCGACGCCCGTGACGACGAGCACGAGCCCGGCCGTGACCTCGACGGGGGCGGGTGGGCCGTCGGACCCGTGGCGCAGGGCCCGCACCACGACCCGCGAGCCCTCACGCTCGAGGGCCGTCGCGGTCGTCGAGGTCACGACCTCGACGCCGTGGCGCTCGAGTTCGCTGGCGACGCGCTCGCCCAGCTCGCCGTCGAGGGTGGCGAGCACGCCAGGGAGGGCCTCCAGCAGGCTCACCGCGACCCCCCGGGCGGTGAGGGCCTCTGCCATCTCGAGGCCGATGTAGCCGGCCCCGACGACGACGGCGCGCTCGGGGGCGCGGCCCTCGAGAGTCGCGAGGACCCCGAGGGCGTCGTCCATCGTGTGCACGAGGTGGACGCCGTCGCGGGCGCCCAGTCGCTCGAGCCCGTCGATCGGGGGGCGCAGCGCGACGGCCCCGGTGGCGACGACCAGCCGGTCGTAGGGGAGGACCCGCTCGCCGTGGGCGTCCGTCGCGAGGACCCGGTGGCCCGCGACGTCGATCGAGCGCGCCGTCGTGCTCGTGAGGAGCGCAATCCCGAGCGCCTCGAACTCCTCGCGACGGCGGTGGGCGAGGTGGCGCCAGTCGACGACCTCGCCCGAGACGAGGTAGGGGATGCCACAGATCGAGAAGTTCGGGTACTCGTCGGCGAGCACCACCGAGACCTCGACCGAGGGGTCGAGCTCCCGGGCGCGCAGCGCGGCCGAGATGCCGGCGTCGCTACCGCCGACGGCGAGCAGGTGCACGCGAGCCTCCTTGGGCGGAACGTCCGGTGGTGGGGAAGAAGCGGCGGGCCCATAGGGAGACGTAGACCAGGCCGACGAGGACCGGGACCTCGATGAGGGGCCCGACGACGCCGGCCAGGGCCTGTCCGGAGGTGACCCCGAACACCCCGATGCACACCGCGATCGCCAACTCGAAGTTGTTGCCCGCGGCGGTGAAGGCGAGCGTGGCGGTGCGCTCGTAGGGCAGCCCGAGGGCCCGGCCCCACGCGAACGCGCCGGTCCACATGACGGCGAAGTACCCGAGGAGGGGCAGCGCGATGCGCGCCACGTCGCCGGGGTGGGCGCTGATCGTGTGGCCCTGGAGGGCGAAGAGGACGACGATGGTGTAGAGCAGCCCGACGAGGGCGAGCGGGGAGATCCGCGGGAGGAACCGCTCCTCGTACCACGCCCGCCCGCGGGCTCGCTCCCCGAGGCGCCGCGTGAGATAGCCGGCGACGAGGGGGATGCCGAGGAAGATCGCGACGGTCGCGGCGATCCGGCCCATGGAGAAGTGCACGCCCACGCTCGAGAGGCCGAGCCAGTGCGGGAGGACCCGGAGGTAGAAGTAGCCGAGCAGGGCGAAGGCGACGATCTGGAAGAGCGAGTTGAGCGCGACGAGGACGGCCGCCGCCTCCCGGTCGCCGCACGACAGGTCATTCCAGATGAGCACCATGGCGATGCAGCGGGCGAGGCCCACGATGATGAGCCCCGTGCGGTATGTCGGCTGGTCCGGGAGGAGGGACCAGGCGAGCGCGAACATCACCGCCGGGCCGACGACCCAGTTCAAGACGAGTGAGGAGACGAGCATCCTGCGGTCGGAGGTGACCGTCTGGAGCTCGCCGTAGCGGACCTTGGCGAGCACCGGGTACATCATCACGAGCAGGCCCACGAAGATGGGAAGTGACGTGCCCTGGGTGACCTGGACGGCGTTCAGGTGCGTGTTTAGGCTAGGAACGGCACGCCCGAGTAGGACCCCGGTAGCCATGGCGGCCACGATCCAGACCGGGAGGAACCGGTCGAGGAGCGAGAGTCGTCCCACCACCGCGCCGACCCCGTCGGGGGGCCCGACGACCTCGGCGCGGGACACCGCGTCGGTGACGGCCGCGGTGGGCCGTGGCCGGGTGTCATCGACCGCCACGGCGCCTCCTCGGCGATAGATTTATTGCCATCAATCCTTATTATTGCATCGATGGAGGTCGATAGGTTGCGAATCGAGGTTGGCGCAGCGAGGGGGCCGGGAGGCTCCTGGCCGTGGGAGAGCGATGGCGCGCGGTGCGAGCCGACTGTCGAGGCAGCGCCGTTGGGCGAGGCCGAGGCCGCGCGTCTCGCTCGTGTCCTCGGCGCACTGGCTGACCCCGTGCGACTCCGGCTGCTCTCGATCCTTGACGAGCGCGGCGCCGCGTGCTCGTGCGACCTCGAGGCGCCCTTGGGGAAGAGCCAGCCGACCATCTCGCACCACACCAAGGTCTTGGCCGAGGCCGGGCTCATCGTCGCCGAGCGACGGGGCCGTTGGACGTGGTGGTCGATACGTCCCGAGAGTGTGGCGACGGTTCGCGTCGCGCTGGGCTCGTGAGGCCACGCGGAGGGTTCGTGGGTCCCGGTATCGGTGGGCCGCCCGGGTCTCGATCCCGGCACCTTGGGATTGGATCTCGAGGGTCCACTTGTGTGCGTACATGTCCACATTCCCTGGTTACATGAGGTAACGCATCCCGGCGCGTCCGACGAGATGTGGGAGAGTCTGCTGATATGGCTAGACGAGCGGCTAGATCTCACCGCAGAAGCAGGTCCAAAGCCCCTTACTGGAGAGTGCCCGTGGATTGAGTTGCATCTTCAACCCTCTGAAGAGGTATGCCGTGCGCCCGACATTGCAGACGCTGTTGATGGAGGAGGTTAGTGATGAAGCGATGCAGGAACGGGCACGATGTGCTTGACAAGTCGAACCAATGCTTCGCATGCGGGGTGACGGTTCCCTATATTCGGGAGTCACAATGCCGGAACGGTCACCCCAATCCCGACAATCACAAGTGGTGCGGTATCTGCGAAGCGCGGATCCCCATCTTGGTCAGTAGCGAATATGTGACGCGCGATGTCGACACTGGCAAGCCCTCGCCGGGCGAATCGGTATCGCTCCAAAGAGCTCGCTATCTCGGAGGTATACCCGAATACCCGGCAGAGGTCTCAGGCGAGTTAGTAATCAAGCAAGTGGGCATGAGCATCTCAACGCAGGAGATCGTGCAATTCTGTGAGTGCAAGGGTGTTGTCGTTGAGGGAGGGCAAGTAGCCAAACGGAGGATTGGCGCAGCACTCGCATTCGGCGTCCTAGGGGCGTTGGCTGCGAAAGGTTCTAAGAACCAATCTGTTATCACAGCCCAGCGGAACGACGGCGCTCATGCGTTCTTTGAACTTGACAAGCTGAGCGAACAGCAAGTTAAGGCCAGAATCTCACCGGTTCTGCTGCTAGCAGGCGTCCCGCTCGTTGATGACTTCGACGTGTTTACAAGAGTCTCACACCTCGCTGCCGTACCGTCAACGTCCGAGTTAGCCGACCGAATTCGCGAACTGGCGCAACTAAGAAGTGAGGGCCTCATCACTTCGGAACAGTTTGAGTTGAAGCGAGACGAGATTCTCAGTCGCATGTAAGTCGTGGCAGCTTATTGGTTGGCATCGACACAGCGCGGTGCCCCTGTGGTGGAAGATTGCCCCCCAGTTGCCTGCCCGCTGCGGCGCCGATGGGCGACTGTTGATCAGGACGAGAGGTAGAGCACGTGCCAGTTGGGAGAGAGTTCAATTGGAGCACCGCCGAGGCGAAACTTCGTAACCGCCAGTGTCAAGGGATCTACGGCGGTCCGCTTGGATCAGTGGGGGTGCGGAGAAGAGTCGTTCAAAGGGGCGCCCGCCCCGTCATCAACACTCAAAAGGGTCCAACGATCGACTGACGCGTCGTGCAACGGATTAACTACGAGTGGGTCTTGACGAAGTACTTAACAACCTCTCTGCAGATGCTCCTGTACTCCTGAGGCAAAACGCAGCCAATGCTTGATGCATCATGTGATCCGTATCCTCCGGAGAAGATCAACGCACCTAACGCGGGATAATCACCACCAGATAGTGCAACAGTGCCGGGTTCGCCTGGCGGGTCGTTTAGAAGCGCTATTCCGTAGTCGCTCTGCGCATTGCCTTCAATGAATCGCTCAGATTCGGAGGGAGGAAGGTAGGAGGGGCAAAGTATCCCTTGGTAGCCAAGTTGAGATTCTGCATTTAGGAACACGGGGCACACCAAATCGGCGATGCAACCCTGACATGCGGGAATCACCTCTGCCTCGACACCCACCGTTTCTTCTGTCCCATTGAGTGTGCCGCTGGGATTCAAGACGCCCTTTGGATAAATCGCGAGGATGGCAGTACCGTCGGCTCCCTCCGAAACGGAGCACTTCCACGAAGCGGGGCCTAGAACTGGCCTTAGAGTTCGTGCTGAGTCAACGTAGAGCGCGAGTTCACTTGCCGAGCGCGATAGTCCGGAGATCGCTTGACTCTGAGCACCCTTCTTCGGAGTCTGAGGGATTCCATAACTTGAGCTACAGACCTTCACCGGGATGCCACGGGATGTCCAATTGCCCGCTGTGATCTCGAACACACTCTTGGCTGGGATTGAACTTTGAGAACGCATCCCAAACACGAAAGCGGATGCACTTACGACCGTTAGGACAGCCACAACTCCAACGACAATGAGCACTTTCCTCATGCCCTCGATGACCTCATAAGAGTCTCCCGATCGCAAGATCGTCCGTGTCCAAGGCATTCCTAGTCGGATCGAAGGGGTACGTCAACCGACTCACATTTTTGGGCTGTTATCCCGCAGAGGAGCGCAGCAGTCCCATTTGTCGCGAGCAACGCTGGATGATGACTACAACTGGCGTCGGGAGAACGGGAGAAGACCCGGAGACTGCTGAGTAGTTGGGACGGCCAATTTCGGGAGCAAAACGTAATCGTCCTTGCGTCGCTCTCCATCACGCTTGAAAGTCCGTCAGGACGGTTACGACGCATGTTGATGTTGAGGTTCGCCAGATGGCCGCAAATTGTGCCTTGTTCCACTGCCGTTCCTTCATTTAGAGTCATGACAGCCGGCAATAGGTGGTCTCAGGTCGTGTTGGACAGTCTGTCAATAGAGAATTTCCGCAGCTTTCAGTCTGCTGAGGTGTCGCTTGGCAGGTTTAACGTACTTGTTGGCGCAAATGCAGCAGGAAAATCAAATTTCATTGACGCCATCAGATTCCTTCGCGACGTCGAGCGACATGGTTTGTCTGACGCAGTTTCGATGCAAGGTGGTGTGGAGTACCTACGGAACGCTGAAATCGGTGCTGCTCAACCGCTCTCAGTCACGGCCCGCCTGTCGATGAGCGAGTTGATGACTCCACTCATCCCGATTGCAAAGACTCGGCCTAATGAATACATGACTGTCGCAGGGGACGAGGCAACCCTGCATTTCGAGATTGCGTTCAGAAAGCGCGCAAGTACGTTCAAGATTCAAACGGAAGAAATCACCATTCCAGTTTCCTTTACCCAGTACGTTGAACGTGGTCGACGGTCTGAGCTAGTTGAAAGTAGCGACTTCAGGGGACGCGGCCAACTTCGCCTGGAAAGGATCGATAGAAGGCTTCAAATGGATGTGACAGATGAGAATGGTCTGGATCTCCTTCGCGGCGAGCGCCCCGATTTCATGTACTTCTTGTCGCGGAGGCCGAGTCCCACGGTTCTTACCTGGAATGAATTTGTGCGCTACTTCTATTTCAAAGGTGGATTTTCAGACGTTTCAGTTTTTGACTTCGATCCAAAGCTTCCAAAACAGTCGGTTCAAATTACCGGTCGACAACAACTCGAGGAAGACGGTTCGAATCTCGCATTGGTCCTGCAAAGTATCCTTAAGGTTCGGGGTCAGAAGAGGCTCCTTACGAGCCTCGTCGGCGACATACTCCCATTCATCGAGCGCTTCTCAGTTCAAAGCATTGCAGATCGCTCCGTGTTTTTCTCATTGCATGACAAGTATGGGAAGTCAGCCAAAGGCATTCCCGCTGCCTTCATGTCAGACGGAACCATCAATGTTCTCGCCATCATTTGCGCGGCGGTCTTTGACCGACGTGGATTCATTGTGATTGAGGAGCCGGAGCGAAATATCCACCCCTCACTGATTTCCAGAGTTGTAGCGCTGCTTCGTGAGGCATCTCAAGAAAAGCAAGTCGTCATTACTACGCACAGTCCGGAGGTGATCAAGAACGTCTCGCTTGAGGAACTGATCTTGGTGCGGCGCAACAAGAGTGGCTTCTCCGAGATTGTTCGACCACGGGATTCACAAGCCGTAGGTCACTTCCTTGAAACCGAGATCGGTCTTGATGACCTGTTTGTGCAAAACCTCTTAGCTCTGTAGCGATTACAGATGAATCACGCTTATCTTTGGGTCGAAGGGGATGATGACGAACGGTTTGTGAAGTCAATATTTGTTCCGTATCTCACGAAATTCGAACATACACAGGTCGTTCGTTACGCGAGTATGAAGGACAAGAAGATTTCGGATTTCTTGAAGAGCGTGGACAAGATGAACGCAGCGTCGTTCTTCTTCGCAGACAGAGATTCGGCGGCCACGATTGATGACCGCGTGTCAGGGCTCAGGCGCAGATACTCAATACCGGATACCTGCCAAGTGATCATCGTATGCCGCGAAATTGAAGGCTGGTATCTTGCCGGTATAGATAATCTGGGCGACAGGCGTCGTTGGGATGGCGATGCAGGCGTTGACGTTAATGCGGTCACGAAGGCCACCTTCAATTCTGGCCAACCGCGGAGATTCCGTGTGCGGACAGAATGGATGATTGAGCTACTGAGGAGTCATGAGCCCTCAAGTGCAAGCATGCGGAGTCCCTCCTATCAATTTGCACGTGTAACGCTTGATCTGCAAGAGGCTGCATCATGACCTGGGTGGGATGACTAGGGGTCACATTGCGTAGATCGACTCCGAGACTGACGTCGGGCTGCTTGTAGCCGACAGTGTTTCGGAGCTTTGCTTTCGGTGAGGAGGCAGGTTGTTCGACGTCCCGAAGGTCTCGTCGAAGACCAATTGAAGACCAAGAATTCAGCACGAGATCTTGAGATTCCCCAATTTCTTATTGAACTGCTCGTAGAACATCGGAGGCGGCAGGCCGAGGAAGTGTGGCGGGCGACTCGCGGGAAGGTTCAAGCACTTGAGTTCATGTTCACGACGTCAATCGGAACTCCCCTTGACCCTGAAGGGTTCGCCAAGACTTTTCGAGCTTTCGTGGGAGAACTGGATATTGGGTCTTGGACCTTCCATGAACTTCGCCACACTGCGGCCAGCCTGCTCTTCGGGGCCGCCGTCGACATCGGTGATGTCCAAAGCCAATTGGGTCATTCGTCCGTAGCGGTGACGAAGGACGTGTACATCCAGACAGCCCCCGCCTCTACCGGCCGTGCCGCCGCAGCGATGGAGGAAATCTTCGCCGGCGCCAACCAGGAGAAGGGAGTCACGTCAGGGCGCGAGCGCATCTTGGCTAGACCATTGGCTAGACACTTGCGTCCAGAACGTACTGCGACGTGCACTGATCAGGTATTGGTGGGCCGCCCGGGTCTCGATCCCGGCACCTTGGGATTAAAAGTCCCCTGCTCTACCCGATGAGCTAGCGGCCCGCTGCGAAGACTAGGCCCTCCGGGACGACGTCATCGACGGAGCGCCCTTGGGGCGGGACGCGTCAGGTGGCACCCTCTGAGGTGTGTCCGAGGACCGCTCGGACGAGCGAGCCCCATTCGTGGTTCCGGTCGCCCATGGTGATGTGACGCGCGACGAATAGAGCGGTCGAGGACAACGCCGCGGTGCCCATCGCGTCTTCACTCGTCGCCCGGAGCATGGTGGCCGCCTGGACGCAGCGGGTCACCCGGGTCACGGCCCGTCGGACGGCGGGGCCCGAGAGCGACTCGACGTGCCCGGGTGCGAGAGCGGCGATCGACTCGTGCCCCGCCTCTCGGACCGTCCGCTCGAGCGGGCGCGCGACCGTGGGGACGCCGTCGAGCTCGCGATCGAACCACCGCACGAGCCCCTCGGTGACGATCCCGCGCGCGGCGTCGCGTTGGATCTGCGCGCACAAGACGTGGTGGGTCCCCTCCCAACTCTCGAAGACGACGGCGTCGCGGTAGAGGCGGGGTAGCACGCTGAAGTCCTCGATCGTCCCGTTGCCACCGAGGACCTCGATGGCGTCGTGGACACAGGCCGTGGCGTCGAGCGAGGTGACGACCTTGAGGGCGTTGACGAGGAACCGGTGCGCGGCGACCTCGTCGTCGCTCGCGGTCCCCTCGTCGATGGCGCCGACGAGCGCCGTGAGCGCGAGCGTCGAGGCGAGGGCCGCGTCGGTGTGGGCGCGCAGCAGCGCGAGCTGCTCGGCCACCGCGTCGAAGGTGGCGATCGCGCGCCCGAAAGCGTGCCGCCGGTTCGCGAAGGTCGAGGCGACGAGCCACGCGCGGCCCATTATGCCGGCCGAGCCCACGGCGTTGAGCCACCGCGACACGTTGAGGAGCTCCTCGACGGCGATCGCGAAGCCGTCGGAGACCTCGCCGATGGGGTACGCGAGCGCGTGCGCGAAGTCGATCTCGGCCGAGGCGAGGGCGCGCGTGCCGAGCTTGTCCTTGAGCCGCCGGATCGCGAAGCCGTTGGGCGTGAGCCCGTCGAGGGTCCGCGGGACGAGGAAGCACCCGAGTCCGCGGGTGCCCTCGGGCGCGCCCTCCGGTCGGGCGGTGAGCGCGAAGAGGTCGGCGTCGGCGACCGAGCAGAACCACTTCTCACCGGTGATCCGCCACGCGCCGGGCGTGGCGGCGTCGGGCACGGCGGCGACGAGGTTGGCCCCGACGTCGCTCCCACCCTGGACCTCCGTGAGGAACTGGGCCCCGCGGGCCGCACGAGATCCGTCGACCTCGCGCAGCCGGGGGACGTAGCGCTCGGCGAGCTCGGGATCCGCTCGTCGCTCGAGCGCGCGGCGCAGCCCGATGGTGCACACGATCGGGCAGGCGACGCCCCCCTCGCCCACGTGGGTGAGGAGGAAGAAGAGCCCGGCCAGGCGCAGGTCGCCGGCGAGCGTGCGGTCGGTGTCGAGCAGCCCCGTCGCCCAGGCGGCCGCCGCGGCCTCGTGGTGAGCCGGGTGGAACTCGATGCGCTCGACGCGCTGACCGACGCCGTCGTAAGGGACGTGGCGGGGGAGGTCTCGGTGGGACTCGCAGGCGGCGACGGCCGGGTCGACGACGGTGGCCACGGTCGCGGCGACGTCGTCGAGCTCGGCGAGCCAGCTAGCCGGCATCACCGCGCCCGATCGCAGGGCGAGGTGGCGCGCGAGGGCCGGGTGCGCGCGCGCCCACCCGGTGGACGCGTCGTCGACCCACCGCGCGAGGTCGACGCGCCCGGGGTTCGCCGCCTCGATCTCCATGGCTCCTCTCTAGCGCAGTTGCGACGGCGGCGCCTCTCGCGGCGACGGCGTCGGGACCTATGCCTCTAGGGGTCCGGAGGACTGCGTCACTACAAAGGAGGTGAAGCGGATGGCGCAGGGACCGCTGCGACAAGGAGGCTCTATGAGCACTCAGGACACTCGGTCCGGTGCCGTGGCGTCGTCGCGTCGGCAGATGTCGGTGCGCAACGACCAGAAAGCGCGAGCCCTCGGGCTCACCTCGGCCACCGGACTCGTGATCGGCAGCATCGTCGGCACCGGCGTCTTCACGATGCCAGCCGTGATGGCCGGTGCGGGCACGATGAGCATCATCGTGCTGGCCGTCATCGCGTTCGGCGCGACGCTGCTCGCGGTCATGTTCGGACAACTGACCCGTCGGGTCCCCTCGAGCGACGGCGGGCTGTACGCGTACGCCCGCCACGAGTTCGGGGACTTCGCGGGGTACCTCACGGGGTGGAGCTACTGGATCCAGACCTGGGCCGGCAACGCGGCCATCGTCTCGTCGTGGGTCTTCTACGTGGACGCCCTGTTCAACTGGGGCCACCCCTCGGGGATCCAGAACTGGCTCGTGGCCCTGGTGGGCCTGTGGGTGCCGGCGATCATCAACCTGGTCGGCGTGCGCCAGATGGCCTGGTTCCAGAACCTGACGGTGGTTCTCAAGTTCCTGCCCCTGCTGTTCGTCGGCGTGGTCGGCTGGTTCTACGTCCAGTCGGCGCACTTCGGGCCGTTCAACGCCTCGGGCGGCAGCCTCTACAGCGCCATCGGCATCGCCGCGGGCGTGGCCCTCTTCTCGTTCATCGGGGTGGAAGCCGCGGCCATCACCGCCAAGCGCGTCCACGACCCCGAGCTCAACGTCGGTCGGGCCTCGGTCATCGGGACGGTGGCCTCGGCGCTGCTCTACGTGCTGGTGACGGCCGTGGTGATGGGGCTCGTCTCGCACGCCACGCTCGTGGGGACGGGCTCTCCCTTCGTCAACGCCTTCCACTCGATGTTCCCGGGCTCCACGTGGGCCCCCCGGTTCATCGCCGGGGTGGCGGTCATCTCGGGCATCGGGGCCCTCAACGGCTGGACGTTGATCGTGACCGAGACCTCCCGGGCCATCGCCCAGGACGGCCTCTTCCCGGCCCCCTTCGCCTGGCGTGACGCCAAGGGCACGGCGTGGTTCGGCATCCTGGTCGGGACGATCCTGCCGTCGCTGCTGATGCTCTGGCGCTACGAGGCCAGCTCGGGCCTCACGGTCTTCACCTACCTGGTCAACCTGTCGGTCGTGACCGTGGCGATCCCGTACTTCTTCTCGGCGATCGCCCAGCTGACCTACCTCGTCTCGAAGCGCCGCCGCGTCCAGGGCTGGGCGCTCGCCCGCGACCTCTCGATCTCGGGCGCCAGCGTGCTCTTCTCGATGTGGGTCACCTTCGCGTCGGGCTACCAGGTCGTCTACCAGGCGCTGGTCGTCATCGCCGCCGGGCTCGTCCTGTACGCCTTCATCGCGGCGCGCAAACCGCGCCACGAGGTCTCGGCCGGCGCCCTCGACGAGTACGGCCACCTGACCGTCGACATGGCCCTCAGCATGGGCGAGGCGACGACCAAGCCCGAGGGCGGCCCCGTCTCGGTCCCCGAGAGGTAGCGCCATGACGCTGCACGTCGACTCCGAGGTCGGAACGCTCCGACAGGTCATCCTCCACCGCCCGGGCCTCGAGCTGAGCCGCCTGACGCCGTCGAACATCGAGAGCCTGCTCTTCGACGACGTCCTGTGGCTGAAGCGGGCCAAGGAGGAGCACGACGTCTTCGCCGAGAGCCTCCGCGAGCGCGGCGTGCGCGTCCACTACTTCGCCCAGCTCCTGGGCGAGGTCCTCGACGACCCTGAGGGCCGGGCCTACGTGCTCGATCGCCTCTGCACGATCGAGCGCTTCGGCTCGACCCTCGCGGCGTCGATCCGCTCGTACTTCGACGACCTCGACGGACCGGCGCTCGCCGAGCGCCTCGTCGGGGGCGTCTTGAAGGCCGAGCTCTCCCCACTGCGCGCGCACAGCCTGGCCTGGGAGATGGCCCGGGCCGACGACTTCCTCCTCGCGCCGCTGCCGAACCACCTCTTCCAGCGCGACAACTCCTGCTGGGTCTACGGGGGGGTGACGGTGAACCCGATGGCCAAGCCGGCCCGCCAGCGCGAGAGCCTGCACACCCGGGCGATCCACCGCTTCCACCCCCTGTTCACCGAGGAGAAGTTCGTGACCCTCCTCGACGAGGACCGCCCGGGCTCGTCGCTCACCCTCGAGGGCGGCGACGTCCACGTGCTCGGCCACGGCGCGGTGATGGTCGGGATGGGGGAGCGCTCCACCCCGGTCGCGGTGGAGACCCTGGCCCGCCGACTCTTCGAGACCGGCCAGGCCACCCGCGTGGTGGCCGTCGAGCTGCCGCGCAGCCACGCCTTCATGCACCTCGACACCGTCATGTCGATGGTCGACGAGGCCACCTTCGTCCTCTACCCGTACTTCGACCGCAACCTGCGCAGCTGGACCCTGGCGCCGGGCGACGCGCCCGACACCGTCGTGCCCCGGCGCAACGCCGACCTCTGGGCGACCCTGGCCGAGGTCCTCGAGGTCGAGCGGGTGAGCGTGCTCACCACGGACGAGGACGTGCGCGCCGCCGAGCGCGAGCAGTGGGACGACGGGACGAACTTCCTCGCCCTCAGCCCCGGTGTGGTCGTCGGCTACGACCGCAACGTGGCGACCAACACGATGCTGCGCCACCACGGCATCGAGGTGGTGACGATCTCGGGCAGCGAGCTCGGCCGGGGCCGCGGCGGGCCGCGCTGCATGACCTGCCCGATCGAGAGGGAGGCGCGATGAGCCTGCTGACAGAGACCCTGCACGGTCGGAGCCTGCTCAAGGACGCCGACCTGTCGCCCTTCGAGGTGGGCGAGCTGCTCGACCTGGCGGCGACGCTGCGCGACGAGAAGCGCGCCCGGCGCGAGGTACGCCGGCTCGAGGGGGCCAACATCGCCCTGATATTCGAGAAGACCTCGACGCGGACCCGCTCGGCGTTCGAGGTCGCCGCCCACGACCAGGGGGCCCACGTCACCTACCTCGGGCCGGGCGAGTCCCAGCTGGGCGAGAAGGAGACGGTGCGCGACACCGCGCGGGTCCTCGGGCGCATGTACGACGGGATCGAGTTCCGCGGCTTCGCCCAGGCCGACGTCGAGGAGCTCGCGGCCCACGCCGGCGTGCCGGTCTGGAACGGGCTCACCGACCAGTGGCACCCGACCCAGCTGCTCGCCGACCTGCTCACGGTGCGCGACCACAGCGACAAGCCCCTCGCCGACGTCGCCTGGTGCTTCGTCGGCGACGGCCGCTCCAACACCGCGAGCTCGCTGCTCGTCGCCTCGGCCCAGATGGGGATGGACGTGCGCGTCGCCGCGCCGCCGGCCCGCCAGCCCTCGGTCGAGGTGCAGGCCCTGGCGGCCGACCGGGCCCACCGCTTCGGGGGGCTCGTGACCGTGACCGACGACCTGCTCGCCGCCGTGGACGGGGTGGACTTCGTCTACACCGACGTCTGGCTCTCCATGGGCGAGCCCGAGTCGGCCTGGGACGAGCGGGTGAAGCTCCTGCTGCCCTACCAGGTGAACACCGAGCTCCTCGAGTCGACCGGCAACCCCGACGTCGCGTTCCTCCACTGCCTGCCGGCGCTGCACGACGCCGGCACGACCCTCGGCGCGAAGCTCCGCGAGCGCTTCGGGCTCGACGCCCTCGAGGTGACCGACGAGGTCTTCGAGTCGTCGGCGTCGATCGTCTTCGACCAGGCCGAGAACCGGCTCCACACGATCAAGGCCCTCATGGTCGCGACGCTCGCCGACGCGTGAGCCGCGTCGTCGTCGCCCTGGGGGGCAACGCCCTGCTCCAGCGCGACGAGCGCCCGGGCGCCCAGGTGCAGTACCACCACGTCGAGGCGGCGGCCGTGCCGCTCGCGGGAATCGCCGCCGGGCACGAGCTCATCGTGACCCACGGCAACGGCCCCCAGGTGGGGCTGCTCGCCCTGGAGAGCGCGGCCGACCCGGACCTCGAGGCGCCCTACCCCTTCGACACCCTCGGCGCCGAGACCCAGGGCATGATCGGCTACTGGCTGGCCCAGGCGCTGCGCAACGCGAGCGGCGGGCGCGAGGTCGTGGCCCTCGTCACCCAGACGGTCGTCGACCCGGCCGACCCCGCCTTCGGCCAGCCCACGAAGTTCGTCGGTCGGCCCTACGACGAGGCCGAGGCCCGCGCGCTGGCGGCCGCCCGGGGCTGGGCGGTGCGCCCCGACGGGGACCGGTGGCGGCGCGTGGTGCCCTCGCCCGAGCCCCTCGAGCTGGTCGAGGTCGCGGTGCTGGAGCGGCTCGTCTTCGCGGGGGTGGTGCCGGTGTGCGCCGGCGGCGGCGGGGTCCCGGTCGTGCGCGAGGGGGGACGGCTGCGCGGGGTCGAGGCCGTCGTCGACAAGGACCTGGCTTCGGCCCTCGTCGCGCGGGCCCTCGGGGCCCAGACCCTGGTCATGGCGACCGACGTCGCCCACGTCGAGCTCGACTACGCCACGCCCCGCGCCCGGCCCCTCGAGCGGGCGACCCCGCGCGAGCTCGCGGCGATGAGCTTTGCGGCGGGCTCCATGGGCCCCAAGGTCGAGGCGGCCCGGCGCTTCGTGGCCGCCACCGGGGGGCGGGCGGCCATCGGTGCGCTCGGCGAGCTCGAGGCCCTCGTCGCCGGCACGGCCGGCACCCAGGTCGTCCCCGACTAGTTTCGTCGGCGTGTCCGACGCCGACCTGCCCTCGCTCGTGACGATCGAGGCGACCCTCGACGGCGTCGAGCGGGCGCTGGAGCGCCTGCGCGCGGGCGACTACCGGCGCTGCGCCGAGTGCGGCGGCCCGCTCGAGGCGGCCGACCTCGAGCGCGACCCCCTCGTCGCGACGTGTGCCGCGCACCGGGCGCGGGACTGACCTACTTCTTGGTCGACCAGAAGATCTCGGCGATCGCGTCGATCTCGTCGAGCAGCCGGTCGGCCACGACGACGTCGTTGGTCTTCTTCGCCTCGCCGGCCGACTTCGTGGCCATCCAGAAGAGGTCGTGGAGGTTGGGGAAGGCCTTCAGGTGGTCGACCTTGAAGTAGTCGGTCCACAGCACCCAGAGGTGGTGCTTGACGAGCTCGCAGCGCTCCTCTTTGATCAGGGTCGCGCGCACCTTGAAGTCGGGGTCGTCCGAGGCGTTGGCCTTCTCCATGATCGCCTTCACGGACTGGGCCTCGATGCGGGCCTGGGCCGGGTCGTAGACGCCGCAGGGCAGGTCGCAGTGGGCCGAGACCACGAGCGGGCGGGTCGAGCGGTCGAGCCAGTCGTTGACACGGGAGAGGAGGGTCATCACGCTGCCTTTCGGTCGGCGCCTCAGCGGCGCGCTGTCACCGCTCAGGTTAGCGACGGGCCGCGATAGCGTCGCGGGCCGTGGGACGGGCACTGGAACGGGTGGTCCGGCGCCTCGTCGTCGAGGGCGCGTCGATGGCGCCCACCTACCGTCCCGGCGAGCGGCTGACCGCCCTGCGGCCGTGGCGCCGGGTCCGCGTGGGTGACGTCGTGGTGGTGCGCGACCCCCGCGACGCCGGACGGTGGCTGCTGAAGCGCTGTGTCGCCCGGCGGGCCCGGCGCATCGAGGTCCGCGGCGACAACGAGGCCGCCTCGACCGACTCGCGCGACTTCGGGCCGCTCGACGTGGCCGACGTGGCCTACGTGGTGCCCCGGCCCCGGCCCGCCCCCGCGGCCGTGCGCACCACTCCCCACGAGGGATAACCCTCAAATCAGACCGGCGGGGTCGCCATTAGGATGCGCCCGTGACGCGCCTGGCCGTGCTCTCCTACCACACCTCGCCGCTCGCCCAGCCGGGCACCGGCGACGGCGGCGGCATGAACGTCTACGTGCGCGAGCTCGCGAGCGCCCTGGCCCGGCTCGGCCACGAGGTCGACGTCTACACCCGCCGCGACGCCCCGGGCCAGCGCGACCACGTGGTGGTCGAGCCCGGGCTGCGCGTCCACCACGTCACCGCCGGCCCGGCCGGCCCGCTCGAGCGCGACGCGCTGGCCGCCCACGTGGGCGAGTTCGCCGACGGCGTCGCGGCCGCCCTGCGCTGCACCGGGCTGCCCGACGCCATCCACGCCAACTACTGGCTGAGCGGGCTCGTGGGCCACCGGCTCAAGCACGAGCTCGGCGTCCCGCTGGTGGCGACCTTCCACACCCTCGAGCGCGTGACCGCCGGGGCGATGGACGTCGCCTCGACCGAGCGCGCCGACGCCGAGGCGGCGATGATCGCCTGCGCCGACGCGGTGCTCGCCAACTGCGAGGTGGAGGCCGACCAGATCGTGCGCCTCTACCACGCCGACCCGGCGCGCGTGCACGTGGTGCCCCTCGGGGTCGAGCACGCGCTCTTCGCGCCCGGTGACCGGGCCCAGGCCCGGCGCGCCCTCGGCCTCGACGACCGGCGGACCTGGCTCTTGTACGCCGGGCGGCTCCAGGAGCTCAAGGGGACCGACCTCGCGCTCGAGACGCTGGTCGAGCTCGTGCGCCGGGGACGCGACGCCGCCCTGGCCATCGTCGGCGGGCCCTCGGGGCCGGGCGGACGCGCCACCCTCGAGCGGCTCCACGGCCGCGTCGTCGGGGCCGGGGTCATCGACCGGGTGCGCTTCGTCGCGCCCCAGGCCCACCACCTCCTCTCGACCTGGATGCGCGCGGCCGACGTGACGCTCGTGCCCTCGCGCGCCGAGAGCTTCGGCCTGGTGGCCCTGGAGTCCTCGGCCTGCGGGACCCCGGTGGTCGCGAGCGCGGTGGGCGGGCTCACGACCCTCATCGACCACGGCGCCACCGGTTACCTGCTCGACGAGCGCGACCCCGCCCGCTGGGCCGACGTGGTGGAACGCTGCGTCGACCCCGAGCGCACGACGTCGCTGTCGAACGCGGCCGTGCTGCGCGCGCGCGCCTACACCTGGCGTCGGGCCGCGACGACGCTCGCCGAGCTGGTCGGGGGCCTCGCCGTCGGGGACCTCGTCTCGTGCTAGGTGACCCGCGCCCCGCTCGCCGGTGAGGACGCCCCCCGGCGCCTCGACGCGACGGTCGCGCGCTGGGCGGACCAGTGGCCGGGGACCCTGCTCGGCGTGGAGCACCGCGACGAGCCCGACGGGGCCGGCCACCACCACTGGCTGATCCGGCTGCGCGGCGTCGAGCGCGACGTCGTCACGCTCTGGCTCTCCCTGCGCCAGCGCACGGTCCACCTCGAGTGCGAGCTGGCCCCGGCCCCGGGCGAGCGGCTCGAGGAGGTCTACCGCTTCTGCCTGGCCCGCAACCGCGCCCTGCGCGAGGTGCACCTCGCCCTCGGGCCCGAGGACGGCCTCTACCTGGTGGCCGAGGTGCCGGCCGGCGAGGTGACCGTCGAGCGCCTCGACGAGCTCGTCGGGGCGACGGTCGCGGCGGTCGAGGAGCTCTACCCGACCGTGATGGCCCTCGGCCACGGCAGCTGGTTCCGCCGTCGCCCACCGCGGCCCTAGCCTGAGGCCGTGGCCTACCGACTGATCGTCCTGGGTGCGGGCAAGATGGGCTCGGCGCTGGCCGCCGGCCTGCTCGAAGCGCGCTGGTGCGCGCCCGGGGAGCTGGCCCTCGTCGCGCGCAGCCGCGAGACCCGCCAGGCCCTCACCGAGCGCTTCACCGGCGTCGACGTGCTCGCCGGCGTCGAGGAGGCCGCCGTCGACGCCGACACCGGGATCGTGCTCGCGGTGAAGCCCGACTACGCCGAGTCCCTGGCGCGCGTCGCGGGGGCGACCGGCGTCTCGCGCGTGCTCTCGGTCGTCGCCGGGCTCTCGAGCGCGCGCCTCGAGGCGGCCCTCGGCCGTCCCGTCGCGGTGGTGCGCGCCATGCCCAACACCCCGGTCCTCGTGCGCCGAGGGGCCACGGCCATCGCCGGCGGGGCGCACGTGACCGCGGCCGACCTCGACTGGGCCGAGTCGGTCATGGGGGCCGTGGGCACCGTGGTGCGCGTCGCCGAGCGCAACCTCGACGCGGTCACCGGCCTCTCGGGCCCCATGCCCGCCTACCTCTACCTGGTCGTCGAGGCGCTCGTCGAGGCCGGGGTCCACCAGGGCCTCGAGCGCACGGTGGCGACCCGCCTGGTCGTCGACTCCTTCGCCGGGGCCGGGGCCCTCCTGCAGGCGACCGGCGAGACGCCCGAGGTGCTGCGGGCCCAGGTCACCTCGCCCGGGGGCACGACCGCTGCCGGCCTGCGGGTGCTCGAGAGCCGGGCGGTGCGCTCGGCCTTCCTAGAGGCGGTGGCCTCGGCGGCCGAGCGCAGTCGCCAGATGGGGCGCTGAGCCGCTGCACTAGCGTTGGGCCGTGGCGACCCGCGCGCGCTCGAGGCGCCTGTCGGAGCCGACGATCTCGCGTCTGCCGGTCTACCAGCGCATCGCCGAGGGCTTCGTGCGCCGCGGCGAGACGCGCATCGACTCGCGCCAGATCGGCGAGCTCGCGGGCGTGACCCCGACGACGGTGCGCCGGGACCTCTCGGGGCTGGGCTCGTTCGGCACCCGCGGCTCGGGCTACGACGTCGCCGTGCTCATCGAGCGGATCGCCGACGCCCTCGGCCACGACCAGAGCTACGACGTGATCGTCGTGGGGGTCGGCAACCTCGGCCGGGCGCTCGTGAACTCGTCGAACTTCCTCATCCGGGGCGCGCACCTCAGCGCCCTCTACGACGTCGACCCGGCCGTCGTCGGCCAGGAGGTGGCCGGCCACGTGGTGGCGCCCCTGGACGCGCTGGCCGGTCCGGTGACCCTCGGGGTGATCTGCACCCCGGCCGGCTCGGCCCAGGAGGTGGCCGACCGGCTGGTGGCGGCCGGGGTGCGGGCGATCCTCAACTTCGCCCCCCAGGTGGTCTCGGTCCCGCTCGGGGTGGCCGTCCACTACGTCGACCTCTCGATCGAGTTGCAGATCCTCATGTACCACGTCCTGCACGGCACCGGGCCGCTCGCCGGGGGCGTCCTGCACTCCCTGGGCCTCTCCGGCGGCTCGCCGCGGCGCGGCTCGTAGCATGGTCCAAGAGCCGGGAGGACCGTGGCACTGATCTCAGTGGGAATCGATCACGAGCACGCGCCGCTCGAGCTCCTCGAGCGGGTCACCGTGGCCGAGGGGGAGTGGCCCAAGGTGCTGCGAACCCTGGCGTCGCACCGCAACGTGCACGAGGCCGTCTTCGTCTCGACCTGCCTGCGCACCGAGGTGGTCGCGGTGGTCGACCGCTTCCACGACGCCATCGACGAGACGACTCGGGTGCTGTCCGAGGCCAGCGGGGTCGAGGTCGCCGCCTTCACCGACCGGCTCAGCGTGGCCTTCGAGCACGACGTCGTGACCCACCTGTTCGAGGTCGCGGCCGGGCTGCGCTCGGTGGTGCCGGGCGAGTTCGAGATCCTGGGCCAGCTGCGCCGGGCGGTCGAGCTCGCGGTGGAGGAGCAGAGCGCCGGGCCCGTCGTGGGCGAGCTCTTCACCCGGGCCATCGCGGCCGGCCGGCGGGTGCGCGCCGAGACGGGGATCGCCCGGGGGACCACGAGCTTCGCGCACGCGGCCGCGGCCGCCGGGCTCGAGGAGCTCGGCGACGACCTCGCCGGGGCCCGCGCGGTGGTGGTCGGTGCCGGCCAGATGGGCGCCGGGGTCGCCCGGGCGCTGCTCGGCGCCCGGCCCGGGCCCGAACGGCTCGTCCTGGTGAACCGCACGCCCGAACGCGCTCGGGCGCTGGCCGCCGACCTCGATGACGGCCGAGTCGAGGTCGAGCCCCTCGACCGGCTCGACGCGGCGCTCGAGGGCGCGCGCCTGCTGGTGGTCGCGGTCGAGACCGAGACGCCCCTCGTCGAGCGCGCCCACCTCGCCGGGCGTCCCGAGATGGTCGTGGTGGACCTCGGCCTGCCGCGGGCCGTCGACCCGTCGGTGGACGGGCTCGACGGCGTGGTGCGCATCGACATCTCGCACCTGCGCGAGCGCGTCGACCGGGCCCTCGGCGACCGGCGCGAGGCGATCGACGCGGCCGAGGCGATCGTGACCAGCGAGGCGGCCCGGTTCCTCGACGACCAGCGCGCCCGGGGGGCCGCCGTGATCGTGCGCGAGCTGCGCGAGCACTTCGACGACGTCGTGGCGGCCGAGCTGGAACGGCGCGGCCATGAGCTCTCGGCCCTCGACGAGGCCGGGCGCGACCTCGTCGCCTCGGTGGTGCGCTCGGTGGTGGCGAAGATCGCCCACCGGCCCACCGTGGCGCTCAAGGAGTCCGCCGGTACCGACCAGGGGACGCGCCTGGGCGAGGCGGTGCGCGCGCTGTTCGACCTATGAGCCTGCGCCTGGCCACGCGGCGCTCGCCGCTGGCCCTGGCCCAGGCCGACGCCGTCGCCCGTCGCCTCGGGTCGCTCGGCGTCGAGTGCGCGATCGTGCCGGTCACCACGAGCGGCGACCGCGACGCCACGAGCGCACTCGCGGCCCTGGGGGGCCAGGGCGTCTTCGCGGTCGAGGTCCAGCGGGCCGTCCTCGAGGGCCGCGCCGACGTCGCGGTCCACAGCGCGAAGGACCTCCCGAGCGCCTCGCCCGAGGGGCTGGTGCTCGCGAGCGTGCCCGAGCGGCGCGACCCCGCCGACGTCCTCGTCGGACGCACCCTCGCCGGGCTCGGGCCCGGCGCCACCGTGGCCACGGGCTCGCCGCGACGGCGCGCCCTGTTGCTCGAGCGCCGGCCGGACCTGCGCGTGGTGGGCCTGCGCGGCAACATGGCTACCCGCCTGGCGGCGGCCGGCCGCAACGGCGTCGACGCGGTGGTCGCGGCCGCGGCCGCCCTCGAGCGCCTCGGGCTGACCCCGGAGGTCGTCGAGCGCCTGGAGCCGGACTGGTTCGTCCCCCAGGTGGGCCAGGGCGCGCTCGCCCTGGAGGCGCGCGAGGGGGATCGCGCCACGCGCGAGGCGCTCGCGCGCATCGACGACGTCGCGGCCCACCGGGCGCTCCTCGCCGAGCGCTCCTTCCTCGCCGAGCTCGGCGCGGGCTGCGCCGTGCCGGTCGGGGCGCACGCGACGGCGCACGGCGCAGCCCTGGAGATCGCCGGGGTGATGCTCGACGCCGACGGCGCGAGCTGCGCGCGCGCGAGCCGGCGCGGCGAGGACCCGGTCGCGCTCGGCCGCGACCTCGCACGCCACCTGCGCGACGACCTCGGCGGCGGGACGTTCACGGCGGTGCGCTAGTGCGCGCGGTCCTCACGCGTGAGGACGGCCGCAACGACGCGACCCGCTCGTGGCTGCCCGCGGGGTGGTCGGTCTCCGAGGTGCCGGCCACCACCACCCGCTACGAGGAGCCCGCCGACGTCGCCGCGGCCGCGGCGGCGGGCGGGCCCTACCGCTGGGTCGTGGTGACGAGCGCGCGGGCCGCGCGCTACGCGCGTCTCGCCCCCGGCGCGCGCGTCGCGGCCGTCGGCCCGGCGACCGCGGCCGCGCTCGAGGAGCTCGGGACGGCCTGTGCGGTGGTCGGTGACGCCGGCGCGCTCGCCCTGGCCGCGGCGATCGACGAGGGGCCGGTCCTCGTGCTGGCGGCCCGGGGCGGCCGGCGCGAGCTCGCCGAGGCGCTCGGCGCGCGCGGGCTCGCCCTCTCGGTCCTCGAGTGCTACGCGACGCTCCCGGTCGCGCTCGGGGCGCCCGAGCGCGCCCGGCTCGAGGCGGCCGACGTGGTCGTGGTCGGGGCGCCCTCGGCCTGGGCGGTCGTGGCGGGCTCGGTGGCGCCCGACGCCTGGGTCGTGGTGCCCGGCGAGACGACCCGGGCCGCCGTCGCCGCCGACCACGAGCGGGTCCTGGTGGCCTGGGGTCCGGGGGCGACCGCGGCGCTGGCGCGCCTCGCGCCGCGCCGGGGCCCCCGCGGAGGGGCCCAATAGGCTGGCCCCGTGTTCCCCGCCCAGCGACCCCGCCGCCTGCGCGCCAGCGCCGCCCTGCGCGACCTCGTCGCCGAGACCGACCTCTCCGCGTCCCGGCTGATCGCGCCGCTGTTCGTCGCCGAGGGGCGCGACGAGCCCCGCCCGATCCTCTCGTTGCCCGGCCACTCCCAGCACACCCTGGACTCGCTGCGCCGCGAGGTCGAGGCGCTCGCGCGCGCGGGGGTGGGCTCGGTGATCCTCTTCGGGGTCCCCGAGCGCAAGGACGAGACCGGCTCGGGGGCCTGGGACCCCGACGGCGTGGTCCAGGTGGCCCTGGCGCGCCTGCGCGCCGACGTGGGCGACGACCTCGTCGTGATGGCCGACCTCTGCCTCGACGAGTACACGAGCCACGGCCACTGCGGCGTGCTCGACGCCCGCGGCGCGGTCGACAACGACGCCACCCTCGAGCTCTACGCGCGCGTGGCGCTCGCCCAGGCCGAGGCCGGGGCGCACGTGGTCGCCCCGAGCGGCATGATGGACGGCCAGGTCGGCGCGATCCGCTCGGCCCTCGACGAGGCCGGCTTCAGCGAGGTCGCCGTGCTCGCCTACAGCGCGAAGTACGCGAGCGCCCTCTACGGGCCGTTCCGCGAGGCCGTGGCGGTCGAGATCGCCGGCGGGGGCGACCGGCGCGGCTACCAGCAGGACCCGCGCAACCGCCGCGAGGCGCTGCTCGAGGCGCGTGCCGACGTCGACCAGGGGGCCGACATGGTCATGGTCAAGCCGGGCATCGCCTACCTCGACGTGCTGAGCGACCTGCGCGCCGCGCTCGAGGTGCCGGTCCTCGCCTACCAGGTGAGCGGGGAGTACGCGATGGTCAAGGCCGCCGACGAGAGGGGCTGGATCGACGGGCGGGCGGTCGCGCTCGAGCTGCTCACCGCCATCCGCCGGGCCGGCGCCGACGCCATCCTCACCTACTTCGCGGGCGAGCTGGCCGGGGCGCTGTCGTGACCAACGACGAGTGGTTCGCGCGCGCGCGCGCGGTCATCCCCGGCGGGGTCGACTCCCCGGTGCGCTCGTTCGCCTCGGTCGGGGGCGTGCCCTACACCGTCGCGCGCGGGGCGGGGGCCTACGTCGAGGACGTCGAGGGCCGCCGCTACCTCGACTACGTCCAGTCCTACGGCGCGTCGCTGGTGGGCCACGCCCACCCCGAGGTCGTGGCCGCCCTGGCGCGCGCCGCGGCCGACGGGTCGACCTTCGGCGCGCCCACCCCGGGCGAGGTGCTGCTCGCCGAGGCGATGACCGGGGCCGTCGCCGGGCTCGAGCAGGTCCGGCTCGTCTCCTCGGGCACCGAGGCCGTCATGAGCGCGGTGCGCCTGGCGCGCGGGGCCACCGGGCGCGACCGCGTCGTGAAGTTCGACGGCTGCTACCACGGCCACTCCGACGCCCTGCTCGTCGCCGGCGGCAGCGGGGTGGCCCAGCTCGGCCTGCCCGGCTCGGCCGGGGTGACCGCGGGGGCCGTCGCCGACACGCTCGTCGTGCCCTACAACGAGGTGCCGACCCTCGACGAGACGGTGGCCTGCGTGCTGGTGGAGCCCGTGGCGTGCAACATGAACCTGGTGGCCCCGGCGCCGGGCTTCCTCGAGGGGCTGCGCGCCGAGTGCGACCGGGTCGGCGCCCTGCTCGTCTTCGACGAGGTCATCACCGGGTTCCGCCTCGCCCGGGGCGGCGCCGAGGAGCACTTCGGGGTGACCCCCGACCTGTGGTGCTTCGGCAAGGTCATCGGCGGGGGGCTGCCCGTGGGGGCCTTCGGCGGCCGGGCCGCGACGCTGCGCGCCCTCGCGCCCGAGGGCCCCGTCTACCAGGCGGGCACGCTCTCGGGCAACCCCCTCGCCACCGCGGCGGGGCTCCAGGTCCTCTCGATGGTCGGCGCGGGCGAGCTCGCGGGCCTCGCCGAGCGCGTGGCCGGCCTCGCGCGCGCGCTCGAGGCCGCCGTCGCCGAGGCCGGCCTCGTCTGCCGGGTGCCGACCGTGGGCGCCCTGGCGGGGATCTACCTCGCCGAGGAGGAGTTCGCGGCCCCGACCAACGCCGACGAGGCGCGCGCGCTCGCGACCAACGGGCTCTACCCCCGCTTCTTCCACGGCATGCTCGAGCGCGGCGTCGCCCTGGCGCCGGGCGCCTACGAGATCCTCTTCACCTCGCTCGCCCACAGCGACGCCGATCTCGCGCGCACGGCCGAGGCCGCCTTCGAGGTGGCGCGCGCCATGCACCCGTGAGCGCCGTCGCCAGCGCCGGCTGGAGCGTCCGGCCGCCCTTCGTCCCCAACGGGCCGACCGAGCCGGTGACCCTCCTCGTCGACGACGCGGCCCTCACCCAGCTGGCCGGGGCGCCGCCGGTCGCCTGGCAGACCCCCTGGAGCGAGCTCGGCGAGGTGGAACTCGTGCGCGCGGCCGGCCGCGTCGGGCTCGCGGCCACCGTCGGCGGGGTGCGCTACCTCTGGCGCCGCCGCGGGGTCGACGGGTTCGACGCGCTCGCGGCGCTCGTGGAGGCCCACGGCGGGGTGGTGCGCCGGGGTCGGCCGCGCCTCGCGCTGGCGGTGGTGGCCGCGGCGGTGCTCGTGGCCTCGGTCGCCGCCGGCGCGGTCGCCTGGCTGGTGCGCCGCGGGCCCGACGAGCTGGCGAGCGCGCGCGGCGCCAACCTGACCCTCGCGGACCTGCCCTCGGGCTGGTACGCGAACACCGAGGGCGTCCTCTCCTACATCGTCCCGCCGGCCAACAAGGTGTACACCTCGACCACCACGACGGCCCCGAGCGCCTCGACGGGCGCGAACCGGGTCTTCGACGCCGCCGCGTCGGTCTTCCAGGGGTGCCTCGGGGTCAGCGCGCGGGCCGACCGCGTCTACGGGGCCGCCGGCCAGCAGCCCGACTACCAGGTCTCCTCGGCCGTGTTCGAGAGCAACCTCGGCGGCGGCGGCGAGATCGCCTCGGTCGCCCAGTACTACCGGACGACGACGATGGTGCGCCGCGACACCGCCGAGATGGGCCGCGCCGGCTTCGGCCGCTGCTTCGTCGACTCCCAGGCCGCGCTCCTGCTGGGCGAGGAGGGCCAGTCGGCGGCGGCCCCGCCGGGGGCCGTGTCGTGGCGGCCCCACACGCTCTTGTCGTCGGTCTTCGCGCGCGGGGGCTACGTGCGCCTGGACGTGCCGCTGCTCAGCGTGCGCCTCCAGCTCGTGGTCGCGGTCGTGACCCACGGCCACTACGAGGTGACCCTCGACGCCCTGGTGCCGTCGTTCCAGCGGGCCCGTGGTCTGCTCGACGCCCTCGTCGCGACGATCCAGTCGCGCGTGAGCGCCCCCTCGGCGCGCGCCGCCTAGGACTCCTCGTCGAAGAGGGCGGCCCAGACCGACTCGGGCAGGGCGCGGGCCAGGCGCACCGAGGCGCGGTAGCCACGCTCGGCCGGGCCGGGCTCGTCGTCGCGCATGAGGTTCGCCATCACCACGAGCAGCTCGTTCATCACCGGCGCGACCCGCAGGCCGGCGCCGACGCAGGCCGCGAGCACCCGGGGCTCCGAGAGCAGGCGCACGAAGGCCCGCGCGAGCAGGTAGTAGTCGCCGTAGCGGGCCTCGAGGCGGGCCTCGTAGCCCTCGAGCGCCGACGGGTCCTCGGCGAGGAGGGCCTCGCCCAGCGCGGCCGCGGCGAGCCGGCCCGTCTCGTAGCCGTAGGCGATGCCCTCGCCGTTGAAGGGGTTGATCGCGCTCGCGGCGTCGCCGATGACGAGCGTGTTGGCCCCCGTGCGGGGCCCGCGCGACAGCCCCATGGGCAGCCGTCCCCCGGTCGGCGCCCCCAGGGAGGTCGTCTCGTCGAGCCCCCACTCGGCCCCGACCTGGGCCACGAAGCGCTCCTGGAGCTTGGTGGTGTTGACCCCGCGCCACGCGCCCGCGGTCGACAGCAGCCCGACACCCACGTTGAGACGGCCGTCACCCAGGGGGAAGACCCAGCCGTAGCCCGGGACCGGACGGCCCTCCTCGTCGCGCAGCTCGAGGTACGAGTCGATCCAGGGCTCGTCGTGGCGCTCGCTGGTGTAGTAGCCCCGCAGCGCCATGCCCATCGGCCAGCGGCGGTTGCGCGTGACCCCGAGGGCGCGCCCGAGGCGCGAGTTCTGACCGTCGGCCGCCACGACGTAGCGCGCCCGCAGTTCGGCGCGCTCGCCGGTCGCGACGTCGCGCACGACGACCCCCCGGGCGCCTCCGAGGCGCCCGGGCGCGCCGGGGGATTGCTCGAGCAGGTCGGTCACCTCGGCGTGGGTCAGCACGACCGCGCCGAGGGCCGCCGCGTGGCGCGCCACCAGCCCGTCGAGGTCGAAGCGGGTGATCGTGTAGCCGTAGTCGGGGAAGCGGGGGTGCTCGGGCCAGGCCATCTCGAGCGAGGCCCCGAACCCGTGGGCGCGCAGGCCGTGGTAGCGGTGGCCGTGGGCCGCGACCTCGTCCTCGAGGCCCATGTCGGCGAGCTGGCGCACCGAGCGAGGGGTCAACCCGTCGCCGCAGGTCTTCGCGCGCGGGAACTCCTTCTTCTCCACCACGCACACCGACCAGCCCGCGCGCGCGAGCCAGTAGGCGCAGGCCGAGCCCGAGGGGCCGGCGCCGACCACCACCACGTCGTAGGGGGTCGCGGCCACACTCGACAGGGGCTGGTCGGGCACCCGGACACCTTAGGCGCGAGCGCGCGCGGCGCCGGTGTGCGCGCGTCGGAGGGAGGCTCGCGGACCTGGTAGAAAAGATGGACGTGAGCCAGTACCTCCCACTGCTGGTGATGCTCGCGTTGGGCATCGTCTTCGTCGCTGGCTCCCTGGTCGCGTCGGCCGTCCTCGCCCCGCACAAGCGCCCGACCGACGCCAAGCTCGCCCCCTACGAGTGCGGCATCGTGCCCGAGACCGAGCCGCCCCAGCGCTTCCCGGTGCGCTTCTACCTGGTGGCGATGATCTTCGTGATCTTCGACATCGAGGTGGTCTTCATGTACCCCTTCGCCGTCGTCTTCCACCAGCTCGGGGCGTTCGGTCTCGTCGAGGTGCTCGTCTTCTCGGCCACCGTCTTCGGGGCGCTGCTCTTCCTCGTGAGCGAGGGGGCGCTCACCTGGGGGCCGGCCAAGCTCCTGGTGCGCGCGATGCCCGCGCGCACGACGTCCTCGACCATCCAGCGCCACGGCGCCGAGCGGGAGAGGGTGGCCTGATGGCCCTGGAGGACCTCCACCACAACTTCCTCACCGGGCGGCTCGAGGACATGGTCCGCTGGGCCCGGCGCGCCTCGGTCTGGCCCGCGACCTTCGGACTGGCGTGCTGCGCGATCGAGATGATGGCCGCCGGGGCGGCCGACTACGACCTCGCGCGCTACGGGATGGAGGTCTTCCGCAACTCGCCGCGCCAGGCCGACCTGATGATCGTCGCGGGCCGGGTCAGCCAGAAGATGGCCCCCGTGCTGCGCCAGGTCTACGACCAGATGATGGAGCCCAAGTGGGTCATCTCGATGGGCGTGTGCGCCTCGTCGGGCGGGATGTTCAACAACTACGCCATCGTCCAGGGCGTCGACCAGATAGTGCCGGTCGACGTCTACGCGCCGGGCTGCCCGCCGAGCCCCGAGACGCTGATGCACGCAATCCTGACCCTGCACGAGAAGATCCGCACCGGTGAGGTGCTGCAACGCCGCGGGGGCGCGACCCCGCCCGCGGCGTCGTCCGACGGCTGGACCCCGGAGGTCCCTGTGGCGGTGAGGCTGGGAACGCCCACGTGATCCCCCTCCCCCCGACGGCCCCTCCCGGCGTGGCGTGCGCGGACGCGCTCGCCTGCGACGTCGCCTGCTTCCCGACGAGCGGCGCCTACCTCGACCTCGTGCGCGCGTGGCGCGAGGACGGCTTCGAGATCTGCGCGGACCTCTGCGGGGTCGACTACCTCGGCCACCCCGGCCGGGACCTGCCCGAGGGCGTGGTCGCCACGCGCTTCGAGGTCGTGGTGAACCTGCTCAGCGTCTCGACGCGCCGGCGGGTGCGCGTGCGGGTGCAGGCCGGCGACCGCGAGCCGCGCGTCCCCTCCCTCTTCGGCCTCTACCCCGGGACCGAGGCGATGGAGCGCGAGGCCTTCGACCTCCTCGGGATCCTCTTCGACGGCCACCCCGACCTGACGCGGATCCTCATGCCCGAGGACTGGGAGGGCCACCCGCTGCGCAAGGACTACGCCGTGGGCCGGGTCCCGGTCCAGTTCAAGGAAGCGCCGGGGCCGCGGTGAGCGACGAGACCCACGAGAAGACGGTGCGCGTCGCCGAGCGAGCCGAGCTCCTCACGGCCGAGACCTCCGAGGGCCCCCAGGGCCTGCGCGAGCGCCACGCCACCGACCCCAACGAGCTCGGCCGCGAGGTCGGCGCCGTGCTGCGCGGCACGGGGCTCGCCCTCGACCCGCGCGACGTCGACGTCGAGCGCAGCGACGACGAGACGATGATCATCAACATGGGCCCGGCGCACCCCTCGACCCACGGCGTGCTGCGGCTCATGCTCGAGCTCGACGGCGAGTACGTGCTCCGGACCAAGCCGGTGATCGGGTACCTGCACACGGGCATGGAGAAGACCGGCGAGACGCTCCGCTACGTCCAGGGCGCGACCAACGTGACGCGCATGGACTACCTGAGCCCGATCTCCAACGAGTTGGGCTACTGCACGGCGGTCGAGACCCTGCTCGGGGTGGAGCTGCCGGCGCGCGCCGTCTGGATCCGCATGATGATGGCCGAGCTCAACCGGGTGGCGTCGCACCTCGTGTGGATGGCCACCAACGGGATGGACCTCGGCTCGACCTCGATGATGATCTACGGCTTCCGCGAGCGCGAGCTGATCCTCGCGTTCTTCGAGAAGACGACCGGGCTGCGCATGAACAACAACTACGTCCGGCCCGGCGGGGTCGCGGCCGACCTCCCCGACGGGTGGGAGGACGACGTGACGGTGATCTGCGACACCATCCTCGAGCGCACCGACGAGTACGACGAGCTGCTCACCGGTCAGCCCATCTTCCGGGGCCGGATGGAGGGCGTCGCCCCGATCTCGGCGGAGGAGGCGATGGCGCTGGGGGTCACCGGCCCGATCCTGCGCTCGACGGGGGTGGCGTGGGACCTGCGCCGCACGATGCCCTACCTCGCCTACGACCAGGTCGACTTCGACGTCATCGTGGGCACCTACGGGGACAACTTCGACCGCTTCGCCGTTCGGCTCAACGAGATCCGCGAGTCGATCCGCATCGTGCGCCAGTGCGTCGAGCGCATGCCCGCGGGCGACTACCGCGCGCTGGACGCGAAGGTCACCCCGCCGCCGCGCGCGCGCATCGACGAGTCGATGGAGGCCCTCATCCACCACTTCAAGCTCTTCACCGAGGGCTTCCAGGTCCCCGTCGGCGAGGTCTACACCGCGATCGAGTCGCCGCGCGGGGAGCTCGGCTGCTACCTCGTCTCCGACGGCGGCCCGCACCCCTTCCGGATGCACGTGCGCGCGCCGAGCTTCGTCAACCTCCAGGCCGTCCCGCTGATGATGCGCGGCGGCATGGTCTCCGACGCGATCACCGTGATCTCCTCGGTCGACCCGATCATGGGCGAGGTGGACCGGTGACCCACCTGCGCGTCGACCTGCGCCAGCGCGCCGAGGAGCTCGTCGCCCTGTACCCCCGTCCCCGCTCGGCGATGCTGCCGCTGCTCCACCTCGTCCAAGAGCAGGACGGCTACGTCTCGCCGGAGGGGATCGACGAGGTCGCCGAGCTCACCGGCACCACGCCGGCCGACGTGCGGGGCACGGCGTCGTTCTACGACATGTTCCACCTCGAGCCGGTGGGCCGCTACGTGGTGGGGGTGTGCACGAACATCGCCTGCCTGCTCGCCGGCGGCGAGGAGCTGCTGGCGCACGCCTCGGAGCGCCTGGGTTGCGCGGTGGGCTCGACCACCGACGACGGCCTGTTCACCCTCGAAGAGACCGAGTGCCTGGCCGACTGCGGCCACGCGCCGTGCGTGACGGTCAACCACCGCTACGTGCGCACCACGACGCCCGAGGCCTTCGACGCGATGGTCGACGAGGTCCGCCAGGGGCGACGCGACCACGAGATCCCCGACCACGGCACCCTCGTGCGCGTGCGGCGAAACGGCGGGCTGCGCGTCCCCGACGAGGTGATCGCCGCCGAGCGCGCCGCCGCCAAGGCCGCGCGCGCCCGACGACTAGAGGAGGCCGGCTGATGGCCGTGCTCGACGCCCCGAGGATCGTCACCTCCCGACTGGCCTACGAGGACTCCCACACGCTTGCCCGCTACCTGGCCACGGGCGGCTACGAGGCCCTGCGCAAGGCGCTCTCGATGCACCCCGAGCAGGTGGCGGCCGAGGTGGACCAGGCCTCGCTGCTCGGGCGCGGCGGCGCCGGCTTCCCGGCCGGGCGCAAGTGGTCGATGCTGCGCCCCTCGGAGGTCGCCTACCTCGTGGTGAACGGCGACGAGTCCGAGCCGGCGACCTTCAAGGACCACCTGCTCGTCGAGCGCGACCCCCACCAGCTCGTCGAGGGCGTGATCATCGCGGCCTACGCCCTCCAGGTGAACCGGGCCTTCATCTACCTGCGCGGCGAGTTCGCCCTCGGCCTCGAGCGCGTCCAGGGCGCCCTCAACGAGGCCTACGACCACGGGGCGCTGGGCCGGGACGTCTTCGGCTCGGGCTTCTCGCTCGACGTCGTCGTGCACCCCGGGGCCGGCGCCTACATCTGCGGCGAGGAGACGGCCCTGCTCGAGGGCCTCGAGGGCAAGCGCGGCTTCCCCCGGATCAAGCCGCCCTTCTTCCCGGCCGCCCAGGGCCTCTACGGCGAGCCGACCGTCGTGAACAACGTCGAGACGATGTCGAACCTGCCCTGGATCGTCCTCAACGGCGGGGCGGCCTTCGCGGCCCTGGGCGCCGGCCGCTCGACCGGGACGCGCCTGTTCGCCCTCGCGGGCCGGGTGAACCGCCCCGGCGTCTACGAGGTCGAGATGGTCAAGAACACCTTCCGCGACCTGATCTACGACCCGGCCTTCGGGGCCGGGGTGCCGGGGGGCCGGCCGGTGAAGGCCTTCATCCCCGGCGGGGTCTCGGCCCCGTGGTTCGGACCCGACCAGCTGGACCTGCCCCTCGGCCAGGACGAGGTGGGCGCGCAGGGCTCGATGCTCGGCTCGGGGTCGGTCGTGGTCCTCGACGACACCTCGTGCGCGGTGCGCGCGGCCTGGCGGATCACCAAGTTCTTCTCGCGCGAGTCGTGCGGCCAGTGCACGCCGTGCCGCGAGGGCTCGGGCTGGATCGAGCGCGCGATGTACCGGCTCGAGCACGGCGGCGGGCGCGTCGAGGACCTCGATCTCCTGCTCGACCTGTGTGACAACATCGCGCCCGGGCTCACCTGGCCGCCCCAGCAGACGACCATCTGCGTGTTGGGCCCCTCCATCCCCTCGTCGGTGCACGCGGCGATCGAGATGTTCAAAGACGAGTTCCTCGCCCACGTCGAGAGCCAAGGATGTCCCTTTGACTGAGACCCGCACCTCCGTCACCGTCACCGTGAACGGCCGCGCCGTCCAGGCGGCGCCGGGCGAGCTGTTGATCGACGTCGCCGAGCGCGCGGGCACCTACATCCCGCGCTTCTGCTACCACCCGCGCATGGAGCCCGTCGGCGTGTGCCGCATGTGCCTGGTCGAGGTGGAGGGCCCGCGCGGCGCGACCCTGCAGCCGGCCTGCTACCAGCACGTGAACGACGGCATGGTCGTCACGACCGACTCGCCCAAGGTGAAGAAGGCCCAGGAGGGGGTCCTCGAGTTCCTCCTCGCCAACCACCCCCTCGACTGCCCGGTCTGCGACAAGGGCGGGGAGTGCCCGCTCCAGGACCAGACGCTCACCCACGGGCCGGGCGAGACCCGCTTCGTCGAGGAGAAGCGCCACTTCGTCAAGCCGATCGAGATCGGCCCGCTCGTGCTCTTGGACCGGGAGCGCTGCATCCAGTGCGCGCGCTGCACGCGCTTCGCCGCCGAGGTGGCCGGCGACACCGAGATCGCCTTCGCCGGGCGCGGTGACCTCATCGAGGTCGCGCCCTCGCCGGAGCACCCCTTCACCTCGGTGTTCTCGGGCAACACGGTCCAGATCTGCCCGGTGGGGGCCCTCACCGCCAAGCCCTACCGGTTCGCGGCCCGGCCGTGGGACCTCGACCAGGTCGAGAGCACCTGCACCCAGTGCGCGGTGGGATGTCGACTGGTGGTCCAGTCCTCGGGCGACCGGCTCACCCGCGTGCTGGGCGTCGACTCGGACCCGGTGAATCACGGCTGGCTGTGCGACAAGGGCCGCTTCACGCTCGACGCGGTCGACGGCCACGAGGGGTCGAGCGACCCCCTCGACCCGCGCACGCGGATCACGAGCCCCCTCGTGCGTCGCGACGGCGCGCTGGTCGAGGTCGCCTGGGGCGAGGCGCTGGCGCGGGCCGCCGAGCTCCTGGGCGCGGCGCGCGGGGTCGACGGCGGGGTCGGGGTCATCGGCGGCGCGTCGCTCACCAACGAGGCGGCCTACGCCTGGGCGCGCGTCGCGCGCGAGGTGCTGGGCACCGAGCACGTGGACGCCCAGTACGGCGACGGGCTCGACCCGCGTCGGGTGCTGGCCCTGCCCGGCGCCACGATCGACGACGCGTGCGCCGCGCGCGTCGTGCTGACCCTCTGCGGCGACCCGCGCGAGGAGCTGCCGGTGCTCTTCTTGCGCCTGCGCGGCGCCCTCGTGCGGCCGGGGCACGACCTGGTCGAGCTGGCGGTCGGCCCCTCGGCGCTGCACCCGCTGGCCACGGTCTCGATCCCGGTGCGCCCGGGGGAGGCCCACCGGGTCGTGGAGGCCCTCCTCGAGGAGGGCCGCGCGCCCGCGGACCTCGCCCTCGACGAGTCGGCGCGCGAGCGCGCCCGAGGGCTCCTGGGCGACGGCGAGGGGGTCGTGGTGGTGGCCGGGCGCACCAACCTGGCCGAGGACCCGGCCGTCGTGGAGCGGGCGCTGACCCGCCTCGCCGAGGCGCTGCCGCGTGCTCGGTTCCTCGTGGCGTCGCGCCGGGGCAACGCGCGCGGGGCGATCGACGCGGGCCTCGCGCCCGGGCTGCGACCGGGCCGGGTGCTCGGCGCGGGCGGGCGCGACGCGCTCGCCCAGCTCGCCGCCCTGCGCGAGGGCGCCCAGCGGGCCGTCCTGGTCCTGGGCGACCTCCTCGGCAACGTCCTCGACCGCGCCGGCGCCGAGGCGGCGCTCGAGCGCGCCGACGTCGTGGCCGTGACCGGGCACGGGGGCGCGACGCTCGCCCACGCCGACGTGGTGCTGCCGGCCGCGGTCCAGCACGAGCGCACCGGCACGGTGACCAACCTCGAGGGCCGGGTCACCGCCGTCGTGCCCAAGGTCGTCGCGCCCGGCGCGGCCTGGCCCGACGTCGCGATCGCGGCCGAGCTGGCCCGCGCCCTCGGCGCCGAGCTGTCGATGGACTCGGTCGAGGACGCCGCGCGCGCCTACGAGTCCTCGACCGGCTACCCGGCCCTCTCGGTCCTGCTCGACGCCACCAGCGAGGGTCGCCTCGCCGGGGACCCGGGCGCCCCCGCGCCGCGCCGCCCGCTCGACCCGATGGCCTTCCCGGGCATCCGCTCGGCCGGGTGGGTCGGCCTCGGGGAGTCGGCCGGGGACGTCGCCGAGCCGGCGTCGGTCCCGGCGCCCACCCTCGCCGCGCCCACCCTCGCCGACCTCGGCCCGGCCCCGGCGCCCGAGGTGCCCGGACGCGACGCCTACGGCCTCGCGCTGCGGGTCGCGCCGCGCCTCTACGACCACGGTGTGGCCGTGGCCGGGTCGCCGGCGCTCGCGGCCCTCGTCGGCCCGGCCGAGGCCCGCCTCAACCCCGGCGACCTCGACCGCCTGGGACTCGACACCGGGGGACGGCTGCTCGTGCGCGGCGCGGACCGCGAGGTCGAGCTGGGCGTGGCCCGCGACGCCGAGGTGCCCCGGGGCGTCCTCGAGGTCGCCTTCGGCGCGCTCGGCGACGCGGGCGAGGACGTGAGCGCCCTGAGCGTCCCGGGCGCGGTCATCACCCAGGTGAAGGTGGAGGCGCGGTGATCGCCGGCGCGGACCCGCTCTTCGCCCACGGGGTCACGGGGGTCGTGATCCTCATCGTCCTGATCAAGGTCGTCGTCGGCTTCGCCGCCTGGATGGGCGCGGTCACGATGATGATCTGGTTCGAGCGCAAGGCCATCAGCGACATGCAGAGCCGCGTCGGCCCCCAGCGCTGGGGGCCGTTCGGGCTGCTGCAGACCCTGGCCGACGGCATCAAGCTGTTCTTCAAGGAGGACCTCGTCCCGGCCGAGGCCGACCGGCTCGTCTTCAAACTCGCGCCGTACCTCTCGCTCGTGCCGGCGCTGGTGACCTTCGCCATCGTGCCGATCGGGGGGACGCTGCACGTCGCCGGCCACGCGGTCCAGCTCCAGGTGGCCAACCCCCCGATGGGGATCCTCGTGATGCTGGCGATGTCGGGCATCTCGGTCTACGGCGTGATGCTCGCGGGCTGGGCGTCGGGCTCGAAGTACCCGCTGATCTCCTCGGTGCGCGCGAGCGCCCAGATGATCAGCTACGAGGCGGCCCTCGGCATCACGGTGGTGACGGTGATCCTGGTGAGCCACTCGCTCACGACCCACGGCATCGTCCTCGCCCAGGGCCAGGGGGTCTGGCACTGGAACGTGATCCGCCTGGGCGTCGTGCCCTTCGTCATCTTCTGGATGGCGATCACGGCCGAGCTGAACCGCCCACCCTTCGACGTGGTCGAGGCCGAGAGCGAGTTGGTGGGCGGCTTCAACACCGAGTACTCCTCGATCCGCTTCGCCCTGTTCTACATGGCCGAGTTCATGAACACGATCACGATGTCGGCGATCATCGTGACGCTCTTCTTCGGTGGCCCGGCCGGCTGGGTGCCCCCGGTGGCCCACCTGCGGTGGGTCTTCCCGATCCTGTGGTTCCTCCTGAAGACCGGCATCTTCGCCTTCTGCTACGTCTGGTTCCGCGCGGCGCTGCCGCGCCTGCGCTACGACCAGGTCATGGACCTGGGCTGGAAGCGGCTGATCCCGCTCAGCCTGGGCTGGATGCTCATCGTCGCCGGCTTCCTGGTGGCGCCGGGCTGGGGGTTCGTGATGGCCGCGGCCGTCCTTTTGGCGTCGGTCGTGCTCGCGATCGCCTTCGAGCGTGGCGCGTCGCGCGCGACCGGACCCGAGTCGGTCCTCGCGCCCGTCGGGCGCCGTCCCCTGCCTGAGGAGAGGCTGCGGGCCCTCACCGACCGAGAGGAGGGGTAGTGGCGCGCGGCACGGACTTCTTCGGCGGCTTCAAGCTCACCTTCAAGCACCTCGCGCGACCGCGGGTGACCGTCGGCTACCCGGCCGAGAAGCGACCCAAGCAGCCCCGTCAGCACGGGCGCCACGTGCTCAACCGGTTCGAGGACGGGATGGAGAAGTGCATCGGGTGCGAGCTGTGCGCGGGGGTCTGCCCGGCCAACTGCATCCACGTGCGCGGCCTGGACAACCCGCCCGACCACCCGGTGAGCCCGGGGGAGCGCTACGGCTACGTCTACGAGATCAACTACCTGCGCTGCATCCACTGCGACATGTGCGTCGAGGCCTGTCCCACCCAGGCGATCACCGAGTCGAAGCTCTTCGAGTTCTCCTTCACCAACCGGGCCGACGCGATCTACACCAAGGCCGAGCTGCTGGTCGACGACGACGGCAACCCGAAGCGCCTGCCCTGGGAGGACTGGCGCGAGGGGGAGGCCGCGATGACCGGCGGCTGGATGCGCGCGACGTCCCCGGCCGGCGACGCCGCCTTCGAGGGCGTGGTGCAGTGGTCGGGCGAACTCGGCTACGGCCAGCGCGCGCCCGAGGGCGGCCAGTCGGGCCGGCGCGACGACGCCGCGACGGGCACCAAGTCGCTGCGGCGGGCCTTCGTGCGCCACCTCCAGCCCCTCGACGTCCCGGCCGACCTGAGCGGCCCGGCCGCCGCGCTCGAGCGGCTGCGCGAGCGGCTCCCGCGACGGAAGAGGGGCGCGTGAGCGCCACGGCGTACGCCCTGCCCTCGATCGTCGTCTTCGTGACGGCGGCCGTGCTCATCGTGGTGGGCGCTATCGGCGTGCTCGCCGTGCGCAACCCGGTCCACGCCGCTCTCAGCCTCATCCTCACGCTCTTCGGGGTGGCCGTCGCCTTCATCGCCCAGTCGGCCGACTTCCTCGCCGCCGTGCAGGTCATCGTCTACGCCGGGGCGATCGTCGTCCTCTTCCTCTTCGTCATCATGTTCCTCGGGGTCGGGCGCAGCCGCCACGACCACGTCGAGCCCCTGGTGGGCCAGCGGCCCCTGGCCGCCCTCGGGGTGGCCGTGACCGTCGGGGGGATCATCGCCCTGCTCGCCCGCTCGCACTGGGTGACCGGGGCGACCTCGGTCTCGGGCTCGCCGCTCGTCAAGGGCACCGGCAACGTCCACCAGCTGGGGACGGCGGTCTTCACGACCTACCTCTACGCCTTCGAGGCCACCGCCGCGCTGCTCGTCATCGCGGTCGTCGGCGCCGTCGTCCTCGCCCGGCGCGAGCGCGTGACCGAGGAGGCCGAGTGAACGTCCCGGCGGCGTGGTACCTGGTGCTCGCGGCGGTGCTCTTCGGCATCGGCGCCTACGGCCTCCTGACCCGGCGCAGCGCGCTCATCATGTTCATGTGCGTCGAGCTGATGCTCAACGCCGTCAACCTGACCTTCGTGACCTTCGCGCGCACGCTCTCGGACATCGGCGGCCAGTCGAGCGTCTTCTTCGTGATGGTGGTCGCCGCGGCCGAGGTGACCGTGGGGCTGGGGATCGTGGTCGCCGTCTTCCGGCGGCGCCACTCGACCTCGGTCGACGAGCTGACCGAGATGAAGGGCTGAGATGGCGGCGCTGGCGACCCTGATCCTCCTGCTGCCCCTGGTGGGGGCGGTCGTGGCGATGAGCGTGCCCCGCCGCGCGCCCGAGCGCGCCGTCGGGGCGCTCACCACCGGGGTGGTCGGGGCCAGCTTCGCCCTGGCCGTCGCGGCCTTCGTGGTCCTGCTCCACCACCAGGACCGCGAGGTGAGCGTCCACCTGTTCACGTGGATCTCGGTGGGGAGCCTCCACGTGCCGGCCTCGCTGCTGGTGGACCCGCTCTCGATCACCATGGCGCTCTTCGTCACCGGCATCTCGGCCCTGATCCACCTGTACTCGATCGGCTACATGCACGGCGAGCGCGACTTCCGCAAGTTCTTCGTCTACCTGAACCTCTTCGTCTTCTCGATGCTGGTGCTCGTGCTCTCGGGCACGCTCGTGATGACCTTCGTCGGGTGGGAGGGCGTGGGCGCGTGCTCCTACTGGCTGGTCAGCTTCTACTTCGACCGCGACAGCGCGGCCAGCGCCGGCAAGAAGGCCTTCCTCTACAACCGGGTCGGCGACGTCGGGCTGCTGCTCGCCATGTTCCTGCTCTTCAGTCGGCTCCACACGCTCAGCTACCTCGGCGTCTTCTCGCGCGCGGGCCAGCTCTCGCCCACCGTGGCCACCCTGGTGGTGCTGGCCCTGCTGCTCGCCGCGACCGGCAAGAGCGCGCAGATCCCGCTCTTCAACTGGCTCCCCGACGCGATGGAGGGCCCGACCCCGGTCTCGGCGCTGATCCACGCCGCGACCATGGTGACGGCCGGTGTCTACCTGCTCGTGCGGATGTCGCCGGTGCTGGCCCTCTCCTCGTCGGGCCGGCTCACCATCGCGATCATCGGCGGGGCCACGGCCTTCGTGGCGGCGACCATCGCCACCGCCCAGCGCGACATCAAGAAGGTCCTGGCCTTCTCCACGGTCTCTCAGATCGGCTACATGGTGCTGGCCGTCGGGGTGGGCGCCTACAGCGCGGCGATCTTCCTCATGGTCGCCCACGCCTTCTACAAGGCCCTGCTCTTCCTCGGCGCGGGGTCGGTGATCCACTCGCTGCACGGCGAGCAGGACCTCGGGCGCATGGGGGGGCTCGCGCGATTCTTGCCGCTCACCTTCCCGACGTTCCTCGTGGCCTGGCTCGCGATCGCCGGCATCCCGCCGTTCGCCGGCTTCTTCGCCAAGGGCGACGTCCTCACCAACGCGTACCTGCACGACAAGGCGCTCTGGGCCCTCGGGGTGGTGACCGCCGTGCTGACCGCCTACTACATGAGCCGGCTGTTCGTGCTGTGCTTCCGCGGCGACGAGCGCTTCCGCGAGGTGACCCACGGCGCCGACCCGCACGAGTCGCCCTGGGTGATGACCCTGCCGCTGGTCGTCCTGGCGGTGCTCGCCGCGCTCGGCGGGGTCATCGACCTGCCGTGGGCCCACGGCCGGTCGCTCGCCACCTTCTTGCACCCGGTGCTCGGCTACGTCGCCCCGGTGGCCGGCGTGACGACCGCGACCCAGTGGACGCTCGCCGCGGTCGACGTGGCCGCGGCCCTCGTGGGCCTGGCGGCGGCCTTCAGCGTGTGGAGCTCGCGCTCGAGCGACCCGCGCTACGAGTGGCCGTTCCTCGCGCGCGTGTGGCACTGGGACGACGCGTACGACACGGTGCTCGGCCGACCCCTCACTCGCGTCGCCGGGGTGAGCGAGGCCGTGGTCGAGCCCCGCGTGATCGACGGCGCGGTGGCCGCGGTGGCCGGGGCCGCCCGGCGCAGCGCGCTCGGCCTGCGCAAGGCCCAGTCGGGCTTCGTGCGCCACTACGCCCTCGCGACCGCCCTCGGGCTGTGCGTCGTCGTCGTCTACCTGGTGGCGAGGGTCGGTTAGCCGTGCACTCCTCCTGGTACCTCGCCGCCCTGCTCGTCGTGCCCCTGCTCGGGGCGCTCGGCGCGCTCGCCGCCGCGCGCACCCGCGACGGCGCCTACCGCGTCGCCGTGGGAGCCTCGGTCGTCGAGCTCGCGCTCTCGCTCGTCGTGGCGTTCCTCTACGACCCGCACGTCCCGGGCGCCCACACGCTCGACTTCGCCACCCGCCACGTCCTGGCCGCACCCTTCGGGCTGGCCTACGACGTCGGCCTCGACGGGATCAGCCTGCTGCTCGTCGTCTTGACGAGCCTGGTGCTCTGCCTCGCGCTGCTCGGCGCGCGCGAGCGCCGCCGCGAGCCGGCCTTCGTGGCCTGGATGCTCGTGCTGACGGCCTGCACGATGGGCAGCTTCCTCGCCCAGGACGGCCTCGAGTTCTTCGTCTTCTTCGAGCTCACCCTGGTGCCGAGCTACTTCATCGTGGCCGAGTGGGGCGGGGCCGAGCGGGCCCGCGCCGCGCTCAAGTTCTTCGTCTACACCTTCACCGGTTCGGCCGCGCTGCTCGTCGGGCTGATCTACCTCGCCGTCGCCCACCAGAACCAGGTCGGCGGCCCGCTCACCTTCGCCTTCTCCGCGCTCGCCGCCACCACCCTGAGCCACGGGACGGCCGTCTGGCTCTTCGTCGCCTTCGCCGTGGCCTTCGCGGTGAAGAGCCCAATCTGGCCGCTGCACACCTGGTCGCCGCTGGCCTACGCCGAGGCCCCCACGGGGGGGTCGATCGAGCTCTCGGCGCTGCTCGCCAAGCTCGGCTCCTACGGGCTGCTGCGCCTGGCCGTCGGGCTCGTGCCGCTCGCGCTCGTCGACGTGCGCCCGGTCCTCTTGACCCTCGCGGTGATCGGGGTGCTCTACGGCTCGTTCGTCGCCTGCGCCACCCCCGACCTCAAGCGGCTCGTCGCCTACTCCTCGGTGGCCCAGATGGGCTTTGTCACCCTCGGGGTGATGAGCGGCTCGGCGATCGCCACCGAGGGAGCCCTGCTCTTGATGTTCAACCACGGCGTGATCACCGCCGGCTTCTTCTTGCTCATCGGGTTCATCGAGCGCCGTCGCGCCAGCTATCAGATCGGCGACCTCACCGGCCTCCAGGGACCGGCCCCGGTGCTCGCGGCCCTGTTCACCGTGGTGATGATGGCCTCGATCGGCCTGCCGGGGCTCTCGGGCTTCGTGAGCGAGTACCTCATCCTCATCGGCACCTTCGCCACCCACGCCTGGTGGGCCGCGTTCGCCACGCTCGGCGTGCTGGCCTCGGCCGCGTACCTGCTCTGGGCCTTCCAGCGCGTCTTCCACGGTCGCGCCCAGGGCCCCAACGAGCACCTCGAGGACGCCCGGCCGGCCGAGCGCTGGGTCATGGTCCCGGTCGTGGTGCTGGTCGTCGCCCTCGGCGTCTTCCCCCAGCCGGTGCTGAACCGGATCGCGCCCTCGGTCAACCAGCTGGTGGCCCACGAGATCTCGGCGGTGCACCCGTGAGCCTCACCGTCCCCTCGATCCACTACCTGGCCCTGCTGCCGGTGCTCACGACCTTCGGCGCCGCCGTGGTGCTGATGGTGATGAGCGCCCTGGCGCCGCGCCCCCTGCGACCCGCGGCGTCCCTGGCGGTGGTGCTCGCGACGTGCGTCGCCGTCGTGGTCGAGGCGGCCGTCCAGTGGTCCTACGTGGCCGACCACGGGGCGACGACCACCGTCGCCCACGCCGTCGTGCTCGACGGCTTCGCCGTCGTGGGGACGGTCGCGGTCGCGGTCGCCCTCGGGCTCAGCGCCCTGGTCGTCTTCGACTGGGGCGCGCGCGCCCGCGTGCTCGGCGCCGAGGTGCCGGTGCTCGCCCTGGCCTCGAGCGCGGGGGCCCTGCTCATGGTCCAGGCGAACGACCTCATCGTCGTCTTCTTGGGCCTCGAGACGCTCTCGCTCGGGCTGTACGTGCTGGCCGGCTTCGACCGCCACCGCACCGGCTCGTCCGAGGCGGCGCTCAAGTACTTCCTGCTGGGCGGGTTCGCCTCGGCGATCTTCATCTACGGGGCGGCCCTCGTCTACGGGGCCACCGGCTCGACGAACCTGAGCTCGATCGCCTACTTCCTCGGCACGAACGTCGTCCTGCGCCCCGGGCTGCTCTACGCCGGCGGCGCGCTGCTGCTCGTGGGCTTCGGCTTCAAGGTGGCGGCCGCGCCGTTCCACCAGTGGTCGCCCGACGTCTACCAGGGCTCGCCCACGCCGGTCACGGGCATGATGGCCTCGATCGTGAAGGTGGGCGCCTTCTTGGCCCTGGTGCGCGTGCTGGTCTCGGCCCTGGGCACCCAGCTCGACACCTGGCGGCCGATCCTCTACGCCCTGGTGATCGCGACCTGCGTGGTGGGGGCGGTGCTCGGCCTCGCCCAGCGCGACGTGAAGCGCCTGCTCGCGTACTCCTCGATCAACCAGGCCGGCTTCATGCTCCTCGGGGTGTGGACCGGCAGCGCCTCGGGCGCGGCCGGGACGCTCTTCTACGTCCTCACCTACGCGCCGGTGGTGGTGGCGACCTTCGCCGTGGTGACCCTCGTCGGCGGGGTGGGCGACTCCCGCCACGCGATCGACGGCTACCGGGGACTCGCCCGGCGCCAGCCGTGGCTGGGCGGGGCGCTCGTGGTGCTGCTCTTGAGCCAGCTCGGGGCGCCCCTCACGGTCGGGTTCTACGCGAAGTACGCCGTGCTCTCGGCGACCCTCGCCTCGGGCGGCGGGGCCCTCGCCCTGGTCGCGCTGCTCTCGGCGGCGATCGCCGCGGCCTTCTACCTGCGCTGGGTGATGGTGCTCGTGGCCGAGGACGCCGAGGACGGCGCCGAGCGCGTGGCGGTGCCGCGCGCGACGGGCCTGGCGATCCTCGCCGGGGTCGCCGTGGCGCTGGTCTTCGGGGTGTGGCCGGGGCCGGTCGCCGCCTGGGCCCAGCACGCCACCCTGCTCTTCCTCCCGTGAGGGTCCTCGTCGCCACGTGCGCCGGGGACCGGGTCGACCCCGACAGCCCGCTGCTGCTCGAGGCGCTCGCGGCCGAGGGCCTCGAGGCCCGTCTCGCGGTCTGGGACGACCCCGATGAGACCTGGGAGGACGCCCTGGTCGTCATCCGCTCGACGTGGGACTACACCGCCCGGCCCGAGGCGTTCCGCGCCTGGGCGGCCGGCGTGCCGCGCCTGCTGAACCCCTACCCGGTCGTGGCCTACTCCTCGGACAAGCGCTACCTGCTCGACCTCGCCCGGCGCGGGGTGCCGGTCGTCGAGAGCCACGTCGTCGAGGTCGGCGACGCGGCGTCCCTGCCCGAGGGCGACCTCGTCGTCAAGCCCGTCGTGGGCGCGGGCTCGATCGACGCCGCCCGCTACGGCGCCGCCGAGCGCCAGGCGGCCCTCGCCCACGTGGCGCGCCTGCACCGGGCCGGGCGGGCCGCGCTGGTCCAGCCCTACGTCGCCTCGGTCGACGCCGAGGGGGAGACGGCCGTCGTCCTCGTCGACGGCGAGGTCACCCACCTCATGCGCAAGGGCGCGATGCTCAACACCGACGAGCTCGACCGCACCCAGCTCTACCGCTTCGAGCAGATGTCCCTCGCCGCACGCGACCCCGCCCTGGAGGGCCTGGCCCGCGACGTCCTCGCCGCGGTCGCCGACGTCACCGGGGGCACCCTCCTCTACGCGCGCGTCGACCTCGTGCGCACCGAGGCGGGCTGGGCCGTGCTCGAGCTCGAGCTCGTCGAGCCCTCCCTCTTCCTCGGGTTCCACCCCCCGGCGGCGCGCCGCCTGGCCGCCGCGGTGCGCGCCCGGCTCTAGGGCGCGGCGCCGGGGCCCGGTGCGGGGGCCGCGCGCGGGCCGACCCGGCCGGCGTCGACGGCGTTGACCCGGCGCGAGAGCAGGATGAGGACGGTGGGCGCCAGGCACACCAGGGTCATCACGACGTAGTACGCGCGCACCCCGATGGCCCCGGCCAGGGCGCCCGCGACGACGAGCCCGACCGGCGCGAGGCCGAGCGAGACGAACCAGTCGACCGAGCTCGCCCGACCCATCATCTCGGCCGGGACCTCCTCTTGGACCATCGACTCCCAGAAGACGTTGCCCACCACGATCGAGGCCGAGACGACGACGGGGAAGAGCGCCACCTCCCAGAAGTGCGTGGCGACGCCCATGAGGAGGCCCGACAGGGTCCCGACGCCCCAGACGGCGAACATCGTGCGGATCCGCCGCCGGGGCATCCGCAGGTTCCCCGCGACGAGGCTCATCAGCGCGCCGGTCGCCCCGCCCAACGTGAAGACGAGGCCGACCTCGACCTTGGGCGCGTGCAGGACGTGGCGCAAGAAGTAGGGGACCAGCACGCTCTGGGGCACGAGGACGAGCGCGTTGACGAGCGCGACCGCGAGCAGGCTCGCCCAGAACCACGTCGTGCGCCGGACGTAGGCGAGGCCCTCGCGCACGTCGTGGAGCATCGAGGTGGCCTCGGCCCGCTCGGGCGCGGCGACGGGGCGCATCGCGAGCAGGAAGCCGGCGCTCACGGCGAAGGTCGCGGCGTCGATCGCGATGGCCCAGGCCGTCGAGTAGGCGGCGAGCACGCCGCCGATCGCCGGGCCGATCATCGAGCCCATGAGGTTCGACGAGAGGGGGCGGATCGAGTTCATCGCCGGCAGCAGCTCGGTGGGCACGATCTGGGGGGTGAGGGCCGCGTAGGCCGGCATGAACAGGGCGTCGAAGAGCCCGAAGACCAGGGCGAAGGCGATGAGCTCCCAGTAGTGCAGGGCGTTCGCGGCGATGACCGCGGTGAGCCCGGCCGTGAGCACGAAGCGCGAGCCGTCGGAGACGAGCAGCAGCGCGCGCCGGCTGAAGCGGTCGACGATGGCCCCTCCCACCAGGAGGAAAGCGACCATGGGGGCCATGCGTGCGGCGGCGAACCACGCGAGCATCGAGGCACTGTGGGTCGTGTCGAGCACGAGCAGCGTGAGCGCCACCAGGGCCACGCCGTCACCGAGGTTGGAGACGGCCTGGCCCGTGAGCAAGAGGGTGGGCTCACGGTGCTGGACGAGCCGGGCGACGGCGAGCCTTCGTTGCACCGGACGACACTAGGGCCTCGCCGCGTGACGGCGGGGTTACGGCCCCTAGACCTGGCCGCCCCCGGCGAGCCAGCGGTAGAGCGAGGTGACCGAGGCGCTGAGGAATGCGAGCACCACGCGCTCGACGGGGGGCACGGACGTGAGCGCGAGCAGCCACTCGCCCGCGGTCGCGACGCCCAGGCCCACCGCGACCTCGGTGGTGAGCTCGTCGCGTCGGATCGACACCGTGGTGAGCATCGTTGCCCCTCCGAGTGTGGTCAGCACCGTTCCTACTCCCGGGACGCTCCGGGGTCAACGACCGGCCGAGGCGACGACGAAGGGGCCGCTCAGGCGGCCGAGCCGCGCCCGGCGTCGCGCGCGGCGGCGAGGACCTCCTCGGGGGTGACCGTGGCGGGCCGGTTGAGGGGGTCGTGGACGAGGAGCCGCCCGAGCAAGGGCAGCTCGGTCAGGCTCTCGGCGCGCAAGGTCGCCGCCACCACGGGCACGAAGCTCTCGGCCGCGGGGTAGACGAGGTAGCGGGGCTGCCAGTCGGGCTGGTACTTCGCGTTGAAGCTCCACAGCGACTCGATCGGCAAGATCCCCGAGAGCCGGCGCAGCGCCCAGCGCTCCATCCGGGTGACGACGGTGCCGGACTCGTCCTCGAGCACCGAGCGGAAGGCGGCGAAGTTGAGGCTCAGCCCCTGGGCGCCCTGGCGCGCCAGGTGGAAGATGGTCGAGCACAGCGCGTAGTCGATCAGCCCGTTGGGGTGCTCGCCGGGGTCTCGGCGCATGAGGTCGAGCGAGTAGCCGTCGATCCCCGGGGCCGGCACGAACTGGCAGGCCGCGGCCGGGGCGCCGTCGGGGCCGTTCACGACGGTGAGCACGAGGCCCCGGTCCTTGGGGTCGAAGAGCCGACCGAGCATCATCGAGAAGCCCCGCTCGCCCTCCCCCCGGCGCAGCTTGGCCGTGAGCTCGAGCAGCGCGGCCACCCGCCCGGGCTCGACGTGGGCCGGGTCGAGGAACTCGACGGTGTAGCCGTGGCGCTCGAGCCGCGTGCAGGCCTGGCGCAGCCCCTTCATCTTCTGGCCGGCGAGCGAGAAGCTCGGGCAGTCGACGACGGCCTCGTCGCCGACGTAGATCGCGTGGAAGCCGTTGGCGTGGTAGACGGGCAGCCAACCGGCGCCGGCGCCCATCACCCCGAGGGTCCAGCCGTGGGACTGGGCGAACTCGCGGAAGGCCCCCAGCACCTCGGCGCGCTCGGCGACCGGGCCGATGGGGTCGGGCGAGACCAGCGCGACGCCGCCGTAGACGGCGTAGGCCACGAGCGAGTCGCGGAAGAAGAAGAACTGCTTGTCGTCGCGCAGCGCGAAGTAGTCGAGCGTCCCGGCGCCGTGGCGGGTCACGATGTCGCGCGCGCGCCGCTCGGCGAGGCGCCGCTCGGCGCTCAGGGCCGCGCTCGACAGGCGCCGGTCGACGACCGGCCGGGTGACGAAGTAGAGCGTGGCGACCACGAGGGCGACGCCGACGGCGAGCATGACCGGGTCGAGGAAGTCGCTCGGGCCCTCGGGCAGGGCGATCGAGGTGATCCCGACGAGGCGCTCGGCGCAGGCGAGGATCACCACCCCGAGGCTCGGCAGGCGGTCCTCGGCGACGGCCTCGGTCCCGAACGTGGCGGCGAGCACCGCCACCACGGCCGCCAGGGCCAGCCGCGGCGCGGCCTCGGCGGCGCTCGTGCGGTCCGAGACGGCGCGGAAGGCGTCGCGCTCGATCACCAGGGCGGCGAGCAGGGCCGCCGCGACGGCGATCGCCACGATCGTCCCCCCGCGCAGCGCGTGCGCGACCAGGGTCACCGCGAGGGTCGCCGCCGAGAGGAACCAGGCCCGCCGCTGGCCCCGGTGCAGGCCGCGGGCCAGCATCACCAGGGCCACCCCGGCGACGGCGGTCAGGGCGGCGGCCGACTGGGCGACCGCGACCGGCAGCACCGACAGGACGAGGTGGAGGTGGCTGTGCAGCGGCCGCACGGTCGTCACGCCCACGTTGAGCAGGCCGTCGGCGAGGATCGACCACGAGACCCACCGGCGGACCACCCGATGGCGGCGCTGCTCGTCGAGCCGCTCGGCCGAGACCGGGTAGGGCCGGCCGCGGGGCCAGGCGCCCACGACCGAGGTCGTGGGCGAGGGGGCGGGCCCGGTCGGCGCGCCGGCGACGATCCGCTCGAGCGGCGTGCCCCAGACGCGGTTCGACTCGGCCGCGAGCAGGCGCACCTGCAGGGTGCTCGCCGCCTCGATCTCCACCACGCCCAGGCGCTCGACCGCCACGAAGGCCGGGGGCAGCCCGAAGCGGCCCCGGCGCTCGACGAGCACCCGGCGCGAGGGCCCGGGCGACGCGCTCACGCCCTGGTCGAGGTAGGCGAGGGCCGGCCCGAGGGAGCCGCCCACGACCGCGCCGGCCCCGCCGCGCTCGACCACCCGGCGGGCGAACTCCAGCGCGTCGACCCCGTCCACCCGGGTGAGGGCGAGGGTGTCGGGCGGCCCGGTGGGCGGGCTCGCGCGCCGGGCGAAGCGCCGGCGCACGACCCACCCGGCGAGCGCGGCGAGCGCCGTCTCGGCGGCCACGACCACCACGAGCACCGCCGCGAGGTTGGCCCAGAAGCTGCGCGTGGTGAGCAGGTGGATCCGGTAGTGGTGGTGGACGAGGTGGTCGGCCACCACCGAGAAGAGGCTCCACAGGTCGAGCAGGACGAATGCCACCACGGGCAGCCACACCCAGGCCGCGAGGCGGCGGTAGAGGAGCCGGCTGGCGGCGAAGCGGGGGAGGGCCGAGGGGTCCTCGACGCGACGGGCGTCGGCGCGGTCGCGCGCGTCGACGACGGTGTCGTCGACCTCGCTCACGCCCGCGGCGACCACCACGTCGCGCACGTCGTCGGCGGTGGCGACCTGGAGGACCACGTCGCGCGCGACGGCCACCCCGTGGGCGGCGAGCTCGCCCTGGGCCGCGGGGTCGCTCAGCAGGTCGTGGTCGCTCGCCCCGGGCAGGACGAGCAGCTGGTGGCCGGGGCGGCCCGTGAAGCCGTCCAGCGCGCCCGCGAGGGGCGACAGGGCCGCCAGGGTCTCGGCCACGAAGGCCCCGGGCCGGGCGCCCTCGGGCGGCGCGAAGAGGCCGCCGGCCACGACGACGACCGCCGGGTCGTCGAGGCCGTTCAACAGCTCGGCGAGCTCGACCAGCGCGCGGCCGCTCGGGTCGCTCCCGGGCGACAGGGCCAGGTCGCTCACGACGTAGACGTGGTGGCCGTAGGGGACCGGGAGGGTGCGTCGGCCGGGCACTGCCACGGGGTCTAGTCTCGCAGACACCGCCGCCGGCCGCCCACTGACCGGGCGGGACCGTGACGACCGTGGAGAAACCCGCCCCCGCCCCCGAGAACTGGCTCTGGCGCGGCGACCCCCGCCCGCCGGGGGCCTCGGTGATCTTCGACGTGGACGGGGTCCTCGCCGACGCCGCGGGACGCCAGCACCACCTGGACCGGGGGGACTGGCGCCGCTTCTTCGACGAGGTGGGCGGCGACCCCCTGGTCGAGGAGGTGGCGCGCCTGGCCGAGCTGCTCGTCCCCGAGCTGGCCGTCGTGCTCGTCACGGGCCGGCCCCGCCGGGTCCAGGGCGCCACCGTCGAGTGGCTCGAGCGCCACGGGCTGCGCTGGGACCTGCTCGTGATGCGCGACTTCGGGGACTACGCGGGCGTCGAGCGCTACAAGCGCGCGACGCTGCACGACCTGCGCGCCCGCGGCTACGACGTGCGCCTGGCCCTCGACGACGACCCGCGCAACCACGCGATGTACGTCGACGAGGGCGTGCCCTGCCTCTACGTCCACTCCGGCTACTACCTCTAGCCCGCCAGTCGCTGGCGCACCTCGCGCGCGGCGCGCCGGCCCGAGCCGATGGTGGCCGGCACGCCGACCCCGTCGTAGGCGCTGCCCGCGAGGGCGAGCCCGAGGGCGCGCGCGCCGGCGCGCGCCGCCTCGACGAGGGACGCGTGGCCGAGCTCGTACTGGGCCAGTGCCGACGGCCAGCGCGCGACGTGGGCGGCGCGCACCGGGCCGACCCGCCCGAGGAGGTGGCGAGCCTCGTCGCTCGCGCGCGCGACGAGCGCGTCGTCGTCGAGGTCGCGCCAGCGCGCGTCGTCGCTGCGCCCGACGTGGGCGCGCACGAGCACGTCGTCGTCGCGGCGCAGGTGGGGCCACTTGCGGTCGAGGAAGCTGAGCGCGGTGACGAGCATCGGGTCCGGTCCGGGCCACGCCGTGGCGAGGGGCACGAGCAGGCCCGTGCCCGTGGCGGGCAGGGTGGTGGTGGCGCGCTCGAGGCTGAGGGTCACCACGGCGACGCCGGCGCTGCGCACGGCCGACAGGGCGGCGATCGCGCCGTCGTGGCGCCCGGCGAGCGCCGCCGTGACCGGGGCGGGCGTGGCCAGCACCACCGCGTCGGCCGGGGTGGTGGTGCTGGCCGTGTCGACCTCCCACGGGTAGGGCCCCGACGGGGTGCGCCGCAGGGCGGTCACCGCGGTGGCGCGGCGCAGCACGACCCCGCGCGCGGCGAGGGCGGCCGCGAGCGCCTCGGGCAGCGAGCCGAGCCCGCTCGTGAGGGTGACGAAGGCCGGGCCCGTGGGCTCCGACGCGTGTCGCGGCCCCGGGGAGGCCGGTCCCCCCTCGGCCAGGGCGGCGGCGAGCGACCCGCCTCGCCGGGCGGCCTCGAGCAGCGCCGGGAAGACCGAGCGCGCCGAGAGCTCGTCGATGCGCCCGGCCTGGATCCCCCCGACGAGCGGCTCGACGAGGCCGTGGGCGACCTCGTCGCCGAGCTTCGCGCGCACGATCGCCCCGATGGTCGCGTCCTCGCCCACGCTGAGGCGCGCGGGCCAGCGCCGGTCCCGGGCGAGGGCCCAGCGCCCCCGGCGGCTCAGGCCGGGCCAGTGGCGCAGCGCCGCCGCGTCGGTCGGCACCCCGAGCGCGAGCCCCGTGGGGATCTCCCGGGCCGCCCCGCGCAGCCAGACCCACGCCCCCGAGGCGGCGACCGGCTCGAGGCGCCCGGCGAGACCCAGCTCCTCGACGAGGTCGACCGCCTCGGGGCGTCGGGCGAGCACCCCGTCCGGCCCGACGTCGAGGGCCCGTCCGGCGACCTCGGCCGTCGCGAGGGGACCCCCGAGGCGCTCGGAGGACTCGATCAGCTCGACCCGCGGGGTCGCGTCGTCGGGACCCGCGGCGCCGCCGCTCAGCTCGTAGGCCGCCGCCAGCCCGGCGATGCCGCCGCCGACCACGACGACCGAGCGGCGGGCCACCTAGGCCGCCGCGAGGACCACGCCGGCCAGGATCGACGTGAACGCGGGGTCGTCGTTGAGCGAGGCCGTGCGCACGAGGTGGAGGCCGATGTCGCGCGCCACGCCCTGGGCCTCCACGTCGATGTCGTAGAGGACCTCGAGGTGGTCGGCGACGAACCCGATGGGACACGACACGACGTCGGTCACCCCCGAGGCACGCAGGTCGCGCAGCACCGCGAGGATGTCGGGGCCGATCCACGGGTCGGCCGTGCGCCCGGCCGACTGCCAGGCGGTGGTGAAGCGCGTCACGCCGGCGAGCGCCGCGGCGCGCGTGGCGGAGTCGAGGAGCTGGTCCGGGTAGTCGTCGCCGCGCTCGAGGATCCGCTCGGGGAGCGAGTGGGCGCTGAAGACGACCACGGTGGACGAGGCGCGCGCCGGGTCGAGGGTGGCCAGGGCGTCGGTGACCCTCGCGGCGATCAGCTCCAAGAATCCGGGGGCGTCGTACCAGCGCCCGATCGGCGTGAAGCGCACCGCGGGCCCCAGGGCCTCGCGGGCGCGCTCCATGTACTGGTCGGTCGACATCGACGAGGCGTGGGGGGCCAGCGCGAGCCCGACGACCTCGGTGAAGCCCTCGTCGCGGAAGCCGGTGGCGGCGTCCTCGAGCAGGGGCGGCTCGTACTTCGATCCGAAGCGCACGTCGAAGGCGCCCGGAGCCCGCCGCTCGAGCTCGGCGCGCAGCCCCGCCACCTGCGCGGCAGTGCGCTCGGCGAGCGGCGAGGTCCCACCGATCGCGTCGTAGCGGCGCTTGAGGTCGGCCAGCAGCTCGGGGGTGGGCGCCCGCCCGTGGCGGATCCGCGTGTAGTAGGCCTCGACGTCGTCGGGGGTGGTGGGCGTCCCGTACGCCATGACCAGGACCCCCGTCGTCATCGCACCCCCGCCTTGCCCTCGTCGTGCACCACGCGCACCACGGCCTCGAGGACGCTGGGGTCGGTCGAGGGCAGCACGCCGTGGCCCAGGTTAAAGACGTGCCCGGGCGCCGTGCCCGCCTTGGCCAGCACCTCACGGGCGGCCTCGACCGCGAGCGACGGCGCGCCCAGGCAGCGCGCCGGGTCGAGGTTGCCCTGGACGGCCCGGTCCCCGACGCGCGCGCGCGCCCGGTCCAGGTCGACGTGCCAGTCGACGCCCACCACCGAGGACCCGCACTGGGCCATGAGGTCGAGGATCTCCCCGGAACCCACGCCGAAGACGATCGTGGGCACGTCGAGGTCGGCCAGGCCCTCCAGGACGCGCCGGGTCGGCTCCAGGGCGAAGCGGGCGTACTCGTCGCGGGTCAGCGCCCCGGCCCAGGAGTCGAAGAGCTGGACGGCTCGCGCCCCGTGGGCGACCTGGGCGCGCAGGAAGGCGACGGTGACCGCGACCAGCCGCTCGCACAGGCGATCGAACAGGTCCGGGTCGGCGTGCATCAGCGTCTTGATCACGCCGAACTCCCGGGTGGGTGCGCCCTCGACGAGGTAGCTCGCCACGGTGAAGGGCGCGCCGGCGAAGCCGATGAGCGGCACGGAGGGGTCGAGGGCGGCCACGACCTTCTCGACGGTCTCGGTCACGTGGGCCACGTCGTCGTCGGTGAGGTCGCGCAGGCGCTCGAGGTCGCGCTCGTGGCGGAACGGGTCCTCGACCACGGGCCCGCGCCCGGGCACGACGTCGATGCCGAAGCCGATCGCGTGGTAGGGCACGACGATGTCGGAGAACAAGATGGCGGCGTCCACCCCGTAGCGCCGCACGGGCTGCAGGGTGATCTCGCAGGCCACGTCGGGCTGGGCGATGGCCTCGAGGATCGAGCCGCTTGAGCGCAGCGCCCGGTACTCGGGCAGCGAGCGGCCCGCCTGGCGCATGAACCAGACGGGCACGTGGTCCACCGACTCGCCCCGACAGGCCCTGAGGAAGGCCGACTCGCTCACCGCGCCCCTTTCGACCGGCCCAATCTAGGCGGGCCCCGACGCCCCCGTTTCTGGCGCGGCCGACCTCGCCTAGACTTGTTCCTTCCCTATTCCAAGGACGGTGTGCCGATGGCCCACGAGCGTGAGATCGCCGAGGAGCAGGCGTTCCTCGACCGCGCCCTGGGAGCACTCGACCACATGCGCCGCGAGGCCGCCTCGATGCGCGACAGCGCCGCGGTGGCGACCATGCGCGGGGCGGGGGACCTCGTCGAGCGCGACGTGGTGATGGGCACTGCCCTGCACCGGCTGGACCAGCTCTCCATCGGCGACCAGGCCCTCTTCTTCGGGCGCATCGACTACCACCCCGGTGAGGCCGGCCGGGCCGAGACCTACCACGTCGGGCGCCTCGCGGTGTCCGACGAGGGCCTCAACCCGCTCGTCGTGGACTGGCGCGCGCCGGTCGCCGAGGCCTTCTACCGCGCCACCGGCGTCGAGCCCCTGGGCCTGTCGCGCCGGCGTCACGTGGCGATCCGCGCCAACGCCGTGGTCGGCGTGGAGGACGAGTACTTCGCCGACGAGCGCGGCGAGCTCGACCTGCCCGAGGACGAGGTCCGCGCGGCGACCGACGAGGGACTCATCGAGGGCGGGCTGGCGCTCGGTGGCCCGGGGGCGCTGCTGGCGGCCCTCGGGCGGGCGCGCACCGGGCGGATGGGCGACATCGTGGCGACGATCCAGGGGGAGCAGGACGAGATCATCCGCAGCCCGCTCGCCGGCATCCTGCTCGTCCAGGGCGGTCCGGGCACGGGCAAGACGGCCGTCGCCCTGCACCGGGCCGCGTACCTCCTCTTCACCCACCGCGCCACGCTCGAGCGCCAGGGCGTGCTCGTGGTCGGGCCCAACCCCCTCTTCCTCGACTACATCGAGAACGTGTTGCCGTCGCTCGGCGAGTCCGGCGTCACGCTGTCGACGGTCTCGGGTCTCGTCACCAACGTCGAGGCGCGCGCCGAGGAGCCCGAGGAGGTGGCCCGGCTCAAGGGCGACCTGCGCATGGTCGAGGTGCTCGCGCGGGCCCTGGGGACCCGTGAGCGGCCGCTCAAGAGCGACGTGGAGATACCGCTGGGCCGGGCGGTCCTCGTCCTGCGCGCGCGCTACACCCGCGACGCCGTCGAGCGGGCGCGGCGCCGGCCGGGGACCCACAACCAGCGCCGCTCGGCGGTGGGCCGCGAGCTGGCGGGTCGGCTGGCCCAGGAGTACTTCGCCCGCGCCCGACGCGAGCCCGACGAGGGAGGATCCCTCGAGGAGCTCGCCGAGCAGATCCGCCTGACGCCCCAGTTCAAAGAGGCCCTGCAGCGGATCTGGCCCCGTCTGTCGGGTCAGGAGCTCCTCCACGACCTCTTCGGCGCGCCGGCCCTGCTGCGCGCGGCGGGCCGCGGCGTGCTCAGCGAGGCCGAGATCGCCTCGCTGCACCGCCCCCGGTCGGCCTCGGTCGACGACGTCGCCTGGACCAAGGCCGACGCGGCCCTCATCGACGAGGCCCGGGTGCTCGTCGGGCCCCGTCGGCGCCCCCGCTCGGCGACGAGGCCCGACCCGGCCGGGGCACTCGGGGTGGACCTCGACGCGTACTCCGGTGACGTGCGCGCGGCCGCCCTGCGCGAGGCCCAGCGCCTGGCGAGCGCGGTCGCGGCCGACCTCGACGAGGCCGAGTTCGCCACCTACGGCCACATCGTCGTGGACGAGGCCCAGGACCTCTCGCCCATGGAGCTGCGCGTGCTGAAGCGCCGTGACCTCTCCGGCTCGATGACCATCGTGGGGGACATGGGCCAGGCGACGAGCGCCAGCTCCCCGGCGTCGTGGGACGCGCTGCTCTCGGTGCTCGAGCCGCGCCGGCCGCCGCGGCGGGTCGACCTGACCGTCAGCTACCGCACTCCCGAGGAGGTGCTCGACTTCGCGGCGCCGACCCTCGCCGCGGCCACGCCCGACCTGGTGGCGCCGCGCCCGGTGCGCCGTGTGGGGGTCGTGCCCGAGGTGGTCGAGGTCGAGGCCGACGACGTGGTCGGTGCCACCGCGGCGGCCGCCCGGCGCGCGCTCGAGGCGGTGGCGCCGGGCCGGGTCGCGGTGATCGTGCCCGACGGGAGCGTGCGCGACACCCTCGCTGCGCTGAGCGGCGCCGGCCTCGCCGCGGTCGACCCGCGCGTCGCGGGGGGCCGGGGGCTCTCGGCCGACCTCGTCGTCGTCCCGGCCGAGGGTGCCCACGGGCTCGAGTTCGACGCCGTGGTCGTCGTCGGGCCCGGTCGGATCGCGCGGCGCGGGGCCGCCCCGGGGGAGGCGACCTCGCCCCGGGGGCTGCGCACGCTCTACGTGGCCCTCACGCGCCCGACCCGCCGGCTCTTTGTCGTCTCGGGCGAGGCGCTGCCCGAGAGCGTGCGCGACGCCCTCGAGGCGCGCCGGCGCAACGAGCGGGTCGTCGAAATCGGCTAGAAAAGAAGCCGTGAGTCAGGCAGCCCCCACAAGCCTGGCGAACGCGGGGAAGATCGTTCACGACCGTCCGCCGATGCTCGCCATCGGCGTGATGATCTGGCTCGGCTCTGAGCTGATGTTCTTCTCCGGCCTGTTCGCCGCCCTGTTCACGATTCGAGCGCACCTCGCGTCGTGGCCCCCCGCGGGCACGAAGGTCGACACCCTCCAGGCTGGCGTCTTCACCGTCATCCTGGTCGCCTCGTCGTTCACGATGCAGTGGGCGGTGTGGCTGATCGAGCACCGCGAGCGCGGCAAGGCCCGCAACTGGATCATCGTGACGATCGTGATGGGCACCCTCTTCCTCGGCAACCAGGCCTACGAGTGGACCCACCTGGCGACGAGGTGGTACACGAACTCCTACGGGTCGATCTTCTTCATCACGACCGGCCTGCACGGCCTGCACGTGTTCTTGGGCCTGGTGGCGATGGGCTTCCTGCTCTTTCGCATGCGGGGTCGCCAGGGCGACCCCGGTGAGCTCTCGACCTTCCAGGCCGTCAGCTACTACTGGCACTTCGTCGACGTGGTCTGGATCGGGCTGTACTCGTCCCTGTTCTTGCTGAAGTAGGTCCCTGGTGCGTCGTCCCCCCCTCACCCGCCTGAGCCTGGCCGCCGTCGCGGCCGCGTTCGCCCTGGGCCCGCTCGCGCTGTTCGCCGGGGCGGCCGGGGCGGCCCCGGGGCCGTTCCAGACCACCCGCCACAACGCCGGCACGCCGAACTCGAGCCAGGTCACTCGCGACGCGAGCGGCCAGATCGTCTCCTACGGCAACAAGTGGATCACCTACAACGCGCCCTCGCCCGCGCTCGCCCAACTCGGCCAGGCGCTCTACATGGAGAACTGCGCCTCGTGCCACGGCACGAAGGCGAACGGCGTGCCGGCCGCGGGCACCGTGGGCGCGTACCCGAACCTGGTGGGCCTCGGGCCGGCCACGATCGACTTCTGGATCGTCTCGGGCCGTATGCCGGCCGCCGACCCGGCGGCCGTGCAGGCGCCGCGGCGCCAGCCCCGCCTGACCCCGACCCAGGCCGAGGCCATCGCCGCCTGGGTCAACTCGCTCTCACCGAGCTACCCCTACATCCCGGACCCGCACCTCAAGCGGGCCAACGTGGCGACCGGCATGGCGCTGTTCGCGCTGAACTGCGCCGCGTGCCACACCATCGAGGGGGACGGGGACGCCCTGGCCTACTCGACCTTCGCGCCGTCGTTGCGCCACATCCCCGCCTACCAGGTGGCCGAGGCCATCCGCACCGGCCCGGCCAACATGCCGCGCTTCACGGGCAACCTCTCGGACCAGCAGGTCAATGACATCGTGGCCTACGTCACCAGGTACATCCAGCACCCGCAGAACCCCGGCGGCCTCGGGCTCGGCCAGCTCGGCCCGGTCGCGGAGGGCTTCGTGGCCCTGGTGATCGGACTGGGCATCCTCGCCCTCGTCGCCTACTGGATCGGAGAGCGCGCGTGAGCGACGAGTCCCGCACCCCGGTCGCCCTCGCGGGCCTGCGCGCCGACGACCCGCGCCTCGAGCCCTCGGCCCGCAACCCGCACGTCGTCGAGGCGGTGATCGCCGGGCTCATGGTCGTGGGCACCCTCTGCACGGCCGGATTCGGCGCGGCCTTCTGGGTGAACGCGAAGCCGTGGATCCTCGGCGCGACCCTCGGCGGGGGCCTGCTGTTCCTCGGGCTCGGGCTCATCGCCTGGGGCAAGTACCTCATGCCCCGCGGCCCCTTCGTCGAGGAGCGCCACCCGCTGGCCAACGACGAGGCCGAGCGCGAGGGACTCGCCTCGGTCCTGGTGGACCGCGGCGCCTCGGTCATAAGGCGCCGCCCGCTCCTCGGCGGGCTCCTCGGCGGCGGGATGGGCATCTTCGGGATCGTCGCCCTCTTCCCGCTGCTGCGCAGCCTCGGGCCGCTGCCCAAGGGGACGCTGTTCCACACCGACTGGCGCAAGGGGTCGTACCTCGTCGACCAGACGGGCCGGCGCATCCACGAGGGCGACCTCGCGGTGGGCTCGATCGTCACGGTCTTCCCCGAGGGGACCGAGAACACCGACCGGGGCCAGGCCGTCGACCAGACGGTGCTGATCCGGCTGTCCAACGAGAACTACGTCACCCAGAAGGGCCGCGCGACCTGGGGCCCGAAGGGCTACGTGGCCTACTCCAAGCTTTGCACGCACCTCGGGTGCCCGGTGGGCCTCTACGAGCAGCAGCTGCAGCTGCTCGTCTGCCCGTGCCACCAGTCGATGTTCAACGTGACCGACGGAGCGATGCCCACCTTCGGGCCGGCCCCGCGCCCCCTGCCCCAGCTGCCGTTGTACATCGACGGCGAGGGCTACCTGCGCGCGCAGGCGGACTACGACCAGCCCGTGGGCCCGGGCTTCTGGGAACGGGGGCGCTCATGAGCGACGTCGCGGGGGCCGCGACCACCAAGCGGGCGCGCCGCAACGGCGCCGGGCGCTACGGACGGCTGGGTCAGGTCGTCAACGAGCTCGACGACCGCCTGGGCGTCGCCAAGGGCGGCCGGACGTTCCTCGACAAGATCTTCCCGGATCACTGGTCGTTCATGCTCGGTGAGATCGCGCTCTACTCATTCCTCGTCCTGCTCGTCACCGGGATCTTCCTGACGCTGTACTACGTACCGAGCTCGGCCGTCGTGACCTACCACGGCCCGTACCTGCCGCTCGACGGCCAGCGGGTGACCCAGGCCTTCGAGTCGACGGTCAACCTCTCGTTCAGCGTCCGCGCCGGCCTCTTGATGCGCCAGATGCACCACTGGGCGTGCGACATCTTCGTCGGCGCGCTCGTCGTGCACATGGCTCGGGTCTTCTTCACCGGGGCCTTCCGCAAGCCCCGCGAGCTCAACTGGACGATCGGGGTCACTCTGTTGACCCTCGCGATCGCCAACGGCTTCCTCGGCTACTCGCTGCCCGACGACCTCGTCTCGGGCACCGGCATCCGCATCGCCTACTCGATCCTCCTGTCGATCCCCCTCGTGGGCACCTACCTGGCGTTCTGGGTGTTCGGCGGGAACTTCCCGGGCACGGCGATCATCCCGCGCTTCTTCATCCTCCACGTCCTGATCATCCCGCTGGTCATCCTGGGGCTCGTCGGGGCGCACCTCGCTCTGCTCGTGCGCCAGAAGCACACCCAGTTCCCCGGGCCCGGTCGCGAGGAGAACAACGTCGTCGGCTCGCCGATGTTCCCGGTGTTCATGGCCAAGACCACGGGCTACCTCTTCGGCGTCTCGGGGGTCATCGCGCTACTGGGCGCGTTCGCCCAGATCAACCCGATCTGGCAGTTCGGCCCCTACGACGCGTCACGCATCTCCTACGCCGTCCAGCCCGACTTCTACATGGGATTCCTGGACGGGGCCCTGCGCATCTTCCCCGCATGGTCGTTCATGGGCTTCGGCCACACGATCCCCCTCGAGGTCACCATCCCGGCGGTGATCCTCCCGGGGCTGCTCTTCGGGCTGGCCTACGCCTGGCCGGCGCTGGAGCGCCGGGTCACCGGTGACCACGCGATCCACCACCTCTTGGACCGTCCGAGCTGGCGGCCCAAGCGCACGGCCGCGGGCGTCGCGGCGCTCGCCCTGCTGAGCGCGCTGTTCATCGCGAGCTCGACCGACGTGATCGCGAACTTCTTCCACGTCTCGCTCAACACGGTGCTCTGGGCGATGCGTGTCATCGTGGTCCTCTCGCCCTTCGTCGCGTATCCCATCACCTACAAGATCTGCAAGGAGCTCCAGGGCGTCCACGGCGCCGGCAAGCGCAAGACGCCGAACCTGGTGCTGCGCACCGACGAGGGCGAGTACGTGGCCGAGCCCACGCCGGCCTACCCCGAGGACGTCCACCAGGAGCTCGAGCCGACCCCGGTCCCGACGTTCATCGAGGAGGCCGGGGTCGAGGCCGAGGCGGCCACGCCGGGCGTCCGCATCGTCGAGCGCTAGCCCCGGCGCGTCCCCTAGCCGAAGCGCCGCCAGTGGCCTTCCGTGACGACGGTGACCTCGCCGTCGCGCACGACGACGGCCGTCTGGTCGTCGACCGCGTAGGCCGGGCCGTCGATCCCGGCCGCCCACGCCTCGGCCGAGGCCATCGCGTTGTCGGGCAGGTCGGGGTGGTCGAGGTGGGGGAAGAGCGAGAAGTCGACGAGGCCGAGCGTCGCGTCACCGCCGCCGGGTGGGCGCCAGCCGACGAACTCCTCGCCCACTCGGGGCGCCACCACCATGCTGCCGGCGCTGACCCCGACGTACACGGTGCCCGCTAGGGAGTCGAGGAGATCGGCCACCCCCGACGCGCGGAGCCAGTGGGCGAGGTAGAGCGGGTCACCCCCTCCGACGAGCAGGGCGTCCACCTCGCGCACCTCGGGCACCCACGCGGACGGGTCGACGCTGGGCAGCGCCGAGAGCTCCAACACCCCCAGTGAGGACCAGCCGATCTCGCACAGAGGGGTCGAGGCGTGGCCGGTGATGACCCGCCAGGCGCGGGCCGGTCCCCCGGGCCCGGGGTAGCTGGCGGTGGGGACCACGAGCGCGCTCGCCTCCTCCACGGGCTTGCCGAGGAGGTCGACGAGCGCCTCGCGGATACTCGCGTTCTTCACCCCGGCGGAAGTGAGCAGCAGTCGCACGTCATCCTTTCGGGGGCATCCTTCGGTCGGCGACCCTAGCCCACCCGCCGGCGCGTGGTCGGTGCCTAACATGGGCCCGTGCCGGCCTCCCCCGACCCGAAGTGGCCTCCGGCGACCTCGCTCGTGGGTCCCGGGGACGAGGGGCGGGCCACCGTGGCCGTGGTGGGCGTGCCCACCTACGCCACCTCGGTCACCCCCAAGTCGTCGCGGTCGACCCCGGCCGCGCTGCGCGAGGCGCTGGCGCGGTACTCGACGTGGGCGACGAGCGACGGTCGCGACCTCGCCGAGCTCGTGAGCGTCCTCGACGCGGGCGACGTCGACGACCCCGACGGCGAGGGGGGAGTGGAGCGCACGCGCGCCCTGTGCGCGGCCCTGCCGGCCCGTGACCTCACGGTGGTGCTCGGCGGCGACAACGCCGCCACCTGGCAGGCCCTCAGCGCCCTGGCGGGGGACCGGCTCGACGGGTTCGGCCTGGTCACCCTCGACGCCCATCTGGACTTCCGCGAGGGCCGCTCCAACGGGTCGCCGGTGCGCCAGCTGGTGGACGCCGGCCTCCCCGGCCCGCGCGTCTGCCAGGTGGGCCTCGCCGACTTCTCGAACTCCGCGCCCTACGCGCGCGACGCCCGAGCGGCCGGGCTCCACGCGATCGCGCGCGAGCGCTTCTACGACGAGCGGCCCGAGGACCTCGCGCGAGAGGCGCTGGCGCTCGCGGGCGCGCACGGGGGCCCGGTCTACGTCGACGTCGACCTCGACGTGGCCGACCGCTCGACCGTCCCGGGCTGCCCGGGGTCGGCTCCGGGGGGGCTGAGCGCCGCGGAGGTGCGCCGCTTCGTGCGCGCGGTGGCGGCCTCCCCCCAGGTGGTCGCGCTCGACGTCACCGAGATCGACGTGGAGCGCGACGCACCCGACGGACGGACGCTGCGGCTCGGGGCCCTCGTCGTGCTCGAGGCGATCGCCGCCGTGACCAGGCGGGCCGCGTGACCGTCGAGGTCGGGGACCGGCCCCTCACGCGCGACGAGGTCGTCGCGGTGGCGCGGGGCTTCGAGGCTGTCGCGATCTCCGCCGACGTCCGCCAGCGCCTGGCCCACCAGCGCCGCGCCATCGACCGGCGGGTCGCCTCCGGTGAGCCCGTCTACGGCCTGTCGACGGGCTTCGGCTCGCTCGCGACCACGCCCATCTCGCCCGAGGAGCGCCGCGACCTGCAGCGCTCCCTCGTGCGCAGCCACGCGGCCGGGGTCGGCGATCGGGTCGAGGTCGAGGTGGTGCGCGCCATGATGGTCTCGCGGCTCGCGACCCTCTGCAGCGGCGTCGCCGGGGTGCGCCCCGTCGTGGTCGACACCTACGCGGCACTGCTCAACCACGCGGTGACCCCGGTCGTCCACGAGTTCGGGTCGCTCGGCTGCTCGGGGGACCTGGCGCCGCTCGCGCACGTGGCGCTCGCGCTCATGGGTGAGAGCGACGTCCTCGACGCCGGGGGAGAGCGCCGGCGCGCGGCCGAGGTGCTCGCCGAGGTCGGCGTCGCGCCGATCGAGCTCGCCGAGAAGGAGGGCCTGGCGCTCATCAACGGGACCGACGGGATGCTCGGTCAGCTCGTGCTCGCCCTCGACGACGTCGCCGCGCTGCTCACCCACCTCGACCTCGCGGCGGCGCTCTCCATCCAGGCGCTGCGCGGCACCGACCGGGCCTTCGTGGAGGAGCTGATGGGCCTACGGCCCCACCCGGGCCAGCGCGCGAGCGCCCGGAACCTGATGGCGCTGCTCGAGGGCTCGGCGATCGTCGCGTCCCACCTCGAGGACGCCTCCCAGGTCCAAGACGCCTACTCGCTGCGCTGCGCGCCCCAAGTGCACGGGGCGGCCCGCGACACGTGGCGCCACGCGGCCGACGTCGCCGACGTCGAGCTGGCCTCGGCGATCGACAACCCCTCGGTGCTGCCCGACGGCACGATCGCCTCCAACGGCAACTTCCACGGCGCGCCGGTCGGCTACGTCCTCGACTTCCTCGCGATCGCCCTGGCCGACGTGGCCTCGATGGCCGAGCGGCGCACCGACCGGCTGATGGACGAGTCGCGCAGCTACGGCCTGCCGGCCTTCCTCGCCGCGTCGCCGGGCGTGGACTCGGGGCTCATGATCGCCCAGTACGCCCAGGCGGCGCTGGTGAGCGAGATGAAGCGACTCGCCGCCCCGGCGAGCGTGGACTCGATTCCCTCCTCGGCGATGCAAGAGGACCACGTCTCGATGGGCTGGCACGCGGCGCGCAAGCTCCGCCGGGCCGTCACGGCCCTCGGCGGGGTCGTGGCGATCGAGTTGATGGCCGCCTCGCGCGCACTCGCGCTGCGCGCGCCGCTGGCTCCGTCGCCCGTCGGCGCGGCCGTGGCCGAGAGGGTCAACGGGGTGGCCGGGGGACCGGGCCACGACCGTTGGCTGTCGCCGGAGATCGCCGGCGTCGTGGAGCTCGTCGAGAGCCGCGAGCTGCTCGAGCTGGCGGCCCGGTTCGTCGCCCTGAGCTAGGAGGAACATGGAAGGTGCTCGTCCGGTCCGCGCGCCGCGCGGGACCTCCCTCAGCGCCCGGGGCTGGCCCCAGGAGGCGGCCCTGCGCATGCTCCAGAACAACCTCGACCCCGAGGTCGCCGAGCGGCCCGACGACCTCGTCGTCTACGGCGGGACGGGGCGGGCGGCCCGGGACTGGGCGAGCTTCGACGCGCTCGTGCGCACGCTCACCACCCTCGGCCCCGACGAGACGATGGTCGTCCAGTCGGGCCGGCCGGTCGGGGTGCTGCGGACCCACGAGTGGGCGCCCCGGGTCGTCATCGCCAACGCCAACCTCGTGCCGGACTGGGCGACCTGGCCCGAGTTCCGCCGGCTCGAGGCGCTCGGGCTCACGATGTACGGCCAGATGACCGCGGGGTCGTGGATCTACATCGGGACCCAGGGGATCCTCCAGGGCACCTACGAGACCTTCGCCGCGGTCGCCGAGCGGCGCTTCGGGGGGACGCTCGCGGGCACGCTCACCCTCACCGCCGGGGCCGGGGGCATGGGCGGGGCCCAGCCGCTCGCCGTCACGATGAACGACGGCGTGTGCCTGCTCATCGACGTCGACCCCACGAGGCTCGCCCGGCGGGTCGAGCAGCGCTACCTCGACGAGTGGACGAGCGACCTCGACGACGCCCTCGAGCGGGTCCTCGTCGCCAAGGCCGAGCGCCGGGCGCTGAGCGTGGGCCTGGTCGGCAACGCGGCCGCCCTCGTGCCCGAGATCTTGCGCCGCGGGGTCGCGGTGGACATCGTCACCGACCAGACCTCGGCCCACGACCCCCTCAGCTACCTGCCCGAGGGGGTCGAGCTCGGCGACTGGCACGACTACGCCGAGAAGAAGCCCGAGGAGTTCACCGACCGGGCCCGCCAGGCGATGGCGCGCCACGTCGAGGCGATGGTCGGGTTCATGGACGAGGGCGCCGAGGTCTTCGACTACGGGAACTCCCTGCGCGGCGAGGCGCTCGCCGGCGGCTACCCGCGCGCCTTCGACTACCCCGGCTTCGTGCCCGCGTACATCCGGCCGCTCTTCTGCGAGGGCCAGGGCCCCTTCCGCTGGGCCGCGCTCTCGGGCGACCCGCGCGACATCGCGGCCACCGACCGGGCCGTGCTCGACCTCTTCCCCGAGAACGACAAGCTCCGGCGCTGGATCACCAAGGCCGAGGAGCGCGTCGCCTTCCAGGGGCTCCCGGCGCGGATCTGCTGGCTCGGCTACGGCGAGCGCGACCGGGCCGGGGTCACCTTCAACGACCTGGTGGCCCGGGGCGAGGTCGCCGCGCCCCTCGTGATCGGGCGCGACCACCTCGACAGCGGCTCGGTGGCCTCGCCGTACCGCGAGACCGAGGGGATGCTCGACGGCTCCGACGCCATCGCCGACTGGCCGCTGCTCAACGCCCTGGTCGCCACGGCGTCGGGGGCGTCGTGGGTGTCGATCCACCACGGGGGCGGGGTCGGCATCGGGCGATCGATCCACGCCGGGCAGGTCTGCGTGGCCGACGGCACCGACCTCGCGCGCGCAAAGCTCGAGCGGGTCCTCACGAACGACCCGGCGATGGGCGTGCTGCGCCACGTCGACGCCGGCTACGAGGCGGCCGAGGCGACGGCCGAGCGCACCGGGCTTCGCGTGCCGCTGCGCGAGGCGACGTGACCTCGACGCTCGTCACCGGCGTCGGTGAGCTCACGACGAACGACCCGACCCTCGGCGACGGCACGGTGCTCGGGCGCCTCACGTCCGCGGCCTTCGTCGTCGAGGACGGGCGGGTCGCCTGGGTCGGAACGGCGAGGGCGGCGCCCGCGTGCGACGCGCGCCTCGACGTCGCGGGCGCGGCGGTCGTGCCGGGGTTCGTCGACTCCCACACCCACCTCGTGTTCGCCGGCGAGCGCAGCGACGAGTTCGAGGCGCGCATGGCCGGGCGCCCCTACGACGGGGGCGGGATCGCCCGGACCGTCGCGGCGACCCGGGCCGCGAGCACCGACGAGCTGCGCACCGGGGTGGCGGCGCGGGTCCGGGCGCTGCGCGCGGGCGGGGTGACGACCCTCGAGGTCAAGTCGGGCTACGAGCTCACGACCGAGGGCGAGGCCCGCGACCTCGAACTGGCCCGCGCGGTGACCGAGCACGTCACCTGGCTGGGCGCCCACGCGGTGCCCCCGGAGTTCGCCCACGACCGGGCCGGCTACCTGGCCCTGCTCACCGGGCCGATGCTCGAGCGGTGCGCGCCGCTCGCGCGCTGGGCCGACGTGTTCTGCGACGTGGGCGCGTTCGACCTCGACGAGACCCGCGCCGTCCTGGAGGCGGCCCGGTCCCGGGGGCTAGGCCTGCGCCTGCACGCGAACCAGCTCGCCCACGGCGGGGCGGTGCGCCTCGCCGTCGAGCTGGGCGCGGCGAGCGCCGACCACCTCACCCACCTCGACGAGGGCGACGTCGAGGCGCTGGCCGGCTCCTCGACGGTCGCCACGCTGGCGCCCGGCGCGGAGTTCGGCACGCGCTCGGACTACGCCCCGGCGCGACGGCTCCTCGACGCGGGGGCGACCGTCGCCCTGTCGACCGACTGCAACCCCGGGACGAGCTACGTGACCTCGATGGCGCTGGTGATCGCCCTGGCGGTGCGCGAGATGGGCCTCACCTGCGACGAGGCGCTGTGGGCGGCCACGCGCGGCGGCGCGCGGGCGCTGCGCCTCGACGACGTCGGACACCTCGGGGTGGGCGCGCGCGCCGACTTCCTCGTCCTCGACGGGCCCCGGGCCGCGCACCTGGCCTACCGTCCCGGGGCCGACCTCGTCACGACGCATCGCGCGAGCGTTCCCGAGCCGCCCGTCCCGGCGCGTGCCGCCGAGCCGGTGCGCCGCGCGGTCGCGCCGCCCGCCGGGCGCACGACGACCCTGGAGGTCCGCGACCTCGTCGTCGCCTACGGCGACCACGTGGCCGTCGACGGGATCGACCTCGCGATCGCGGCGGGGGAGATCCTCGGCCTGCTCGGGCCCAACGGCGCCGGCAAGACCTCGACCCTGTCGGCGGTCGAGGGCCTCGTGCGCCCCCGGCGCGGGAGCGTCACGGTGGACGGGGTCGACGCGCTGGCCCGCCCGAGCGCGGCCCGGGCCCGCCTGGGGGTGCAGCTCCAGGCGAACAGCTTCTCGCCCGACCTTACCCTGGCCCAGATCGTCCGGCTCTTCGGGGGGCTCTACGGGGTCCGACTGGGGGCCGCGGCCGCGGTCGAGCGGCTGCGCGAGGTGGGGCTCGACGAGGAGGCCGGTCGGGGCTGGAAGCACCTCTCGGGCGGTCAGCAGCAGCGCCTCTCGCTGGCGGTCGCCATGGTGCACCAGCCCTCGCTCCTGCTGCTCGACGAGCCCACCGTCGGCCTCGACCCCCAGGCCCGGCGCCAGCTCTGGGGGCGCATCGACCAGGTCCGGGCGAAGGGGGCGAGCGTGCTACTCACTACCCACTCGATGGAAGAGGCCCAGTCGGTCTGCGACCGGGTCGCGATCATCGACCACGGGCGCCTCCTCGCCGAGGCAGCGCCGGCCGACCTCGTCGAGCGCTACCGCGACGACGCGCGCGTGCGCGCGGTCGCGCGCGGCGCGGTGACCCTCGAGGACGTCTTCATCGGCCTCACCGGGAGCGACCTGCGTGAGTGAGTCGCCGGCGACCCGCGTGATGCTCGGCGCGCTCGTGCGCGCGGACCTGCTCGTCCTGTTGAAGGGCCGTCGCTCGATCGTGGTCGGGCTGCTCCTGCCCCTCTGGATCCTCTTCATCACGAACGGCCACAAGGGCACCTCCACGATGGGGGGCGCGTACTTCATCATCGGGATCGCCGTCGCCTACGGCCTGGCGGCGTTCGGCATCATGGGCTACGCGACGCGGGTCGCGCGCGACCGCGACACCGGCGTGCTCCAGCGCCTGCGCGTCACCCCGGCTCCCTCGTGGATGGTGATGGGCAGCCGGCTGCTCGCCCAGAGCGTCGCGAACCTCGTGGTCGCGCTCGTGGTCGTCGTGGTCGGGGCGTCGATGCACCACCTCCACCCCAGCCTGGGTCAGTACCTGCTGGTCCTCGTCGCCTCGGCCCTCGGCGGGGCCGTCTTCCTCGCCATCGGCCAGGCGGTCGTCGGGCTCGTGCGCTCGGCCGAGGCGGTGAACGCCGTCGGGCGCGTCCTGCTCGTCGCGCTCATCTTCCTCGGCCTGTTCGGGGCGAGCGGCGTGCTCGGCACCACCTGGGAGTCCATCTCGCGCTGGAGCCCGGTCGGGTGCGTCATGACCGTCTACGCCGGCGTGCTCGACCTCTCGGCGTGGGGGTCGACCCAGTGGCTCGCGGTGCTCGCCTGCGTGGGCTACGTCGCGGTGACGAGCGCCGTCGGGGTGCGCTGGTTCCGCTGGCAGAGCGCCTGAGACCTCCGCGGCGGAGGGTCGCCCCTAGGGTGAACCCATGACGACTCCCGTTGCCCCCAGCGACCTGCCCGCCACGCTCGGCGCCCTGCGCGCGTCGGGCTACGTCTCCCGCCCGGTGCGCGCCGAGATGCGCGAGAACCTCGAGGCGCGCCTGGCCGCCGGACAGCCCCTCACCGCCACCGTGCTCGGCTACGAGGACTCGGTGCTGCCCCAGCTCGAGACGGCGCTGCTCGCCGGCCACGACGTCATCCTGCTCGGCGAGCGGGGCCAGGCCAAGACCCGCATCATCCGCTCGCTCGTCGAGCTGCTCGACGAGTGGCTGCCGATCGTCGCCGGCTCCGACGTGCGCGACGACCCCTTCCACCCGATCTCGGCCCACGGGATCGCGGCCGTCGCCGAGCTCGGCGACGACACGCCGATCGAGTGGGTGCACCGCAGCCGTCGCTTCGCCGAGAAGCTGGCCTCGCCCGACACCTCGATGGCCGACCTCATCGGAGAGGTCGACCCGATCAAGGTCGCCGGCGGGCTCTACCTCGACGACCCGCGGGCGCTCAGCTACGGCCTGGTCCCCAAGTCGAACCGCGGGATCTTCGCCATCAACGAGCTGCCCGACCTGGCCGAGCGGATCCAGGTGGGGCTGCTGAACGTGCTCGAGGAGCGCGACGTCCAGATCCGCGGCCACCTGGTGCGCCTGGACCTCGACGTCATGGTCGTGGCGACCGCGAACCCCGAGGACTACACCAACCGCGGCCGTCTCATCACGCCCCTGAAGGACCGCTTCGGCAGCCAGATCCGCACCCACTACCCCGACGACCTCTCCACCGAGATCGCCATCGTCCACCAAGAGGCCCACGTGCCGGCGACGCCGGTGCCCCTCGTGGTGCCCTGGTTCATCGAGGAGATCGTCGCGCGGGTCAGCCACGTGGCGCGCCGGTCGAACGCCATCAACCAGAAGTCCGGGGTCTCGGTGCGCCTGTCGATCGCCAACTACGAGGTCGTGGTCGCGAGCGCCCTGCGCCGGGCCCTGCGCACCGGCGACGCGGCGGTGGTGCCGCGGGTGAGCGACCTCTCAGCGCTCGTCCAGTCGACCCAGGGCAAGATCGAGCTCGACACCCTCGACGACGCCGAGGCCGACCAGGTCGTGTCGGCGCTGGTGGCCCTGGCGGTGCGCCAGTGCTTCGCCGAGACGGTCCTGCTGGAGGAGGCGCCCGAGATCGTGGCCGCCTTCAACGGCGAGGTGGTCGTGCACACCGGCGACGACCTGCCCGACGCGCAGTACGCCAGCGCCCTCGAGGCGCTGCCGGTGCTCGCCGCCCCGGTCGAGCGCCTGGCCGGGCCCGACGCCGGGCCGGGGGAGCGGGCCGCGGCCCTGGAGTTCCTCCTCGAGGGGCTCTACCTCACCAAGCGCCTGGCGAAGGACGCCTCCGGGGCCCGGGCGCTCTACCGCTCGAGGGCGCGGTAGTGGCCGTCCGCTACCGGTTCCGCCGCTTCGGTGAGGGCGACGACTTCGACGACGTCGACGCCGAGGACCTCCTCGGGCGCCTGGTCGACGACCTCTTGGAGGACGGCGACCTCGAGGCGGCCCTCGAGAGGCTGTTGCGCGAGGGCTTCGAGACCTCGGCCGGCGAGCACGTCGAGGGGCTGACCGAGTTGCTCGACCGCTCGCGCCGGCGCCGCCGCGAGCTCGAGGCCCAGGCCGACCCCTCGGGTGAGCTCGAGCGCTACCGGGAGTGGCTCGAGCACGTCGAGTCGCTCGAGGCGACCGGGCTCGAGGGGCTCCTCGAGGAGGCGGAGGCCTCGGGCGACGAGCGTCGCCGCGAGGTGACCCGCGACCTCGTGGACCAGCGCCGGATGCAGCGTGACCTGATGAGCGGTCGCTTCACCGAGCGCCTCGGCGAGTACCGGGAGTACGAGTTCGTCTCGGCCGAGGCGCGCGAGGAGTACGAGCGGCTCATGGCCGAGCTCGAGCGCGACGTCCTCGACACCTACTTCAACCAGTCCAAGGAGTTCCTCGGCCGGCCCGACCCCGCCGAGCTCGCCCGGCTGCGCGAGATGATGGACGCGCTCTCGACCATGATCGAGCAGGACCGCCGGGGCGAGCCGCTCGACCCCTCCTTCGAGGAGTTCATGGAGCGCTTCGGCGACTACTTCCCCGGGGCCGAGAGCCTCGAGGACGTGGTGGCGATGATGGCCGAGCGCGCCGCCGCCGCCGAAGCGATGTTCAACTCCCTCTCGGCCGACCAGCAGGCCGAGCTTCGCTCTCTGATGGACCAGCTGCTCGGCGACCTCGACCTCAGCTTCTCGCTGTCGCGCCTGACGGCGAACCTCCGCGAGGCCACCCCGCAGATCGACTGGAACCGGGCCCACCGGCTGCGCGGCGACGGCGGGTCGTTCGCGCGCTCGACCGACGCCATCGAGCAGCTCGGCCAACTGCGCCAGCTCGAGGACTTCCTCGGGCGGGCCGACCCCGCCCAGGGGCTGCCCGAGGTCGACGTCGAGGCGATCCGCCGGCACCTGGGCGACGACGCGGCCCGCCACGTCGAACGGCTCCAGCGGGCGCTGCGGTCGCTGCGCGAGAGCGGCTTCGTCGACCGCAACGGCCGCCGGCTCGAGCTGAGCGCCAAGGGCGTGCGCCAGATCGGCCGGCTGGCGCTGCGCGCCCTCTTCGCGCGGCTGCGCGACACGCCCGAGCTGACGGGCCACGCGAGCGCGACGCTCGCGCGCGGGGGGGACCGCGAGGAGACCTCGACGCCGTGGGAGCCGGGCGCGCCGGTGACCCTGCACCTGGGCCACACCCTGTACAACGCGCTCGTGCGCCAGGGGCCGGGCACCCCCGTGCGCCTGCACCCCGACGACTTCGAGGTCGAGGAGTACGAGGCGCTGCGCCGCTCGGCGACCGTCTTCGCGATCGACCTCTCGCTGTCGATGGCCATGCGGGGCAACCTGGTCCCGGCGAAGAAGATGGTCCTCGCGCTCACTCAGCTCATCGCGAGCCGGTTCCCGCGCGACTACGTGGCGGTGGTCGGGTTCGGGGAGCGGGCGGTGGAGCTGCGCGTCGAGGACATCCCGTCGCTCACGATCGACTACAACTACGGCACCAACCTCCAGCACGCCCTGGCGCTCTCGCGCCACCTCCTGCGAAACGAGCGCGGCGAGCGCCAGGTCGTCGTGGTGACCGACGGCGAGCCCACCGCCCACCTGACCGCGACGGGCGAGCCGTTCTTCGCCTGGCCGCCGGTGCGCGAGACGCTGGACAAGACCATGGCCGAGGTGTTGCGCTGCACGCGCGCGGGCATCACGATCAACACCTTCGCCCTCGACATCGAGCGCAGCCAGTTCCCCTTCGTGGAGCAGATCGCCCGGGTCAACGGTGGACGGCTCTTCTACACCGACGTCGACGACCTGGGGGCCTACGTGCTCGACGACTTCGTCACCCACCGCCGGGCCGTCTAGGCCCTCCCGCGCCCGCGGCGTCGCCCGCCGCAAGGCCCTCGGGCCCCTCTCAGTTTCCATTTGCGCGGCGGGCCCTGGTCGGGCCACAATGACACGGTTGTAATTACACCGGTGGCGTGAGCGGCCGACAGGGAGGGAACGTGGACATCGTCGAACTGTTGGGTGGCCTCGAGGACCGGGGGTGGCAGGCCCGCGCGAACTGCATGGGCGTCGACCCCGACCTGTTCTTCCCCGAGCGGGGGGCCTCGACCCGTGAGGCCAAGGAGGTCTGCCGGGGGTGCGTGGTCAAAGAGGAGTGCCTGGAGTACGCGCTCGACAACGGCGAGAAGTTCGGCATCTGGGGCGGCATGAGCGAGCGCGAGCGGCGCCGGCTACGGCGCGCCCGGGCCCTCGAGCGCCGCGCCAAGGCCGGCTGAGCCGACCCGCGCCTCGATCGTCGCGGCCTCGCTGAGCCCGAGGCGCGTCCGTCGCGCCGGGTCGGTGCGCTCGAGCAGCGCCCTCGGGGCGAGGCCCACGAGCTCGCAGGCGAGCACCCGCTCCTCGCCCAGGCGGGCGCTCACCGCGTCGTAGACCTCGGCCGGGCCCACGAGCAGCGGGTCGAGGAGGTTGCAGCTGATCTGGGGGCCGGCCCGCAGCGCGAAGGCGAGCGCGCGCACGTGGGGCCCGCGCAGCGCCCGGGCCACCTCGCGGGCCTCGCCCACGTCCGTGTCGCGCAGGCGCAGGTTCCACGCGACGAGGATCCCGCGCGCGCCCAGCGCGCTCGCGCCGAGGCGCGGGTGGGGCCGGTCCGGCCCGAGGTCGGGGGAGAGCCCGGCGAAGGCGTGACGGCGCACCTCGGGCAGCGTGCGCACCGTCCCGTCGGCGAGCGGTCCGTAGAGGAAGACCGGCACCCCGAGCGCGGTGGCGAACCAGGTTGCGGCGGCGTCGCGGACGCGCACGGCGGCGGCGAGGTCGTGCTCGAGCGAGACGAAGGGCACCACGTCGAGGGCGCCGAGGCGCGGGTGCACGCCGACGTGGCCGGTGAGGTCGAGCCGCGCCGCGGCGACCAGCGCCAGGCGGCGCAGGTCGGCCTCGAGGGCGTCGCGCCCGTCGATCATGGTGAGGACCGCGCGGCCGTGGTCGTCGTCGTGGTGGATGTCGCGCAGCGACGCGCCGGCGAAGGCCCCCAGGAGCTCGGCCTCGTGGCGCGAGGGGACCGAGAGGTTAGCGACGCACTCGAGCACCGCTACGAGGCGGCGCCCCTCACCCGCAGGCGACGGCGCTCGCGCGCGATGCGACGGCGCTCGCGCTCGCTCTTGCCGCCCCACACGCCGTGGTCGACGTGGTTGGCCAGCGCGTACTCGAGGCACGCGCGCGAGACGGGGCAGCTCGCGCAGATCCGCTGGGCCGCGATGACCCCGACGCCGTCGCGCGGGAAGAAGGTCTCGGCGGGGTAGTCACGGCACAAGCCGTCGGCCATCCATTCGGTGCCCATGGGACCTCCTTCACCCTCACCCTAGCCACGTCGGGGGTGCGCGACCCTTTACATTTCGTGAGACCTCGCGCCTCCGGCTTCCCTGTGAATCGGCGCGCGCGCCGGCCCGGGGAGCGCCGCGGGGCCCGGGGGTAGACTGGCCCCGAGAGGAGCGCCGTGAGCCAGGTCCCCACCAGCGAGAGCACCGAGGTCGTCGAGCCCGTCGGCCACGTCCAGATCGTCTACCTGGGGCCCGTCGCGCCCCACTGGGAGTGCCGGATGGTCTACGGCGACGAGGAGCAGATCCAGGCCTTCGTGGACCGGGTGGACGCCCGCCTGCGCTTCCTGCCCCCCCACGACCCCCAGTTCCGCCGGAACCGGGAGCGGGTGAACCGTGACGCCGAGCGCGAGGCCCTGATCGTGGAGTGGAACCTCGGCTACGACGAGGAGCCGGCCTCGGCCTAGGCCAGGGGCGACGTCGTCACCCGCTCGAGCCACGCCTCGGGCTCGGCCAGCTCGGCGTCGGTGGCGAGCCCGTCCACGCGCAGCAGGGCGCCGAAGACCTCCAGGCCGTGGGCCGCGGCCAGGGTCGCGACGAAGCGCGCGGCCTCGTCCACGTGGGGGCCCTGGAGCGAGATCCCGAAGAGCGCCGCGGCCGCGTCCTCGCCCCGGGCGTCGCTCAGGCGGTGGCGCAGGACGGCCTCGGCGAGCGCCGGGCGGGGCCCGAGCAGCGTCTCGGTGACCGACTGGGCGACGGCGTTGAAGTAGGCCGCGAGCACCGCCGTCGCGGCGTTGATCGCCCGGGTGGCGGGGCTGTCGTCGGGCACCTCCAGGCCCTCGAGCAGCGACGAGGGGTCGTTCATCAGCGCGGCCAGGTCGCCGCCGTCGGCGAGCGACTGGAGCCGGCCGAGGATGTCCCCCTGGACGGCGCGGGCCTCGCCCACGGCGTCGAGCAGGAGGGCGCGCAGGGCGTCGCCGGTCCCGGGCTGGGTGAGCACCCGCGAGGCCACGAACTCCTGGGCCAAGGCGAAGACGTAGACCTCGTCGTGGCCGAGGCTCCACGCGTCGGAAAAGGCGGTGAGGTTGTTCAGCACGATCAGGTGGCGCCCGTCGACGCGCGGCAGCGGCAGGGCCGCGAGGGACCACGCGCGCTCCGAGAAGTGGCCGGCGACCGACCCGGTCTGGAAGCCCGTGAAGAGGGGGCCGAGGGTGGCGGCCATCTGGGCCACCAGGGCGCCCTCGTCCCCGTCGGGCAGGGCGGGCGTCAACCCGCCCGTCCCGACGAGGGGCTCGAGCAGCGGCCGCCACTGGGCGAGGGCCGCCAGCGTGAGGGCGGTGCGGTTGGACACCTCCAGCGACGGGTCGACGTCGGTGCCGAGCAGGGTGGCCACGTGGCGCGCGACGAGGGGGGCGAACTCCTCGAGGCGCGGCCGCTCGACCGGCGAGGGGTTGGGGTCGCCGTCCTCGCCCCGGGCCACCGAGACGGCCAGCTGCTGGGCCGCCTGGTACCAGGCGTCGGGACCCTGGCGACCGAGGAGCGAGAAGATGTCCCCGAACATCTCGCCGAAGGGGTTCTGGGTCACGGGGTCACTCTAAAGGGGCAGACCGGGGTGACCGTCGTCGTGCGCAGCGCGCTGCCGCGCAGGTAGGTGACCTTCACGGTCGTGTACGCCGGGGTCAGGTAGATCAGCGAGCGCAAGACGGCGAGGTCGTCGCTGTTCCGCCCGGACCAGGTCATGAGGACGTCCCCCGGGCGCAGCCCCGCGTGGGCGGCCGGGCCGAAGGGGGTCACCGAGAGCAGCCGCACGCCACCGCCCTGGACCGACGCGCCGGTGATCCCGACGTCGGCGTGGCAGCCCCGCCCGACCTTGAGGACCTCGGCGACGCGCGCGACGAACTGCGCGCCGTACCACTGGTGGTTGGCCGAGAGCACCGCGACCACCCGGCCCCGCGCGTCGACCGCGATGGCGTAGCGCAGGCCCCAGAGCGCCCGGCCCGACGGCGTCGTGAGGTAGCGCACCACGCCGTGGGAGTCGTTCTGCGGGTCGCCGAGCGTGGTCACCGCCCAGTCGTAGCGGGGCCGGGCGAGCAGGTAGGGCACGACCGGGGCGACGACGGTGACCGCGGCGCTCGCCGGCATCGGGTCGAGGCGCACCGGGGACACGGCGGTGCCGAGGCGCACGACCGAGAAGCCCATCACGTCGTCGCGCCCGATGAGCGACACCGCGAAGTCCACGCGCCGGGCGTTGGTGCCCTTCACGAGGGCGTTGGCGGGGATGCGCACCGTCGTGACGGCGAGGCGGTCGGGCAGGACGAGCGCGGCGGCCGTCGTCATCCCGTGGTCGGTGATGATCGTCAGGTTGACCGTGTCGGCGGCCACCGAGCGCGCGATGGCCGGCAGGTCGCCCAGGGCGACGTTGCGGTGGGTCGTCGTCGTGGTCGGGGGGGTGCCGCGGTTCGACAGGAGGACGGCCCCCCCGGCGACGAGGAGCACCGCGACGAGCAGGGCCACCGCGCGGGCCAGACGCGACCGGGGCGAGGGCCGTCGGGGTTCGAGGTCCTCGAAGCGGGGCAGCTCGCTCGGGTGCACCCAGGGGCGCGCACCGGGTCCGGGCCGCCGCTGGCGACGAGGCCACCATCCCCACCGCCGATCCCCGTCCGCCACCCCGGCCAGGCTACCGAGCCGCGGGGGCGCGACGCGGGTCGCCCTAACATCGTCCTCCGTGGCTCTCGACGTGGCGCTGGACATCGGGACCGCCCAGACGCGGCTGGCGACGGCCGACCGGGGCGTGATCGTCGACGAGCCGACGCTCGTCGCGATCGACACGAGCACCGGCGACGTCGTCGACGTCGGGCACGGCGCGCGCGAGGTCGTGGGGCGCACGTCGCGCCACGTCGTCGTCTTCCGGCCCTTCGCCCAGGGCGCCACCATCGACTTCGACGTCACGGCGCGGCTCATCGCCCACCTCTTCGAGCGCGCCGGGGTATCCAAGCTGAGCCGGGCCCGGGTCGTCATGAGCGTCCCCTCCCTCGCGACCGCCATCGAGCGGCGCGCCCTGCGCCAGGCCGCGATCCAGGCCGGTGCCCGCGAGGTGAGCCTGATCGAGGCGCCGCTCGCCGCGGCCATCGGCCTCGGCCTCCCGGTCCAGGACCCGGTGGGCTCGGCGGTGACCGTGCTCGGGGCGGGCGCCTCGGAGGCGGCCGTCATCTCGCTGGGCGGGATCGTGAGCGCGGGGGCGAGGCGCCTGGGCGGCAACGACATCGACGCGGCGATCGCCACGGCCCTGCGCACCCGGCTCGGGGTGGTCGTCGCCCCCACGGCGGTCGAGGAGATCAAGTGCCTGCTCGCGTCGGCCCGGGGCCGTTCCCTCGGGATGTCCCAGGTGGTGCGGGCCCGCTCGGTCGAGCGCGGCGAGCTCGTCGAGGTGGAGGTGACCGCCGAGCTCGTCAACGGCGCGCTGGCGGACGTGATCGCGGCCACGGTGCGGATGATCCAGGAGTGCCTGGCCGAGACGGCGCCCGACCTCTCCCAGGACGTCAGCGCGCGCGGCCTCACCCTCGTGGGCGGGATGGCCCAGCTGGCCGACCTGGACGAGCTCGTCGCGACCAGCACGGGCGTGGAGGTCGCCGTCGCCGCGCACCCCGACCTCGTCGTCATCGAGGGGCTGCGGGCGTGCCTCGAGGAGATGGCCTCGCTGCACGCCCTGCTGCGCGCCGCCGACCGTTGACCTAGCCGGGAGCGTCGTCGGGCGCCCGGAGCTGCTCGGCGGCCGCGCGCACCTGCCAGTCGCGGTCGGCGCGCGCGCGTTCGAGCGCCGCGTCCACCTCGGGTCCCTCGAAGGCCGCCAGGGCCACCACCGCGCGCCGGCGCACCGGCGGGCGGTCGTCGAGGGCGCCCAGCACGGCCGCGAGGCCCCGCGGGTCGCCGATCGCCCCCAGCGCCGCGACCGCCGACTCGCGACAGCGCGGGTCGGCGTGCTCGCGCGCGACCCGCGCGAGGGGGTCGACGGCCGCGACGTCGGCGATCTCGCCCAGGGCGAAGGCCGCGGCGTCGACCGCGAGCGGGTCGTCGTCGTCGAGCCCGCGCACGAGGGCGTCGCGCACCGCGGGGGCGCGCGGCGCCCAGCGGGCGGCCTGCTCGCGCGCCTCGCGCCGGACCGTGGGCTCGGTGTCGGCGACGAGGGCGCACCAGCGCGGCGCGTCGAGCCCGCCCCGTCGCGCGAGACCGCGCAGGGCAACGACGCGCTCGCGGGCCGTCCCGCGCTCGAGCGCCCCCTTCAGGCGGGCGAGTGACGCGGTCCCGGTGTCGTGGCCGGCGCGCACGAGGGCCTCCAGGCCGGCCGCTACCGTGTTGCCATCGTCGGACACGACCCCATTCCACCACCCGACCGCGTCCGGCGCCGCTGGCGGATCCTCGCCGGCACCGCCCTCGTCCTCGCGCTGGTCGGGATCGTGGCCGCCCGCGTGCCCCTCGACGAGTACGCGCTGACCCCGGGCAACGCCACGCCGGTCGCGCCACTGGTGAGCGTCGAGGGCGTGGCGACGGCTCGCCACGCCGGGGACGTCTACCTCACCGACGTCTACCTCCAGCAGCTCAGCGCGCTCTCGTGGGTGACCCTGCACCTGTCGAACCACGTCCAGTTCGTCCCCGCCGACGTCCTCACGCCACCCGGCGTGCCCACCTCGGAGCTCGCGGCCCAGGGCTACCTCCAGATGCGCGACGCCCAGCTCGCCGCCGAGGTCGAGGCCTTCCGGACCGTGGGCTGGCGCGTCCCGGCCACCCGGGTCGGGGCCACCCTCACGGGGGTCGTGGTCCCCTCGCCGGCGTCGCGCGCGAAGCTCGCCGTGGGTGACGTCGTGACGGCCGTCGGCGGCCGCCCGGTCACCGACGCCTGCGGCCTCGTCGCCGCCCTCCACGGCCTCGCCCCGGGCAGCGTCGTGCGCCTCGGCGTGCGCCCGGTGCGGATCTCCTCGACGGGGGTCCTCTCGTGGCGCGCGGTGCGCCGCGTCACGGTCACGACGGCGCCGCCCCCCGCGGGGCTCGCCTCGAGCGGCTGCCCGGGCGTGTCGGGGCCGGACCGCTCCTACCTCGGCGTGGCGCTCGAGGACGACGTCGCCTACCGCCTCCCGGCGCGCGTGCGCATCGACACGGCCAACATCGGCGGGCCCTCGGCCGGGCTCGCCATGACCCTGGCCCTCGTCGACCTGCTGAGCCGCCACTCGATCACCGGGGGCCGGGACGTGGCCGCCACGGGCACCATGGCCGTCGGCGGGGCGGTCGGCCCCGTCGGCGGGGTGGCCGAGAAGGCGGTCGCCGTGGAGCGCGCCGGGGCCCGCGTCTTCATCGTGCCGCGCTCGGAGGTGGGCGCGGCGCGCTCGGGCGCGCCGGGGCTGCGGGTCTTCGGGGTGACGACCCTCGCCCAGGCGCTGGCCGACCTGCGCTCCCTCGGCGGAGCGGCCCCGGACCCGCTCAGCGCGCCCCGGACCGCGTCGGGCTAAGGCCCCGGCGACGAGGTCCGACGCCGTAGGCTCTAAGGGATGGACGACCGGCGCATCCACTCCTCGAATCGCCTGACGTCCGCCGATCTCGCCAGGGCCACCTTCAACGTCGTGCGCAAGGGTGGCTACGACCCCAACGAGGTCCGGATGCACCTCGAGGCGGCGGCCCGCGAGATGGCCCACCTCGAGAGCCGGGTGCGCGAGCTCCACGAGCAGCTCGCCGAGGCCCGCCGCCAGGCGGCCAACCCGGTCCTGGACGAGGCCACCCTCGCCGGGGCCCTGGGCGCCCAGAGCGCCGCGATCCTGCGCTCGGCCCACGAGGAGGCCGGCCGGGTCACGGCCGAGGCGCAGGAGCGCTCCGCCCAGATCTTCTCCGACAGCCAGCAGCGCGGCGCGGCCTACCTCGTCGAGGCCCAGGAGCGCGCCGCCGCCCTCGTCACCGAGGCCGAGACCACCGCGGCCCAGATCGACCACGACGCCCGCCTGGCGGCCGAGCGGCTCATCGAGTCGGCGAAGGTCAACGGCGAGGCCCTCGTCGAGCGGGCCCGCGAGCAGGGCCGCGCGATCGTCGAGCAGGCCACCGGCGCGCGCCGCACCGTCTTGAACGACCTCGCCGTGAAGCGCAAGGCGCTGCACCTGCAGATCGAGCAGCTGCGCGCCGCGCGCGACTCGCTGAACGGCTTCATCGGTTCGGTGCGCCAGCGGGTCGACGACGTGCTCGCCGAGGTCGCGACCTCCGACGAGGTGGCGCGCGCCGCCGCCGCCGAGGCTCTGCGCCAGTCGGCCCCCGGGCCCGAGCCGACCGAGGAGGAGCTCCTCGCGGGGACCCCGCTGCGCGAGGTGCCCGAGGTCGCAACCGCTCCCCTCGAGGCGGGCCCCATGCCGGAGCCGCGCGGGCCCGGCGAGGCGCCCCGCACCGAGGAGACGCCCCGGACCCGCCGACGGGCTCGCGCCGAGTCGGGCGAGGCGCCGGCGCCCCCCTCGGGCGACGAGGGCGAGGAGATGTCGGGCACCGACGTCGTCAACGAGATCTTCGCCCGCCTGCGCAAGGCCACGCTCGAGGAGCGCGGCGCGAGCGCCCCGACCCCCAAGCGCACGGCGGCCCGGCGGGCCGAGACGCCCGACGACGAGCTCTTCCACCGCCGCGACGCCGCCCTCGCCGACCCCCTCGCCGTCCTCACCCGTCGGGTGAAGCGAGCGCTCCAGGACGACCAGAACGTGGTCCTCGAGCGGCTGCGCGACGTGACCGCCATGATCACCACCGAGCTCGAGGACGAGCGCGTGCAGCGCTCGCGTTACGCCGACGCCGCCTACGAGGCGCTGGCCCAGGCGGCCGCGGCGGGGGTGGCGTTCGCCCGCGCGTCGGGAGCCCCGCTCGACGCGGTCGTCGACCGCGAGACGCTCGACGAGTGCGCGGCCGACCTCGCGGTGACCGTGGTCGTCGCGCTGCGCAAGCGCATCCTCTCCGAGGGCGCGGGCGACGGCGCCGAGCGGGCCAACGCCGCCTACCGGGAGTGGCGGGGCGCGCGGGTCGAGCGGCTGTGCGCGGACGTGGCGCGCCGGGCCTTCAACGCGGGCGTGGTGGCGGCCACCGACGGCGCACCGCTGCGCTTCGCGGTCGCCCCCGGCGACCCGCCGTGCGACCTGTGCGCGCGCGACGCCGAGGCCCGCGACCACCGCGCGGGTGAGAAGTTCCCCAGCGGGTCGCTGTACCCCCCGCTGCACGCGGGCTGCGCCTGCGCCGTCGTCCCGGCCTAGGGCCCGTAGGCTCGTCGCGTGCGCAGCCCGACCGACCTCCCGCCGCGCCCCCGTCGGCTCGGGCGGGTGTCGCGCCGGCTGTGGGTCGGGGTGGGGATCCTCGTCCTGCTCGTCCTCTTCTTCTCGCTGCGCAACATCGCCACCGTCTGGACCAACGAGATGTGGTTCGCCTCGATCGGCCAGACGTCGGTCTTCTCCACGCTCTTCTGGGTCCGGGTGGGCCTCGGGCTGACCTTCGGCGCGGTCTTCTTCTTCATCTTGTGGCTCAACCTCCTGCTCACCGACCGCTTCGGGGCCCGGGACCTGACCTTCGAGCCCGAGGACGAGGTCGTGCGGCGGTTCCAGAACGCCGTGCGGCCCTACGCCAAGCGGATCTACGCGGCGATCGCCCTGGTCTTCGGCCTGGTGGCCGGGCTCAACGCGACCGGCGAGTGGCAGAACTACCTCCTGTTCGCCCACTCCCGGCCCTTCGCCGCGACCGACCCCCTCTTCCACAAGAACGTCGGCTTCTACGTCTTCACCCTCCCGTTCGTGTCGTTCTGCGCGACGTGGCTGCTCGTCACCTTGATCGTGACCCTCGTGGTGACGGCGATCTTCCACTTCTTGAACGGCGGCATCCGCGCGGCCAACGTCGTGCCCCGGGTCTCGCCGCGGGTGAAGGCCCACCTCTCGGTGATCGGTGCGGGGATCGCCGTGATGAAGGCGGTCGGCTACCTGCTGGCCAAGTGGGACCTGGTGCTGTCGACCAACGGCTTCGCCGAGGGCGCGGGTTACACCGACGTCCACGCCCGCATCCCGGCCCTCACGATCCTCTTCTACCTCTCGCTGGCGGCGGCGGCGATCCTGCTCTACAACGTCCGCTCCCGGGGTTGGTCCCTGCCGGCCGTGGCCGTCGGGCTGTGGGCGTTCGTGGCCCTGGTGATCGGCGTGCTCTACCCGACCTTCCTCCAGGCGCTCAAGGTCAGCCCGAACCAGGAGACCCTGGAGGCCCCCTACATCCAGCGCGACATCACCGCGACGCGCGCCGCCTACGGGCTCGACGCCGTCGCCTACCACCCCTTCGCGGGGGCCTCGTCGATCACCCCCGCCGAGGTCACGGCCGACGTCGCGACGCTGCGCAACATCCGGCTCTGGGACCCCTCGAGCAACATCTCGCTCAACACGGTCACCCGGCGCCAGGCGATGCGCTCCTACTACACCTTCCCCAGCCTCGCCGTCGACCGCTACTACGTGAACGGCAAGCTCACCCCGGTCCTGATCGGCACCCGCCAGATCGACCCGTCGAACCTCCCGAGCCAGGGGTGGGTCAACCAGCACCTCGTCTACACCCACGGCATCGGCGTGGCGGTGGTGGCCGCCAACACGGTCGACCCGGCGACCGGCAACCCGATCTTCGAGGTGGGCAACATCCCTCCGACCTCGACCGGCGGGCTGCCCGTGCTCACCGAGCCCGACGTCTACTTCGGCCTCGGCCAGGCGGGCTGGGTGGTCGCCGACAGCCGCCAGCCCGAGCTCGACTACCAGGTGAACACCGGGGCCAACGCCGGCACCCCCGTCTACACCCACTACCACGGGGGCGGCGGCGTGCCCGTCGGGGGCGTCTTCTCGCGCCTGGCGCTGGCGCTGCGCCTGGGCAACTTCAACTTCCTGATCTCGAACCAGATCACCTCGACGAGCCGGGTGATGTTCGTGCGCGACGTCCGCCAGATGGTGAAGAAGGCGGCGCCCTTCCTCAGCTTCGACTCCAAGGCCTACCCGGTGATCGCGAACGGCCACGTGGACTACGTGCTCAACGGCTACACCACGACCTCGCAGTACCCCTACAGCGAGAACGCCAACCAGCTCACGCCCACGATCGGGGGGCTGCCGAGCTCGCTCAACTACGTGCGCAACTCGGTGGTGGCCGTCGTCGACGCCTACACCGGGTCGATCCACCTCTACGTGATCCACCCGAGCGACCCGATCATCCAGGCCTACCGCTCGGCTTTCCCGACGCTCTTCCAGCCGATGAGCGCGATGCCGGTGACGATCCGCGACCACCTGCGCTACCCCTCGGACCTGCTCTCGGTGCAGGCGGCGGTGCTCGGTCGCTACCACATCAAAGGCGCCAGCTCCTTCTACGCCGCCTCGGACCGCTGGGAGGTCACCCCGACGACCGGCGCCGGGACCCCGGCGTCGCTCATCTCCTCGACCCAGCTCGTGGCGAGCAACGGCCAGGTCATCGGCACCCAGCTCTCGCCGATGAGCCCCATCTACCAGGTGGGCGCGCTGCCCAACTCGACCGGTCAGCAGCTGCTCGCGATGCTCGACTTCGTCCCGGCGGGGAACTCGTCCCGGGTCCAGGGGCTGAGCGCGATCCTCGCGGCCACGAGCGACCCCAACAACTACGGCCAGCTCAACGTCTACGAGACGCCCCGGGGCACGACGGTGACCGGCCCCCTCCAGGCCGACTCCGAGATCCAACAGAACGCCAAGGTCAGTTCGATCATCACCCCGCTCGACCAGCACGGCTCCCAGGTGCTGCTCGGCAACAACCTCACCGTGCCCCTCGACTCGAGCGTGCTCTACATCCGCCCGCTCTACGTCACGAGCACCTCGAACCCCATGCCCGAGTTGCGCTACGTGATCGCCGTGTTCAACCAGCAGGTCGGAATCGAGCCGACCCTCGCCGGAGCCCTCGCCGACGTGCTCGGCCCGGCGGCGCGCGCCGTCGGCGGGACGACCCCGAGCGGCTCGGGCGGCTCCTCGACGACCCCCGGGGGCGGCACGACCACCCCGGCCTCAACGACCGTGTCGAGCGCGCTCCAGCGAGCCGCCGCCGCCTACGCCGCGGCCCAGAGCGCGCTCGCCGCCGGCGACCTCGGCGCCTACCAGCGCGACGTCGAGGCGATGGACCGGGCCATCCAGGCGGCCCAGGGCGCCCTGGCCAAGGGCTAGCCCCGCCGGCCCGGCGGGCCGAGGAGCCCCTCGGGGTCGAACGCCGCCTTCACCCGGCGCTGGAGGGCGACGAGGGCGGGGTCGGTGAGCTCGAGGTAGGCGTCCCACTTGTCCCGGCCGAGGCCGTGCTCCCCGCTGATGGCCCCGCCGAGGGCGATGCCGGCCCGGTAGAGCTCGAGGAGCAGGCGCTCGCGCACCGCGTCGTCAGGGCAGAACACCGAGAGGTGCACGTTCCCGTCGCCCACGTGGCCACAGCCGGTGACGAGGGCCTGGTGGTCGCCGGCGATCCGGGCGACGTCCTCGAGGTAGCGCGCGACGTGGGCGCGGGGCACGACGACGTCGACGATGTCGTTGGCCCCGGCGGCCTTGGCGAACCAGAAGGCCCGCTCGCGCCCGGCGATCAGGTCGTCGGCGGCGCGGCCGTCGAGGACGAGGGCGTCGAGGGCGCCGGCCGCCTCGAGGATCTCGTCGCTCGCGGCGAGGTCCTCGTCGAGCTGGGCGGCCGTGCGGGTCTCGAGGACGAGCACGAGGTAGGCCGCGGTGGCCGCGACGCGCTCGGGCGCGAGCCCGAGGGTGAAGGGGGTCTCGCGCACCAAGACGGCCATCGTGAGCGCGTCGATGTACTCGAGCAGCGACGGCGCGAGCCCGGCGCGCAGGAGGCGGGTGACCGCGCCGGTCACCGCGTCGAGAGAGTCGAAGGGGGCGAGCACCGTCACGCGGTGGTCGGCCCGCGGGGTCAGCCGGACGGTCACCTCGGTCACCAGGGCCAGCGTGCCCTCGCTGCCGATGACGAGCTGGGTGAGGTCGTAGCCCGAGGAGAGCTTCACCACGGGCGCGCCCGTGCGCACCACGGAGCCGTCGGCGAGCACCATCTCGAGCGCGAGGACGTGGTGGCGGGTGACCCCGTGACGCACGGCGCGCATGCCCCCGGCGTTGGTGTTGACGTTCCCGCCGAGGGTCGAGGACGTCTCGCCGGGGGCGACGGGGTAGTGGAGGCCCAGCGGCGCCAGGTGCTCGTTGAGCTGGCGCAGCGTGACGCCGGCCTCGACGACGGCGACCTGGTTGGCCAGGTCGACCTCGACGATCCGGTCCATCTGGTCGAAGCAGACGACGAGGGACCCCTCGGCCGGGTCGGCGCCCCCCGAGAGGCCCGTGCCGGCGCCGCGGGCGGTGATCGCCACGCCGTGGCGGCGCGCCCAGTTGACCAGGGCCACGACGTCGTCGCGGTCGGCCGGTCGGGCGACGGCGTAGGGCTCGGCGCCGCGGGGGTGGAGGCTCTCGTCGTGGCGGTCGTCGTCGGCGAGCGACCCCCGGTGCGCGAGCGCTATCCCGAGGGCGTCGAGCTCGGTGCGCGCGGAGGGGCCGGGCTCGGGCACGACCCGCACCCTAGTGCGCGAGGCGGGGCCGCTCGGGCCCCGCCTCGCGCACTAGGCGCTGGCTACAGCGACGTGTAGTTGACCCGGACGGTCGTGCGGTTCTTGAAGTGCAGGAGCAAGAAGTGGTGGCCGCGCGCGAAGCGGGGCGAGGCGATGAGCCGCAGCACGACCCGCGTCGGGGAGGCGCTCACCACGACGGCGCGCACGCCCGGGGCGGTGACCGTCGGACGGCCGACGAAGTTGGCCCCGAGGACGGTGAGGACCGCGACGTGGCCGGGCACGGCCGTTCCCGTGACCCGGCGCACGACGGGACGCAGCGAGCCCGACACCTTCAGGCTGAAGGTGAAGGTGCCGGTGTCACCGGCGGCGTCGCTCGTCGTGCCGCTCACGGTGTAGGTGCCCGCGTTGAGGGACCCCGCGACCGTGACGAGCCCGGTCGTCGAGACGTTCAGCTTCGAGCTCCCGCTCTGGGTGTAGGTGACCGCGCCGCTGGCGCCGCTCGTCACGAGCTGGGCCGAGAAGTGGCTGGAGGACGCCGCGGTCGTGGACCCCGACATCGGGAGGTTCTGGCTGATGACGCCGGACTTCACGGTGAAGGGGAACGAGGCGCTGATCCAGCCCATCCCGTTGACGGCCGGCCCGCAGGCGCTCGTCGTCGAGCCCACGTACGGCGTGAGGTCGAGCTCGCAGACGAAGACCTCGTAGGTCGTGCCCGAGGTCGCGTTCGCCGGCACGGTGATCGTGCCGCTCAGGGCCGGCGGGATGAGGACCTTGCCGGTGTAGCAGTCGTTCGAGATCGCCAGGTTCGACGGCGAGGAGAGGAGCGGCGTCGTCGAGGCCGGGGCGTACCACAGGACGCTGAGCGTGGCGGTCGGGACGTTGCCGTAGCCGCCGGCGGTGCACGAGGCGGGCGGCGTCGCCGGGGCGGCGAGGCCCGCGTTGGCCTGGATCAGCTGGATGGCGTCACCCCACCAGTAGCCCGTCGCGCCGGCGGCGTCGGTCACGTCGACCGTGCTGCCGGGCGCGCCCGTGCTCTGGACGGCGCTGATCGTCGGGTTGGCCGGCGTGAGGAGGGCCTGGCTGGCGTACTGCAGAAGGAACTCCGCCCCGGCGATGGGGGTGTTCTGGGCCGTCACCGCCGCGATGGCGCAGCCGAAGACGCCGGCGTTGATCTGGGCCTGGGTCGGCGGGCACTGGGCGTTGGGGTCCGACGCGCTGTAGGTGGCCGGGATGGCGACGGTCGCCAGCTCGCAGTTCGAGCCGGCCGGACAGCCCGTGTCGGTGGCCGAGGGCGCGAACTGGGCGAGGGCGCTGGTGTCGACCTCGCCGGTCGGCACGACGTTCGCCGCGCCCATGCTCGCGAGCAGCGTCGCCTCGACGGCGAGGGCGGCCTGGGAGGACTGGTTGCAGTCCAGGGTGACCTGGGTCGAGCCCCCGACGACGCCGGCGATGACCGTGCCGTTGACGACCACGCCGGGCCCGGCGCTCACCGCGACCGTGCAGGCCGGTGCCGCGGTCGCGCGTCCCGTCGGTGCGGCACCCGCCGGCACGGCGGACACGCCGGCCACGACCAGCAGTGACGACGCCGCGGCGGCCACCACGGCCAGGGCGCGGGACCCGAGGCGGCCCCTCCTCGATAGCAGTCTCATAGAGACCCTCCATTCGCGTACAGGGCCGGCGCTAACCCGGCCGGGCCCATGGTACCGAGGTCCGCGCTGGTCAGGCCGGTCGCGCCTGAGGGTCTCCTTCTCGCGCGCCCGTCGCCCAGGCGACGACCGGTCCCTCGACGGCGAGCACGACCCGCTCGCCCCGCCCGGGCAGGCCCGCGGGGTTCGCGACGCGCGCGAGCAGGCACGGCGTGCCCGCGGCCTCGGGCCGCAGGCGCAGAACTGCGTCGTGGCCGTAGTACTCGGTCTCGAGGACCTCGGCGTGGGTGGGCCCTCCGGCCCCGCCGACGACCAGCTGCTCCGGGCGGACCAGGACCTCGACCGGACCGGCCGCCACGGGCGTGGCGGCCTCGAGGTCCCCGAGAACGGTCACGACCCGGCCGTCGCGGGCCCGCCCCGCGAGCAGGTTGACCTCGCCGAACTGGCGGGCGAGGTCGGGCGTCGCCGGGTGGGCGTAGAGCCGCTCGGGCGTGTCGCACTGGGCGATCCGCCCGTCGCGGATGACGGCCACCCGGTCGGCGAGCGAGAGGGCCTCGTCCTGGTCGTGGGTGACGAGCACCGCGGTGGCGCCCGCCTCGCGCAACACCCGGCGCACGTCGGCGCGTAGTGCCGCGCGCAACCCGGGATCGAGCGAGCTGAAGGGCTCGTCGAGCAGTACGAGGCGCGGGTCGATCGCGAGGCCTCGTGCGAGGGCGACGCGCTGCTGCTGGCCGCCGGAGAGCTCGTGAGGGTAGCGCCGCCCGAGGTCGGCCAGCCCGACGAGGGCGAGCAGGTCGGCGACGCGCGGGCCCCGGCGGTCCCGGCGCGCCAGGCCGAAGCCGACGTTCTCGGCCACGCTCAGGTGGGGGAAGAGGCTCCCCTCCTGGGGCACGTAGCCCACGTGGCGTCGCTCGGCGGGGACGAAGGTGGAGGCGTCGTCGACGGTCTCGCCGTGGACCCGCACCGAGCCGGCGTCGGCGCGCTCGAAGCCCGCGACCACGCGCAGCAGCGTCGTCTTGCCACTGCCCGAGGGCCCGAGCACGGCGACGAGTTCGCCCGCGCCGATCGAGAGGTCGACCCCGCGCAGCACCGGGGTCTCGCCGTAGGCCTTGGTCACGCCGACGAGCTCGAGGTCCGTCACGGGAGCACCCTAGGGTCGGCGACGCTCGCGCGCTGCGTGGGGAGCCGGTCGAAGAAGCGCCCGAGCAGGTACGCCGGCACGGCGGCGACGGCGATCATCGCGAGGGCGAAGGGGGCGGCCTGGGAGTAGGCGAGGTTCTGCTGGTACGCCCAGAACTGGGTGGCGAGGGTCTGGGCACCGGTGGGGATGAGGATGAGGGTCGCCGTCAGCTCGGTCACCACCGACAGAAAGACCAGGCAGAAGGCGGCCGCCAGGCCCGGCGCTACGAGGGGCAGGGTCACCCGGGCGAAGACGCGGGTCCGACCGAGGCCCAGGGAGCCGGCGACCTCCTCGAGCGATCGCGGGGCCTGGGCGACCGAGGCGCGCACCCCGACGAGCGCGAGCGGGAAGAACATGAGGGCGTAGGCGAGCACGAGCAGCGAGGCGCTCTGGTAGCCGAACCCGCCGAGGTGCTGCTCGGTGAACGACGAGAGCGCGAGGGCGACCACGACCCCGGGGACCGCGAGGATGAGGAGCGTGGACTGGGAGAGCGCCGAGCGCAGACGGCTCGGGTGGCGTACGACGAGCAGCGCGATCGGCAGGGCCATGAGCGTGGCGAGGAGCCCGGCCCCCGCCGCGTACGCCGCGGTCGTGAGGCCCGCCCCGGCGAGCGACTCTCCCGTGAGCCCGCTCGACGAGCCGTGGGCCATCCAGTAGAGGGTCGCCCCCACGGGGACTCCGAGCGCCGCGAGGACGAGGGCGGCGACGGCGAGGAGGGCGGGGACGGTGGCCCGGCCGAGCCGCTGGGGGACGTGCCGGCGCGCGGCCCCGCGCGCGACGCGCGCGCCGTGGCGCTCGCGCACCACCGTCTGGCCCGCCAGGGCGACGACCGAGAGCCCGACGAGGACCAGCGAGAGCGCGCTCGCCGCCGCGAGGTCGAAGCCGACCGAGTACTCGCTGAAGATCTCGGTAGTGAAGGTCTGGTAGCCGAGGATCTCGAACGCGCCGTACTCGGCGAGGATGACGAGCGCGACGAGCAGGCAGCCGCCCAGGATGGCGCGGCGCGCCTGGCCGACGGTGACCCGCCAGAACCGCGTGAGCCGGCCGAGCCCGAGGCTGCGCGCCACCTCCTCGAGGGCGGGGTCGGCCCCGCGCAGGGCCGCCGCCACCGGGAGGTAGACCAGCGGATAGACGGCGAGGGTCATCACCAGCACGGCGCCCCAGTAGCCGGCCACCCCGGGGGCGATCGAGGTCCACCCGAAGCCCACGACGAAGTCGGGGATGGCGAAGGGGACGATGAGCAGGGCCCCCCACAGGCGGCGGCCGGGCAGGTCGGTGCGCTCGACGAGGTAGGCGGCGAGGGTGCCCACGACCGCGCACAGCGCGGTCACCACGACGCTGAGGCGCACCGTGTTCCAGAGCAGGCTCGCGGTGAGCGAGCGGAAGAGGAGCCGGGCGATCGGGGCCCACCCCACGCCCGCGGCCTGGACGACGAGGAAGGCGAGCGGCCCCGCCAGGGCCAGGACCACGAGGGCGCTCAGCACGAGCAGGGCGACGGGACGCCGCGTGCGGCGCGCCGTCGTGACGGGTCGCGCGGCCCCGAGGGACCGCTCGCGCGCCTCGACGCTCACAGCAGCTGGGCCTCGCGCAGCAGGGCGACGGCGGTCGAGCCCGTGCCCAGCTGGGCGACGGTGATGGGGTCGGGGCGAAGGGCGCTGAAGGGCGTCTCGGGCTCGGCCGTCACCACGCCCGAGGCCAGGGGGTACTCGAAGCTGTCGGAGTGGGTGATGATCTCCTGGCCGGCCCGCGACACGAGGAAGCGCACCAGGGCGACGGCGAGGGCGCGGTGGTGGGACGAGGCGAGGACGGCGGCGCCCGACACGTCGACCACGTAGCCCGGGTCGCGCGGGGCGAACGAGGCGAGCGCCGAGTGCATCGAGGAGGCGCCGAGGCTCGCGCGCAGCCGGTACCAGTAGTACTGGTCGATCACGCCCAGGCCCACCGCGCCGCGGTTCACCGCAAGGGTGAGCGCCTCGTTGCTCGCGTAGAGGTGCCCGGCGGCGTTCCTCTTGAGTCCTTCGAGCCAGGTGAGCGTGCGCGCGCGCCCGACGCTGTGCAGCACGGCGGTCACGATCGGTTGGAAGTCGGTCTCGCTGGGGGCGAGCCCGATGAGGCCCCGGTAACGGGGCTCGGCGAGCTGCAGGATGCCCGTGGGCAGCTCTCGGCGCGCGACGACCGCGGGGTCGTAGACGATGACGCTGACCCGGGCGGTCACGCCGACCCAGTGCCCGGCGCTCGAGTTGTAGCGCGAGGGCGTCGCGGCCAGCACGTCGGTCGGCAAGGCGGCGAGCAGTCCCCGGCCCTGGAGGTACTCGAGGGCCGGGGAGTTCTCCGCGAAGAACACGTCGGCGGGCGAGCGGGTGCCCTCTTGGACGATCTGGGCGTCGAGGGTGTTCTCGGAGTCGCTGCGGACCGCGACGGTCACGCCGGGGTGGGCGCGCTCGAACGCTGCGACGAGGGCGTCGGTCGTCTGGACGTGCTGGCCGTTGTAGAGGGTGATGGTGGTCCCACTGGCCCCCCCGCACGCGCTGAGGGTGAGGGTGCTCGCGAGACCGGCGAGGAGGGCGGTCGCGACCCGGCGGCCCGAGCGAGCGCGGGCGACGGGCGCGCGCGCGGCGACGTCGGGGCGGGCCCGTCGCGGACGCGGGCGAACCATGGCGACCCGGCGGTTCACTTAGGTCAGGCTAATCGAAGGCCTTTTCGAGGCCACCGGGTCCGGTTCTCGCCCCCTCCCGTCACCCGCCGCCTCGACCTCGGGCCGATGGTCCCTAGCCACCCGGGGTTACGTTCGGGTCGTGGGTCACGTGGCGGCGTTCGCGTACTCGCTGGCGCTGGGCCTGCTCGTGGGGCTCGAGCGCGAGCGCAGCGTGGCCCCGGGCGACCGCCAGGCCCTCGGGGTTCGCACGTTCGCCCTCATCGCCCTGGTCGGGACGGCGGCGCGGATGGTCTCGTCGACCGTGCTCGCGGTGGGCGCCCTCGTCGTGGGCGCCCTCGTCCTCGTCGGGTACCTGCGTACCAGCGACGCCGACCCCGGCACGACGACCGAGGTCGCCGCGGTGGCCGTCTACCTCCTCGGCGCGCTCTGCTACACCGACGCCGCCCTCGCCCTCGCCCTCGCGGTGACGATGACCGTGCTCCTCGCGAGCAAGAGCCGGCTCCACCAGCTGGTCAAAGAGACCCTCACCCAGCCCGAGCTCGAGGACCTGCTCAAGTTCCTCGTGGTCTCGGTCGTCATCTTCCCCTTCCTGCCCGACCGGGCGGTCGGCCCCTACGGCGTCGTCAACCCGTTCCGCATCTGGTATCTGGTGGTCCTGATCGCCTCGATCTCGTGGCTGGGCTACGTCGCCACGAGGTTCCTCGGCCCCTCGCGCGGGCTCGTGGCGACGGGCCTCGCAAGCGGCTTCGTGTCGGCGAGCGCCGCGACGGCGTCGATGGCCCGCGCCGCGCACGACCCCGAGCGCTTCACCTGGGCGGTGGCCGGTGCGCAATCGGCGAGCGTCGCGACCTACGTCGAGATCGTGGTCGCGGTCTTCGTGGTGAGCACGCGCCTGGCCGTGCGCCTCCTGGTGCCGTCCCTGGCCGCGGCCCTCACACTCGCGCTCGTGATCGTCGTGGGGACCCGGCGAGAGCGGGGCCGTCGTGGCCCGGGTGAGACGGCCACCACGGGGCGGGTCTTCGCCCTCGCGCCGACCCTCGGGCTCGCGGTCTTGCTCACGTCCGCCCTCCTCCTCGGGCGCTGGCTCTCCTCGAGCGTCGGGGCCGGCGGGGTCGTCGCGTCCCTAGGGGTGATGGGCTTCGCCGACGCCCACGGGGGGAGCGTCGCCGCGGCCCTTCTCTTCGCCCACGGGTCGATCGGCCACTCGGTGGCGCTGTGGACCATCGTCGTGGCCTTCAGCGCGAACGCCGTCACAAAAATCGTCCTCGCCACCACCGTGGGCGGCCGGCGGTTCGGACGGGCCTTCGGGATCGGGTTCGGGCTCTCCCACCTGGTCTTCGTCGCCGGGATCGCGATCGTGGCGCTCGCGTAGGTCGGGGGGCGGTGCTGGTATAGTGAATGACCCACCGCGGGGTGGAGCAGTCTGGTAGCTCGTCGGGCTCATAACCCGAAGGTCGCAGGTTCAAATCCTGCCCCCGCCACTATGAGACACTTCCGAAATTGAGGTTTCGGACTCACGAAATTGGCGCCGCACGCGCCGGAGACCCGTTGCGGGTGTTCCATCTCGGTCGTGGGGGTTCGTAGCGGGTTCGAGCGCCTCGTCGTCAGGAAGCTGACCGAGGTTCCCTCACCTCGGGTCGTGCAGAGTCACCGGGACGTCGGTGGGACGGGCGGAGGGACTGCTCCTAAGGGTCGGCGAGGACCGTCTCGGAGCGCTGGGCGCGCTCGGCGACGAGCCGATACTCGCTGAAGCGATCGGCCCGGGGCCGCGGGCGGCGCGTCCGCTTCGGACGCGGCGGCTGGGCCATGCGCCGGGCGAAGGAGAGGGCCAGTCGACGGTTCGTGCTCGCCACGGCGAAGGCGACGAGGAGCCCGGTCTTGATGATCCCCCGAACCCGGATCCGTCCACGCACCAGAGGCACTCACGGGCCGTGTTCTTCACGTGGGCGTTGAAGGCCTCGACGGTGTAGCCGCGTCGGGCGTAGGAGAGCTCCCAGCCGCGCGAGCCGTGGGGGTGGCACTGGTAGAGGGGGATCTCCTCGGGGGTGAAGGACGTGAAGTCCTGGCCACAGACCCTGAGGCCGGCCCCCGCGGGCGACGGGCTCACCACCGAACACCGTCGTCACTCGCGCCTACGAGTCCCCCGAAGGCGCTTCCTTCTACTCGACCTCGCGCCGGTAGCGCTCGCGAAGGAGCCGTTTCTGCTCCTTGGGGCTGAGGACTGAACTGAAGGCGGAAAGTGCTGCGATGTCCTTGGCGCGCCCGGCTCGGCGCTTGGACTCGGCGATGTCACCCACGTCAGCCACGGTCACCGTCACGGTTCGGTTGGGGTCATCGGCGCTCTTGACGGTAGCCTCATGAGAGTTTTCGATGAGGTCGCTGTACCCCCTCTCGAAGCCATCAGGGTGGTTCACGACGTCGACGCCCCCGTGGTCGGTGACGAACGTGCGGAACTTGGCGTCGGCCAAGGAGTCGGGGTTCTCGAGGAGGTCGTCGATTGGCTCCCGGACAGTCCCCACTTGCTCATGGGCGCCAAGGTCCTCTAGGGCGGCGACGAGGCGGCGGCGATTGTCGGCGTCGTCTCGCGGAACGATGTCGATGTCGGTCATGGGCAACGCAACGTCCTGGAGGATCGCGGCGTAGCTACCGATAGCCACGAAGTCGACGCCGTGGTCCGCCAACGACTCGAGAATAGGGATGGGGTCGAGCTCCGGTGTGTCGTTAGCGTCCGCCACGTGCCTAGCCCCGTGGCGCGGCGCGCTCGGCCGGGGTCCGGTCGCGTAGCCCCGCCAGACTGGCCCTCGCGCGGTTCGCGTTCTCTTGGGCCCGCGCCAGCCCTATCTCGGCGTCGCGGGAGCGCTGGGCGAGCTCCGCGGGGCTAAGGATCTCAGCGCGCATCCTTAGCTCCATCCCGCAGGCTTCGATCAAGCGACTCAGCGTCGTCAACGACGGGTCCTTCTTGCCGTTTTCGCACAGCGAGATCAGTGGGCGTACGACCCCCGATCGCCGCGAAACCTCCGTCTGTGTGAGCCCGGCTCGGCGCCTAGCGTCAAGCAGCAGGCTGCCGGCCACGGTTGTCTGGGGTTTCTTCATGGTCTCTATTGTATCCGATAGGATACATTCCGCAATCACGGTTAGCCGGATTCCGAGAAGATCAGCCAGATCAGCGGGTCCGATCGCTTTGCGAAACGTGTCGCACGTACTCGCTCAACGACAGCGGATCTTCTGGGCCAGCACGCTAGTTGGCGAGACCAGTTTTCTCAGTTGGCGTTGTGATGCGCCAGAGTTGCCGGACTGGGTTCGACCAGGCCTACCGAATTTCGTGAACGTCCCACTAAGACGAACGCTGCGAGTGTCCCACCATCGAGGCGCTGGTCAGTGGGTCTCGCGCGCATAGCACGGGCGCCCGTCCGACCCTTCCGCACCAGGGCGGAGGGCGGAGGCCGGAGGTCGGATCTCCTCGGAGCCAGGTCGAACTTGCCTGGGTGGAGCTACGTGGTTGGACGTCGCGCATGCGGCTCGCGGACCGCGGCCTCCCCATCACGACCCTGAGCGCCGACCCGTGCGCGGGGCATGCGCCGTGTTGCCCAGGGCAGCTGCGTTGCTCATGGGAGTCACGAGCGCTTGGTGGCTGTGTGGCGACGGAGGTGTCCGCGTCCGTCAGGGGGTCGAAGTGGGGCCTGATCGATGGGCCTGCGCGGGGCCGGTCGTGTCGTTGTCCGGGTGTGGGGGTCCGGCCCAGTCGGAGTGCGGGTCCGAGGCGGGAAAGGATTCCACCTCTTGTTCGTCGAGGTAGTCGTCGAGTGCGGGCCCGGCCGTGCCGGGCGCCCGCTTGTCAGCCGGCACCGTATTGACGGACTGCCCGGCGGGGGCCTGATGGGGCATGGCTCCTCCTTCGCGACGGCGAGCGAACGGGCCTCGACGGACGGTCGGTGGTTGCCGTCTCGAATCTAGGGCTCGAGAAGGCTGCGAAGCATCCAGGCGTTCTTTTCATGGATCTGCATGCGCCGGGTGAGCAGGTCGATGCTGGGCTGGTCGTTGGCCCGGTCGACATCGTGAAGGACCGAGCGTGCGGTGCGGAGCACCGTCTCTTGATCGTGGAGGAGCCGGCGGATCATGTCCGTGGCGCCGGGTTGGCCGTCGTCGTCGGCGACGCGGGTGAGGGCGGCGAACTCGTGGTAGCTGCCCGGAGCGCTCATACCGAGGGCCCGGATGCGTTCTGCGATCAGGTCAACCGCGAGCGCCAGTTCGGTGTACTGGGCCTCGAACAAGAGGTGGAGGGACGCGAACATCGGGCCGGTCACGTTCCAGTGGTAGTGCTGGGTCTTGAGATAGAGAGTGTAGGTGTCGGCGAGCAGGCGCGACAGGCCGCCCGCTATTTCGGTTCGCGCGACCTCGTCGAGGCCGATGTCGAGCGCTGAGGACTGTGGCATGTTCCCGCTCCTTCCAGCCGGCACGTTCCGAGCCGCTTCGACGGCCGTCATCACGACCGTGTCCGCTGGTCATGGGTCGGCCGGGCGGCGGCCCGTGGCGCTCTTCATGCTGACCGGTGCCGCGCGGTCTCGACTAGGGGCGTAGGTCACGACGTGGTGACGGTCCACCGTGATTGGTCGGGCCCAAAGCGGGCCTGCTCCCAGTCCGGCTGGCGATCTGACGTGCCCCAGGGATTCCCACCGGTCTGAGCTGCATGAGGCAAAGCCTCGACCTCCGACGTTGAGTTGGGGCCGAGGAGCGGGACCCAGACTTCGGCCCCCCCCGCCACACGGACCAGTGGGTCGATCGATTGACATCGGCCGCCTACGGGCCCCACGTCTGGTCGCGTCGCCACCAGCGGACGCTCTTGGCGGCGGGCCCTCGGCGAGGCGAGGCTCCTTCGTTGGTGCTGTCAATCCATGTTCGTCGATTGCGGGCGGGCGGGCCCCGGCCTCACGATCGTCGTCGCTGTCCCACTAAGAGACGTCTCTGCAGTCCACGTCTAGGAGTCACGACACTCGCGGCGAGCGAGCAGTCCTCAAGGGAGCTTCATCGTCGGCTGCTACGTGACGATCCCCAACGGCTTGACGTCCCGGTCCCGGCGTGGGCGCAGTCCGGCCGCGCCGTGTAGGGGACGATCCCAACTGGCATGCGATTCCCCCCGACCAGGGCGTCGGGGCGTCCGCCGACCCTCGAAGGCGTGCCGACTCTCCCACCTCTTCTCGTCACCGGCCCGACACTTGCCGGTGACCCACGACCCTCCCCGAGCGAGACCGGGGCCCGCCTACGCCTTCGGCGCTGATCGCAGTACGTCCAGGACCTGGCGGACCCGGTCGGCGTCACCGCCCTCGGCGTCGATCTCGATGAGCTTTCGCCGGCTCGTCGCCCCTGTCCGCAGGCGCAGACGCTCTCGCGGGACGTCAATGGCGGCCGCAAGAGACCTCAGCGCGGCCTCGGTGGCCCGTCCGGAGCGGGCCGGCTCTCTCACCCGCACGACGAGGGCGCCGTCGTACTCGCCAGCGGCTCCGACCGTCGGACTGTTCGGTCGGACGTACACGAGTACCCGCATCGGCGACATTCTTCACGTTGCCCTCGTGGTGCGTCAGGTCGCCGTTCGGGAACGTCGGGGACGCCATTCCGGCGCGACAGTGGCGCTCCCGGACGCGCGACGGCTTGTTTACCCCCTAGGGCGGGTCGACCTCGGCCGCCCGCCCCGACCGGGACCCGACCGTGGTCCACCCCGCCGCCGACGCCGCTCGCGCGCTCGTCGCCTCGGGCCCTGCGGCTCGCCCCACGACCTAGGGGCGGGTCCGAACCTGAGGTGTACTCTCAGGAAAAGTCAGGGAGTGGCTGGGGTCACCGGGCCTCGACCGCCCCGTCGGGTGAGGAGGGAACCCATGGGCGCGTACCGCGAGGAGTGGCGCAGGAGCATCGAGGACCCCGAGGGGTTCTGGGGCGAGGCGGCCAAGGCGATCCGGTGGGACCGCGAGCCGACCCGCGTCCTCGACCGCTCGAACCCGCCCTTCTATCGGTGGTTCCCCGACGGCGAGCTCAACACCTGCTTCAACGCCGTCGACCGGCACGTGGAGGAGGGTCGGGGCGGCCAGGCCGCCCTCATCTACGACAGCCCCGTGACTGGGACCATCGCCTCGCTGACCTTCACCGAGCTGCGCGACCAGGTGGCGCGCTGCGCGGGCGCCCTGCGCGCGCTCGGGGTCGAGCGCGGCGACCGGGTCGTCATCTACATGCCCATGGTCCCCGAGGCGGTCGTGGCCATGCTGGCCAGCGCGCGCATCGGCGCGGTCCACTCGGTCGTCTTCGGGGGCTTCGCCGCCCACGAGCTGGCCCTGCGCATCGAGGACGCCCAGCCCAAGGTCGTCGTCTCGGCGTCGTGCGGCATCGAGGTCAAGCGCGTCGTCGAGTACAAGCCGCTGCTCGACGCGGCGATCGACGAGTCGAGCCACAAGCCCGAGCACTGCCTCATCCTCCAGCGTCCCCAGGCGGCGGCGAGCCTGCAGGCGCCCCGCGACGTCGACTGGGTCGAAGCGCTCTCTAACGCCACGCCGGCCGACTGCGTGCCGGTGGCCGCCACCGACCCGCTCTACGTGCTCTACACCTCGGGCACGACCGGCCGGCCCAAGGGCGTCGTGCGCGACAACGGCGGTCACGCCGTGGCGCTGCGCTGGAGCATGGCCAACGTCTACGACACCCACCCGGGCGAGGTCTTCTGGGCCGCGTCGGACGTCGGCTGGGTCGTGGGCCACTCCTACATCGTCTACGCGCCCCTGCTCGCCGGCTGCACGACGGTCCTCTACGAGGGCAAGCCTGTCGGCACGCCCGACGCCGGCGCGTACTGGCGCGTGATCGCCCAGCACGGGGTCAAGACCCTCTTCACCGCCCCGACGGGCTTTCGCGCGGTCAAGCGCGAGGACCCCGAGGGCAAGTTGATCGGCGACTACGACCTGTCGGGGTTCAAGTACCTGTTCCTCGCGGGCGAGCGGCTCGACCCGGAGACCTACAAGTGGGCGAGCGAGCACCTCGCAGTCCCGGTCGTCGACCACTGGTGGCAGACCGAGACGGGCTGGCCCATCGTGGCCAACCTCATGGGGATGGACCCCCTGGCGATCAAGGCGGGCTCGCCGACGGTGCCGGTGCCCGGCTACGACGTGCGTGTGCTCGACGCCACGGGCCAGGAGGTCCCGGCCGGGACCGAGGGCGCGATCATGATCCGCACCCCGCTGCCCCCCGGGACGCTCTCGACGCTGTGGCGAAACGACGAGAACTTCGTCCAGACCTACCTGTCGCGGGTGCCGGGCTACTACCTGACCGGCGACGGGGGCCACTTCGACGAGGACGGCTACCTCTTCGTCATGGGCCGGGTGGACGACGTGATCAACGTGGCCGGCCACCGGCTCTCGACCGGCGAGATGGAAGAGATCATCGCCGGGCACCCCGACGTCGCCGAGTGCGCGGTGATCGGGGTCGCCGACGAGCTGAAGGGCCAGGTGCCCCGGGCCCTGGTGGTCCTGAAGGGCGGGGTCACCCGCGACCACGCGACCATCTGCGAGGAGGTCGTCCAGCGCGTGCGCGACCAGGTGGGCAGCGTCGCCAGCCTGCGCCGGGCCGACGTCGTGGCGGCCCTGCCCAAGACGCGCTCGGGCAAGATCCTGCGCAAGAGCATGCGCGCCATCGCCGACGGGCGCGACGAGCCGGTCCCCTCGACGATCGACGACGTCGCGGTCCTCGAGGCCCTGAGGCCGGTCCTGCGCGCGGGCGCCTGACCGACGCGGGGCCGGGGGCTCGCGCCCCGGCACGCCCCGCGCGTCCCCCGGCCCGGCGGCGGGCCGGGGGCAAAGTGACGTTGGTCCCGTTTTTTCGACCCCGGGCGACCCAGCACAATGGGTCATGGCCTCGAAGGCTGAGGTTGCACGGAGGGTCGCAGATGGTCAGTGAGTGGGGGCGCGCCGTTCGGCTCTGGACGGCCGGCTGGAGCCTGTCGCGTCGCTACGCGCCGAAGGCGCCGAGGAACGCACTCGCGGTGATCGCCGTCCTCATGGTCGCGGTGACGGTCCTTCGCTGGTTCGTCGACGGCGCCGGCCAGAGCGCGGCGCTGCTCTACGTCGTGCCGATCGCGCTCAGCGCGGTGCGCTTCGGCCGTCGGGGTGGGATCGTCTCGGCGGGCATCGCCATGGCGGCCTTCGTCGTGCTCGAGCTCGTCCGCTCGAAGGGCGACCCCGACCTCACCGGCTGGGTGGCGCCCCTGCTCGCCATGGCGCTCATGGGCGGTCTCGTCGGTCACCTCAGCGAGGCGGCCGCGCGCAACGACGCGGCGCGCCGACTCCACCTGAAGGAGTTCGAGGAGGCCGAGCGGGCCCGCCTCGCCGACCTCGAGGCGAGCGACTCGATCGTCCAGCGCGTCGCCGCGGCCCGGTGGATGCTCGAGGTCGGTCGCAGCGAGGACGCCCTGCGGGCGCTCGAGGACACCGTCAGCGACGGCATCGACCACCTGGCGAAGCGACTGCCCCCGCCCGAGCCCGACTCACTCGCCGGCGAGGGCGCCTAGCCCCCGCCCCGAGGGCCGTCGGGGCCACGACCGCCACGGGGCTCGTGGCCCGACGGCCCGGTCGCGCGGTACCGGTCACCGTCGAGCGCGACGACGCCCGCCGCCGCCAGCTCGCGCAGCCCGGAGCGCACGCGGTAGAGCGCCAGCCCGGTCGTGCGCGCCACCTCCTCGGGCGTCGAGGGCGTCGCCAGAGCCGCCACGAGCGCGCGTCCCGACGGGCTAAGGGTCCCGTCGGCGTTGAGACAGGCCACTCAGAGCGCCTCGACCGACTTGGTGCACAGGTACCAGTCGACCCGCTCGAAGCCCTCGGTGCGGCTCGCGAACTCCTCGCTCATGCGTTCCGCGGCCGTCTCGACCGTGGGCGGGGTCGGGATGATCACCTTGTCTCCGGGGCGCCAGTTGGCCGGCGTGGCGACCTGGCGGGCGTCGGACATCTGGAGGGCGTCGACGAGCCGGACGACCTCCGCGGTGTTGCGCCCGGTGGTGAGCGGGTAGTAGATCATGGCGCGCACGCGGCCGATCGGGTCGATCACGAAGACGCAGCGCGAGGTCTCGGTCGTCGACTCGCCGGGCATCACCATCCCGTAGGCGGTGGCGACGGCCCGGTCGAGGTCGGCGATGACCGGGAAGGGGATCGTGACGCCGGTCTTCTCCTCGATGTTGCGCACCCAGGCGATGTGGGCCGACACGCTGTCGATCGAGAGCCCGAGCAGCTCGGTGTGGCGGCGCTGGAGATCGGGGTAGATCGCCGCGAAGGCCATGAACTCGGTCGTGCACACCGGGGTGAAGTCCGCCGGGTGCGAGAAGAGCACCAGCCAGCCGCCCGCGTAGTCCGCGAGCCGGATCACGCCGTGGGTCGTCGTCGCCTCGAAGTCCGGGGCCGGCTCGTTGAGGCGCGGCAGCCTCGCGCCCGGGGTGGTGCCGTCGGTGGTCTCCATGACCTCTCCTCTCGTTCTCGCCCCTCGGGGCGGTCAGTCGCGCTCGGGGTGAGTGGTGAGCCGCTCGAGCTCCGCGCGGACCCCGGCGACCTCGCGCTCGAGGGCCTCGAGGTGACGCACGAGCGCCTCGACGTGCGACGGCGGCGGGGCCGGTCGCCCCGAGCCCCCGCGGTGGCGACGTGGCCGACGCGCGCACCAACAGCCCATCGCGCCTCCTTCGCCCACCCGCCCCTAGGACGCTAGGAGCGTCCCCGTCGGGTGGGTAGGGGAGAAGGTCACGGCGCGGATCGCTCAGTCGAGATCGCCCGAGAGGAGCTCGCGGACCGCGGCGACGACCTCGTCGTCGCTCTCGGCGAGGGCGAAGTGGTCGCTCAGCCACGCCCCGGCGAGCTCGCCGCGCACGCGGCGGGCCGACCCGTCGGGGAGCGCGAGGAGGGGCGCGAGCAGCCCGTGGGCGGCGACGGCGGCGAAGGGCTCGGGGTCCCAGCCCCCGGCCGCGACGACCGCGCGGATCTCCGCGGGCGAGAGGGGCGAGTCGATCCACGCGGGGAGCCACGCGAGGACCCCGACCGCCCGCGAACCGCCCACGAGGTAGCCCAGTCGCTCGGAGTCCTCGGTCAGGATCGCGAGCACCTCGGCGAGACGGCCGCCCCACCCGTGCTCGGCGGCGAGGCGCGTGCCGACCTGGGCGGGGAGGGCGCCGTCGGGGCCGGCGCAGGAGGCGAGGGCGGCCGCGACCTCGTCCAGGGTCGGCTCACGGGTCCCGGCGCCCGGCGCCTCGATCGGGCTCTGGTCTAGGCCGCCTCGCACCCCTCCAGTCTCGGCCGGCGGCGCGGCGTCCCCCAGGGCCGAAGGTCCCGGCCTAGGGCGCCGCGACGGCGTGGGCGCCGAGGCCGACGGCGAGGCGGGTCAGCGCGTAGGCCAGCGCGAGTGCGGCACCCGGCCCGACGACCCACCCCCGCACGATGGCCGCGAGCGTGGAGGAGCGAACCGTCGCGCGCCCTCGCGCGAGCCCCGCCCCGGCCATCGCGCCCACCAGGGCCTGGTTCATCGAGGTGAAGTAGCCGTTCGCGACCGCGACCAGCACGACGAGCGCCTGGACCAGTTGGGCGGCGGTGGCCATCGGACGATCGACCTCGACGACCTCGAAGGCGACCCGCCTCAGGAGGGGCCGCCCCCAGGTGAGGACCCCGGCGGCGAGTCCGAGGCCCCCGAGCGCCCCGGCGCCGAGCGGCCCGAGGACGTGGGTGCCCACGAGCGAGCCGGTGGCGTTGGCGACGTCGTTCGCGCCCATGGTGAACGACGCCAGGGCGCCCACCGCGACGAGACCGGGGCCCAGCGTGCGCGCCATCCCCGCCGCGCCCTCCCCGGGGGGACGGCCCACCCCCGGGACGTGGTCGGCGAGGCGCGTGAGGGCGAAGCCCAGCACCGCCGCCACGACGGGCGCCAGGACCCAGAAGGCCGCGAGCGTCGCGACCGTGGCCCACTGGACCGCCACCCCGGCGGCCACCCCGGCGCCGACGGCGCTGAAGACGAGGATCTGGATGGTCGAGGTCGGGAGCCGGCGCCAGGTGAAGAGGCTGGTGAGGCCGAAGGCGACCGCGAGCACGACGACCTCGCCCGTGACGCTGAGCCCCCGGCCGGCGAGCAGGCCCTCGCCGACGGTGCGCTCGACCCCGTGCGAGGCGAGGGCCGCGCCGAGGAGGGCGAGCGGCGCCATGACGAGCAGCGCGCGCCGGGCCGAGACGGCGCCCAGCGCGTGGGGCATGCCCATGCACGCTCCGGTGTAGTGGGCGCCCATCGAGAAGGCGAAGCCCACCGCGACGGCGACGAGCAGGACCGTCACCGGGGTGCGGCGAGGGGTCCCCGGGTGCTCGCCACGGGGGAACCCTAGCGAGGGGCCGGCCGCCGGGGCGCGCCGGCCGACGGCTCAGGTGGTCGGTGCGACCGCCGACCCGCCGGCTCGCGGGCGCTCCGCCGGGTGACGCAGCCACACCAGCGACTCGGCGTCGCCGAGGAGCTCGAGCCGACGCCGCAGGACCGGGTTGTCGTTGGCCTGGCTGGCGTGGCACGCGATGGCCCGGCGCTGGACGGTCCGGTCGACGTCGAGGCGCAGGTCGACGCCGCGGGCGTCGCGGCCGACGAAGCCGGCGGAGAACTCGGCGTTGAGCTCGTCGGCCACCTCGCGCGGCAGGCTCCACGCGATCACCGGCGCGAGGGGCGCGCCCTCGAGCGCGGCCTCGGTCGCGCGCACGTGGTCGGGGTGGCCGGTGATGCCGCCCTCGTCGAAGACGACGAGCAGGTCGGCGTCGACCTCGCGCGCCGCCGCGGCCACCTCGGTCGCGAGGCGCTCCAGGGGGACCTCGGCGAGGCCCCCGTCGGGGTAGTCGAGCAGGTCGACCCGGCTGACGCCCAGGACCACCGCCGCCGCGGTGAGCTCCTCGCGGCGGACCTCGCCGAGGGGGCGGTCGGATCGACCGAGCGTCGAGGCCTCACCGTGGGTGAAGCACAGCATCGACACGGTCGCGCCGGCGTCGGCGAAGCGCGTGAGGACGGCCCCGAGGCCGAAGCTCTCGTCGTCGGGGTGGGCGCAGACCGCCAGGACCGACGTCGCGGAGGGCACGACGGTGGCCACGGCGCTCACGTTCAGGCGCCCAGCCGCTCCGCGACCCTCGCCAGCGCGGCGGCGACCTCGTCGGCGAGCGCGAGGTCCGCGGACGTGCGGGCGGGGTCTCCGAGGGCGAACATCGCGCGCGGGTCGGCGATGGCGACGCGGGTCCGCCCCTCGCCGAGGTCCTCGAGCGCGACGTTGCAGGGCAGCACGAGGGCGAGCGACGGGTCCGCGGTGAGGCCCCGGTGGGCGAAGACGGGGTTGCACGCCCCCAGGATCTTGAGGGCCGGGCGCTCGACGTCGAGCTTGGCCTTGAAGGTGGCGGCGACGTCGATCTCGCTCAGCACGCCGAAGCCCTCGGACGAGAGCGCCTGGCGCACCCCGGCCTCGGCCTCACCGAAGGGGAGTGACAGGGTCACCTCGATGGCGTTCACGGGCCGTCGACCTCAGGCCTGGGCGGGGGCCTGCTCGGCGATGGACTTGCGCACCTCGTCCATGTCGAGTGCCTTCACCTTGCCGATGATCTCCTCCAGGGCGGCCGAGGGCAGGGCGCCGGGCTGGGCGTAGAGGAGGATCTGGTCGCGGAAGGCCATGAGGGTCGGGATCGACATGATGCCGAAGGCGGCGGCGAGCTCCTGCTCGGCCTCGGTGTCGACCTTGGCGAAGACGACGTCGTCGTGGACCTCGGAGGCGGCCTCGTAGACGGGGGCGAACATCCGACACGGCGCGCACCAGCTCGCCCAGAAGTCGATAAGGACGATGTCGTTGTTGGCGACGGTGGACTCGAAGCTCTCTCGGGTCAGTTGGACGGTGGCCACGGTGTCTCCTCGGTGGTCGGGCTGCTGTCGTCCATTATACCCCCTGGGGTATAGTCCGTGACGCCGCCGGCCTGGTGGTCCCGGCCGGCCCGGCCGGTCGACCGGGCGCGACTCAGCGAGAAGAGGGCGGCCAGGGCCATCAGGCCCATCGAGGCGTAGAAGGCGTTGTGCAGACCGGAGGTGAACGCGGCGGCCAGGTCGTGGCTGAGGCTCGTCGAGCCCACGAAGATCGCGAAGGCCAGGCGGCGGCTGATGCTGTGCGAGGCGATCAGCATCGCTAGGGAGAACGAGAAGACCATGCCGACGTTGGCGAAGGTCCGCAGCATCCCCGACGAGATGCCGAACGACTGGGGCGGTGAGGCCTTCATCACCGCCGAGTTGTTGGCCGGGAAGAAGGAGCTGGCGCCGAGCCCGTTGACGACGCTGCCCACCACGACCACCCAGAGGCCGGTCGAGACCGACAGGTGGGCGTAGATGAACAGGGCCACCACCTGGACGGCGAGGCCGATCGTCGCGGGCACGACCGGCGAGACCCGGTCCGCCAGCCGCCCCGCCGCCGGGCCGATCGCCGCGCCGACGAGATAGCCCGGGATGAGCAGCAGGGACGCGTGGATCGGCGTGAGGCCCCTCGCCCCCTGAAGGTACATGATCACGAGGAAGAGGACGGCGTAGTTCGCGAGGCCCTGGAAGAACGAGGCCAGCAGCGACGGGGTCATCGTGGGCACCGCGAAGAGTGAGAGGGGGAGCATGGGCTCGGCGGCCCGCCGCTCCACGAGGACGAACAGCCCGAGCAGGACGACGCCGCCGACGAGGTAGCCCAGGATCGTCGCGTCGAGGGGGTCGGTCGCGAGCTTGGTCACCGACCACAGCACGCCGTAGAGACCGAGGCCGAGCGTCGCCATGCCCGCGAGGTCGAGACGGTGGCTGACCCGGGTCCCGTGCTCGCGCAGCAGCCGCAGGGCGAGCCCCACCCCGACGAGGCCGATGGGGACGTTGATCCAGAAGATCCAGCGCCACGACACGTAGGTCACGATCGCCCCGCCGAGGAGGATCCCCAGCACGGCACCGGCGCTGAAGCCGACGGCGTTGTAGCCGTAGGCCCTGCCGCGCTGCTCTTTGGGGAAGAGCTCGGCGATGATCGCGCCGCTGTTGGCCGTCACCAGCGCGCCCCCGACCCCCTGGAGGAGGCGGAAGGCGACGATCGAGGCCTCGTCCCAGGCCAGCGCGCACAGGGCCGAGCCCACGATGAAGACGACGAAGCCGGCCTCGTACATGCGCACCCGCCCGAACATGTCGCCGAGGCGCCCGACCTGGGTGGCGAGCAGCGTGATGATGAGGAGGTAGCCGATAACCACCCATATGACCGAGTCGAGCGCGACGTGCAGGCTGCGCTCGATCTCGGGCAGGGCGAGCACGACGATGGTCGTGTCGACCGCGGTGATCATGACCCCGACCATCACCACGACGATCGCCCACGCGCTCGAGGAGTGGGTCCCTCGGGCCGTCGGCGTCTCGGTGTCCGGGGGAGTGGGGACCGGGTCGAGCACCACCGGGCACCCTAGGTCGCGCCGGGGCCCGACGCGCCGGGCGCGCCGCTACGAGCGGTCGCGGGCGCGCCGGGCGCGCTGGGCCGATCGCTCGTCGGCCGCGGTGTCGGCCCCGCGAAGGCTCCGGGGCCAGAGCCCCTCGGCGCGCACCACGTTGACCTGGGCGCTGTAGACGAGCAGGCGCGCGCCGAGGTAGACCCAGGCGAGGAGTCCGACGACGGCGGCGAAGGGCCCGTAGTAGCGCGAGGCGTGGGCGACGACGTGGCCGACGTAGAGGGCGCCGACGCCCTGCAGGGCCGTCCAGGCGACGGTCCCGGCGACCACGCCGGGCCACGTGACGCCGAGGCCGAGGCGCCGGTTGGTCAGGAGCTCGAAGGCGAGGAAGAAGAGGAGGGCGTTGACCACGAGAGCGCCCACGACGGCGACCGCCCCCGAGGCGAGGGGCGAGAGGGCGTGGGCGAGCGGCAGGCCCGCGAGGGCCGTCGAGACGACGGTGAGCAGGCCGAGCGCGGCGAGCATCGCGAGCCCCCGGGCGCTCGAGCGCACCAGGTTGGGCCGCTCGGCGCGGGGCAGGTCCCAGAGCGCGTTCATCGCCCGCTCCAGGGCCCGGGTCACGCCGAGCCCGGCCCAGAGCGCCCACAGGGCCCCGAGGCCGAGGGCGACCCCGCTGCCGTTGACCGAGGCGTCGAGCACGCCCGAGAGCGTGGGGAAGCTGCGCACGGCACTCGCCAGCACACGCGCGCGCAGCCCGGGGTCGCCGTGGAGGACGAAGCCCACGATCGAGGCGAAGACCAGCAGCAGGGGCAGGGCCGAGAGGAACCCGTAGTAGGCGACGAGGGCCGCCAGGTCGCCCCCACCGTCCTCGGACGTCTTGCGCACGACCGCCACCGCGAAGGCGAGGGCGGGCGTGCGGCGCTGGAGGCGGTCGAGGGGGTCGAGCAGGCGGGCGAGGCGGTCGGCCACGCGACCAGCGTTACAGACGCGGACCCGCCGAGCGGCTCAGCCCAGCTCGAGGACCACCGCCGCGAGGTCACCGAGCTCGAGCCCCTCGGCGGCGCGCACGGCGGCCTTGAGCGGCACGACGTAGCCGCCCTCGCGCGGGAAGAGGGAGGTGGAGAACGCGGTCGCGCCCACGCGGCCCCGCACCGGGATGCACCCCCAGCCGTAGGTGAGCGAGGGGGCGAGCGCGTGGATCAGCTCGGCGCCCTCGGGCGGGACCGTGACGAAGTGGAACGGGGAGGGGCCTCGCCAGTACCAGACCTCACCCTCGAAGGCGATCTCCACGGCTGAAGGCTAGGTGAGGGGCGTGACCCACGGACGATGGCCACGAATGGACCTACGTCCCTCGCCGGGCCGACGCGCCCGCGCCTACGGTCGGGTCGAGGAGGTCGCCATGGCCAACAGCGCAACGCACTGGGTCCGCCGGTGGCGGCGCGTGCGGGGACGCACGCGCGCGCTCTTCCAGTACCAGAGCCACCACAACCCCCATCGGCCCCACCGCTACTGGGATCGCCAGAAGGAGCGCTGAGCGATTCCCGCCTCGCCCGCCACCGACGCGGCCGGGCCCGCCTCGGCGGCCCCCGCGGCCTCCACGACCCGCGTCGTGACGCCCGTCGCGACGGCCGCCGCCGACGGGTCCGTCGCCCGGGGCGAGCCGCCGATCGCCCTCACGGGCGTCACCAAGGTCTACCGGGGTGGCGGCGGGGTGCGCGACCTCTCCCTCGAGGTGGGCTGGGGCGAGGTCTTCGGCTTCCTCGGGCCCAACGGGGCGGGCAAGACCACGACGATCCGGCTGCTGCTCGACCTCATCCGGCCCCAGCGCGGCGTGGTGCGGCTCTTCGGGCTCGACGCGCGCCGCGACGCCGTGGCGGTCCACCGTCGACTCGGCTACCTGCCCGGCGAGCTCGCGCTCTACGAGCGCCTGAGCGCCCGCGAGACGTTCGCCCACTTCTCGCGCCTGCGCGGTGGGCCCGACGAGGCGACCGTGGAGCGCTGGGCGTCCGAGCTCGACCTCGAGCTGGACCGGCCGGTGCGGGCGCTCTCGCGGGGGAACCGCCAGAAGGTCGGGCTCGTCTCGGCGCTGATGAACGAGCCCGACCTGCTCGTGCTCGACGAGCCGACGGTCGGGCTCGACCCCCTGGTGCAGCGAACGGTCCACCAGCGCCTGCGCGAGGCCGCCGCGTCCGGCCGGACGGTCTTCCTGTCCTCGCACGTCCTGAGCGAGGTGGCCGAGGTCGCCGACCGGGTGGGGCTGATCAAGGACGGCCGGCTGGTCGCGATCGAGCGGGTGGCCGAGATCCGGGCCCGGGCCGTGCACGCGGTGGAGGTGCGCGTGGGCGCGGCGGCCGGCCTCGACGCCCTCGCCGATCTCGAGGGCGTCACGGTGCGCGAGCGGGTCGAGGACGGGCTGCGCCTCGAGGTCGTCGGGAGCCTCAACCCGCTCCTCGCCGCGTTGGCCGCGCTCGACGTGGTCGACCTGTCGGTGCACGAGCCGAGCCTCGAGGACGTGTTCCTCTCCTACTATGACGGCGCCGCGCGCTAGGGGGCGCCGGCTCTGGCCGCGCCGCGGGGTCTTCGCCCGCTCGCTGCGCGAGGAGCGCCGCGGCCTCGTCGGCTGGTCGGTAGGGATCGCCACGTACTGCGTGGTGATGCTGTCGGTCTTCCCCACAATCCACGACAACAAGGCCTTCGCCAAGATCTTCGAGGCCTACCCTGAGGTCTTCCGCAAGCTCTTCAACGTCGCCGACTTCACCACCGGCCCGGGCTACCTGGGCGCCGAGATCTTCTCGGTGATCGCCCCGATGCTGCTCGCGCTCTTCGCCATCCTGTGGGGGTCGGACCTCGCGGCGGGGGAGGAGGACCGCGGGACGATCGACCTGCTACTCGCCAACCCGGTGTCGCGCCGCCGTGTCGTGCTCGAGAAGTGGGCGGCCCTCGCGGTGGGCACCCTGTGGCTCGGCGCGGTCCTCGAGGCGACCCTCGGGCTGCTCGGCCCCGTCTTCTCGCTCTCGGTCGGCTGGGCCGGGCTCAGCGCGGCCGTGGTCGGCTCGGCGGCCTTCGCCCTCGCCTTCGCGACCCTCGCGCTGGCCGTCGGCGCCTCGAGCGGGTCGCGGGGTCTCGCCCGCGGGGTCGCGACGGCGCTCGCCGTGGCGAGCTACCTGCTCTCGGCCCTCGCCCCGCTGGTGAGCGCCTTCGAGCGCGTGGCCTGGCTCTCGCTGTGGGACCAGGCCCTCGGCCACCAGCCCCTCACCACGGGGCTGCGTCTGGGGAACCTCGGCGTGCTCGCGGTGGTCGTCGTCGTTCTCTTGGCGGTCTCCCTGTGGGGCTACGACCGGCGCGACCTCGCCACCTAGCTCACGTCGAGGCGCATCACGGGCAGCGCTCGGCCCTCGTCGAGGGTTGAGCGCACGACGCCGATTCGCCGGGCCCCCAGGGCGAGGTAGAAGGGCTCGGCGTTGGGATCGGACTCCCACTCGAGTCGGAGCACGCCGAGTCGGGCGGAGGTCGCCGCCGCCTCCTCGACGAGCCGGCGACCGATGCCCTGGCGCTGGAGGGCCGGCTCCACCCAGAGGTCCTCGAGCCAGGCGTGGTCGCCACGGTCGTCGACGATCGCGAACCCCACGACGACGTCGTCCTCCTCGGCGACGAGGGTGACACGTCCCGGCTGGTCGAGTGACGTCGGAAGGGTCGTCGCGAACGCCTCGAGGAACTCCTCGTCGTAACCCCACGTGGCCTTCGACCTCAGGGCGAGGGCCCGCAGCGGCTCCAGGAACGCCTCAACCTCGTCGCTCGCCAGCGGGTGAACCGTCGCCACCCGGCCACGCTAGGGCGCTCCTGGGCGCGGCGATGACCTTGGCCCCTAGGGGGACCCTTGGGGCGAGGCGTACCCTCACGGAAGCGGGGCCGGGTGACGGCGAGAAGGGAGTCGGTGTGCGCACGTTCCTCACCCCGACCAGGGTGCGTCCACCCGCCACGGCGGCCCGGCGAGGCCGGCGTGGGTTGGTCGCCGCGACGACCTTGGCTGTCGCCTCGTCGGGCGTTCTCCTCGGACTCGGCGCCGCGGGCGTCGTCGGATCGTCTTCGGCCTCGGCGACGACGCTGCCCCCGTGCCCGACCCTCGCGACCTGGCCCTTCAAGCCGATCACCCCGGTCGTGAAGGCCACCCTCGTCTACTACTACCGTGCCCGGCACCTCACGCCGCTCAGCGTCTACCGCAACCGGATGTGGGTGCTCAACCTCGCGCTCGAGCGCGTCGGGACCCACTGGTGCGCCAACCCCGACGGCGGCCGGTCCGGCTACGTCGGGGTGGTGCCGAAGAACGCCCGCATGGCCGTCATGGTGCGCGTGACGCACCGCCCGTACCCGGTGACGGGCTCGGCGACCACCTTCGCCACCCTCGCCCTCCTGCCCGCGGGGTGGAAGGTCGTCTCTGACGACACGGCGCCGTGAGCGCCGCGCCGCGGGCTGAGCCGGCGCCTCGGCGCCGGCCGCCCCCCACGGCGCGCCGCCCGCCCGCCCGCCCGGCGCTCGTCGTGCCGGCCGTGGTGCTCGCCGCGACCCTCGCGCTGCTCGCCGCCGGCCTGGTGGCGCGGGCGGTCGGCGCGCCCTCGGGGGCCGTCGACGGCCCGTGGTTCGCGGCGGGCGTCGCGGGGGCCCTCTACAGCCTCGCCGGGACCGCCGCCAGCCTGCGCGCCAAGCGCCTGGGCGTCGACGTCATCGCCCTCGTCGCCCTCGCCGGGGCGCTCGCGACGGACGAGCTGCTCGCGGCCGGCGTCGTCGCGGTCATGGTCGCCACCGGTCGCGCGCTCGAGGCGTGGGCCGAGGGCCGGGCCCGGCGCGACCTGCGCGCCCTCGTGGAGCGGGCCCCCACCGTGGCCCACAAGCGCGTCGGCGAGCGGATCGTGACGGTGGCGGCCGACGAGGTCGTGGTGGGCGACGTGCTCCTCGTGGCGACCGGCGAGGTCGTCCCGGCCGACGGCGACCTCACGGGGCCGGCCGTCCTCGACGAGTCGGCGCTCACCGGCGAGCCGCTGCCGGTGGCCCGCGAGGCGGCCACGCCCGTGCGCAGTGGCGTGACCAACGCCGGCCCGCCCTTCGAGATGACCGTCACGGTCGAGGTGAGCGAGAGCACCTACGCCCACGTCGTGCGCCTCACCGAGGAGGCCGAGCGCAACCCCGCGCCCTTCGTGCGCCTGGCCGACCGCTACTCCCTCTACTTCCTCGCCGCGACGGCCGCGGTCGCGGCGGCGGCCTTCGCCCTCGGGGGGGCGTCGCGCGCGGTGGCGGTCCTCGTCGTGGCGACGCCGTGCCCGCTGATCCTGGCCTCGCCGGTCGCCTTCGCGTCGGGCCTGTCGCGCGCCGCGCGCCGGGGCGTGGTGGTGAAGGGCGCGGCGGTGCTCGAGCGGCTGGCGCGCTGCACGACGCTGCTCATCGACAAGACCGGGACCGTCACCATGGGACGGCCGGAGGTGGTCGTCGTCGTGACCGACGGCGAGAGCGACCCCGACGAGGTGGTGCGCCTCGCGGCCAGCCTCGATCAGACCTCGACCCACGTGCTGGCCGCCGCGGTCGTGCGCGAGGCCCAACGGCGCGGCCTCACGCTCGAGGTCCCCACGGGCGTGCGCGAGGAGGCGGGCCGCGGCGCGGTGGGCGAGGTCGCCGGTCGACGCGTGGCGGTGGGAACGGCCGAATGGGCGGGCGTCACCGAGGGCGCGCCGGCGTGGGTGGAGCTCGCGCGCCGCCGGGTCCACTGGGAGGGCGCGACGGGGATCTACGTGGCGCTCGACGGCCGGCCGCGCGGGGTCGTGCTGGTCACCGACCCGGTGCGCGCGGACGCAGCCCACGCCCTGCGGGTCCTGCGCCGCCACGGCGTGGCGCGCGTCGTCATGGTCACCGGGGACCGGCGCGAGGTCGGCGACCTCGTGGGCGACGCCGTCGGCGTGGATGAGGTCGTCGCCGAGTGCTCGCCCGCCCAGAAGCTCGACGTCGTGCGCGCCGAGCGAGCCCTCGCCCCCACGGCGATGGTGGGCGACGGCATCAACGACGCGCCGGCGCTCGCCCTGGCCGACGTCGGGGTCGCGATGGGCGCGCGCGGGGCGACCGCGTCGTCCGAGGCCGCCGACGTCGTCTTGACCGTGGACCGCCTGGACCGCATCGCCGACGCCCGGGCCGTCGCGACCCGGTCGCGGCGGATCGCGCTGCAGAGCGTCGTGGTGGGGATGGCGCTCTCGCTCGGCGCCATGGGCGTCGCCACGGCCGGGCTCCTCCCGGCGGTCTGGGGGGCGCTCGCCCAGGAGGGCATCGACGTCGTGGCGATCGCGAACGCGCTGCGGGTCCTGCGCCGCCCCCGGGCCGAGGTGGCCCTGCCGCGCGGCGCACACGAGGCCATCGCGGCCCTGCGCGCCGAGCACGGGCCCGAGCGCGCGGCGCTCTCGGAGCTGGTGGCCGTGGCCGACGGGCTGGACCGGGCCGGGCCGTCGGGGCTCGCCGCGGCGCTCACGGCGCTCTCGCGCCGCCTCGAGCACGACGTCGTCGCCCACGAGCAGCTCGAGGAGGCCACGCTCTACCCGCTGCTCGCGCGCTCCCTGGGGGGCGTGGACCCGACCGCGACCATGAGCCGGGCCCACCGCGAGATCGTGACGCGGGCCCGGCGGCTGGCCCAGCTGGCCGCCGACCTCGAGGCGGCGCCCCTGGGCTCTCCCGACGTGGCCGAGGTCCGTCGCGCCCTCTACGGGCTCGAGGCGATCCTGCGCCTGCACATGGACCAGGAGGAGGAGAGCTACTTCACCCTGGCCGAGTCCCCGACCGAGGAGACCGTGGCCCCCTAGCCGCGCCGGTCGCGACCGACGGCGGCAGGATCCGCCCGCGCAGGGGGGCGACCCGCGTCACCGTCTCGACCACGAGTGCGCCGGCCACGCCCAGGGCGAGGGCGCCGAGCTCGACGGGCCCGCCCGGGTGCGTCGCCAGGTCGAAGTAGCGCGCCGCCGGTCCCCAGGCGTAGGCGACGAGGAAGAGGGCGGCCATCGCCGCGACCAGGGCGAGCCGGCCCCGGGTCACGGGCCGGGCGACCACGGCGATCAGCCACAGCGTCACCACCGCGGCCGCCGTGACGGCGGCCACCCGAGCGGTGGCCGCGGGCGAGCCGTTCGCGCGGGCCAGCGCGTACGCGCCGAGGATGGCCGCGGCCGAGACCGTCCCGGCGACCACCGAGAGGGTGAGGACCCGGCGCAAGAAGCCCGGCTCGAAGCGCCGGTCGTTGGGCCCGAGGGCGAGGAAGAACCCCGGGATCCCGATCGCGACCGACCCGACCAGGGTCAGCTGGCGCGGCAGCAGGGGGTAGGCCGAACCCACGATCGACACGATCACCGACAGGACCAGCGAGTAGATGTTCTTGGTGAAAAAGAGCGCCGCCACGCGCTCGATGTTGGCCAGCGCCCGTCGACCCTCGGCCACCACCGAGGGCATCACGTCGAAGTCGTCGTCGAGCAGCACCAGCTGGGCGACCCCCCGGGTGATGGCCGCGCCCGAACCCATGGCGATGCCCAGGTCGGCCGTCTTCAAGGCCAGCACGTCGTTGACCCCGTCACCGGTCATCGCGACCGTGTGCCCGTGGGCGCGCAGGGCACCCACCATCTCGCGCTTCACCTCGGGGGTGGTGCGCCCGAAGACGCGCGAGGACTCGACGAGATCGGCGAAGTCCTCCTCGTCGGGGTGCAGGTCGCGCGCGTCGAGGGCGCGCTCGGCGTCGGGCACGCCCACGGCGGTCGCGATGGCCCGCACGGTCGCCACCGCGTCGCCCGAGATCACCCGCAGCGTGACGCCCTGGTCGCCGAAGTACGCGATCGTCGCCGCGACCGTCGGGCGGACCCGCTCGGCGAGCGCGACGAGGGCCACGAGGCGCAGGTCGCCCGGGAGCCGGTCGTCCTCGAGGGGCGCCTCCCCGCGCGCCAGCGCGAGGACCCGCGAGCCGGTCTCGGCCCAGGACGTGGCGAGCGGCGCGAGGCCTTCGGGGTCGGCGGCGGTGACCATCTCGGGCGCCCCGAGGACCCAGGTGCCGTGGTCGGCGACGCGCACCGCGCTCCACTTGCGCGCCGAGCTGAAGGGCACCGACGCCTCGACCGCCCAGCCGGGTGTCGCCTCGCCGACGGCCCCGGCGATCGCGGCGAGGGTGGCGTTCGCCCCGGTCGCGCGGGCGATGGCGTCGAGGGCCGCGCGAGCCTCGTCCGGGCCGGTGCCGCGGGCCTCGAGCCCGGAGAAGGCGACCCGCCCCTCGGTGAGGGTGCCGGTCTTGTCGACGCACAGGGCGTCGACGCGCGCCAGGGTCTCGATCGCGGGGAGCTCCTGGACGAGGGTGCGCACACGGGTGAGGCGCACGGCCGAGGCGAGGAAGGCGAGCGTCGTGAGCAGCACCAGCCCCTCGGGGATCATCCCGACGATCCCGGCGACGGCCAGGCGCACGGCGACGCGCCACGGCTCGTGCTGGACCTGGCGCCAGAAGAGGACGGGGCCGATCACGACCATGGCCCACGTGACCCAGCGCAGCACGCGGTTCACCGCGGTCACGAGCTCCGAGCCGGCCAGACTGAACCGGCGGGCCTCGGCCGCCAGGCGGCTCGCGTAGGAGTCGCGCCCCACCCGGGTGACCCGTGCGTGCACGACCCCGGCCACGACCCACGTGCCCGAGAGCAGGTCGTCGCCCACGCCCCGGGCGACCGGCTCGGACTCCCCGGTCGTGAGCGACTCGTCCACCTCGGCCGACCCGCCCACCACGACCGCGTCGACGGCCAGCTGGTCGCCCGGGCGCAACTCCAGCAGGTCGTCGAGCACCAGGTCCTCCACGGCGAGCTCGACCACGGCCCCGGCGCGCACGGCCCGGGCGCGCGGGGCGCTCACCACGGCGAGACGGTCGAGTTGGCGCTTGGCCCGGGACTCCTCGACCGCCCCGACGACGGTGTTGATCACGGCGACCGCGAGGAAGGTGGCGTCGGGCAGGGCCCCGGTGGTGAGCGTGGCCGCACCCAGCACCAGCAGCAGGAAGTTCAGCCGGGTGAGGGCGTTGCGTCGCAGGATACGGCCCCAGGTCTGGGAGGTGTCGGCCTCGGCGCGGTTGGAGCGGCCGTCGGCCAGCCGCGCGGCGACCTCCGCGTCGCTCAGCCCGCTCGCCGTCGGCTCGTCGAGGTGCGCGTCCGGGTCGGCCACCGGACCATCCTGCACCGGCGGGCGCCCGCGGGGCTCGAACCGGTCGGCCACACGCCCGGGGCTAGTACCAGACCCGCATGACCGACGCGACCATCACCGACCCGTCCTTCGCCGAACGGGTGAAGAGGATCAGCGCGCCGGCGCGCGCCGAGGGCCTGGTGAAGTGCAGGACCCCCCGGAACGGGCCCACGACCCCCATCGAGCCGCCGTGGACGACGGCGCTCGCGATCGGCGCGCTGACCCCGTCGGCGCGCAGCTCGAGGTTCGCGACCCCCTCGAACGCGGTGCTGGTGCCGGTGACGGTGAGCGGGGAGCGCACGACCGAGAGCGAGGGCGGCGAGGCGATCGTGAGGTCCTGGCCCACGGACCCCAGCACGCTCCAGGTCGAGGCGCCGCTCAGCTGGCGCACGAGCACCGTCGTGACCGGCGCGCGGTCGCTCGGGCGGACCTCGACCTCGCCCGAGCGGCTGTCGCCCGCCCGGTAGGCGCCCGTCACGACCGTCGGCATCGCGAGGTAGCGCAGGGCGAAGGCCCGGGCCACCGCCACCGGGTCGGTGTAGCCCGAGCGGCCGAGCGGCCAGACCGCGGTGGAGGGCGGGGCGGTCGTGGTGGTGACGGGCGGGCGGGTCGTCGTCGTGGTGGGCGCGGGCGAGCGGGTGTTCGCGACGAGGGCCCACGAGCCCAACGCCACGACCAGGACCACCACGAGGATCGCGAGGGCGCGTCGACTTCCGGTCACGACGCGACCCTACGGGGGCGCGCGGCCCCGTCCTAGGGGCGAAGGTCCCCGGCGGGGCGCGCCGGGTCCGCTACTCGGTGGTGTCGACGATGAGGACCGAGCACGGCGCGCCGTGGGCGACCGAGTTGGGCACGCTCCCGAGCACGCGGCGCACGCCCTTCATCCCGCGGTTGCCGACCACCACGAGGTCGGCGTCGAGGTCCTGGGCGAACTTCACGATGACCTCCGCGGCGTCGCCCTTGGCGCTGTGCACGGTCGGGGTCACGTCGTGGCGCTGGGCCACGAAGGAGAGGTCCTGGAGCAGGACGTCCACGTCCCCCTCGGAGGTCAGGTTGCGGAACTCCGCCGGTCGGTCCGACGCCGGCACGGCCTTGGGCTCGAAGGCCGAGACGATGTGCAGTGACGCGCCGAAGGCCTTGGCGATGTCGGCCGCCGCCTCGACGGCGCGCTTGGCCGTCGCCGACCCGTCCGCTCCCACTACGACGGTGCTGAACATGCCCCCCCCTCCGCTGCGGTCATCCTACCGACGGGCCTCGGGATCGCCGGGCACCGCGCCCGACACCCGACGCCCGCGCTCGAAGCGCTCGGTCACGTCGCGGATCACCGCTCCCACGGCCGTGGGCGGGTCGCCGCCGAGTAGGACGACGCGGAACTCGATCGAGAGGGTGCGCCCGTCGCGGTGACGGGCCGGCCCACGACCTCGTCGGCGTCGTAGCCGAAGACCGCCCGGGCGCCCTCGTTCCAGAACCGGATCCGCCCCGCCCCGTCGAGGATGACCACGCCGTCGCCTACGCGCGCCGCGAGCTCGACGACGAGCCGCTCGACGTCAGCCCCGTCCACTCACGACCCCCGGGGCATGAGCCCGCCGCGCTCGCGGTGCAGGCTGAGATAGCCGGCGGCGCCCTCGCGCGCGCTGACCGCGCGCCGCGCGCCGGCGGGCACGACGAGCAGCTCCCCGGGCCCGAGGGCCACGTCGAGCCCGTCCACCGTGACCGTGGCCGTCCCCGCGACGCCGACGAGGACGACGTCGACCGCGTCGTTCACGTGCTCGCCGATCGACTCGGCGTCGTCGAGGCGCACGAGGTTGACGTTGACGCCGGCGCCCGTCGGGAGCGCCCACACCACGCCCGAGCCCGTGGCGCCCGCCACGACCGACGCGAGGGGGACGGGCTCGGGGCTCACCGGCGGGCCGTTCGGCGACGCAGGTGGGTCGCGAGGACCTCGGCGCTCGAGTGCTCGAGGTCGCGGGTCGCGGTCAGGAGCACCACGGGCCCCGAGCGGGCGAGCGCGACGAGTTGGGCGACCGCGCCGGTGGGGTCCTCGCGCAGCTCTGCGCGGTAGCGCCGGGCGAACTCGGCGAAGCGCTCGGGACGGTGCCCGTAGAAGGTGCGCAGGGCCGGCGAGGGGGCGACATCCTTCGCCCACCGGTCGAAGGGCGCGTTCGCCTTGGCGAGGCCCCGGGGCCAGAGCCGGTCGACGAGCACGACGGGCGCCCCGCTCGGTTCGGGCGGGTCGTAGACGCGCCCCGTCGAGACCCCGCTCACTCGAGCCACGGCGCCGACCCTAGCCAGTCGGCTCAGTCCGCGCTGGGCTCGGGGGTGGGCTCGAGGGCCGGGCGCAGCTTCGCGCTCCAGCGGGCCTCGACCTCGCCGTAGCGCCAGTAGAGGGCCGCCCCGACCCAGGTCACGACGAAGAGACCGACGATGACGAAGCCGGCGGCGTTGATGTTGAAGCCCTCCATCAGACGCCAGAAGCCGCCGTGCAGGTGGAGCTCGCTCGGCAGGAGGCCGAGGACCTCGACGGTGCCGATGAAGAAGCAGATCGCCACCGAGAGGGTGGTGATCGCGAGGTTGTAGAAGACCTTGCGCACCGGGTTGAAGAAGGCCCATCCGTAGGCGAAGTTCATGAAGACCCCGTCGAGGGCGTCGAGCAGGGACATCCCGGCCGTGAAGAGGATCGGCAGGCACATGATCGAGTACCACGGCAGGGCCTTGCTCGCGAGCAGCGCCGTCGTGGCGAGGAGGGCCACCTCGGTGGCGGTGTCGAAGCCCAGGCCGAAGAGGACCCCGACCGGGTAGATCTGCCACTCCTTGGTGATCGAGCGCATCCAGCGCCCGAAGAAGCGGTACATGAGGCCGCGGTTGTTCAGCTGGCGCTCGAGCTCGTCCTCGTCGTAGCGGCCCTGGCGCATCGAGCGGAAGACCCGGACGATGCCGTTCAGGATGACGAGGTTCATCACGGCGATGAGGTAGAGGAAGGTCGCCGAGACCAGGGTGCCGAAGACGCCGCCGAACTGCGAGAGCCCCGAGTGGGAGTGGCTCACGGCACCGTAGACGGCCTTCTCGGCGACGACGAGCCCGGCCCCGATGGCGACCACGATCGTCGAGTGGCCGAGGGAGAAGAAGTAGCCGAGGCTGAGGGGCCGGCGGGCGGTGGGGTCGCCCTGGCGGTCGTTCATGAGCTTGCGGGTGGTGTTGTCGATCGCCGAGATGTGGTCGGCGTCGAAGGCGTGGCGCGCGCCCAGGGTGTAGGCGAGGACGCTCACGCCGATGCCGAGGCCCTTGTAGTGGCCGGGCACGACGAAGGCGAAGAAGATCCCGAAGCCGATGACGTGCAGGGCCGCGATCGAGCCGAACATCCACTTGACCCGTCGCCACTCGGCGGCGCTGAAGGCGGCCCGCATCGCTCGGAGGCGACCGGCCGCGGGGGGCGTGGCGTCCATTCCTCTCCTTGGCGCGGGCCCCGGGGTGGGCCCGACGCGGCCCAGCGTAGGGGTAATAGGAACCGTTCGCAACAACGTTGGGTGAGCAGTAGGCAACTACTCTGTGAGCGTGGAGAGCGGGCAGTCGAGCGCCCCGGCGGGGGTCGACGAGGTCCTGGCCCGCGTGCGCGAGGCCGGGGGCCGGGCGACGACCTCCCGGCGGATCCTGCTCGAGCGGCTCTTCGCCGAGGGCTCCCACAAGACCGCCGAGGAGCTGGCCCACGAGGTCCAGCGGGTCGCCCCCGACGTGCACCTCTCGACGATCTACCGCAACCTCGAGGAGCTCGAGCGCCTCGGCGTCGTGACCCACGCCCACCTGGGGCACGGTCCCGCCACCTACCACCTCGCGACCGAGACCCACGGGCACCTGTCGTGCGAGTCGTGCGGGGCGACCATCGAAGCGCCGCTGGGGCTCTTCGACGGACTGGCCGAGGCGGCGCGCGCGTCGTTCGGCTTCGAGATCGACCCCCGCCACTTCGCCGTGCTCGGCCACTGCGCCGCGTGCCGCGCCCGCGAGGCCGGCGCCGCGGGGGACTAGGGCGTCAGGCCCGCCTCGGCCACGGGTCGAGGACCCGCTCGGCCCGACGCTCTTCCTCGAGGAGGCGCCGACGCGCGCGCAAGAGGTCGAACTCGCTCACGAGTCCCACCACGGTGCTCGGTGAGGCTCGATCGAGGACCGGCACGACGCCGACCGAGCGCTCGACCATGCGGTCGGCGACCGCGCGCAGGATCTCGTCGGGGTAGGCGACGACCCGTGGCGGCTCCGCGGCGTCGCCGACCGGGGTCGTGGCGTCGTCGCGACCGGCGAGCACGACCGACCACGGGACGACCCCGACGAGGCCCGCGTCGTCGAGGACCGGGTAGAGGCGCTGACGTCGGGCCGGCGACCCCTCGGGCAGCCGGCGGTAGAGCGCGGCGAGGGGCTCGTGGGGTGAGGTCGTCGTGAGGTCGCGGGCCATCACTTCGCGCACGAAGGTCGCCTCGAGCGGGTCGACGGCGTACTCGCGCATCACGTGGAAGCCCCGCCGAGCCACCTTCTCGGTGAGGATCGAGCGCTTGAGGACGAGGACGCTCACCAGGTGGGCGCAGCTCGCCGCCACGAGCAGGGGCAGCAGGCTGTTGGGGTCGTGGGTGAGCTCGAAGGCGAAGACGATCGCCGTGAAGGGCGAGCGGGTGACCCCGGCCAGCGCCCCGCCGAGCCCGATGAGGGCCCAGCTCCCGGGCGTCGCCCCGGGCAGGACGTGGCCGAGGAGGCCGCCGAGGGCCGCGCCCACCATCATGATGGGCGCGAGGATGCCCCCGCTCGTGCCCGAGCCGAGGCTGAATGCCCATATCACCGTCTTCACCACGAGGAGGGCGAGCATCGCCCCCACGCCGAGCTCGCCGAGGAGCGTCGCGTGGATCGTGGCGTAGCCCACCCCGAGGGCCCGGGGGTCGGCGAGGCCGCCGACCCCGATGACGGCCCCACCGATGAGCGGCCACCACATCCAGTGCAGCCGGCCGCGGAGGCGCATGAAGAGGTCCTCGCTGCGGTAGACGGCCTGGGTCATCACCCAGGCCAGGAGGCCGCAGGCCACCCCCACCACCACGGCGCCCACGAGCGCCACGCCACCCGCGGGGACCGGTGCCGCCAGCGGGAAGAGGGGCTGGGCGGAGATGAGCCCGGCGTGGGCGAGCTCGAGCCGCAGCCCGTCGGCCGTCGCGGCCGCCGTGCCGATGAGGACCATCGAGCGGGGTCGGAACTCGAAGGCCAGCAGCTCGACCCCGAACAGCGTCGCCGCGACGGGCGTGCCGAAGACCGCGGCCATGCCCGCGGCGGCGCCGGCCACGAGCAGGCTGCGCCGCTGGGCGGCCGTGAGGTGCAAGAGCTGGCCGACGATCGAGCCGACGGCCCCGCCGGTGAGGATGATGGGGCCCTCGGCGCCGAAGGGGCCGCCCGAGCCGATGCTGACCGCGCTCGCGATGGGCTTGAGCACGGCCAGGCGTGGCTGGACGGTGCTGCCGTTGATGAGGATCCGCTCCATCGCCTCGGGGATCCCGTGACCCCGGATCTGCTCGGAGCCGAAGCGGGCCATGAGCCCGACGACGAGACCGCCCGCGACCGGGATGAGGATGGTCCACACACCGAGCCTCTCGGTGCCCGGGGCGACCAGCGAGACGCCGACGCGCTGGAAGTAGAAGAGGTTGGTGAAGAGACCGATCATGTCGAGCAGGGCGAGGGCGATGCCCGTCGAGAGGACGCCGATGCCGAGGGCGATCGGCACCAGCCGCAGGACGCGGACGGTCGTGGTGAAGTCGCCGAGGCGGTCCTCGGCGCCCCCGACGGGCGGGTCGCCGCTCATCGGGCCGGTGGCGTGGCTAGAAACATCGTAGTACGATATTATCGTAGGTCGAGTGACCCTCTCTGCCTCGACCTACGCGCGCCTGCTGGCCCTACGGACGGGCCTGCGTCGCTTCCAGCACTGGAGCGAGCAGCAGGCGCGCGCCCAGGGGCTCACCCCGGCTCAGCACCAGCTCATGCTCGCGGTGCGCGGTCACGGCGACGCCCGGGGCCCGACCATCGGCGACGTGGCGGAGTACCTCCTCCTCCAGCACCACAGCGCGGTGGGGCTGGTCGACCGGGCCGTCGAGGCCGGGCTCGTGCGCCGGGTGCGCACCGACCCCGACCACCGGGTCGTGCGCCTCGCCCTGACGGACGACGGCGCGCGTCGCCTCGAGCGGCTCTCGGCCCAGCACCTCGAGGAGATCGAGCGCCTCGCGCCCCTGCTGCGGGGCCTGACCAAGGGACTCGGGGTCAGCTAGGTTCCGCGGCGAGGGTGTAGCCGACCCCGGGCAGCGTCTGGATCAGGCGGCCCTCCTCGTCGTCGAGCTTCTGGCGCAGCCGGTGGACGTAGGTGTGGACGTAGGGGGCCTCCTCGCCGTAGCCCCGCCCCCACACCTCGCGCAGGATCATCTGGTAGGTGCAGGTCCGTCCGGCGTGTCGCGCCAAGAAGGCCAGGACCGCGAACTCCTTGGCCGTCAGGTCCACCCGTCGCCCCGAGAGCCGCGCGTCGTGGTGGACGAGGTCGACCTCGAGCGCGCCCACGGCGACCACGGTCGGCCCCGCGGGCGGGGTGCCGGCCCCACGGTCGCGGAGCACGGCGCGCAGGCGGGCGTCGAGCTCGCCCATGGAGAAGGGCTTCGTGACATAGTCGCTCGCCCCGCCGTCGAGGGCGGCGATCTTGGTGGCCTCGGCGCCGGTGGCCGAGAGGATGATGATAGGGACGTCACTCCACTCGCGGAGGCGACGGCACACCTCCAATCCGTCGAGGTCGGGGAGCCCGAGATCGACGATGACCACGTCGGGGTCGTCGGTGGCCGCGTGGACGATGCCCGTTTCGCCGTCGGGGGCCGCGGTGACCACGTGACCACTCGCTTCGAGCCCGAGCCGCAGCGCCCGCTGGAGGGAGCGGTCGTCGTCGATGACCAGGACTCGGGCCATCACGCCGCCTCGGCCGCGGCGAGGGTGAGGGTGAAGCGGGCACCGCCACCCGGTGCGGCATCGCACCAGATGCGCGCCCCGTGGGCCTCGACGAAAGTTCGGGCGATCGTGAGCCCGAGCCCCGAGCGCCCTCCCGTGTCGAACTGGGTGAAGCGGTTAAAGACCGCCTCGCGCTGGTCCTCGGGCACACCGGGCCCCTCGTCGGAGATCGAGAGGATGACGTCGGGGCCGCGTCGCGCCGCCGTGATGGTGACGGTGCCCGTCGGTGGGCCATGGCGCAGCGCGTTGTCGAGGAGGTTGACGAGGACCTGGTTCATCAGGCCCGGGTCGACGGCGAGGGTCGGCACGTCCGGGTCCACGTCCACGACGACCCTCTGGCGTGTGAGGGAGGTCCGCACGGCCGCGAGGGCGTCGTCGATGAGCCGACCGGCCGTCGTCGCCTCCCGGTGCAGGGTCAGGACGCCGGCCTCCAGCCGGGAGAGGTCGAGGAGGTTGGTGACCATTCGGGTGAGCCGGTCGGCCTCGACGTCGATGAGCCGGTGGAGCTCCTCGGCGTCGGGTGGCGAGAGGGACGCCCCTCGCTCGAGCAGGGTCGACGAGGCGACCTTGATGGTGGCGAGCGGGGTGCGCAGGTCGTGGCTCACGGCGCCCATGAGGCCGTGGCGGAAGCGGTCCGCCTCTTCGAGGAGCTGCGCGCGCAGGGCCTCCTCGCGCAGCCTCGCCCGCTCGAGGGCGACGGCGGCGTCGTTGGCGAAGGTCGTGAGCACCTCGCGCTCGGTGGGCGCCTCGGGCTCCCCGCGAAGGGCGAGCATCGCGACGGCCCGACCCGAGGACGACAACGCGACGGCGCGCAGCCCCCCGTCATCGTGGACGACCGGTCCGACCGAGACCGGTCGTCCCGACGCCGGGTCGAGACGGGCCAGCTCCTGCTCGGTGAGGGGTTCGCCGGCGCTCGCGACGACGACGAGGTGGCCGTCGCGCAGTTGGAGCAGGGCCGCGCCCGGGACACCGAAGACGGTTCGCGCCGTGGCGACGATCGAGCGTAGGAGGGACTCGACGGGCTCGTCGGCGACGAGGCTCTCGGAGACGGCGGCCAGCTGGCGCATCACCTCGCGTCCGTGGCGAGCCTCGGAGCGGGTGACGTCGAGGGCGTCGACGATCTGGGCGACGAGGAGCATCACGACGGCGTAGACGGCGAGGGCCACCCAGTCCTGGCCCGAGCTGACCTGCAGCGTTCCGTACGGGGGGATGAAGAAGAAGTCGTAGACGAGGAAGCCGGCGACCACGGTGACGGCACCGGCCACGAATCCACCGACCGCGACCGCGAGGACGACCGGGACGATCAGGACGAGGGCGTCGGTGGAGATCGCGAGGACGGCTCGAAGTGGCACGAGGAGCGACGCCAGGGCCGCGAGGCTCCCCAGTCCGGCGCCCAGCCCCCACCAACGATGCCTCACGCACTCAGTATCGCGTAGGCGAACCCACGGGTGACCGTTCAGAACTTTTCCAGGCCCGACCCGCTCGCTCCAGAACCGCTTCAGCCGGGCGGCACGACGATGGGTCCATGGCCGATCTCCTCGTCGTCATCGGCATCGTGGCGTTCACCGCGGCGATGCTCGGGCTCATCGCAGCGCTTGGTCGGCTGTGAGCGCCACCCAGCTCGTCCTGCTCGTCGTGAGCGTCCTCATGTTGCTCTACCTCGGCTACGCGATGTTCAAGCCGGAGAAGTTCTGATGGGCTTCTTCCTGACCCTCGTCCTGCTCGTCGCGAGCCTCGGGCTCGCGTGGCGCTACCTCGGGTCCTATATGGCCTCGGTCTTCGAGGGCCGGGTCCACTGGCTCTCGTGGGTGGAGCGGCCGCTCTACCGTCTTCTCGGGACCTCGCCGGAGAGGGAGCAGTCCTGGAAGCGCTACGCCGGGGCCCTCGTGGTGTTCTCGGGGATGTCGCTCCTCCTCACGTACCTCGTCCTGCGGCTCCAGGGGCACCTGCCCCTCAACCCCCAGCACCTGGGCGACGTCGGCTCGGCGCTCAGCTTCAACGCCGCGGCCTCCTTCGTCACCAACACGAACTGGCAGAACTACGGGGGGGAGACGACGCTGTCGTACTTCTCCCAGATCACCTTGATGGTCCAGCAGTTCGTCACGCCGGCCGTCGGCATCGTCGCCGCCGTCGTGGTCGTGCGTGGCTTCGCCCGGCGCAAGGCGTCGGCCGTCGGGAACTTCTGGGTCGACCTCACCCGGTGCCTGCTCTACGTGCTGGCGCCCATCGCCTTCGTCGCGGGGATCGTCTTCGTCGGCCAGGGGGCCGTCCAGACCCTCGCCGGGACCGCGACCTTCCACGACGCCCTCAACGGCGTCACCCAGACCATCGCACGCGGTCCCATCGCCTTCATGGAGGCGATCAAGCAGCTCGGGACGAACGGCGGCGGCTTCTTGAACGCCAATTCGGCGACGCCCTTCGAGAACCCGACCGGGCTCACGAACTTCCTGTCCATCTTCCTCGTGCTGTGCATCCCGGTCTCTCTGACCTACACCTTCGGCAAGATGGTCGGCAGCCGGCGTCACGGCGTGGCCCTGCTCGCGGTGATGGCGATCCTCTTCGGCTCGGTCCTCGCGGTCACGGCCACGGCCGAGCACCAGAACAACCCGGCCGTCGCCGCCGCCGGGGTGCACTCGAGCGTGGGCAACACCGAGGGCAAGGAGGTGCGCTTCGGCGACACGACGAGTGCGCTGTTCGGCGTCGCCTCGACGTCGACCTCGACCGGATCGGCCGACGCGGCCTACGACTCGTTCACTCCGATGGGGGGCTTCGGCCTCCTCGTGGGGATGATGTTTGGCGAGGTCTCGCCCGGCGGCACCGGGAGCGGCCTCTACACCCTCCTCATCTACGCGGTCATCGCCGTCTTCATCGGCGGCCTGATGATCGGACGGACACCGGAGTTCCTGGGCAAGAAGATCCAGGCGACGGAGGTGAAGCTGGCCGGCCTCGGCGCGCTCGTGATGCCCATCGTCGTCCTCGTCGTGACGGCCATCGCCGTCTCGACGGCCGCGGGGCGCGCCGGGCCCCTCAACCACGGGCCCCACGGGTTCAGCGAGATCCTCTACGGCCTCACGAGTCAGGGCAACAACAACGGCTCGGCCTTCGGGGGCCTCAGCGGCAACACCCCGTTCTACAACGTCATCGGCGCGATCGACATGCTGCTCGGGCGCTTCGCGATCATGATCCCCGCCATCGCGCTCGGGGGCGTCCTCGCGCGCAAGGACGTCGTTCCCCAGTCACTCGGGACGTTCCGCACGGACAACACGATGTTCGTGGGCCTCACGACGGGGGTCGTCGTGATCATCGGGGGGCTCACCTTCTTCCCGGCGTTGGCCCTGGGTCCGATCGTCGAACAGCTGAGCCACGGGAGGTTCTTCTGATGAGCGTGGCCGAGTCGACCGCGCCCCACGGCGTCGCCCAGTCGCGCAGCCTGTTCGACCCCGCGATCCTGCGCGAGGCGGCTGCCGGCGCCTTCAGGAAGCTCGACCCCCGCGTGCAGGTGCGCAATCCCGTCATGTTCGTGGTGCTCGTGGGGACCGTCGTCAGCTTCATCGAGGCGGTCGCCCACCCCGGGGTCTTCACCTGGTCGATCACTGCGTGGCTCTTCTTGACCGTCGTCTTCGCCAACTTCGCCGAGGCGATGGCCGAGGGTCGGGGCAAGGCCCAGGCCGACACGTTGCGCAAGATGCGTTCGGAGACCGAGGCGCGCCGGCTGCGCCCCGACGGGACCGAGGAGAGGGTCGCCGCGGCCGACCTCGCGGCGGGCGACCTCGTCGTCTGCGAGCCCGGCGACGTCATCCCCTCCGACGGGGAGATCACCGAGGGGATCGCCTCGGTGGACGAGTCGGCGATCACGGGTGAGTCCGCGCCCGTGATCCGTGAGTCCGGCGGCGACCGCTCGGCCGTCACCGGGGGGACACGGGTCCTCTCGGACCGGATCGTCGTGCGGATCACCGCCGAGCGCGGCCACACGTTCCTCGACCGCATGATCACGCTGGTCGAGGGCGCGAACCGCCAGAGGACGCCCAACGAGATCGCCCTGACGATCCTCCTCTCGGTGCTGACCATCGTGTTCATCCCGGTCGTCGTCACCCTCGTCCCGTTCGCCCGTTTCTCCGGGGCCAGCGTGTCGGTCGTGATCCTCGTGGCGCTACTCGTGTGTCTCATCCCCACGACGATCGGGGCGCTGCTGTCGGCGATAGGCATCGCCGGCATGGACCGCCTGGTCCAGCGCAACGTGCTCGCGATGAGCGGCCGGGCGGTCGAGGCGGCGGGCGACGTCCAGACGCTCCTGCTCGACAAGACCGGCACCATCACCCTCGGCAACCGGATGGCCTCGGCCTTCTACCCGGTGGGCGGTCACAGCGAGGCCGAGGTCGCGGACGTCGCTCAGCTGGCGTCCCTCGCCGACGAGACGCCCGAAGGCCGCTCGATCGTGGTGCTCGCGAAGGAGCGCTTCGCGCTGCGCGAGCGCACGCTGGACCCGTCCCACGAGTTCGTCCCCTTCAGCGCCACGACGCGGATGTCCGGCCTCGACGTCGACGGGCGGCGCATCCGCAAGGGAGCCGGCGACGCCGTGAAGCGCTGGGTCGTGGACCAGGGCGGGTCGATCCCGGCCGACCTCGACGAGATCGTCGAGCGCCTCGCCCACGCGGGCTCGACGCCGCTCGTGGTCGCCGACGGTGACGAAGTGCTCGGCGTCATCGAGCTGAAGGACGTCGTGAAGACGGGCATCAAGGAGAAGTTCGACGAGATGCGCCGGCTCGGCATCCGCACCGTGATGATCACGGGCGACAACCCCCTGACCGCGGCGGCGATCGCCCAGGAGGCGGGGGTCGACGACTTCCTCGCCGAGGCCACCCCCGAGGCCAAGATGGCCCTCATCCGAGAGGAGCAGGAGGGCGGCAAGCTCGTCGCGATGACCGGTGACGGCACCAACGACGCGCCGGCCCTGGCCCAGGCCGACGTCGGCGTCGCCATGAACACCGGGACCATGGCCGCGAAGGAGGCCGGCAACATGGTCGACCTCGACTCCAACCCCACCAAGCTGATCGACGTCGTCGAGATCGGCAAGCAGCTCCTGATCACGCGCGGTTCGCTCACGACGTTCTCGATCGCGAACGACGTCGCGAAGTACTTCGCCATCATCCCGGCGATGTTCTTCGCGGCGTACCCCCAGCTCAAGACGCTCAACATCATGCGCCTGCACAGCCCCCAGAGCGCGATCCTCTCGGCCGTCATCTTCAACGCGCTCGTCATCGTCGCCCTCATCCCCCTCGCGCTGCGCGGCGTGCGGTTCCGCGCGGCCAACTCGGGGGCGATCCTCCGGCGCAACGTCCTCATCTACGGCGTCGGCGGGGTCATCGCCCCGTTCATCTTCATCAAGCTGATCGACCTGATCCTGGTCGCTCTGCACGCGTACTAGGGGGCACCATGTGGACGCACCTTCGCCGCTCCTTCGTCATGGCGGTGCTCTGCACGCTCGTCTTTGGCTTCCTGTACGCCTTCGCCGGCACCGGGGTCGCCCAGCTGCTCTTCGGCTACCAGGCCAACGGGTCGATCGGACCCAACGGCTCGGCGCTCATCGGCCAGAACTGGACCGGTCGGAGTTGGTTCCACGGACGGCCCGACGACGCCGGCCCCTACGCGGCCAATCCCCAGAAGAACGTCAGCGGAGGGGACAACCCCCTCGTCGCGAACGGGGTCAACGGCGAGTCCGGGGCGACGAACCTCGGCCCGCGTTCTAAGACCCTCGTCGCGGACACGAGGGCCCTGGTCGCCTACTGGCACCGTCTCGGGGTCGCGCACCCGACGCCGGACCTGGTGACGACCTCGGGCAGTGGGTACGATCCGGACATCTCGCCGGCCGACGCGCTCGTCCAGGTACCCATGGTCGCCCGGGCGACCGGGATCGCCCCGTCCCGACTGCGCCGTCTGGTCGCCAGCCAGACCCACGGGCCGCAGTTCGGCTTCCTGGGCTCGTCCTACATCGACGTCCTGAGCCTCAACGAGGCCCTGGCCCGGTTGCGCGCCGCCGGCTCGTGAGCGACGTCCGGCTCCGCCTCGCCGCGTGGGCGGCGTCGCTCGCCGTCCCCCTCGTGGTGAGCCTGGCGCTCGTGGCGGTGCGCTCGCGGTTCGCCAACGCGGCCGAGGCGCTGCTGCTGGTCGGCGTGGTGACCGTCGTCGCGGTGCTCGGTGACCGTGCCGCGGGGTATCTGGCCACGCTGTCGGCGGGCGCGTGCTTCGACTTCTACTGGACCCGCCCCTACGACCGCTTCACGATCGGCCACCGAGCGGACCTCGAGACCTTCGTGTGCCTGGTCGGCGTGGGGGTCGCCGTCACCGAGCTCGCGCAGTGGAACCGGCGAAGCCGGCGCCGTCACCACGAGAGCGCGTGGCTGGTGGCGGCGATCGCCGACGCGTCGAGCCTGGCCGCCTCGAGCGAGCCCGCGGCGGACGTGGTCGAGCGGGCCGGTGCGCTGCTCATCGACGTGCTGGAGCTGCGCGCCTGTCGATTCGAGCCCGGCCGCGCCGAGCCTCCCCGGGCACGCCTCCTCGTGACGGGCGACGTGGAGAACGCGGGGCTGCTCTGGCCGGTCGACGAGTGGGGCCTCCCCGGGCCCGAGACCGAGATCGCGGTCTCCTGGCGGGGGCGGATCCGGGGGAGTTTCGTCCTCACGCCCCGCCCGGCCCACCCGGTGTCGCTCGAGCGTCGCGTGGCGGCCGTGGCGATCGCCGAGTCGGTCGCCGGGTCCCTGCCCGGCGTGGAGGCCGGAGGAGGGCCGTGAGCCGCGGGACCCTGCGCGTCTACCTGGGCTCGGCCCCGGGGGTGGGCAAGACCTACCGGATGCTGGACGAGGGATGGCGACGCCGCCAGCGCGGCACCGACGTGGTGGTCGCCTACGTCGAGGCCCACGGCCGTCCCCTGACCGAGGCCCAGGTGCGCGACCTCGAGGTCGTCCCGCGCGCGACCCGCGAGTACCGGGGCGCACGACTCACCGAGATGGACCTCGAGGCCGTCCTCGCCCGAGCGCCCCAGGTCGCCCTGGTCGACGAGTTGGCCCACACCAACGTGCCCGGCGGGCGCCACGAGAAGCGCTGGGAGGACGTCGAGGACCTCCTCGCCGCCGGGATCGACGTGATCACGACCGTGAACATCCAGCACCTCGAGTCGGTGAACGACGTCGTCGAGGCGATCACCGGCGTCGCCCAGCGCGAGACCGTGCCCGACGCCTTCGTGAGGCGGGCCGAGCAGGTCGAGCTGGTCGACATCACGCCCGAGGCCCTGCGCCGACGCATGGCGCACGGCAACATCTACCCGGCCGAGCGCATCGACGCCTCCCTGGCCAACTACTTCCGCGTCGGCAACCTCGGGGCGCTGCGCGAGCTCGCCCTCCTGTGGCTCGCCGACCGCGTCGACGAGGCCCTGACCAAGTACCGCGAGGAGCACGAGATCGAGCGGGCCTGGGAGACGCGCGAGCGCCTGGTCGTGGGCCTCGCCGGCGGCGCGACGGACGAGGGACTGCTGCGCCGGGCGGCCCGCATGGCGGCGCGCGCCGGGGCCGAGCTCGTCGCCGTGCACGTGGCGGGGGGTGACGCCGAGTCCGAGGGGGTCCACGACCTCGGGCCGATGCGCGCGTTGACCGAGGAGTTGGGGGGGCGGTTCCGCGAGATCGTCGACGACGACGTCGCTGGGGCCCTCGTCGCCTTCGCCCGCAGCGAGCGGGCCACGCAGGTTGTGGTGAGCGCCGGCCACGGCCGCTCGTGGCGTCGGCCCCGCGGCGGGTTCGTCGAGCGTCTGGTGGCCCTGAGCCGCGACCTCGACGTCCACGTGATCGCCCCCCACGCCGCGCCGGGCCCCGAGCCGCGCGCCCGTCGTCGGCGAGCCGGCGCCCTGGCCACCGGACGCTGGGCCGCCGCGACGGCGGCGGCCCTCGTGGCCCTGCCAGCCCTCACCGCGGGGCTGGCCGCCGTCCGTGCGGGCGTCTCGATCTCGACGGTCTACCTCGCCTACCTCGTGGTCGTGCTCGCGCTCGCCTCATTGGGCGGCGTCGTCGTCGGGGTCGTCGCGGCCCTCGCGGCGAGCGTCCTCGAGAACTACTACTTCGTGCCCCCGATCCACACCCTCAGCGTCAACCACGTGGACGACGCCGTGGCCCTCGTCGGCTACCTCGCCTTCGCGGTCGTGGCGAGCACGCTCACGACCTCGGTCGTGCGCCGTTCGGCCGAGGCGCGCCGCGCCCGTGCCGAGGCCCGGGTCCTCTCGCACGCCGCCCTCGCGGTGGGATCGTCCGTCGAGGTCCTCGAGCCCCTCCTCGCGGCGCTGATGGATGCCCTGGGCGCTTCCGCCGTGGCGCTCCTCGAGACCCGCCAGGGGCGACGCGGTGTCACCGTCTCGGTCGGCGCCCCCTCGGACGGCGTCGCCGGGGCCGAGGTCGTGCCGGTCGACGAGGACCACGACCTGGCGCTCGAGGGCGTGGCCCTGAGCGGCGACGATCGGGCCCTCGTGGCGGCCTTCGCCGGGCGGATCGCCGTCGGGCTCGCGGTCGTCGAAGTGGCTCGGAGTGCCGAGGCCGCCACCGACGCACTCCTCCGCGAGAGCCGTCGCGCGGCCCTCGCCGACGCCGTGCGTGCCACGCTGGTGCGCGAGGTGGCGGCCGCGCGCCGCGAGCTGGACGCCGCCTCCGGCGTGGCCGGCACGCGCCCGCCCGGCATCGAGCGCGACCGCCTCTCGCGCGTGAGCGAGGCGCTCGCCCACCTCGAGCACCTGTGCGCCCAGCTCGAGGCCGTGCGGCGCCCGGACACGGTGGCCTCGTCCCCCGCGACGCTCGAGGAGTTGGTGGCCGCCGCCGTGCGCGCCGCCGGGGACGACCGGCGCGTCACGACCGACGTCGAGCCGGGTGTCGAGCTCGTCACCGATCGCGACGCCGTCACCCACGCGATCGCCGCCTACCTCCAGTCGTCACTCGACGCCGCCGACGCGGACGAGCGTGTCCGGGTGAGCGCGGCCCGCTTCGGCGCTCGGGTCGAGATCGCGGTCGTCGACCGGGTGCGGCGCACCCCCGACGACGGCGCCGTGGCGCACGCGGTCGCGGAGCGGCTGGTGGCCCTGGTCGAGGGGGAGACCCGGGTGGAGGACACCCCGGGGGGCGGGCGCACGGCGGTCATCGAGCTGCCGGCGGCGCTGGCAACGGATGTGTCCGGACCCCCCGACCCGGGGGGTCCGGGGGGTCCGGACGAGCGAGGGGCTACCTGACGACGATCGTCCCGGTCATGAACTGGTGGATCGCGCAGAAGTAGTGGTAGGTGCCCTTGGCGCGCGGCGCCACGATCGCGCGGGTCCCGTGGGCCGGGACGTCACCCGTCGAGAACCGCCCGTCGGTCGCGGTGAGGGTGTGGACGACCGAGTCCCGGTTCACCACGACGACGCGCTCGCCGGGGCGCACGACGAGGCGCATCGGGTGGAACATGAAGTTGGCGATGACGACGGTGGCGTGCTCGACACCGGGACGGTGGCTCCGGGCGGCGGGGACCGCGTGGACGCTCGGGGCCGGGGCCCCGCCCAGGGCGGCCGCCGGAACGGCCGCCCCCAGGGCGAGGGCGAGGGTCGCCGCGGTCGCGGCGAGGGCTCGGCGGGTCCCCACGGCTAGGCCGCCCTCGCGGTCGAGCTGAAGGCCAGCGGCACGCCCGCGGCGCTCTGGGCGCCCGGGTACTCGCCGAGCACGTAGTACAGGATCGCGACGTGCTGCATCTCCACGGGCTGGATCGACGCCGACAGGGCGATCGCCTCCTTCGACATCAGTTCGGCCGTCTCCTTCTGGTAGGTCTCGGCCGCGATGATCTCGAGGGTGAGGGCGAGGTTCGCCAGCCCGGTGACGTCGGTGACCTTGGCGAAGTCGCCCTTGACGACCGGGGTCAGCCCGGGGTTGGGAACGGTCACCCTCGCCTTGCCGTGGCCTCGCAGGACCGCGTTCCACGCCTCGGCGTGCTGGGTGTGCTGGGCGCGCGCGGTCGTCGCGAAGGTCGCGACCGCGGGGGGGACCGGCCCGAGCTTGCCCGCGGTGGCCGCGGCGAGTCCGGCGCTGTAGGCGAAGACCGCCAGGTTCTCGAGCGACGCCGCCACGGCCGCCACGGCGAGGTCGCCGCGCAGCCCGGCCGGGGGGAAGGCCCGGTCGGCC
>JAKAEP010000029.1 GCA_021818265.1 Actinomycetes bacterium
GAGGCGGGGCTCGCCCATGAGCGCCCGGGCCAGGGCCACCTTCTTCGCCGTGCCGTAGGGGATGGTCGAGGGCAGGCGGTGGGCGACCCCGGCGATGCCGAGGCGCTCGAGCATCGCCATGGCGTCGGCCCGCAGCGCCTTCTCCGCGCGCACGGCGCCCGGCAGGGACAGGAGGCTCGCGAGCACGCCGCCGGCCGGACGGCTCTGGCCCCCGGCCATGACGTTCTCGAGGACGCTGCAGCGAGAGAAGAGCCCGACGCCCTGGAGCGTCCTCGCCACGCCGGCGCGCGCGAGCTCGTTGGGTCGGAGGTTCGACGCGCCCCGGGTGTGGAAGTGCACGTGGCCCTCGGAGGGCCGCACGAAGCCGCAGGCGACGTTGAAGGCCGTCGTCTTGCCGGCGCCGTTGGGGCCGATGAGCCCGACGATCTCGCCCGAGGCGACGGCGAAGGAGACGTCGTCGAGCGCGCGAAGACCCTCGAAGTGCACCGAGACGTGGTCGAACTCGAGTAGTGCCTCGCCCCCCACGTCAGTCATTGGGCGTCAAACTAGCCCGCGCGGAGCGGCGTCTCGGTGCACGGTCCGCACGGGGCGGGGCTAGCCGATGACGCTCGCGCAGTGCCAGCACTTGGTGGCGGCCGCCGGCACGTCGTTCGAGAGGCACTCGGGGCAGGTCTTGGTGGGCGGGGGCGGCTCGGGCGCGCCGAAGACCGTGGTGCCGCGCCGGGCCATGAGGGCCCGGTAGGGCACGACGAGCACGAAGTAGACCACCGCCATGAAGATGACGAAGTAGACGATCGCCGAGAGGAAGGCGCCCACGTTCACCACCTGGCCGTTGATGGTCCAGCCCAGGGCGGGTGTGGTGGGGCTCCCGGCGATCGAGTTGATGAGCGGGGTCACGATATTGCCGGTGAAGGCCGAGATGAGGTTGGAGAAGGCGAGCGCGACGACCAGCCCGACCGCGACGACGATCAGGTCGCCGCGCATGAGGAAGTTCTTGAAGCCCTTGAGCACGGTGCCTCCTTCGACGATGGTGAGCCCGACTCTATTGGGCCCGCGTGTTCCGCGTCGGGACTAGGAGCTCGCCACGAGGGCCGACACCGTGGCGACGATCTCCTCGGCGCTGGCGCCGGGCCCGAGCACCGCGGCGACGCCCGCCTCGCGAAGGAGGGGCACGTCGTCGGGCGGCACGATGCCCCCGACGACGACCGGGATCGACGAGCCGCGCTCGCGCAGGGCCGCCACGACGAGGGGGGCGAGGGTGAGGTGGGCCCCGGAGAGCATCGAGACGCCGACCACGTCGACGTCCTCGTCGATCGCCGAGGCGGCCACCGACTCGGGCGTCTGGAAGAGCCCGGTGTAGACGACCTCCATTCCGGCGTCGCGCAGGATCCGCGCGACGACCTTCACCCCTCGGTCGTGGCCGTCGAGGCCGACCTTGGCGACGAGCACCCGGCTCACAGCGTGGGCACCTCCACGTAGCGGCCGAAAACCCCGGCCAGGGTCGCCATCATCTCGCCGACCGTGGCGTAGGCGCGGGCCGCGTCGATGAGGGCCGGCATCAGGTTCACCGAGGCGTCGGCCGCGTCCTCGCGCAGCCGGGCGAGGGCCTTGGCGACCTGCTCGGCGTCGCGTCTCGCGCGCACCGCCTCGAGGCGCTCGCGCTGGCGCCGCTCGTCGGCGTCGGTGATCTTGAGGATCTCGAGGTCCTCGGCCTCGTTGCCCTCGGTGAAGGCGTTCACCCCGACGACCAGGCGCTCCCCGGCGTTGAGGGTCCGCTCGAGCTCGTAGGCCGAGTCGGCGATGCGCCCCTGGAACCAGTTCTCCTCGATGCCCCGGATGCAGCCCTCGAGCATCGAGCCGCCGCCGAGGTCGGCGACGTGGGCGAAGACCTCCTCGGCCTGGCGCTCGAGCTCGTCGGTCAGGCTCTCGACGAGCCACGACCCCCCCAGGGGGTCGGCGACGTGGGCGACGTTGGTCTCGTGGGCGAGCACCTGCTGGGTGCGCAGGGCGATGCGCGCCGCCTTCTCCGAGGGCAGGGCCAGCGCCTCGTCCAGGGAGTTGGTGTGCAGGCTCTGGGTGCCGCCGAGGACCCCGGCCAGCGCCTCGATCGCGGTGCGCGCGACGTTGACCTCGGGCTGCTGGGCGGTGAGCGACACCCCGGCCGTCTGGGTGTGGAAGCGCAGCTGCCAGCTGCGCTCGTCGCGCGCCCCGTAGTGCTCGCGCATCCACCGGGCCCAGAGGCGCCGGGCGGCCCGGTACTTCGCGACCTCTTCGAAGAAGTCGATGTGGGCGTTGAAGAAGAACGACAGGCGCGGGGCGACGGCGTCGACCTCGAGCCCGGCCTCGCGGGCGAGCTCGACGTAGGCGAAGCCGTTGGCGAGCGTGAAGGCCAGCTCCTCGGCGGCCGTGGAGCCGGCCTCGCGGATGTGGTAGCCCGAGATCGAGATCGAGTTCCACTTGGGCATCTCGGCCGCGGTGAAGGCCATGGTGTCGCGCACCAGGCGCATCGAGGGCCGGGGCGGGAAGACGAACTCCTTCTGGGCCTGGTACTCCTTCAAGATGTCGTTCTGCAGCGTCCCGCCGAGCCGCTCGCGCGGAACCCCGGCCGACTCGGCGTGGGCGACGAAGAGCGCCAGCATCACCGCGGCCGGGGCGTTGATGGTCATCGAGGTCGTGATCGCCGAGAGGTCGATATCCGCAAAGAGGTCGTGCACGTCGGCCAGCGAGTCGATCGCGACCCCGCAGCGCCCCACCTCGCCCAGGGCCATCGGGTCGTCAGAGTCGAGCCCGAGCAGGGTGGGCATGTCGAAGGCCGTCGAGAGCCCGGTGCCCCCGGCGGCGATGATCTCGCGGAAGCGCCGGTTGGTGTCGAGCGCGGTGCCGAAGCCCGCGAACATGCGCATCGTCCACAGCCGCGTGCGGTACATCGAGGCGTGGATGCCCCGGGTGTAGGGGTAGAGGCCCGGGTACTCGCCCGCGGGCGTGCCGTAGACCGGCTCGAGCGGGACCCCCGAGAGGGTGGTGAAGCGGGCCCGGCGGATGGGGGCCCGCTCGTAGAGGTGGGCCCAGGCCTCGGCGTTGCTCGTCGTCGCCACTCTGCGACCTCCTTGTCGGCCGCATCCAGCATAGGGTCGGGCCCCGGGGCGGCTCAGTCCGAGGGGTCGGCGATCTCGAGGGCCAGCAGCGGGGCGGAGGCCTTGTTGAGGCACTCGAGGTACTCGGCCGGCCCGCGGCTGTCGGCGACGACGCCACCGCCGGCCTGGACCGTGGCCCAGCCGTCGGCGAGCGCCACCGTGCGGATGGTGATGGCGAAGTCGGCGTTGCCCGTGAGGGAGAAGTAGCCCACCGCCCCCCCGTAGGGGCCCCGGTAGGTGGGCTCGAACTCGTCGATGATCTCCATCGCGCGCACCTTGGGCGCGCCCGAGAGCGTGCCGGCCGGGAAGACCGCGTCGAAGGCGTCGAAGGCGTCGAGGCCCGCGCGCAGCCGGCCGTCGACGTGGCTCACCAGGTGCATGAGGTGGCTGAAGCGCTCGACGTGGGCCAGCTGCTCGACGCGCACGGAGCCGGTCTCGGCGACCTTGCCGATGTCGTTGCGCCCGAGGTCGACGAGCATGACGTGCTCGGCGATCTCCTTCTCGTCGGTGAGGACCTCGGCCTCGAGCGCCCGGTCCTCCTCCTCGGTCGCCCCGCGGGGGCGGGTGCCGGCGATGGGCCGGGTCGAGACGACCCCGTCGTGGACGCGCACGAGCATCTCGGGGCTCGCCCCGACGAGCTGGCGCTCGCCGGTGTCGATCAGGTACATGTATGGCGAGGGGTTGAGGGCGCGCAGCACCCGGTAGAGGGTGAGCGGGTCGACCCGGGTCGGGCGGCGGAACTGCTGGCTCGGCACGACCTGGAACACGTCGCCGTCCTCGATGTAGGCCCGGGCCCGCTCGACGACGGCCTCGTAGCGCTCGGGCGTGAAGTTCGAGAGCCGGGCCGCGATCTCGCGCACGGGGACCGAGCCGCGCTGGTCGGGCGCGGTCGCCACGAGGCGCTCGGTGAGGGCGTCGGGCGCCGGCGCCGGGGCGAGGAGGGCCTCGACGAGCTCGGTCAGGCGCGCGCGCGCGTCGCGGTAGCTCTCCTCGGGGCGGTCTCCGACGAGAGCGAGGGCGACGACGGTCGTGGAGTGGCGCAGGTGGTCGCAGACCAGCATCGCCCCGGGGAAGCCGAAGTCGACCTCGGGCCACGGGGGCTCGCCGGGGTGGCCCGGTAGGCGCTCGAGGCGGCGCACGTGGTCGTAGGCGACGAAGCCGACGGCCCCGCCCAGGAGGTCGGGCAGCCCCGGGGTGGGGGCGACGCGGTAGCGCCCGAGCCGGGCGCGCAGCTCGGCGAGCGGGGAGGCCGCGGTCGTCGCGCCGTCCCCGGCGCCGTCGCCGGCGACCACCGTGGCGCCCCCGACGGTGGTGAGCCGCCAGAGCCGGTCGAGCCCGACGAAGGAGTACCGGCCGGTCGTCTCAGCGAGGGCCGCGCTCTCGAGCAGGAAGAACGCCCGGCCGCGGAGCCGGTCGTAGAGCGTGACGGGCGTCTCGCGGTCGAGCTGGAGGGTGGCGGTGAGCGGGACCACGTTGTAGCCCGCGGCGACGAGCTCGTCGAAGCCGGCCCGCGTCAGGGTCTCCACGGGGAAAGGTTACCCAGCGCCCGTAGGATTGGCCGATGGACGCCCGCGCGCGCGTGCTCGTCGTCGACAACTACGACTCGTTCGTCTACAACGTCGTCCAGTACCTCGACGAGCTCGGGGCCGCGACGGTGGTGCGACGCAACGACGCCGTCGCGCCCGAGGAGCTCGAGGGGCTCGGCGTGGCCGGCGTGGTCCTCTCGCCGGGCCCGGGTCACCCGAGGGCCGCGGGCTGCGACGTGGCGATGGTGCGCCACTGCCTCGCCCGGCGCGTCCCGCTGCTCGGGGTCTGCCTCGGCCACCAGGCGATCGCCGAGGCGCTGGGCGGACGCGTCGTCCACGCGCCCGAGATCGTCCACGGTCGCGCGAGCGTCGTGACCCACGACGGGGCGGGGCTCTTCCGGGGCGTCGCGGACCCGCTCGTCGTCGGGCGCTACCACTCGCTCGTGGTCGACGCCGACTCCCTGCCCGAGGGGCTCGAGGTCTCGGCGCGCTCCGGCGGGCTGGTGATGGGGATCCGCCACCGGCGCGCGCCGATCGAGGGCGTGCAGTTCCACCCCGAGTCGGTGCTGACCCAAGACGGCCACCTCATGCTCGCCAACTGGCTCGAGTCGACCGGCGTGGAGGGTGCGCGGGCCCGGGCCGAGGCGCTGGGCCGTCACGTCGACGAGGTCCGCTCGGCCCTGCCCTCGCCCCGGCGCTGACCGGCCCGGCCCGCGCCGGTCGGGGCCGCACCCCCTCCGACCCCGGGCCGACCGCGGCCCTCAGACCCAGCCCTGGTCCTCGGCGAGGCGCACGGCCTCGGCCCGGTTGCGCGCCCCGAGCTTCGCCATGGCGGCCGAGAGGTAGTTGCGCACGGTGCCCTCGGAGAGGAAGACGGCGGCGGCGATGTCGGCCACGGTGGCCGCGGTGCGCGCGGCGCGCAGCACGTCCGCCTCTCGCGGGGTGAGGGGCGACGCCCCGTGGGCCAGCGTGGCGGCGGCCAGGGCGGGGTCGACGACGCGCTCGCCGGCGGCGACCCGACGGATCGCGGCCGTGAGCTCGTCGAAGGGGGCGTCCTTGACGAGGAAGCCGGCGGCGCCCGACTCCATCGCTCGGCGCAAGAAGCCGGGCCGGCCGAACGTCGTCAGGATGAGGCAGCGGCACGCGGGGACGCGCCGGGCGAGGCGGGCGCACGCCGCGACGCCGTCGAGGCCGGGCATCTCGACGTCGAGGAGGGCGACGTCGGGCCGGGTGCGCGCGGCCGCCTCTTCGACCTCGTCGCCGCGAGAGACCGAGGCCACCACCTCGAAGTCGCCCTCGAGGTCGAAGAGGCGCTCGAGGGCGGTGCGGATGAGCTCCTGGTCGTCGGCGAGCAGGAGCCGGATGGTCACTCGCCGGCCCCGAGGGTGACCGCGAGGCGCCATCCGCCCGCGCCGGTCGGCCCGGCCTCGAGGTGGCCCCCCGCCGCCGCCACCCGGCCGGCGAGGCCCGTGAGCCCGTGGCCGAAGGCGGCGTGCGCGCTGCCCCCGTCGTCGGTGATCTCGACCGAGCGGGCGTCGACGCGCACCCGGCAGTGACGCGCGTGGGAGTGGCGCACGACGTTGGTGAGCCCCTCGCGCACCACCCAGCCGAAGAGCTCCTGGGTGGGCCCGTCGACGACCTCGAGGGAGCCGGGGAGGTCGCCCTCGATCCCCGCGGCGCGCAGGATCTCGCCCCCGGTCGCGAGCTCGCCGGCGAGGGTGACGTCGTGGAAGTTCGCCACCGCCGCGCGCACGTCGCCCAGGGCCCGTCGGGCGAGCGCGGCGACCTCGCGGACCTCGCGCGCCGCCGCGCCGGGGTCGTGGGCGGCCAGGCGCTCGGCCAGGTCGGACTTGACCGAGATGGCCGAGAGTGAGTGGCCCAGCAGGTCGTGCAGGTCCCGCGCGATGCGCGACCGCTCGCTCTCGGCGGCGAGGCGGGCGAGTTCGCCGCGAGCCTCGACCAGCAGCGCGTTGCTGCGCACCACCCGCCCGAAGCCGTACATCGCGAGGCCGGTCAGGGGGATGGCGATGGCCGTCCCGTTGTCGAGACCGGTGGTGATGCCCTGGTGCCAGGGACCCACGAGCGGCGGCAAGAAGACGGCCAGCCCCGTGAAGGAGAGGGTGAGGCCGGCCCCGACCCCGGGGAAGCGCACCAGGGCGGCGGCGCATACGAAGACCCCCATGACCAGCGTGTCGGCGTGGGCGAAGGGCAGCTCGGCCAGGGTGAGGGCCGTGAGCACGCCGAGCAGGGCGAGGTGGGAGCGGGCTGGGGCGCGCCAGGCGACGTAGACGGTCACGAGGTAGGTCGCGCAGAACACCACGAGCAGGGTGAAGCCCACCGCCCGCCACCCGGTGGAGCGCACGGAAGAGGGGATGGCCGTGGCGACCTCGACGAGCCAGGCGAGGAAGATCCCGGGGAAGAGCACCCGACGCCAGCCGCGGGCCCACTTGCGCTGTTCGGCCACCCAGGCGGCGTCGCTCGGGCCCGCGGCGACGTAGAGACCATCCACGCGGCCAACCTACCGAGAGCCGCTAGGCCACCCTGGCCGTGTCGCGGCGGTAGGCCACGAAGGCGAGGCGCGCCGCCGCCAGCGACCAGACCCCGACGACCACCCACCCTTGCAGGGGCCACCCACCCCCGCCGTAGGCGACCGTCCCCGACTGGACGAGCCAGTACGAGGGGATGTCGCGCACGAGGTCGAGCAGGGCGCCGTGGGACGCGATCGGCCCCCACGCCCCGCCGAAGAGGGCGAACAGCGCGCTGAGCCCACCGACGGCCGGCCCGAGCGAGTCGGGCTTCAAGAGGTGCCCGGCCATCACCCCGAGCAGGCCGAAGGGGATCAGCCCGACCAGCACCAGCCCGACCATGACCGCCCACTCGCGCACCCCGAGGCGGACCCCGAGGGCGGTCCCGGCGGCGAAGAGCACGACCATCGTGAGCAGGGCCGTGAGGTAGCCGCAGACCACCTTGGCCAGCAGGTAGGCCCGGGGCGAGAGCGGGGTGATGCGCAGCTGGCGCGTCCAGCCCTGCTGGCGCTCGACCGAGATCCGCGAGCCCGACGAGATGATCCCGAGCATCGCCCCCCAGCTGGCCATGCCGGCCATGTAGTAGAGGGGGAAGCTGACCCCCTCGAGGGTGGCGTGCCGGTTGGTCGAGGCGACGACGAGGAAGAGCACCAGGGGGAAGCCCAGCGAGAAGAGCAGGAAGCGCCGGTTCCGGAAGGTGCGCAGGACCTCGTAGCGCAGGTACGTCAGGCTCATCGGGCGGCCTCCTCGTCCTCGGCCACGAGCTCGAGGAACGCCTCTTCGAGCCCGGCCCCGCGCACCTCGAGGTCGCGCGCGTCGGGGTAGGCCCCGAGCAGGGCCCGCAGGGCGGCGTCGCCGTCGGAGCAGGCGAGCGAGACCGCCTCGCCGCGCCTTAGGGCCCCGGTGACCCCCGGCAGGGAGCGCAGCGCGTCGACCCCCACGCCGGGCAGGGTGGCCCGGATGGTCTTGCCGCCCACGCGGGACTTGATGTCGGTCGCCGCCCCGTCGGCCACCACCCGACCGCGCGCCATGAGCACGATCCGGTCGGCGTAGCTGTCGGCCTCTTCGAGGTAGTGGGTGGCGAAGAGGATCGTCTTGCCCTGGCGCGCGACCTCGGACATCGACGCCCAGAAGTCGTGGCGGCCCTCGACGTCGAGGGCGGCCGTCGGCTCGTCGAGCACGAGCAGGTCGGGGTTCGCCACGAGCGCCATGGCGAAGCGCACCCGCTGGGCCTGGCCCCCGGAGAGCTCGGTGGTGCGCTGGGTGGCGAACCCCTGGATCCCGGCGATCGCGAGGACCTCGTCGACCGGCAGGGCACGCGGGTAGAGGGCCGCGACCATGGCGACGAGCTCCCTCGCGCTGAGCTCGGAGATGAGCTGGCCCGTCTGGAGCATCCCGCCGACGCGGCCGTCGGCGACGGCCCGGGCCGGGCTCGAGCCGAAGACGGTGACCGACCCGGCGTCGGGCGGGGCGAGGCCGAGGATCATGTCGATCGTCGTGGACTTGCCCGCGCCGTTGGGCCCGAGCAGGGCGACCGTCTCGCCCGGGGCGATCGAGAGGTCGACGCCGCGCACCGCGGCCACCGGGCCGTAGGACTTGGCGAGGTCGCGCAGGACGAGTCCCGCGCCGACGGGGGTGGAGGTGGTCACGGCGCCACCGTACCGAGGCTCGGGCCCCTCGCCCAGTGCGCTCGCTCACGGTTCTCCCGTGACGAATGTCAGATTCCCTCCGCGACGGGCCTCGCGACCGCCGCCCGGAGGCGCTCTCCGCTAGGCGAAGCTCTCGCCGACGCCCACCCGGGTCTCGACCACGCCGCCGCCGCGTCGCTCCACCCGGTAGGCGGCCGGGCCGGTGGCGGGGTCGCAGGCGACGTCGGCCACGACGCGGGTGGCCGTGTCGCCCTCGTACCACACCCCCACGTGGTCGTCGGTGGCGTAGCTCGTCGGCAGCGCCCCCTCGGCGACGAGGCGCTGGAGGAGGGGGCGACGCTGGGCCTCGGAGTCGTAGTGCACGCCGTTGCCGTAGGGCACGAGGGCGAGGCCGTCGTAGACCGGCGCGAGGGTGGCACCGAAGGAGTCGGTCGGCCCGCCGACGTGCCAGCAGATCGACCCGGCCGAGACCCCGCCGAGGATGACGCCGCGCTCCCAGGCCTCGCGCAGCGCGTCGTCGACCCCGTGGAGGCGCCACAGGGCGAGCAGGTTCGCGACCGAGCCTCCGCCGACCCACACGAGGTCGGACCCGCCCAGGCGCTCGAGTGGGTCGGCCGAGGGCTGGGGGAAGACCCGGAACCAGGTGACGTCGCAGCCCGCGGCGGCGAACGCCTCGAAGCCCAGCGCGTAGCTCGAGGTCGGGTCGCCCGCGGCCGTTTCGAGCAGGCACACCCGGGGGCGCGTCTTACCGGTGGCGGCGAGCGCGTCGAGGACCATCGCCCCCATGCGCACCGTGCCCTGGGTCGGGCCCGGGACCCATCCGCCGGAGGTCGCGAGGATGCGTCGGGTCGTCACGGGAACGTTCTAGCGGACGGGTGCCTGCGTAGGATGCGTCGGGGAAGAGGAGGACCATGGCCGTGACGATCACCGACCTCGACGCGCGCATCGACGCGCTGCTCGCCGAGGTCCCCCCGCGCGCGAGCGACCCGACCGCCTTCCTCGGCGCCCAGTTCGACCGGGGCCTCGCCTGGGTCCACTTCCCGGTGGGCTGTGGCGGCCTCGGGGGCAGCCCGGCCGACCAGCAGCACACCATGGTCCGGCTCTTGAACGCCGGCGCGCCGACGGCCATGCTGCGCAACGTCATCGGCTACGGCATGGTCGCCCCGACCATCGCCGTGCACGGCACCGAGGAGCAGAAGGCCCGCTTCTTGCGCCCGCTGTTCACCGGGGAGGAGGTGTGGTGCCAGCTCTTCAGCGAGCCGGGCGCCGGCTCGGACGTCGCGAGCCTCGCCACCCGGGCCGAGCGCGACGGCGACGAGTGGCTCCTCAACGGCCAGAAGGTCTGGACGACCCTCGCCCACGTGGCGAGCTACGGGCTGATCATCGCGCGCACCGACCCCGACCAGCCCAAGCACCGGGGGATCACCGCCTTCCTCGTGGACATGCGCGCGCCCGGGGTCGAGGTCCGGCCCCTCTACCAGGCGACGGGCGAGGCGGAGTTCAACGAGTGCTTCTTCACCGACGCCCGGGTGCCCGACACCCGGCGCCTCGGCGGGGTGGGCGAGGGCTGGACCGTGGCGATCACCACCTTGATGAACGAGCGCGTCTCGATCGGCGGCGGCGTCCCGCCGCGCGACTCGGGGTTGATCGGCCAGGCCCTCGGCCTGTGGCGCGAGCGCTGGGCCGGGCGCGCCGATCCCCACGCGCGTTCCGTGCGCGCCCGGGTCCTCGAGGCCTGGGTCCGCGCCGAGGTGTCACGACTCACGAACTGGCGCGCGAGCGACCTGCGCGACGCCGGGACACCGGGGCCCGAGGGCTCGGTCGCGAAGCTCGCCTCGGCCGAGGGGAACCAGCGCCTGAGCGAGCTGTGCGTCGACCTGCTCGGGGCCGAGGGCATGCTCTACGGCTCGACCTACCCCCTGGTGCGCCCGACCGAGACGAGCTACGCCAGCGGCGACGTGCGCAAGGTCTTCATCCGCTCGCGGGCGAACTCCATCGAGGGCGGCACGAGCGAGGTGATGCGCAACATCATCGGCGAGCGGGTGCTCGGCCTGGCGGCCGAGCCCCGCGCCGACAAGGGCGTCGCCTGGAAGGACGTGCCCCGGGGCTAGGCCCGGGCGCGACCCGTGGACCCCGCCGCCGTCGCCGACTACCGGGCCGCCACCGAGGAGTTCCTCGCGGCGGCGGAACGCGCCGACGGGGCCGACCTCGACCGCCGCGAGCCCGGCGGTTGGAGCGCGCGCCAGGTGATCCACCACGTGGCCGACTCCGAGGCGCAGTCCTACGCCCGCCTGCGCCGACTGCTCGCCGAGCCCGGGACGCTCATCCAGGGCTACGACGAGGGCGCCTGGGCCGCGTGCCCGGCGCTCGGCTACGAGGAGCTGCCGGTCGGCCACGCCCTCGAGGTGTTCCGCGCGGTGCGCGCCGCCTCGGCCGACCTGCTCGAGCGCCTCGCGCCGGCCGACCTCGCCCTCGAGGGCCGCCACTCCGAGTCGGGCGCCTACAGCGTGGCGACGTGGCTCGAGACCTACACCCGCCACCCGCGCGAGCACGCCCGCCAGCTCGCCGAGGCGCTGGCCGCCCCCGAGCGGGGCTAGTCGAAGATCGGGTCGAGGGTCCGGCTGCGCTTGAGCTCGTAGAAGCCCGGGGTCGCCATGACCGCGAGGACCCCGTCGAGCAGCCGGCCCGCGGCCTCGCCCTTGGGGGCCGGGGTGACGACGGGCCCGAAGATGGCCTGGCCGGCGACGTGGATGACCGGGGTGCCGACCTCGTAGCCGACGGGCCCCATGCCCGCGGCGTGGCTCGCGCGCAGGGCCTCGTCGTAGGCGGTCGAGGTGGCCGCCTCGGCGAGGTCGGACTCGAGGCCGACGTCGGCGAGCGCCGCGGCGATGACCGCGGCGCGGTCCTTCTGCCCGCCGGGGTGGATGCGCGCGCCCATGGCCGAGTAGAGGGGCTCGACGACCTCGGCGCCGTGGCGCTGCTCGGCCGCGACGAGCACGCGCACCGGGCCCCAGCCGTCGTCGAGGAAGGCCCGGTAGTCGGCGGGCAGGTCGCGGCCCTCGTTGAGCACCGAGAGGCTCATCACGTGGAAGGCGACCTCGACGTCGCGCACCTTGGTTGCCTCGAGCAGCCACCGGGAGGTGAGCCACGCCCAGGGGCAGAGGGGGTCGACCCAGAGGTCAACGCGGTCGGTCATGGGGGGAACCTCGCTCGTCGGGTGTCAGCGCGCGGCGTGCGCCGCCACCACGGTAGTCACCGCGTTGGCGACCCCGACCGCCGTGGGCAGGTCGAGCATCTCGTCGATGGCGTGGGCGTTGGCGCCCGGGCCTCCCACCCCCGTGGCGACGAACTGCACCCCGGGGTAGCGCCGGGCGAGCGAGCCGAGGAAGGGGATCGACCCGCCCTCGCCGGTGAAGCCGAGGGGCTGGCCGAAGGCGTTGAGCGACGCGGTCTGGAGGGCCTCGCGCAGCCAGGGGGCGAACGTCGGGGCGACCCACCCGTCGCCGGGGTGCTGGGGCGTGACCGTGACGTGCGCGCCCGAGGGCACGTCGGTGGTGAGGGCCCGCTCGATGGCCGCCAGGGCCGGCGCCGCGGCGACCGTGGGGGGCAGGCGGAACGAGAGGGTGGCGGTCGTGAAGGGGCGCAGCACGTTGCCCGCGTCGGCCGGCGCGGGGATGCCGGCCATCCCGATCGTCGAGAGGGTCGGCCGCCAGGTCTTGTTGAGGATCCGGTCCTCGGCGTCGGCGCCCATCAGGTGGACGCCCTCGAGCAGGGGCAGGTCCTGGGCGGCGACGTCGCCGAACGCCGCCGCGAGCGCGCGCGCGCCCTCGCGGTGCTCGGCCGGGATCTCCGCGTGCAGCTCGGGTAGGAGGACCCGGCCGGTCGCGGCGTCCTCGAGGCGGTCCATGAGCTGGCGCAGGACGCGGAACGACGAGGGCACGACACCGCTCGTCGAGCCCGAGTGCTGGCCCTGGGAGAGGACCGAGACGGTCACCTCGACGTTGACGTTGCCCCGCAGCGAGGTCGTCACCCAGAGCCGGTCGTAGGAGACGGCGCCCGAGTCCAGGCAGATCAGCAGCTCGACGTCGCCGAGGTGCTCGGCCAGGTGGTCGAGGTAGGCCTCGAGGTCGGGGCTGCCGCTCTCCTCGCTCGCCTCGATCAGCACCACGCAGCGGCCGTGGGGCGTGCCGGCCGCCTCGAGGGCCTCGAGGGCGCTGAGGGCGGCGAAGGCGGCGTAGCCGTCGTCAGAGACCCCGCGGGCGTAGACCCGGTCGCCCCGGCGCACCGGGCTCCAGGGGGCGAGTCCCTCCGACCAGTCCCCGAGGGGCGGCTGCTTGTCGAGGTGGCCGTAGAGCACGACGGTGCCGCTCGCGGGACCCGTGGCCTCGACGGTCACCACGAGGGTCGGGGTGCGCCCGGGCAGGCGCACGATCTCGACGTCGTGGCGTGCGAGCGCCCGGCGGCGGGCCCAGTCGGCGAGGAGCTGGGCGGCGCGCTCGAGATGCCCGCTCTCGGCCCAGTCGGGGTCGAACTGGGGGGAGAGCGAGGGGATCGCCCCGAACTCCATGAGCGCGTCGAGGGAGG
>JAKAEP010000030.1 GCA_021818265.1 Actinomycetes bacterium
CGGTGCAGCGCGTCGAGCACGAGCGGCACCGCCGCCAGGGCCACGGTGGCCACCAGCAGTCCGCGCCAGTGGCGCACGACCCAGTCGTGGAAGGCCTCGAGGTGGAAGGCGCAGACCACGCCCCCGACGAGGTAGAGGGGGTAGCTCGAGACGAGGCGCGTCTCGAGCCACGGGGAGATGGTGAAGCCGAGGTACCCGTGGCGGAAGAGGTAGGGCACGGCGAACTGCCACAGCGCGGCCACGACCACGAGGGCGAGGTGCGAGCGCGGGAACCGGCGGATGAGCCAGAAGAGGTAGGGGAAGAGGACGTAGAACTCCAGCAGCAGGAGCAGGAAGTACAGGTGGTAGTAGCCCGTCGCCAGCGCCACCCCCAGGTGTCGCAGCCCTACCGTCGAGAACAGCGTCGAGGCCGACAGGTGGTAGAAGGGGAAGCCCGAGGTCGGCCGGGCCATGGACACGGGGACGTAGATGACCGTCCAGGCGAGGTAGACGAGACCGACCGACATGAACCGACGCTGCCAGTAGCGGCCCAGCGCGACGCGGGCGCTGTCGCGGTAGCTGTAAGCGAGCATGCAGGCCGAGACGAACAAGAAGGCGTCGCGCGAGAAGTGGGTGAGCGTGAGCATCCCCGACGCCCAGAGGCTCGTCGAGAGGGGGGCGAAGTAGATCAACGCGTGGGTCGAGATGACCGCCGACTGCTTGATCGGTCGCATCGCGTCGACGTGGTCGAGCCGCTGGCGCGTCCCCCGTGTGGCGTCGGCCACCTCGGCGCCGGGTGCCGCCTCGGCCACGGCTAGACGGCCTCGACGTAGGCGACCGGCACCGTCCCGTCGCGCAGGCGGTTCTTCTGGATCTTGCCCGTCGCGTGCGCGCTGAAGGCCTCCACCAGCTTGATCCTCGCCGGTCGCGTCGGTCGGGCGAGGGCCACCCCGGCGGCCTCGCGGAGCCGCGCCACCAGCGCGACGGCCCGCTCGCCGCCGAGGTCGTCGGCGTCGCGGGGCTGGACAAAGGCGACCGGCACCTGCCCGAAGACCTCGTCGGGCTCCCCGACCACGGCGACCGCGGCGACGCCCTCGACGGCGGCGAGGACGTGCTCGATCTCGAGCGGGTACACCTTCTCCCCACCCCGGTTGATCACGTCGTCGCTGCGCCCGACGAGGAAGACGTACCCGTCCTCGTCGACGTAGCCGAGGTCGCCCGTGCGCAGCCAGCCCTCGTCGTCGAAGCGGTCGGCGTAGGCGCCCCACTCGTAGTGGTCGATGACCGTGGGCCCGCCGATCTCGATCGAGCCGACCGTCCCGGTGCCGAGGACCGTGCGCCCCTCGACCGAGACCACCCGGAGCGACACGCCGACCGGGCGGCCCACCGAGCCGGGCTTGCGCGGGCCGTCCACCGGGTTGACGCAGATCTGGCTCGCCGCCTCGGTCATGCCGTAGGACTGGACGACCGCGACGCCGGTCGCGCGCTCGAAGGTCTCCTCGAGCGAGGGGGCGAGGGGGGCCGACGCGCTGCGCACGAAGCGCACGCGCTCGGGGACCCGCTCGCCGGCCTCGGGCTGGACGAGCCGGGCGATGATCGCCGGCACCGCGTTGACCCACGTCGCCCCGGACTCGTCGACCACCTTCCAGAATCCGGTGCGGTGGAACCGGTCGTCGAGGGCGAGCGACGCCCCCGAGACGAGGGCGGCCAGCACGCCCACCACCTCGGCGTTCACGTGCCAGAGCGGGAGCGGGTTGAAGCCCCGCTCCCCGGGCCGCAGGCCGTGGTGCTCGGCAACCAGGCCGGCCGTGGCGAGGACCTGGGCCACCGAGAGGGCCATGACCTTGGGCGTTCCCGTCGTGCCCGAGGAGGCGAGCAGGATCCCCCCGACGGCGCCGGGGGGATCGAGGGTGGAGCCGGCGCGCACACGCTCGACCTCGAGCCAGGGCAGGGTGAGGCCCTCGAGCCGGGGGCGGTCGGCGAGGACGGCGTCGAGCGCGAGGGTCCGGATCCGCTCGGCCGTGGTCGCGGCGGCCCCCGGGGCGGGCGTCGGGTCGAGGGGCGCGACCCACAGCCCCGCGCTCAGCCCGGCGAGGAACCACCGGCAGAAGTCGAGGGGGTCGGCGACGACGAGCCCGACGCGCGCACCCGGCACGAGCCCCTCCGCAGCCAGCCAGGACCGGTCCCGCGCGAGGTCGGCGGCGAGCGACCCGAAGGTGACCACCCGGTGGCCCCGGGCCTCCACGAGGAAGGGCGCGTCGGGCGCGTCGGCCCCTCGGCGCTCCACGAGCGCGGCGAGGGACTCGGGTGTCATAGGCGGCCTCGATTCCATGGCCCGCCTAGTACATCATTCGGTGGTCGTCGTAGTGCTTGAACTCGAGGAGGTTGTTCGCCGGGTCGCAGACGACGAAGGTCCGGTGGACCTCCACGCGCCCCTCGAAGCGACGACTCACGTCGGCGTAGAACGGGACGCCCCTCTGCTGGCACAGCGCGTAGAGGGCGTCGAAGTCCTCGCCCTCCCGGAAGGTGACCCCGAAGTGGCGCGGGTACATCGGCAGCTCGTTCATCGGCGCGAGTCGCTCGGGCGCCGCGGAGAGGTGGCAGACGAGCTGGTCCCCGAAGAAGTCCAGGGTGACGCGGTCGTCGTAGCGACGCGCCAGCTTGCAGCCGAGCCGGCCCACGTAGAACTCGACGGTCGCGTCGAGGTCGTAGCAGGGGACGGCGAGGTGGAAGACGTCGCGGGGCTCGCGCACCTAGTCCTCCCAGTCGCGCGGCTCGAACTCGAGGAGGGTCTCGGAGCGCAGGCCGAGCCGGATCGTCTCCAGCGGGACGATGTCGGTGACGGCGATGTTGCCGAGGTTGGCGTTGGGCCCGATCCGCTTGACGAAGTAGGTCTGCAACTCGGTCGAGGGAGCCTCGAAGAGGAGCCGGTCGTGCGGGAGGCCGGCGTCGAGGATCTCCTCGATCAGCCCGTAGCGCAGCTCGCCGTTGGACCGGCAGATCCCCCCCTTGCCGCCCTCGCGGGTCTCCAGGGTGACCAGCTCGGCCCCGGCGTCGAGGTCGGCCTGGATGTAGTGGATCCACAGGTGGGGCGCCATCGTGTCGGACTTCAGCTGGTCCTTCGACCCGACCTCGGAGATGACCCGGAAGTCGTCCGAGAGGCGCTTCACGAAGTCGGCCTTGTCGTCGTTGGTGATGTCGATCGTCCCGTTGGAGACCTCGACGATCGGGCAGCCGATCGCCGAGCAGAGCTCGCGGAACTCGTCGAAGCGGTCCTGCAGGACGTACTTCTCGAAGAGGGTGCCGCCGAGGTAGAAGTCGATGCCCCGCTCGACCAGCGTGGCGACTTTCTCCGGGAAGTCCTTCGTCACCACCGAGGTTCCCCAGCCGAACTTCACCAGGTCGATCAGTTCGCCGTGGCTCTCGACCAGGTCGCGGAACTGGCCCAGGGGCAGCCCCTTGTCGATCGTCATCGTGAGGCCCGTGCGGCGCGGCTTCGGCGAGCGCTCGGGGAGTCGAAGGGGCACGTTTCGATGCTAACGACGGGGGGCCCGACGACTCCAGGGACCGATGGCCCCGCGGCGGCCCGAAGTGCCCGCAACTACGGGAAAACTCGCTGAGAGCGCGCTGGGAGGCGCCCTTAGAGAATCCTGAGAATGGGCCGAGACGACCCGCGGACGCCCCGGCGGGGACGTCGCGGCGCGAGTGCGGCGACGCGGGCTCCCTAGCGTGGGTGCGATGGCCCCGCCCTCGCTAACCCTCCTGCGTCACGGCGAGAGCGACTGGAACGTGGCCCGGCGCTGCCAGGGTCAAGACGACCGCGCCCGGCTCACCGACCGGGGCCGGGCCCAGGCGCTCGAGGCGGTCGACGCGGTGCGCGCGCGGGGGGTCGACCTCGTCGTGGCGAGCGACCTCACCCGCGCACTCGAGACCGCGGACCTCGTGGCCGGCGCGCTCGAGGTCACCCGCCTGATCGACCCGCTCGTGCGCGAGCGCTCCTTCGGCTACCTCGAGGGCGGTCCGCTCGCCGCGGTCACCCCGGCCGACACGGGCATCGCCGACGACGTCCTCGTCGACCCCGACGCCCGCCCCGCCGGGGGCGAGTCCTTCCGCGACGTGGCGCTGCGCGCCCGGCGATTCCTCGAGAAGGCGGAACTCGCCTGGCCCGACCGCCGGTTGCTGGTCGTGACCCACGGCGGCTTCGTGAGGGCGGTGCGCGCGGTCGCCTCGGGCGCCCCCCTCGAGGGAATGGCCTGGGAGCGGGTCGACAACGCGACGCTCTGGCCCCTCGAGCCGGTCCCCACCGACTAGCCGCGAAGGAGCGACGTCGCGGCCGCACCGGCCACGACCGCGACGACGACGCCGACCCGGCTGAAGGTCGCCAGGGAGGTCGTGGCGCCCTCGCGCGCGGCGATCCTGCGCCACAGCAGCGACGACAGGGCCCCGGTGACCGCGAGGTTCGGTCCCACGTCGAGGCCCACCAGGAGGGCGAAGGGATGGGCGACGGCGTGGGCCGCGTAGAACGACGCCGCCGGGAGGTTGTTGATCACGACGGTCGTCACGGCGGCGAGGGCGGCGGTCGCCGCGACGTCGGTGTGGGCGAGGGCGCCCGCGGCGAAGCCCGAGGTGCGGGCGAACCACCCCACGACGGTCGCTACCACGAACAGCGCACCCAGCAGGAGGGGGTTCGTGACGGCGAGCGCCTCGCGCAGCTCGATGCGCCGGCGCACGGCGACGTCGACGGCCGCCACGACGAGCCCGACGCCGAGGACCCACAGCGCGGGCTGGCGGGTGAGAAGCATGGCCGCGACGGCCAGGGCGGCGCCGGCCGTCCCCGGGCCGGCGCGGAAGGGCTCGCGCGCGCCGTCGGCTTCGGTCCCCGCCCCGAGCGCCCGCCAGCGCCAGGTGAGCACCACGGCCACCGTGGCCACCACGCACGCCGCCCACGGCAGGCTCGTGCGCGCGGCGAAGTCCGACCCCCCGCCCCCGCGGTCGGCCACCACGAGCAGGTTCGTCAGGTTCGAGCCGACGAGCAGCAAGGACGCGGCGTTCGACATGAAGACCGTCCCGTAGAGGAAGGCCCGCTCGTCCGATGAGCGCTGTCGCGCCGCGTGCAGGGCGACCGGGGTCATGAAGACGACCGCCGTGTCGAGGTTCAACACGGCCGTGACCGCGGCGACGGCCAGCAGCGTGACGACGAGGCTCGCCCGCGCGCCGCCGGGCACGCGCGCGCACCACGACCCGACGAGCGTGAAGAGGCCCTCGCCGGCGGCCACCTGACCGATGAGCAGGAGGCCCGCCACCAAGACGAACGGCGACCAGGTCACCGCGAGGGTGTGGGTCAAGGCGGGCACCCGTCCACGTTACGGGCGGGCCGTCGCGCCCCGGGGACCGTCGCTGCCGCTCAGCGCCGCGAGGCGAACCACGGGGGCGGGGTGACCTCGAGGCGCGCGAGCGACGAGTCGACCTCCCCGAACCGCTCGTCGTGCTTGAGGTAGGCCTCGTAAGCCCGCGCGATCTCCTCGTGGCTGCGCGCGACGAAGTTCCACCACATCACGACCGGCTCGGGGAAGGGGGTGCCGCCGATGAGCAGGGCCACGGCCCCCTCGTGGGTGACGAGGTCGACCTCGTCCGCGCCGGGCTCGAGGTAGGCCAGCGAGCCCGGGGCGACCGCCTCGCCCCCGAGGACCACCTCGCCCTCGGCGACGAGCAGGGCGTGCTCGAAGGCGGGCTCGAGGGCCACCGCGGTCGTGCCCCGGGCGAGGCGCAGCTCGAGCGCGAGGCCGTCGGCGTCGCCGCGCATCGGCGAGGCCATCCCCATCGAGGCCCCCACGACCAGCGTGGCGGACCCCCGGCCCAGCTCGAGGCGGGGCGGGTCCTCGAGGTGCGCGAAGGCCGGGGCCCCGCGACGGGTCGTGTCGGGCTGGGCGAGCCACAGCTGGACGCCGTGGAGCTCACCGTGGTCGAGCCCGGGGTTCTCCTCGGAGTGGACGACCCCGTCGCCCGCCGACATGAGGTTGACCTGGCCGGGGCGGATCAGCTGCTCGCTGCCGAGGCTGTCACGGTGCACCATCGCGCCCTCGAGCAGCCAGGTCACGGTCTGGAGGCCGATGTGGGGGTGGGGGGCCACGTCGTAGCGCAGGTCCTCGCGGTACGTCGCGGGACCGAGGTGGTCGAGGAAGCACCACGGGCCGACGGTGCGCCGGCCGCGCGTGGGCAGGGCGCGGCGCACCGCGAGCCCACCGACCGACGACGCGCGCGCCGGGGTGATCTGCGCGACGCTCATGCCACCGTTCTAGTGCCGCACCGACGGCCCTAGTCGGTGAAGGCGAGCGCGCGCAGGCGGGTGCCCAGCCCTCGAGCCGTCTCGTCGCCGTCGACCTCGACGCGCCCGTAGAGCCACAGGAGGAGGCGCGCGGCGTCGGCCTCGAGCGCGTCGGACGGTCCGTCGACGCCGCGCGACCAGGTGACGGTGCCGCCACCAGCGTCGACGACGGTCCACGCCGCGTCCGCGTCGCGCGCGACGAGCCCGAGCCGGCCCCCGAGCGGCGGCCGCGGGGGGTCCGCGGGATCCAGCGGGCTCGAGACGGAGAAGGTCAGGAACTCCTCGATCGCGTCGGCGGCCACGGGCGGCGACATCGACCACGGCTCGCCGAGGGCCGACGCCACGTCGAAGTGGTGGACGGCCATCTCCTGGACCTGGTGGCGGGTGACGAAGGCCACGTCGCGCTGCGCCGGGGCCCACGTCCACACCGACGCGTCCGGGTCGGCCGCGGCGAGGGTGGCGACGAGGCGCGCCGCCCCCTCCTCGAAGTGCCCGGCCAGCCGGTCGAGCCCGGGCGTCGCGGGATGGCCCCCCTCCGGAGGGGCGTCGAGCCGATCCGCGACGATCCGCTCCCAGAACCAGTGCACGTCGCAGAGGTGGCGCACGACGTCCTCGGCGCTCCACCCGGGGCAGCCCTCGATCGGGGCTCCCCACGACCTCGGCGCGGTCACGGCCACGGCGTGGGCGTGGGACTCGATTGCGGCCAGGGCGAGAGAGCGGTCCAGGGTCACGGCGCGAGGCTAGACCCTTGACGCGCACCTCGCCGACGGCGAGACTCGGCCGGGATGCCGGCACGCGTCTATCTCGAAGAGGGCACCACCTGGGTCTTCGCCGTCGCCCTCGACTGGCCCGGGTGGTGCCGACGGGGGCGCGGGCGCGAGGCGGCCCTGGCGGCGCTCCTCGAGTACCGGGACCGGTACCGCGCGGTCCCGTCGATCGCCTTCCGGCCCGGGCCGCTCGAGGTCGTCGGGGTCGTGGCCGGGACCTCCACCACCGACTTCGGGGCGCCGGACGCCGTCTGGCCCGAGGACCACCTCATGCCCTCGCGCGCGGAGCGACGCCGCCACATCGAGCGCCTCGAGGACTGTTGGCGCTACTTCGACGGCGTCGTCGCCCGCGCACCCGCGCGACTTCGCACGGGGCCCCGTGGGGGCGGCCGAGACCGCGACGCCATCGTCGAGCACGTGCGCGAGGCCGAGCGGGCCTACGCGTCTCGGACCGGCCACCCGGTCCCCCCGCGCACCCCGTGGGCCGAACAGCGCGCGGCCCTCGCGGGGGCGCTGACCCGCGACGAGCCCGAGGCGAGGTGGCCCGCCGGCTACGCGCTGCGACGGATCGCCTGGCACGTCCTCGACCACGCCTGGGAGATTGAGGACCGCGCTAGCTGAAGCGCAGCTCCAGGGCGCGATCGGCGTCCGCGAAGCCGAGCCGGCGGTAGAAGGCGAACGAGCGGCGCGACGGGTGCACGACCAGGTAGTCGAAGCCCTCGTCGCGGGCCTCCTCGACCAGCCGGCCCACCAGGGCCGCGCCGACGCCCCGTCCCCGTTGCTCGGGCGCCACGTAGACGGCTTGGACGAACGCGCTGTAGCGCCGCGGGTTGGCCACGCCCGGGACCCGATCGACGGTGGCTCGCCACGCCTCACCGATCGCGACGCCGCCCTCGCGCGCCAAGTAGGCCACGTGGCTCGCGCGATGGGCCGCGATCCACTCCGCGAGCGCCGCCGCGTACTCTTCGGCCGACGGGCCGGTCTCGCCCGCCTCCTCGGTGCGCCACCGGAAGCGCAGGGCCGCGAGGACGGCGGCGTCGCCGACCCCGGCGCGCGCGACCTCGAGGCTCACGGCGCGCGAACCAGTCGCACGTGGGTGACCCCCTCGCCCTCGGCGCGCCCCGCCTCGACGTAGCCGTCGGGCCATCGCGACGGGTCCTCGAGCAGTCGCTCGCCGACGCCCAGCTCCACCGGGACGAGGGCGAGACGCGCCTCGTCGACGAGTCCCTCGGCCAGCGCGGTCCGCACGGTCGCCACTCCTCCCCCGATCACCACGTCACGGCCCCCCGCGGCGTCGCGAGCCTGGGCGACCACGTCGGCGAGCGCCCCGGTGGCGAAGTGGAACGTGGTCGCCCCGAGCGTGAGCGGCTCACGTTCGAAGTGGGTGAGGACGAACACCGGGTGGCCGAAGGGCGGCTCCTCGCCCCACCAGCCCCGCCACGGGTCGCGCGACCACGGCCCCCTCTCGGGGCCGAACATGTTGCGGCCCATGACCGTCGCGCCCGCGGCGTCGACGTCGCGACGGAAGTGGGCGTCGTCGACGCCCTCGCTCCCGCCCTCGAGCCCGATCATGGCCCGGCCGCTCCGCGTGGCGAAGATCCACTCGTGCAGCACCCTTGCGCCCTCGCCGAGCGGCTCACGCTCGCTCTGGTGGGGCCCGGCGCCGTAGCCGTCGCGCGACACCGAGAAGCCCAAGACCCTGACCCGTGCGCCCATCACTCCCCCGGGCCAACCCTAGCGACGGCCCCCGGGCGTGACGGGGCGAGGAGTGGCCGGCCGCTCAGCCCAGCGCCTCGCCCAGGTCCTCGATGAGGTCGTCGACGTCCTCGAGGCCGACCGAGAGGCGGATCAACGAGGCGGGGGGCTCGAGCACCGATCCGCTGGTCGAGGCGTGGGTCATCGCGGCCGGCAGCTCGATCAGGCTCTCCACGCCGCCCAGCGACTCGGCCAGCGTGAAGACGCGCGTCGCCTCGCACACCTCGCGCGCGGCCTCGTCGCCACCGACCACGGTGAAGCTCACCATGCCGCCGAAGTCCGACATCTGGCGGCGCGCGACCTCGTGGCCCGGGTGGTCCGCGCGGCCCGGGTAGTAGACGCGCTCGACGGCCGGGTGCCCGGCCAGGAAGTCGGCCACGGTGGCGGCGCTCTGGCAGTGGCGCTCCATGCGCACCCCGAGGGTCTTCAGCCCGCGCAGCACGAGGTAGCAGTCGAGTGGCCCCGGCACCGCGCCGATGGCGTACTGGTGGAAGCGCAGCCGCTCGGCCAGCTCCTCGTCGCTCGTGGCGACGAAGCCCCCCACGACGTCGGAGTGGCCGCCGCAGTACTTGGTCGTCGAGTGCACGACGACGTCGGCGCCGTGCTCGAGGGGACGCTGGAGGTACGGCGTCGCGAAGGTGTTGTCCACCACCAGGCGGGACCCGTGGGCGTGGGCGAGGTCGGCCAGGGCGCCGATCGGGGCGATCCCGAGCAGCGGGTTGCTGGGCGTCTCGGCCCAGACGACCCGCGTCGAGGGCCGCATCGCCGCGGCCACCGCGTCGAGGTCGGCGAGGTCGACGCAGGTCACCTCGACCCCCCAGGCGCCGAAGACCCGCGTGAGCAGCCGGTAGGTTCCGCCGTAGGCGTCACTGCCCAGCACGACGTGGTCCCCCGGGGCCAGCGTGCGCAGGAGGGCGTCCTCGCCGGCCAGTCCCGAGGCGAAGGCCACGCCCCACTCGGCCCCCTCGAGGTCGGCCAGGCAGTCCTCGAGCGCGTGACGGGTCGGGTTGTCCACCCGGGAGTAGTCGGCGAAGCGCGGCACCCCGACCGCCTCCTGAGCGTAGGTCGAGGTGAGGTACACGGCCGGATTGACGGCTCCGGTGGCGTCGGGCTCGGAGCCCACGTGGATCGCGCGCGTGTTGAATCCGCTCATCCGGCCCTCCGCTGCTCGAGGAAGCTCAACAGGTCCGACCGCGTGAGGACGCCCACCGGATGGCCGCCGTCGAGCACGAGGACCCCGGCCGTGCGCGAGAGCTCGCGGGTCAGGTCGGTGACGGGCATCCCGACCCCCACCATGGGCAGCGGGGGGTCCGCCACGTCCTTCGACCGGAGCCCGAGCACCGACGCGTCACGGGTCGTCGCCTCGAGCAGGCCGAGCTCGCTGAGCGAGCCCGAGACCTCCTTCGCGGCGAGGGGCAGCTCGTCGGTGACCGTCACGAGCAACTGGCTCACGTCCTTCGCCCGCATGAGGGCGATCGCGTCGCGCACCAGCACGTCCTCGGTCACGAGCACCAGGTCGTCGAGCCCCTCGCCCGGTCGGGCCCGCTTGGCCGCCAGCACGTCCCCGACGTCGTCCACGTCGTGCGGTCGCAAGAAGCCGTACTCGGTCATCCAGGTGTCGTTGAAGATCTTGGACAGGTACCCCCGGCCCGAGTCGGGGATGAGCACGACGACGACGGCGCTCTCCGGCAGGCCCCGAGCGACGCGCAGCGCGGCCGCGACCGCCGTGCCGCCCGAGCCCCCGATCAGGAGCCCCTCGCGACGCGTCACCGCGCGCGCCATGGCGAAGGCGTCGGCGTCGGACACCGGCACGACCCGGTCGACGAGCGACGGGTCGTAGTTGGCCGGCCAGAAGTCCTCGCCCACCCCCTCGGTGAGGTACGGACGGCCGGCCCCACCGGAGAAGACCGAGCCCTCCGGGTCGGCCGCGATCACCTGGACCGACGGGTTCTGCTCCTTCAGGTACCGGGCGACGCCCGAGATGGTGCCGCCGGTCCCGGCGCCGGCGACGAAGTGGGTCACCCGCCCGCGGGTCTGCTCCCAGATCTCGGGCCCGGTCGTCTCGTAGTGGGCGCGGGGGTTGTTCGGGTTGGAGTACTGGTCGGGCCGGAAGGCGTGGGGGGTCTCACGGGTGAGCCGCTCGGCCGTCGAGTAGTAGGAGTCGGGGTGCTCGGGCGGCACGGCCGTGGGGCAGACCACCACCTGCGCCCCGTAGGCGCGCAGGACGTCGATCTTCTCGGGCGCCATCTTGTCGCTCATCACGAAGACGCACGAGTAGCCGCGCTGGGCGGCGACGATGGCCAGGCCCACCCCGGTGTTACCACTCGTCGGCTCGATGATGGTCGAGCCCGGGCCGAGCAGGCCGTCGCGCTCGGCGGCCTCGACCATGGTCAGGGCCGGCCGGTCCTTGGCGCTGCCCCCGGGGTTCGTGGTCTCGAGCTTGGCGATGACGTCGCAGGCCACGCCGTCGACGACCTTGGTCAGGCGCACCATCGGGGTGCGGCCGATCAGCTCGAGCGGGCTCGCCGCCACGTCCATGTCGCCGTAGGGCATGCCGCTCCTTCGTCGACCTCACTCTAAGCCACGCCGGGGAGGACCCCTAGCGGCGAGCCGCGACCTCGACGTTGGGCACGATGAAGATCCCGTCGGGGCTCGCCGCCCAGCGCGTGAAGGCGGCGGCGAACGCCTCGAGTTCGGCCCCGTCGCACAGCGCGTGCTCGAGCAGCTGGCGGGCGAGGTCGCTCTCGGTCACCCGCTCGGCCCACAGCCCGCCCCACCAGCGGCGCTCGGCCGCGCTCGCGTAGGTCCAGGTCGACGAGGTCACCTCGAGCGCGACGAAGCCCGCCGCCCGCACCCAGCCCGGCAGATGGCGCCCGGCGTCGGGCTCGGCGCCGTTGAGCCGGGCCAGCCGGTGGTAGGCGTCGTTCCAGCGGTCGAGGACGGGGTCCGCCGGCGCCCAGAGGAAGCCGCCGTAGTCGGCGTCGCGCACCGCGAGCAGCCCCCCGGGACGCAGGACCCGGCGCATCTCGACGATCGCGTCGACCGGCCGGGTGAGGTGCTGGAGCAGCTGGTGGGCGTAGACCACGTCGAACGAGGCGTCCTCCAGGTTGAGCGCGTAGACGTCGCCCGCCCGAAAGGTCAGGTTCGCCGCCGCGTGCTCCGAACGGGCCGCCTCCACGACCGCCGCGCTGCGGTCGATCCCGAGAACCGACCCGTCGGGCACGCGCCGCGCGAGGTCGGCCGTGATCGTGCCCGGCCCGCACCCCACGTCGAGCACGCGCGCCGCCGGCGTGAGGTGCGCGAGCACGAAGGCGGCCGAGTTCTCGGCGGTGCGCCAGCGGTGGCTGCGTAGCACCGACTCGTGATGACCGTGGGTGTAGACCTCCGGGTCGGTCACGCCACGACCACGACGACGGCGAACCCGTCGTAGCCCTTGACCCCGACCGTCTGGATCGCCGTCGCCTCGACGCGCGGCTCGCCGCCCACCCGCTCCAGGAACCGGCGAACCCCCCGAACCGCCTCGTCGGCCGAGTCGGCGTCGGCGACCTCGCCGTCGCGCACGACGTTGTCGGCGACGATCACGGAGCCGACCCGCACGAGCCCGAGCGCGAGCTCAAAGTACTCCGGGTAGCCCGACTTGTCCGCGTCGATGAAGACGAGGTCGAAGGGCTCCGCCCCCTCGCGGGCGAGCGCCCTCAGCGTCTCGTTCGCGGGGCCCACGCGGACCTCGACCCGGTCGGCGAGGCCGGCGCGCGCGAGGTTGACGCGCGCCACCTCGGCGTGGTGGGGCTCGAGTTCGGCGGTGACGAGGCGGCCGCCCTGGGCGAGCCCCCGGGCGAGGCAGATGGCGGAGTAGCCGCCGAGCGTCCCGACCTCGAGGACCCGACGGGCGCCCATGGCGCGCGCGAGCAGTCCGAGGAGGCGGCCCTGGAGCGGTGAGACGGCGATCGGCGGGAGGCCCGCCTCGTCGCTCGCCGCGATAGCGGCCTCGAGCACCGGGTCGTCCTCGAGGAGGGCACTCGCGAGGTAGCGGTCGACGGTCGCCCCGTCCGGTGTGCCCACCCCGCCAGTCTGCCAGCAGCGGCTGTGGCCCTCGGGTCGTCAGTCCTCGGCCACCGCGAGGGGCGTCGCGCCGGTCGCGCGAACCAGGTCCTCGTAGGTCGTCGGGAAGACGGCGTGGGGGTGGCCGGCGGCGGCCCAGACGACGTCGTAGTCGCCGAGCGCCTCGTCGACCACGACGGTCGCCTCCCTCGGGTAGCCCGTCGCGCTCATCCCGGCGGAGATCGAGCTGCTCCAGCCCACCGGGCTCACCCCGCCGATCGCGAAGCCCGTCCAGGCCCGGATGTAGTCGGCGTCGGCCCGGCGCAGCTCGACGTGGCCGAGGGCGGCGGCCACCTTTGCGGTGTCGACCCGGTGGCGACCGCTCGTGATCACGAGCAGCGGGTGGTCGTCGGGGAGCCGGAAGACGATCGACGAGGCGATCTGGCCGACCGTCACGCCCAGGGCCGCCGCCGCGTCGGCCGCGGTGCGCGCCGAGTCGTCGAGGACCCGGACCGACGTGGCGAGGCCCGCGCGCGCGAGCGCCT
>JAKAEP010000031.1 GCA_021818265.1 Actinomycetes bacterium
GACCTGCCGGTCGTGTGGGACGCCGACTTCTTCTACGGCGAGAGCGACGGCGCCTTCGTCCTGGGCGAGGTCAACGTGAGCGCCGTGTGGCCGTTCCCGCCCACGGCCTGCCCGACGGTCGCGGCGAACGTCGCCGCGGCGCTCGCCTCCCGCCGGTGGACGCCGACGAGCGGTGGGGACGGCGAGGGCGACCGGGACCGCTAGCTGTAGTTCCTAGGCACGTTGGTCACGTGAACTGAGAGGCCTCCTTGGGCCAGTGTGGAGCTGTCGAAGCACACACAAACCCAAGGAGGTCGCTTTGCACCGTAATGCTCCCTTGACCCCTCAGGGCCGCCTGCGGCTCTGCCAGCGCATCGAGTCGGGCTGGACGATCACCGCCGCGGCCGAGTCGATGCAGATCAGCCGCCAGTGCGCGGCGAAGTGGTGGCACCGCTTCGCGGCCGAGGGCCCGGCGGGTCTGGAGGACCGCTCGAGCCGTCCCCACTCCTGCCCCCACCAGACGCCGCCGGCCCTCGAGGCGAGGATCCTGCGGGCGAGGCGCAAGCGCCGGGTCGGTCCCCACCAGCTGGCCTTCGAGCTCGGGGTCCCGGCCTCGACGATCCACCGGGTCCTCGTGCGCCACGGGATGAGCCGGCTCAAGTTCCTCGACCGGCCGACCGGGCGGGTCATCCGGCGCATCGAGACCCGCCGGCCCGGCGAGCTCGTCCACGTCGACGTGAAGAAGCTCGCGCGCATCCCCGAGGGCGGGGGACATCGGGCCTGGGGGCGAGCCGGCACGAGGAACGGCTCGATGTCCAAACGGGGCCTCGGCTACACCCACGTCCACTCGGCCATCGACGCCTACAGCCGCCTCGCCTACGCCGAGTTCGCCGGCCCCGAGGGCCAAGAGAGCTGCGTCGCCTTCATGGAGCGGGCGATCCACTTCTTCGCCGACCACGGGATCGACGTCGAGCGGGTCCTCAGCGACAACGGCACCGGCTATCGCTCGAAGCGCTTCGCCCGGCTCCTCGCTGAGCTCGGGGTCACCCACACCCGCACCCGGCCCTACCACCCCCAGACCAACGGCAAGGTCGAGCGCTTCAACCGCACCCTGGCCGACGAGTGGGCCTACGCCCGCGTCTGGCGCTCGGACGCCGCCCGGGCGAAGGAACTTGACAGGTTCCTCGAGCGCTACAACACTCGTCGCTACCACACGGCCGTCGGGGGACCTCCCATCAGCCGCGTGACCAACGTGGCTGGGAGCAACAGCTAGGGAGCCCTCCGACGGCCCTCGGAGCGACAATCTGAAAACATAACTCCTGGTCAATAGGGGTGCATGGTCACGGACGACCCCCGTCACCCCCTAGAATGGGCCGATCACGCGCTGACGTGAGGTCGCCGCACCCCCGGGGTGGACCGAGTGACCCGCCTCCCACCAACCCACGGGACGCACAACGCCGTGACGGGTGCCCGAACGCGCCCGGGACAAGGAGTGACCATGCGACGAAGACTGCCGGCGGTGATGATGTCGGTCGTGACGGCGGCGGCCGTGCCCGCCACGATCACGGCGGCCCACGCGCCCGACCACGCGGCCCCCGCCCCGGCCCGGGTGGTGCGACATATCGCCCACCCGCCGAGCCCCGCGCTCGTGCGGGCCCGGTCGCTTCGACGGGCCGTGGTGCGCCTGGCCGCCCAGCGCCGCACGACCCTCGGCGGCCTGCTCGACCAGTGGCAGCGCGTGGCGGTGTGCGAGGTGAACGGCAACTGGCACATGGTCGGGCCCGTGTACTCGGGCATCGGATTCCTCAACTCCACCTGGGCCCAGTACGGCGGCCGCCAGTTCGCCTCGGTCGCCGGTCAGGCCGGCCGGCTCGCCCAGGTGCTCGTGGGCATGCGCGTGACCGGCGGCTGGGTGCCCGACCAGTACGGCTGCCAGCCCGGCGGCTGGTGAACACAGGGGCTTGTAAAGCGCGGGGCCCGAGCGGCCCGGGTCGTCGTCGTAGATTCGATGGGGTGCCGCGTCCCCTGCGCCGACTCCTCCTCGCCCTGTGCCTCGTGGGCCTGGCGAGCCCCGTCAGCGCCTCGGCCGCCACGGCGCCCTCCCCGGTGTCGGTCGGCTTCGACGTCAGCTTCCCCCAGTGCGGCCACGCCCTGCCCACGGGCCCCGGCTTCGGGATCGTCGGGGTGAACAACGGGCACGGCTTCTCCACCAACCCGTGCCTCGCCTTCGAGCTCGTGTGGGCCCAGGACGCCGCCAACGCCGCCCCGGCCTTCTACCTCAACACCCAGAACCCCGGCCCGGCCGGCGCCGTGAACTGGCCCGTGAGCCAGGCCACCCCCCAGGCCTGCACGGGGAACAACTCCACCGCCTGCGCCTACGACTACGGCTGGAACATGGCCGAAGCGTCCTACGCCGCGGTCCTCAGCGCCGAGGCCCAGGACGGCGCGACCTCCCCGGGCGCGGCCGCCAACGCCGCACACTGGTGGCTCGACGTCGAGACGGGCAACCAGTGGGAGACGACCGAGGGCCTCTACGCGAACAACGCGTCCACCCAGTCCTACGACCAGGCCTCCCTCCAGGGCATGCTCGGCTACCTCCAGAGCGTGGGGGCGACCCAGGTCGGCATCTACTCGACGGTGCGCCAGTGGACGGCGATCATGGGGGTGACCTCGGCCTTCGCCGGGATCCCGGTGTGGGTCCCCGGGCTCGCGGCGAACCTCACCCAGGCCGTCGACGCCTGCACCACCACCTCGTTCACCGGCGGCCGGGTGGCCCTGATCCAATACCCGTCCCTGGGCTACGACGGCGACTACGCCTGCGGCCTCGTGGAGGCGCCCGTAACGATCTCGGTCTCGGCGGCCGGGTCGCTCGGCTTCAGCCAGCAGCTCGTGGCCGACAACGCCTCGGGCGCGGTCACCTACGCCCAGAGCACCGGCCAGCCCCAGCTGCTCGTCTCGGCGAGCGGCCTGCTCACCACCTCGGGCGCCCTGCCCCAGGGCAGCTACAGCGCGACCGGGACGATCACCGACGCCTCCGGGGACACCGGCAGCTTCCAGGTCACCCTCGACGTGGGCCAGCTCGTCCAGCAGCCGCCCACGACCGGACGGGTCAAGGTCAGCGGGTCGGCCCACTACTCCGCCCAGCTCGCCATGAGCGCCACCAGCCCGGTCGTCGCACCGACCTTCGTCCAGACCTCGGGCCAGCCCCAGCTGCTCGTCTCGGCGAGCGGCCTGCTCACCACCTCGGGGACGCTGCCCGCGGGCACCTACAGCGCCGGCGGCACGGTGAGCGACAGCCTGGGCGACACCGGGACCTTCACCTTCACCCTCACCGTCGGCCAGCTCGTCCAGCGCCAGCCGCTGCGCGCGAGCGTGTCGGCCGACCAGAGCGCCACCTACAGCGTCCAGCTCGACGTGGGGGCGAACCTCGGGCCGATCACCTACGCCCAGACCTCCGGCCAGCCCGCCCTCGTCGTCTCTCCGACCGGCCTGGTCACGGCGTCGGGCACCCTCGCGCCGGGGACCTACCCCGTGGCCGGCACGGTGACCGACACGACCGGTGACGCGGGCACCTTCGCCTTCACCCTGACGGTGACCCCGGCGGCCGCCACGACCACGACGACGACGCCCCCGCCGCCCACCACGACCACCACCCTGCCCTCGCCGCCGCGCGCCGTGGCGGTCATCGGCCGGGCCATCGCCGGGCGCACCCGGATCCTCACGGTCACCGGTTCGGGCTTCTACGGCCGACCCCGGGTCACGAGCCACCCCGGCACCCGGGCGGTCGTCGCCCACGACACCGGCAACCTGCTCGTCCTGCACGTGAGCGTGCGCCGCGGCTCGCGCAACGGCGTCTTCGTCTTCACCCTCGTCTTCACGCACGGCCAGCGCTGCCGCGTGCGCTACGTCCAGGGCTGATCAGGTGAGCGCCCGGCCCCGCACCCGGCGGGCGCGGGCGTCGGCGAGCGCCCAGCTGAACGGCACGCGCGCGAGGGACGCCGGCAACCGCCGGTAGAGGCGGGCGAGGCCGGCCAGCTGGCGGCGGGCCCGGGCCTCCTCGGCCGCGCCGAGGTCGAGCCCGAGCAGCGCCCTGAAGGGCGGGTCGAGCAGGGCGAGGCTCACCCGGGCGTGCCAGGGGCCGAGGAGCCGGGCGAGGGGCCGGGGCACGAAGCCCAGGGTGAGCAGGTCGACCAGGTAGCGCCGGGTCGGTTCGTCGACCGAGAGCTCGGCGCGACGCGCGTCCCAGTACGCGTCGAAGTCGGCGCGGGTCGCCGGCCAGGCCCCGGGGGGCACCTGCAGGGCCGTCGCGAGGCGGGCCGAGCGCTCGTAGAGGGCGTCGAGGGTGGTCTCGTCCGGCGCCTCGCCGTAGAGGGCGAGGACGTCGAGCCCGCCCCGGTAGAGGCAGGCGGCGACCCAGAGCTGGAGCGCCGGGTCGAAGGCGTCGTAGGCGACCGGGCTCGTCTCGCCCGAGCGCACCCCGCGGTGCTGGCGGCTCACCTCCCGGGCGAGCCAGGCGCGCTCGTCCTCGGTGCCGCACATCGCGAGGGCCAGGTAGCTGAGCGTCGTGCGGGTGCGCTTGACCGGGTGACGGGTGAGTGCCCCGGACTCGACCCGGCTCTCGAGCACGGCCCGCCCGACCGGGGCGAGCGAGAGCTGCATCACGACGTTCGCCCCGGCCCCCACGAGGGCGAGCCCGGTGAGGAGGCGGCGCTCCACGAGGTCGTCGAGGGCCGTCACGACGCGGCGCGCACCACGTAGGGGCTGCGCCCTACGGCCCGCTGGGGGGCGATGGGCCGGTTCGCCGAGCCGCTGGTGGCGAAGAGCTCGAGGCGCGTCGCGCGCCAGGTGCGCGCGGGTCCCGCGAGGCGCAGCCGGCCGGTGCGGTGCGCGCCCACGCAGAGCTGGCGCAGCCCCGCGGCCACGCTGGTCGAGACCGAGAGCCCGTAGCAGGCGCGCCGCGAGGCGCCGTTGGTGACCGTCACGGTGATGACCTCGTTCGCGCTCGCGCGCGGCGCGTCGGGCAGGCGGTAGGCGCAGATCGTCCGGCCGAGCGCGTGGCCCGGCCGGGGGCAGACGACCGGGTCGGCCAGGGTGCCGGCGGCCCGCCACGACCACGTCGCCGCCCCGGCGCTCGGGCCGAGCGCGAGGACGGCCGCGGCGGCGAGGCCCGCGAGGAGCCCGCGCGCACCCCACACGCGACGACCGACCGGAGCGCTCCGGCGAGGGACCCAGGCGTGGCGCACGTCACGATTCTCCCCCACGCGCCCACCGAAGGGTCGTAGGCCCCTCGTCCTGGGGTCGCCCCCGCCGCGGCGCCCGCCCCCGTGGCGACGCGTGCCAGGATGCCCACATGGACCACGACGAGCCGGCGCCCGAGGCCTACGGGCGGGTCAGCGCCCCCGAGCGCTACGGGGTCGTGGTCGAGCGCGCCGCCGAGCTCGTCGCGCGCCTCGAGCGCGACTACCGGGTCGCGCGCGGACCCGTCGGCCCCGACGACCTCGGGCCCGGGCTCACCGCGCGCGCGCTCTGGGTGATCCGGCTCGTCCCCGACGACCCCGGGGCCGCCCCCCTCACCCTCGCCGCGACGCCCTTCCCCGGGGTCAGCGCCCTCTACGGGCGGACGTGTCTCATCTCGTACCCCTCGTGCGGGTGCGACGCGTGCGACGAGGACCCCGATCGCCTCGTCGAAGGTCTCGAGTCCGACGTCGCCACCCTGGTCGAGGGGGGCTTCAGCGAGGCGGTGACAGCCCGAGTCACCCGCTACGCCTTCGTGGGGCCCAGGCGCTCCCAGAGCGGCTCCGCCGCCCGCCACCGGGGCGACGGACTCGCCGAGTGCGCCTTCGACTACCGGCCCTGGCCCCGTCGAGCGCCGGGCTGAGCCGCCGCACTACTTTCCGGGCGGTGGAGATCCGCGCGGTCGGACCCGACGAGCTCGACGCGGTCGACCGGCTGGTCCGCGTGGCCTTCGGGACGTTCCTCGGGCTGCCCGACCCCACCCAGGCCTTCGGCGACGCCGACGTCGTGCGCACCCGGGCCCGCCACTCCCCTGAGGACACCCTCGTCGCCCTCGAAGGCGACGCGCTCGTCGGGGCGGTCCAGGTGGTGCGCTGGGGCAGCGCGAGCGTCCTCGGGCCGCTCGCCGTCGCCCCCGAGCGCTGGGACTCCGGGGTCGGGCGGGCCCTCATCGGGGCGGCGCTCGCGCGCGTCGACGCCTCGGGGGCCACCCTCACCGGGCTCTTCACCTTCCCGTCGAGCCCCAAGCACGTCATGCTCTACCACCGATTCGGCTTCGCGCCCCAGCACCTCGTCGCGGTGATGGCCCGCGCCGTCGCCCCGAGCGACCGCGCGCCCACGACCCTCGCCGGGGTGGGCGCGGGGCCGTCAGAGCTCGCCGCGCTCGCCGCGGTCTCGGGCGCCCTCTACCCCGGCCTCGACCTCTCGCGCGAGGTCGCAGCCGTCCTCGGCCAGGGCATCGGCGACGTCGTCGTCCTCGATGACGGCCGGGGCTTCGCGCTCTGCCACCTCGGGGCCGGCGAGGCGGCCTCGGGGGTGTGCTACGTCAAGTTCGCCGCCGTCGCGCCGGGCCCCTCAGCGTCGGGGGACTTCGCCGCGCTCCTCTCAGACGTCGAGGCCCTCGCCCACCGCGCCGGCCTCGCCACGATCGAGGCCGGGGTCGACACCGGACGCACCGCCGCGTACGCGGCGCTCTCGGGGTGGGGCTGGCGCACGCAGTTCCTCGGGGTGCGCATGAGCCGTCCCGACCTCGTCGGTTGGAGCGCCCCGAGCGCCTACGTGCTCGACGACCTTCGCTAGGCGCCGGGCGGGTTCGTGGCGAGCCACTCGAAGTTCTCGTAGAGGCGCGGCTCGCCGGCCGACTCGCGCACGCGCAGCGCGTAGGGCCCGACCCGCCTCCAGATGCCCTCGACCCACCACATGTCGTGGACGAGCGCCGCGTCGACGAGCCCGTTCTTCACGAAGGTGCCGAGCGTCTCGTTGAACATGAGGACCTTGCCCACGTCCTCGTTGTCGAGGCTCGCCGTCGCGGGGTCGAAGGAATCGTCGAAGACGGTCCGCGCCGCCTCCATCGCCCCCAGGCTCACCCCGAACTCCAACAGGCCGAGCAGCATCTGCCCGTCCTCCCTCGTCGCCGCCATCTCTCCCCCTCTCGACCGCGTCCGGCCCAGGGTAGCCACGCCGCCGCCCGCGCGCTCGGGGCCCCGGGACCATCGGCCCGGCGCGCGCGCCGCCCGAGCGACCAGGATGGGGTGGTCCCGGGTGCCGCCCCGTCAGGGGACCGGCCGCCCCGGGAGAGAGGCGGAACGCCATGAAGGCAGTGCAGTATCGCGAGTTCGGCCAGCACCCCGAGGTCGTCGAGATCGACCGGCCCACCCCGGGCCCGGGCCAGGTCCTCCTCCGGGTCACGGCCGCGGGGCTGTGCCACTCGGACGTCTTCTTGATGAGCATCCCCAAGGAGCAGTACGCCTTCGGCGCGCTGCCGCTCACCCTCGGACACGAGGGCGTGGGCGTCGTCGCCGAGCTCGGCGCCGGGGTCACCGGGGTCGCGGTCGGCGACGCCGTCGCCGTCTACGGCCCGTGGGGCTGCGGTACCTGCCACGAGTGCGCCATGGGCCATGAGAACTACTGCGAGCGCGCGACCGAGCTCGCGATCCTCCCGCCGGGCCTCGGCGCGCCGGGCGCGATGGCCGAGTACATGGTCGTCGACGCCGCCCGCCACCTGGTGCCGATCTACGACCTCGACCCGGCCGAGGCGGCGCCGCTCACCGACGCCGGGCTCACCCCGTACCACGCGATCAAGTCGGCGCTGCCGGTGCTCGGCGCCGGCTCGACGGCCGTCGTCGTCGGCGCGGGCGGCCTCGGCCACGTCGGGGTCCAGATGATCAAGGCCCTGTCGGGCGCGCGCGTCGTCACCCTCGACGTGGACGACGCGAAACTGAAGCTCGCCCTCGACTCGGGCGCGGACGAGGCCCTGCGCTCCGACGACCCCGGGGTCGTCGCCAAGGTCCGCGAGCTGACCCACGGCCGCGGGGCCGAGGCGGTCTTCGACTTCGCCGGCTTCCAGTCGAGCCTCGACGTGTCCAAACAGCTCGTCGGGGTCCGCGGCGAGTTCCACATCGTCGGTCTCGGCATGGGCGGGGCGACGGTGCCGGTCGGTTTCTTCGCGACCCCCTACGAGTCGCCCGTGGTGACCTCCTACTGGGGGTACCGCGACGAGCTCATCGAGGTGATCGAGCTCGCCCGGCGCCACCAGGTGCGCGTGCACGTCGAGCGCTTCACCATCGACCAGGCCCCCGAGGCCTACCGGCGCCTCCACGACGGGACCCTCACCGGGCGGGCCGTGGTCGTCATGGGCTAGGGCCCGGCGGGGCCGCGGGCGATGACCCGGACCAACGGCGCGGCGGCCCAGATGCTCGAGGAGTTCGCCGAGCTGCTCGCCCTCTCGGGCGGCGAGCCGTTCAAGGTGCGCGCCTACGAGCGGGCCGCCCGCGCCGTCGAGGGCTGGGCCACCGACGTCACCGAGATGGACGAGCGCGACCTCGACGCCATCCCGGGGGTGGGGACGCACCTCGCGGCGAAGATCGTCGAGTTCGTGCGCACCGGCACCGTCGAGGAGCTCGACGAGCTGCGCGCGGTGATCCCGGCCGGGCTTCGTGACCTGCTCGACGTGCCCGGCCTCGGGCCCAAGCGGGCCCGCCAGGTCTACGAGGCGTTGGGCGTCGCCTCGCGTGCGGACCTGCTCGACGCGCTGCACCGCCACCGGCTGCGCGACCTGCCCGGCTGGGGCGCCCGGAGCGAGGCGGCGCTCGCCCGCTCGGTCGAGGAGGCCCACCGCGCCGGCGAGCGGATCCGCCTCGACCTCGCCCTCGCGCTCGCCGAGGAGCTCCTCGCCGGGCTGCGCGCCGAGCCGGCCGTCGAGCGCTGCGAGTACGCGGGCTCGCTGCGGCGCATGGCCCCGACCGTCGGCGACGTCGACCTGCTCGCGGCCTCGGCCGACCCCGACGCGGTCATGGCGGCCTTCGTGGGCCTCCCGGGCGTCGGGCGGGTCCTCGTGCGCGGGGAGACCAAGACCTCGGTCGTCACGACCCGCGGGGTCCAGGTCGACCTGCGCGTCGTCGAGCCCTCCGTTTACGGGGCGGCCCTCGTGTACTTCACCGGCTCGAGGGCCCACAACATCCACCTGCGCGAGATCGCCGTGCGCGAGGGCCGCTCCCTCTCCGAGTACGGCCTGGTGGAGGTGGCGACGGGTCGCGTGCTCGCGGCCCGGACCGAGGATGACGTCTACGCCGCCTTCGGCCTGCCCTGGATCCCCCCGACCCTGCGCGAGGACCTCGGCGAGATCGAGGCCGGCCTCGCCGGCACGCTGCCCCGGGTCCTGCGGGCGGCCGACCTGCGCGGCGACCTGCACACCCACACGACGCTCTCCGACGGCGTCTCGAGCCTGGAGGAGATGGTGGCGGCGGCCCGCGCCCTCGGGTACCGCTACCTCGCGGTCACCGACCACGGCCCGCGCCTCTTTCCCGGCGTGACCCTCGAGGGCGTCCTCGACCAGCGCGAGCGCCTGCGCCGGCTCGGGGCGCACGGCTCGATGACGCTGCTGCACGGCACCGAGGTCGACGTCGCGCCGGACGGCTCGCTCGACTGGCCCGACGAGGTGCTCGCCGGCTTCGACGTCGTGGTAGCCGGGGTGCACACGGCGCTGCGCCAGTCGCGCGAGGCGATGACCGCGCGCATCGTGCGCGCCCTCGAGCACCCGGCGGTCGGCGTGCTCGCCCACCCGAGCGCCCGCGCGCTCGGGCGGCGCGGACCGGTCGACGCCGACTGGGACGAGGTCCTGGCGGTGGCTGCGCGCACCGGCACCGCCCTCGAGGTCAACGCCGCGCCCGACCGGCTCGACCTCGACGGTCCTCTCGTTCGCCGGGCCGTCGAGGCGGGCTGTCGCCTCGCCGTCTCCTCCGACGCCCACGCGGCGAGCCAGCTCGATCGCATCCGCGTGGGGGCGGCCACGGCCCAGCGGGGCTGGGCCCGCCGCGAAGACGTCGTGACCGCCTGGCCCGTCGACCGGCTGCGCCGATTCCTCGCCCGCCCGAGGGGCTGACGCGAGCGACCGGCGAGCGGTCGTTAAGGTTCGCCCGTAACCAGAGACCAGGGGGTGCCCCGTGCTCAGGACCGCGGTCACGGACCGCTTCGGCCTCGAGGTCCCGGTCGTCGGGGCACCCATGGCCTACGTCGGCGGCGGTGCGCTCGCGGCGGCGGTGTCCGGTGCCGGGGGCCTCGGCATGGTCGGCGTCGGCAGCTCGACCCCGGTGGGGGCCGTGCGCGCAGAGGGGGCGCTCGCCGCGGCGGCCGGCCGGCCCTTCGGCGTCGGCCTCATGGCCTGGGCGCTCGAGGCGCGCCCCGAGCTCTTCGACGCGGCGCTCGCCGCGGGGCCCTCGCTCGTCTCGGTGAGCTTCGGCGACTGGATGCCCTGGGTCGCGCGCCTGCGCGACGCCGGGGTCGCCTCGGCGACCCAGGTCGGGGACGCCGAGGAGGCGCGCGCGGTTCCGAGGCCGGTGGCCACGGCCGGGACCGCGTCGCGACCCTGCCCCTGCTCGAGGCGGTGCTCGACCTCGTCGAGGCCCCGGTGCTCGCCGCCGGCGGCGTCGCGAGCGGGCGGGGGCTCGCGGCCGCCCTCGCGGCCGGGGCCGCCGGCGCCTGGGTGGGCACGGCGTTGCTCGCCAGCCCCGAGGCCGCACTCGCCCCCCGGGCCGTGGAGCGCCTGCTCGCGGCCGGCGAGGGCGACACGGTCGTTACGACCGTCTTCGACGTCGCCCAGGGCCTCGCCTGGCCCGAGGGCTACCCCGGACGGGCCCTCGCCAACGACTTCTGGCGGCGCTGGAGGGGGCACGAGGACGAGCTCGCCGGCGACCCCGACGCGCGGCGCGCGCTCGAAGACGCCCGGCGCGACGGCGACCTCGACGTCGCGTACGTCTACGCCGGCCAGGCCGTCGGCGCGCTCCGCCGCGCGCGCCCGGCCCGGGAGGTCGTCGCCGAGATGGCCGCCGAGGCCGAGCGGCTGCTCGCCCGGTGGTCCGCGCGCTAGCGGCCCCGGTCGCCCTCGCCGATCCCACCGCTCGGCGGCGTCGACCCGAAGGAGGCGAGCGCCGCGGCGACGTTCGCCGCGACCCTGGGGCAGGCCGTGGGCGGGAACGGCCACACGGCGCTCACGTTGACCTCGCCCAGGACGAAGGCGCCGTCGCTCTCGCCGTAGAAGAAGTCGGCGTCCCACACGACCGGCAGGTCCGTCGGCGCGATCTCGAGCGTCGCGCACATCGACGGCACCCACTCGGACTCCATCCGCTCGCGCAGGCCCTGGAAGCGGGGGGCGTCCTCCGGCTCCATGCGGCGGGGCTCGCTCGGGGGCGGGGGCGCGTCAGGCGCGAGGAGCCCCTGGGGCCACTGGTGGCAGAACCCGACGACCTCGTCGTGCGAGAGGTAGCAGCGCACCATCCCCTCGGCCAGGCGCGCCTGGAACGGCTGGTCCACGAGGACCCGGGACCATTCGAGGGACCGCCCACAGCGCTCGAGGAACGCCCCGAGCGCCATCACCTCGGGCGGGCGCCGTGGGGACCGGGCCTCGCACACCTCGACCCGCGCGTCGGCGGTGGCGGCCGCGTCCGGGTCGGCCAGCGCGACCGACCACACCCCGTCGCCGCCGTTGCCCCGGCCCTGCTTGACGACGAGTCGGCGCCAGCGCTCGAGCCGCGCCGGGAGGAGGTCGGCGAGCTCGGCCCGCGTGCGGTAGCGCTCGACGTCCGAGCCCCACCCGAGCGAACGGGTTCGGTAGAGGACCTCCTTGGTGCCCAGGGCGTGCACCGCCCGGAGGCCGGCCGACACCCAGGCGCCACGGGCCTCGGCCTCGGCGAGCAGTTCGTCGACCCGCCGACGGTCGACGCCGTCTTGGATCGGGTTGACCCACACGAGCAGGCCCGGGAGGGGGCGAAGCCGCGCGCGCACCTCGTCGTGACGCGACTCGTCGTAGGGCACGGGCACGACCTCGACGCCGTTGGCGGAGAGGGCCCGAAAGAGCGGGCCGAGGCCGCGGTCCTCCCTCGGGGCCGACTCGCCCGCAGGGCCCCGCCAGAGCACACCCACCCTCACGGCGTCACCTCCCGACCCGGGCCGCCCGAGCGACGACACCGCGGAGCGTGCCGCAACCGTGGCACACCGCACCGGCCAGGGCGTCGTCGGCGAGCGTACTCCCCTCTCGGAGCGCCGCTCGACGCCACGGCGAAGGTCTGCCGCCGGATCACGCGGATTCGTGGCTAGCCGGCCGCTCCGCTGAGCCCGCTCACGACGGGCCGCACCTGGAGGTGGCCGCAGTAGACGCCGAACCACGAGATGACCCCGACGCCGCCCTCGTGGACCGAACGCACGGTGAGGGTGACCCGAGAACCCGGGAGCGTGAAGCGGACCGCCGTGATGTGAGGGCACGTCGGGCCGTTGCCGCCCACCCACTGCACGGTGAAGGACACCTTCTCTAGGCGGGACGTGACCGAGATGCGCGGGAGCGGGGAGCGGCTGGCGGTCACGCCTCCGGGGAGATAGCCGTCTCGCGCGTCGCCGGAGCGTGCGATCCGGTGGCTCGAGAGCTCGGCAGCGACCGTCGGATAGCCCCTCATCGTGCAGGCAACGGGCGAGGTCACCGCGACGCGAACGAGCACGCCCCCGTAGACGGCCGCACCAGGGATGACCACGGCGCGGAGCAGGATCGCGCGAAGACGAGGGCACCCCACCGCTCGCGCGGGCTCTGACCGGGGCGTCCTCGCGTTCGCTGGCGTGGGTGCGAGGGGCGAGGCCAACACCACGACGGCCAGCACGATGGCGATCGCGACGGTTCGGACTCTCACGCGACCCCATCTCCTCCCCGACTCCGTGTGGTGCCGCGGCCGATTATGGCACCCATCAACGGGCGCAGCTCAGCCGCGCTTGCGGGAGGGGTCCCTCCTACAGCGTCCCGGTCGCACGGCGAGGCCTGGCGCGAGGTCACACGTGTGCACCTGCGTGAAATGTCGCCGGGACACTTCATTTGATGTCCACGAGGAGTCAGGTGGGCCGACGGAGAGCGAAACGGGCGCACATGGCTGAGCGGGGCCTTCTCCACCACGCACAGGGACTCCGTCTTTCAACGACTTCACTGGCCACCCTGACCGCAGGCCTCGCGGGCAACCGACTCCTGCCACTGCGACGCCCCGCCCAGCGGGGTCAGCGAGAGGGACAGCCACCGCCAGACCCCGGTTGACCGGCTGGCCT
>JAKAEP010000121.1 GCA_021818265.1 Actinomycetes bacterium
GCCCCGAGCAGGAACCCGAAGCGGTACTCGGCCTCCTCGTCGGAGATCCCGAGCGAGCGGAAGACCTCGCGCTGGACGTCGGGCCGGTGCACGCGCACCGAGCCGCTGCCGAGCTCCCAGCCGTTCAGGACCAGGTCGTAGGACTGGGCCCGCACGCTCAGGGGGTCGCTGCCCAGTCGCTCGAGGTCCTCGGGGTGGGGCATGGTGAAGGGGTGGTGGGCCGCCACGGGGTTGCCCTCCTCGTCGAGGCCCTCGAACATCGGGAAGTCGACCACCCAGACGTAGCGGTGCGGCCCGGCCGAGACCGGCGGCGCCCCGAGCTCGACGCGCAGCGCGCCCAGCACGCGGCAGGCCAGGGCGTGGGCGTCGGCGACCGCGAGGACGAGGTCGCCCGGCCCGGCGCCGTCGACCGACGAGAGGGCGGCCGCCTCCTCGGGCGAGAGGACCTTGGCGAGGGGCGCGTCGAGGCCGTCGGGGCCCACCCGGAACCAGGCGAGGCCCTTGGCCCCGAGGGCCTTCGCCCGCTCGACCAGCTGGTCGAGCCGGCTCCGGCTGAGGCTCGCCCCGCCCGGCACGCGCAGGGCCTTCACGCAGGGGGCCTGGAAGGCCCGCACGCCGGTCGTGGCGAAGGCGGCCGTGAGGTCCCAGAGCGCCATGTCGAAGCGCAGGTCGGGCTTGTCGGTGCCGTAGCGGTCGAGCGCCTCGGCCCAGGTCATCTCTCTGATCTCGCCGGGCCGCTCCCCCGTCGCCGCCTCGGCCGCGTCGAGCACGGCGCGCGAGACGAACCGGCGCACGTCCTCTTGGGAGACGAAGCTGGCCTCGAGGTCGAGCTGGGTGAACTCGAACTGGCGGTCGGCGCGCAGGTCCTCGTCGCGCAGGCAGCGCGCGATCTGGTAGTAGCGGTCGAAGCCGCCCACCATGAGCAGCTGCTTGGCGATCTGGGGGCTCTGGGGCAGGGAGTAGAACTCCCCGTCGTGGAGCCGCGAGGGCACGACGAACTCGCGCGCGCCCTCGGGGGTCGGCGCCCACAGGAGGGGCGTCTCGACCTCGACGAAGCCCTGGGCGTCCATCGCGGCGCGCAGCGCCGTGTTCACCCGCGCGCGCAGGCGCAGGTGGGCCTGCATCGGCTCGCGGCGCAGGTCGAGGTAGCGGTACCGGAGCCGCACCGCCTCGTCGGCCTCGGCGTGCTCGTCCAGGGGCAGCGGGGAGGGCTCGGCCTCGGCCAGGACCTCGACCTCGCAGTCGGTGAGCTCGACCTCCCCGGTCGCGAGGCGTTCGTTACGCGTGCCCTCCGGCCGGGGCGTGACCGTCCCCGTCACGCGCACCACGTACTCGTTGCGCACCTCGAGCGTGCCTTCGACCACGGCCTGGACGATCCCCGAGCGGTCGCGCAGGTCCAAGAAGGCGAGGTGCTCGCCGTGCTCGCGCCGGCGCGCCACCCACCCGCAGACGCTGACCCGCCGGCCCACGTCGGGCGCCCCGAGCGCGCCGCACAGCACGTCGCGCAGGCTCGTCGCCTCGAACTCGCTCACCGTCCTCCGTTCACCAGGGCCCGCACGGCGCCCGCCACCTCGTCGAGGGGGACGCGCCGCTGGGCGCCCTCGTCGCTCGGCGCGCGCAGGTCCCTCATGGTAACCGCGCCGGCGGCGGCCTCCTCGGGGCCGTAGAGCAGGGCGGCGCGGGCGCCCGAGCGGTCGGCCGCCTTCATCTGGGCGCGCATCGATCGCGTGCCGTAGGCGCGGTCGATGGCGAGGCCCGCGGCGCGCAGCGACTCGACGAGGCGCTGGATCGCGGCGTCGCCCACGGTGTCGACCACGAAGGCGTCGAGCACCCGGTGCACCAGCGGCTCGGTCGCGCCCTCTCGCTCGCGCACCATCAGGATCCGCTCCACGCCCGAGCCGAAGCCGATCCCGCTCACCGGAGGGCCACCGAGCTCCTCGACGAGCCCGTCGTAGCGCCCACCGCCGCCGATCGCGTTCTGGGCGCTCTCGAGGACGTCGGAGACGAACTCGAAGGTCGTGCGGGTGTAGTAGTCGAAGCCGCGCACCAGCCGGGGGTTGACCTCGGCGACGATGCCCACCGCGTCGAGTCCCTCGCGCACCGCCGCGAAGTGGGTCCGGCACTCGTGGCACAGGTGGTCGAGCAGCATCGGGCCCTCGGCCGTGACGAGCACGCACGGCTCGCGCTTGCAGTCGAGCACCCGCAGGGGGTTCTGGCGCCAGCGCTCGCGGTGCTCGTCGCACAGCGCGTCCTCGTGGGCCGCCAGGTGCGCGCCGAGGAGTTCGACGTAGGCGGGCCGGCAGGCCCGGTCGCCCATGGAGTTGACGAGCAGCCGGTAGCGGCGCAGCCCCACCGCCCGGTAGGTCGCGTTCGCCAGGGCGATGACCTCGACGTCGACCAGGGGGTCGTCGGTGCCGATCACCTCGACCCCGAGCTGGGTGTGCTGGCGGTAGCGGCCCGCCTGGGGCCTCTCGTAGCGGAAGGCCGGGGTCACGTACCACGCCTTCCAGGGGACCGTCGGGTGGTGCTGGACGAAGGCGCGCACGACCGAGGCCGTCCCCTCGGGGCGCAGTGCGAGGGTGCGGTCCCCGCGGTCGGTGAAGACGTACATCTCGTTGCGAAAGACGTCGCTCACCTCGCCCAGCCCGCGCACGAAGACCCCGACGTCCTCAAAGATGGGCGTCATGACCAGGGAGAACCCGTAGCGGTAGGCCAGCTCGGCGTACGTCGCGACGAGCCCCTCCCACTCGTAGGACTCCGGCGCGAGGACGTCGCGGGTCCCGGTGGGCGCCTGGAACGGCGGCGTGGGGGTCATGAGGACTTGTTCT
>JAKAEP010000032.1 GCA_021818265.1 Actinomycetes bacterium
CGGCGCTCGAGTCGCCGCTGCGCCACATCGCCCAGAACGCCGGCTACGAGGGCGCCGTCAAGGTGCGCGAGGTGGCCGACGCGAAGGGCGCCGTCGGCCTCAACGCCGCGACCGGCGCGCTCGAGGATCTGGTGAAGGCCGGCGTCATCGACCCCGCGAAGGTCACCCGCTCGGCCCTGCAGAACGCCGCCTCGGTGGCGGCGCTGCTGCTCACGACCGAGGCGACCGTCGCCGACAAGCCCGAGCCGCCGGCCGCCGGTGGCGCCGCGGGCATGGGCGACATGGGCGGGATGATGTAGGGGCAAAGACCTCACGCAGAAGCGGCTGGGCCTTGAGCCCGGCCGCTTCTCGTTGCGAGACGAACTCGCGCGGTACGGGAAAAACTTTTTGCAGAAGTTCGGAGGAGTTGTCCGAGACGCCGTCGAGCTCGCAGTCCTATCGTGACGCCCGGACGGAGAGGGAGCTCGGGCCACATACCCGTTCGCGTCACCTCCCCATCGGAGGGCAACGTGCGCTCGACATGGCGTGGATGCGAGATCGCGGGGTCGGTGAGGCGCTCGCACGGTCCCCGTGGCCGAGCGTGGCCGCAGCCACCGACGTGGTGGCCCGAGGAGTAGCGGCTGACCATGGTGGCCGAGGACCGGGCGAGTCGAGCGCAACCGTCGGAGGAGTTGGCCCTTCGTTACGAAGTCGTGTGCGATGCAAGAGCGACGACGGACCTCTCGGTCGTGTTGCCGTGCTTCAACGTGGGGACCGGCCTCGGAGACCTCGTCGTGGAGTTCCAGGACTGGTTCGCCGCGGGTGGCTTCTCAGTGGACTACGTGGTGGTCGATGACGGCAGCGTGGACGGCGGGACCCGGGCCGTCGAGGGATGGCCGGGTGTCAGCGTGCTGCGGGGAGAGAACCAGGGCAAGGGCGCGGCCGTTGCGGCGGGGCTCACGTTCTCTCAGGGTCGCGTCGCCGCGTTCATCGACGGTGACGGCGCGTACGGGGCCGACACCCTCGAGAAGGTCTGCCGGCCCGTCCTCGAAGGGACGGCATTCGTCTCCGTGGGGTGCCGCAACCATCGGTCCGAGAGTCATCGGAGGGCGGCGCTCTCGAAGGTCTACTCGCAGCTCGTCGCAACGTGGTACGGGCTGGACTTCGACACCCAGGCCGGAGTCAAGGCCTTCCATCGCTCCGTCCTCGATCCGGTCCTGGACCACTTCTCGAGCCGGGGTTTCAGCTTTGACGTGAAGGTCCTCTCGAAGGCCCAGGATCTCGGCTTCGGCCCCGTCGCGCGGGTCCCGGTGGACCCTCGAAGGACCCCGGACTCCACCGTCAACATCCGTCGGTCACTCGAGGCGCTCTGGGACCTCTACAGAGGCCGCGGGTCCTGACCAGCCCGTCGTCGCCGGCGGCGGCGCATCGAATTGAATCCCCGCGGGGTCCCATGTCGGAGCGGACAATCGACGTGGTGCACCGGGGGGGGGTGTAGCTCTACGGCGCACCTACCGTGGATGCGTCAAGCGTCCCGGCGCACAAGGAGGACCGCGCCCACCACGTTCACGCCCACCACGTAGAGGGCGAGTACCCCCAGGCCGACCCACGGGGAGAAGGCGAAGGGGTTGGAGCCCGTGGTGGTGAGGATCGTCGCGCCGATGCGGTCGGGCAGGAAGCGGCGGATGTCCTGGCTGAGCGAGGTCGGCAGGGCCTGGACGATGAGGGGGGCGATGAGCAGGATCCCCACGAAGGCGCTGAGAGCCGCCGCCGTGAAGCGCATCATGGTCGCTAGCCCCATCGCCAACAGGCCGAGGGCCGCCACGAAGAGCCCGGCGCCGACGACGGCGCGCAGCGCCCCCGGGCTCGAGAGGGTCGCGTGGGTGGCCGGACTCGTGAGGAGGGCCTGGCCGAGGAAGAACGACGCGAAGGAGACGGCCTCGGCGAAGACGACGGCGAGCACCCCGAAGACGAGGAGCTTGGCGGCGAGGACCCGCAGGCGGCTCGGGGCGGCGCTGAAGGTCGCCCGGATCGTCCCCGTCGAGTACTCGCTGCTCATGGCGAGAACTCCGAGCGCTCCCACGGCGAACTGGGCCACGAAGATGCCGATGAGGCTCGTCGCGGTCGGGTCGAAGCCGACGTGCTGGAACGCCGGGGTCGAGGCCCAGTGCGAGCGGGTCTCGGCCGTGGCGACGGCCGATATCCCGAGCCCCAGCACCACCGTGATGAGGAGCGTCCAGGCAGTGGAGCGCACCGTGCGCAGCTTCGTCCACTCCGATCGAAGCAGGTCTTTGAAGTGGTAGTGGCCGGAGGGGATGGGCTCGCCGAGCCCGACGACGGCGACGGTGGGTCCGCCGTCGCCGGACGCGGCGGTGGGGGAGGCGACCTCCATGGTCGTGCGGTCCTTGCGACGCTGGCGCTGGATCAGCACGACGGCCGCGACGACGAGCACGACGACGAGCAGGAGCCCGAAGCGCAGTCCGTGCCCGGCCCCGCCGTGGCGGACGAGGGTGGCGCGCGCGGCGGCCAGGAGTTCGGTCATGGGGCCTCCGTCGGGGTGGGGCTCGTGGTCGCTCCCCGGTAGTCCACGCTCGAGTCGGTGAGCTCCATGAAGGCCTCCTCCAGCGAGGCGCTCTGGGGGGAGAGCTCGTGCAACGTCGCGCCGAGGGTCGCCGCTACCTCGCCCACGGCCGTCGCGTCGAGTCCCCGGACGCTGAGCGAGCCGTCGTCCTCCAGGACGATCGCGGCACCCTCGCGCTCGAGGGCGTCGGACAGCGCGCCGGCCTGCGGGCTGCGCACCCGGACGAACTGGTGGGCGCTGCGCGCGAGGAGGTCACCGATGGCGACCTGCTCGATGAGCCGGCCCCGGCCGATGATGACGACCTCGTCGGCCGTGAGCGACATCTCGCTCATGAGGTGGCTCGAGACGAAGATCGTCCGGCCCTCGGCCGCGAGCCCGCGCAGCAGGTGGCGGACCCAGCGGATCCCGTCGGGGTCGAGGCCGTTCACGGGCTCGTCGAAGAGGAGCGCCCCGGGGTCGCCGAGCAGGGCCGCGGCGATGCCGAGGCGCTGGCCCATGCCGAGGGAGAACTTGCCGGCCCGCTGGTCGGCGACGGCCGAGAGCCCGACCAGCTCGAGCAGGTCGTCGACCCGCCGCGTCGGCAGCCGGTTCGTCTGTGCCAGCATGGTGAGGTGGGCCCGAGCCGTCCGGCCGGGGTGGAAGGCCCTCGCCTCGAGCAGCGCCCCCACCTCGCGCAGCGGCCAGCGCAGGTCGCCGACGCGTCGGCCGTTCACGGTGACCGTCCCCCGGGTGGGGGCGTCGAGGCCCATGATCATGCGCATGGTGGTCGACTTGCCCGAGCCGTTGGGCCCGAGGAAGCCGGTGACGACCCCGGGGCGCACGTCGAAGCTGAGGCCGTCGACGGCGACCTTGGCCCCGTAGTGCTTGGTCAGTCCGCGAGCCTCGATCACCGCTCACCCCCTCGCGAGCAGGGTACGGGGGTGCCGACGGGCGGCTCTATGGGGGGAAACCCTGAGGCCCGGGCCTAGTCCGCCTCCTCGGTCGCCTCCACCGCGACGTGGGGGACCACCCGCTCGAGCCAGCCCGGCATCCACCAGTTGGCCCGGCCGATGAAGTGCATGAGGGACGGCACGAGGACGGTGCGGATGATGAAGGCGTCGATCACGACGGCCCCGCCGAGGCCGATGCCGAACTCGGCGATGATGCGCTGGCCGCCGAAGGCGAAGGAGAAGAAGACCGAGACCATCACCAGGGCCGCGGCGGTGATGACGCGCCCGGTGTTCGCCTGGCCGCGCACGATGGCCTCCTCGTTCGAGCCCGTGTTCAGCCACTCCTCGTGCATGCGCGACACCAGGAACACCTGGTAGTCCATCGAGAGGCCGAAGAGGATCGCGATCATGATGATCGGCAGGAACGACTCGACGGGCCCGGTGCCCGCCCGGATGAGCGAGGACCCCCAGCCCCACTGGAAGACCGCGACGACGAGGCCGAAGGAGGCCCCCACGGCGAGCAGGTTCATCACCGCCGCGACGAGCGGGATGAGGAGGCTGCGGAAGGCGACCATGAGGAGCAGGCAGCCCAGGAGGACGATCACCCCCACGAAGAGGGGCAGCTTGGAGCCGAGGACCTGGGCGAAGTCGGCGAAGATCGCGGTGATGCCGCCGACGTAGATAGCGGTGTGGCTCGCGTACGTGGCCCGGGGGATGTAGTCGTCGCGCAGCCGGTTGATGAGGTCGGCCGTCTGGATCGACTGGGGACTCGTCGTCGGCACGACCGAGATGATCCCGACCGTGTGGGCGGGGTTCTCGTAGAGGGGGAGGACCGAGGCGACGCCGGGGTCGTGGGCGAGGCGCCGGTCGAGGGCCGTCATGGCGGCCGTGTCCTTGGGTCCGCGGATCGCCCCCACGACGCTGAGCGGGCCGTTGAACCCCGGGCCGAAGCCCTGGGCGAGCAGGTCGTAGGCCTGGCGCGTCGTCGAGCCGACCGGGTCGGTCCCCTGGTCCGAACTGCCCAGGCGCAGCGAGAAGAAGGGCACGACGAAGAGCACGATCAGGACGAGCGCGAGGGCGCTCAGGGTACGGGGGTGGTTCGAGACGAACCGGGCCCAGCGCTGTCAGGGCCCGCTCGGCACGACCGGCTCGGGGCCGTGCTCGGCCAGGCGCTTGCGCTCGCGCCGGCTGAGGACGCGCCGTCCGATCACCGCGACGAGGGCCGGCAGCAGGGTCACCGAGGCGAGCATGGTGACGAGCACCGCGAGGGTCGCCATCACCGCGACGCCGTTCAAGAAGGAGAGGCGCAGCACCAGCATGCCCAGCAGGGCGATGCACACCGTCGAGCCGGCGAAGAGGACCGCCCGGCCCGAGGTGTTGATGGCCGTCACGATCGCGTCCTCGGGCGTGGCGCCGCGCTTGAACTCCTGGCGGGCGCGGGTGATGATGAAGAGGGCGTAGTCGATGCCCACGCCGAGGCCGATGAGCGAGCCCAGGATCGGTGCGAACTGGGCGATGGCGATGCCGTGGCTCAGGAGCTCGCCGGCGGCGAGCGCCACCCCGAGGGCGAAGAGGGCCACCCCGAGGGGCAGCAGCATCGCGAGGAACGAGCCGAAGGCGAGCACCAGCACCACGGCGGTGAGGACGAGCCCGATCACCTCACCCTTGCTCGACGACGGCGAGGAGACCTGGCCGAAGGCGTTGCCCCCGAAGTAGACCCCGAGGTCCGGGGTCTTCATCGTGAGGGCCTGGGTCTCGATCGCCTGGAGCTGGGCCGTGCGCAGCTTGAAGCCCGGCAGCGCGAAGTGGACGACGGCGTAGGCGATGGTGCCGTCTTTGGAGACCTGGGCCGCGCCGGCGCACGCGCCCGTGGGGAGGCGCTCGCCCGCAAAGGGGGCCGTGCAGAAGGGCGAGACGACGCTCGCCACCACGGGCTGGCGGGCGACGGCGGCGAGCGCGGCCTGGATGGTGCGCTCGTGGTCGGCGACCGTGCCCTTGGTCGCGTGGATGACGATCTGGTCGGTGTCGCCCGACTGGCCGGGGAAGGCCGTCTTCAACAGGTCGTAGGCGTGGGTCGAGTTGGTGCCGGGCAGGGTGAAGGTGTTGGCGTAGGCCGAGCCGACCGCGCGGGCCGCCGCGTTGGTGCCGGCGAAGAGGAGGACCCAGACGAGCAGGACGACCCAGCGGTGGCGGACGCAGAGGCGGGCGAGGTTCTTCACGAGGCCCTTTCGGGGGGTCGGACCGGTACGGTGGAGGCGGACGATGAATTCTAGGGGTGACATGGTTGGTCGGACGGGGGACGAACGTCACCGCTTCCCCGGCCACGAGTACCCCCAGGTGATCCCCGAGCCCGACGAGGTCCGCCCCGGCGGACGTCCCCCGTGGGCCGATCTGGCCCCGACCGCCCGGCGGGGCCTCTCGATCGAGCGGGTGGCCCGGGCCCTCGCCCGACGCGGCCAGGGCGGCCACCCCCCCGAAGCGCCGTCCGTCTCCCGGGACCCGGGCGGCGTGGCGCCCAGCGCGTCGGTCCTCGTCGCGCTGTTCGACGTGGACGGGGAGGCTCACGTGGTCCTGACGCGCCGGGCCCGGACGCTGCGCGCCCACCGCGGGGAGGTGGCCCTGCCCGGAGGGCGGCGCGAGAGCGGGGAGTCGCCGTGGGAGACGGCGCTGCGCGAGGCGAGAGAGGAGGTCGGGCTAGACCCCGCGAGCGTTCGGCCCCTGGGATGGCTCACCCCGCTCTCCCCGCGAGTCGCGCCCGGGGTGATCATGCCCGTCGTCGGCGCCCTCGCCGGCCCGCCCGCCCTCGAGGCCCAGCCCGACGAGGTCGAGCGGGTCTTCACGGTCTCGCTCGCCGAGATGCTCGCCGAGGGCGCGTTCTTGGAGGAGCGGTGGCGCCGCGAAGGGATGGCCGGCCTCGACGACGAGGGGTTCTTCCCCATCTACTTCTATCGGGTCCCCGGCGACCTCCTCTGGGGGGCGACGGCCCGAGTCCTGACCGACCTGCTCACGATGGTCTCGGCGGAGCCTGCGCTCGGCCGCCCGCCACTACCCGGCGGGTAGATTGGGTCCACGCCCATCCACGAAAAGGCGGAGGACCCATGGCGGAAGTGGAGATCGGCATCTTCAAGACGGCGCGTCAGGCCTACGGCTTCGACGACATCGCCATCGTGCCCAGTCGGCGCACGCGCGACCCCGAGGACGTCGACATCTCCTGGCAGATCGACGCCTACAAGTTCGAGATCCCCGTGCTCGGCTCAGCGATGGACGGCGCGATCTCGCCCGCCACGGCCATCGAGCTGGGCCGGCTCGGCGGGCTCGGGGTCTTGAACCTCGAGGGCCTGTGGACCCGCTACGAGGACCCCACCCCCCTGTTCGAGGAGATCGCCGAGCTCGAGGACGACAAGGCCACCGCCCGCATGCAGCAGATGTACCTCGAGCCCGTGAAGCTCGAGCTGGTCGCCGAGCGGATCCGCCAGCTCAAGGAGGCGGGCATCGTGACCTCGGCCTCGGTGACCCCGGCGCGGACCGACTGGATGGCCCAGACCATCATCGACGCGGGCCTCGACGTCCTCGTCATCCAGGGCACCGTCGTCTCGGCCGAGCACGTCTCGAAGACCGGCGAGCCGCTCAACCTGAAGAAGTTCATCCGCGAGTTCGAGATCCCGGTGATCGTCGGGGGATGTGCCAGCTACCAGGCCGCCCTGCACCTGATGCGCACCGGCGCGGCCGGCGTGCTCGTGGGGGTCGGGCCGGGCAACGCGTGCACCAGCCGCGGCGTGCTCGGGATCGGCGTGCCCCAGGCCACGGCCATCGCCGACGTCGCCGGGGCGCGGATGCGCCACCTCGACGAGACCGGCGTCTACGTCCACGTCATCGCCGACGGCGGCATGAGTAAGGGCGGCGACATCGCCAAGGCCATCGCCTGCGGGGCCGACGCCGTGATGATCGGCTCGCCCCTCACCAGCGCCGTCGAGGCGCCGGCCCGGGGCTACCACTGGGGGATGGCCACCTTCCACCCGACGCTCCCGCGCGGCACGCGGGTGCGCACCCAGGTCCGCGGGACCTTGAAGGAGATCCTGCTCGGCCCGGCCCACGAGAACGACGGGCGGCTCAACCTGATGGGGGCGCTGCGCACCTCGATGGCGACGTGCGGCTACGAGACCCTGAAGGAGTTCCAGAAGGCCGAGATCATGCTGGCCCCGGCCCTGCAGACCGAGGGCAAGGCGCTCCAGCGCTCCCAGGGCGTGGGCATGGGGCATTGACCCGCCCGGTCCTCGTCGTCGACTTCGGCGCCCAGTACGCCCAGCTCATAGCCCGCCGGGTCCGCGAGGCCCACGTCTACTCCGAGATCGTGCCCCACACGATCTCGGCTGACGAGGTGCGCGCGAAGGACCCCGCGGCCCTCATCCTCTCGGGTGGCCCGGCCTCGGTCTACGAGGACGGCGCGCCGAGCATGGACCCGGCCCTGCTCTCCCTCGGCGTGCCGACCCTCGGAATCTGCTACGGCGCCCAGGTGATGGCCCAGCTCCTCGGCGGGCGCGTCGCGCGCACGGGGGTGCGCGAGTACGGCCGCACCACCCTCGCGCGCACCGGGGCCGCCTCGGCGCTGCTCGCCGAGCTGCCCACAGAGACGACCTGCTGGATGAGCCACGGCGACTCGATCGTCGAGGCCCCCGAGGGCTTTTCGGTCACGGCCGGCACCGCCGACGTGCCGGTCGCGGTCATGGAGGACCCGGCCCGGGGGCTCTTCGCCACCCAGTACCACCCCGAGGTGGCCCACACCGAGCGGGGCCAGGAGCAACTCGCCCACTTCCTCCACCACCTCGCCGGCCTCGCCCCGACCTGGACCAACGCCTCGATCATCGAAGAGCAGGTCGAGCGCATCCGGGCCCAGGTGGGCTCCGAGCGGGTGCTCTGCGCGCTCTCGGGCGGGGTCGACTCGGCGGTGGCGGCGGCGCTCGTCACCAAGGCCGTCGGGCGCCAGCTGACCTGCGTCTTCGTCGACACCGGGCTGATGCGCCGCGACGAGGGCGCCCAGATCGAGGAGACCTTCACCCGCCAGTTCGGGGTCGAGCTCGTCCACGTGAAGGCCCAGGACCGCTTCTTCGACGCCCTGGCGGGGGTGACCGACCCCGAGCGCAAGCGCAAGATCATCGGCGAGCTCTTCATCCGCGAGTTCGAGGCCGTCGCCCGCGAGCTCGCCGAGGGCGAGGACGTGCGCTTCTTGGTCCAGGGGACCCTGTACCCCGACGTGATCGAGTCGGGCTCGGGCCACGCCGCCAACATCAAGAGCCACCACAACGTCGGCGGTCTGCCCGAGGACCTGGTCTTCGCGCTGGTCGAGCCGCTGCGCCTGCTCTTCAAGGACGAGGTGCGCCGGGTGGGCGAGGAGCTGGGGCTGCCCGAGGAGATCGTCTGGCGCCAGCCGTTCCCCGGGCCGGGCCTCGCGGTGCGCGTCGTGGGCGAGGTCACCCGCGAGCGGGTCGAAATCCTGCGCCAGGCCGACCACGTCGTCGTCGACGAGATCCGCCGGGCCGGGCTCTACCGGGAGCTGTGGCAGAGCTTCGCCGTGCTGCCCGCGGTGCGCACCGTCGGGGTGATGGGCGACGGGCGGACCTACGCCTACCCGATCGTGATACGGGCGGTCACGAGCGATGACGCGATGACCGCCGACTGGGCCCGCCTGGACTACGACCTCGTCGAGCGGATCGCCAGCCGGCTGATCCGCGAGGTCGAGGGCGTGAACCGCGTGGCGCTCGACGTGACGAGCAAGCCGCCGGGCACGATCGAGTGGGAGTGAGCGGCGGGCGGATCACCGAGGCCGGGCTGTGGGGCGACCCCGCGCCGGCCGAGCGCCCCGACCCGGCGGCGCTCCTCGAGGGGCTGACGGCGCCCCAGCGCGCGGCGGTCACCCACCGGGGCGGGCCGCTGCTCGTCGTGGCCGGCGCCGGGTCGGGCAAGACCCGGGTCCTCACCCGGCGCATCGCCCACCTGCTCGCCACCGGCGACGCCGAGCCCCACCAGGTGATGGCGATCACCTTCACCAACAAGGCCGCCGACGAGATGCGCCGGCGCGTGGTCGAGCTCGTCGGCGCCGACGTCGAGCGCATGTGGGTCTCGACTTTCCACTCGGCCTGCCTGCGCATGCTGCGCAGCCACGCCGACGTGCTCGGCTACGAGCGGGGGTTCACGATCTACGACGCGGGCGACGCCCAGACGGCCGTCGAGCTCATCATGAGGGAGCTGGGCCTCGACACCAAGCGGCTCTCCCCGCGCAGCGTCGCGGCGGGCATCTCGGCGGCGAAGAACGAGATGGTCTCGGCCGAGCGCTACGCGGCCGCCTACGGCGACGACCCGGTGCGCCGGCGCATCGCCGAGATCTACCGGCTCTACGTCGACCGCCTGCGCCGGGCCAACGCCATGGACTTCGACGACCTGCTGCTCAACGCGCTGGCGATGCTCCAGCGCGACGAGCACGTGCGCCGCGCCTACCAGCACCGCTTCACCCACCTGCTGGTGGACGAGTTCCAGGACACCAACGGCGTCCAGAACGAGCTCGTCATGACGCTCGCGGCCGAGCACCGGAACCTGTGCGTGGTGGGCGACTCGGACCAGTCGATCTACCGGTTCCGCGCCGCCGACGTGCGCAACATCCTCCAGTTCGAGTCCCGCTTCCCCGACGCGACCGTCGTGGTGCTCGAGCAGAACTTCCGCTCGACCCAGGTGATCCTCGACGCCGCCAACGCCGTCATCGCGAAGAACCCCAGTCGCCACCCCAAGAACCTCTTCACCGACGGCGACACCGGCGAGCGCATCCGCCTCTACCGGGCGGCGGACGAGTACGACGAGGGCCGCTTCATCGCGAGCGAGCTGCGCCGCCTGCGCACCTCGGCCGGGCTCGAGTGGCGCGAGATGGCCGTCTTCTACCGGACCAACGCCCAGAGCCGCGTGCTCGAGGAGGAGCTGCTGCGCGCGAGCGTCCCCTACCGGGTCATCGCCGGCACCCGCTTCTACGACCGCAAGGAGGTGAAGACGGCCCTGGCCTACGCGCGCCTCGTCGTGAACCCCCGCGACGAGGCGTCGGCCCGCCGGGTCGTCAACGAGCCGAAGCGCGGCGTGGGCGACGCCGCCCAGGCCAAGCTCGGCGCCTACGCCGCCGAGCACGGCCTCTCCTTCGCCGAGGCGGCCTCCTCCGCCGCCGCGGCGGGGCTCACGGGCCGGGCGCTCGCCGGCTGTGACCGCTTCGCCTTCATGCTCGAGGAGCTGCGGGCCCTGGCGAACGACCTCTCCCCGCGCGAGATGATCGACGCCATCGTGCGCGAGTCGGGCCTGGGCGACGCGCTGCGCGCCGACGGGTCCGACGAGGCCTACTCGCGCCTGGAGAACCTCGGCGAGCTCGCGAGCGCGGCCGCGCAGTACGAGTCGCTGCTCGACTTCGTCGAGCGCGTCGCCCTGGTGGCCGACTCCGACCAGCTCGGCGCGGGGGAGGGCGCGGTCTCGCTGATGACCCTCCACGTCGCGAAGGGCCTCGAGTTCCCGGCCGTCGTCATCGCCGGCCTCGAGGAGACGGTCTTCCCCCACGCCCGGGCCCTAGCCGACGACGCCGAGCTCGAAGAGGAGCGCCGGCTCTGCTACGTGGGCCTCACCCGGGCGATGCGCCACCTCACCCTCACCCACGCCTGGACCCGCACGATGTGGGGCCGGCTCACCGAGGCCATCCCGAGCCGGTTCCTCCAGGAGGTGCCGCCCGAGCTGGTGACCGACCTCTCCAGCGTGCAGCCCACCCGCCGCTCGAGCTTCTCGCTGGACGAGGACGGCTTCGCCGGGCGCCAGAGCGAGTTCGCCCAGGGCCGGGCCTTCGGGACGGGCGCGGCCCCGCCGGTGCGCTCGACCGGCGCCGAGACGCTCGGCCTGGCCGTCGGCGACCGGGTCGTGCACGATCGCTACGGCGCCGGGGTCGTCACCGCGACCGAGGGGGAGGGCCGGCACGCGCGCGCGACCGTCGACTTCGAGGCGTTCGGGGCGAAGCACCTGGTGCTCGCGATGACGCCGCTACGTCGCGCCTGATGGGATAAGTCCTCGCTAAGAATTGACTATGGCCCGCGTGGACCCCACCGCGGTCCTGAGAGAATAATCAGCGTGTCTAGCGCCCCCCCGACGCAGCGACCCTCACGAGCCGGTTACAGCGTCCCCTCCCGCCGCCGACCCCCGTCCCGTCGCAGCCCCTACGGACGGCGTCGCCCGCCCTACGTCTACTGGATCCGCCGGGCCTTCGTCGCGGTGAGCGTCCTCATCCTCCTCGTCGTCCTCTACCTCGGGGTGACGCTCGTCCAGGCCCTTGGCAACCCCTCGCTCGGCGTCTCGTACATGGCCCGGGCCGCCGAATGGGGCCGCAGCCACGGGCTGGCCCCGGTCGTGCTCTGGGCCGAGAAGGAGTACTACAGCCTCAACCCGCCCAAGGTCGGCGGCGCGCCGTCGCTGAACGCCTTCGGCAACTCGGCCACCAAGACCGGCGGCTCCTCGACCCGGGTGACGGTCCACGGCGAGACGTACCTGCCCGCGCCCACGCGCATGACCTCCCCGGCCGGCAAGTGGCTGCCCGGTGAGGGCGTGTGGCACCCGGTGGGCCGGCGCAGCGCCGACGGGATCCCGGCCGTCTACGAGGCGTTCGTGCGGCCCAACAAGGTCAACACGAGCTACGTGGTCGGCGTCGCCTGGATGGACCCGAAGCTCCTGAAGGCCCAGCTCTACTCGGGCTCGTACATCCCCGGCGGCGGCCCCTACAAGTACAGCGCGCCGATCTCGGCGAAGGCCTCCGAGAGCCTGGTGGCGGCCTTCAACGCGGGCTTCCGCATGCAGGACGCCCAGGGCGGCTACTTCACCCAGGGCAAGACGATCATCCCGCTGCGCACCGGCGCGGCCTCGGTCGTCGTCTACAAGAACGGTGACATGACCGTCGGCGCCTGGAACCGCGACGTCCACATGACCAACCAGGTCGCCTCGGTGCGCCAGAACCTGCGGCTCATCGTGATCAACGGCCACGCCGTGCCGGGGCTCTCGAACGCCAACTACATGAACTGGGGGCTCACCCTGGGCGGCGCCTACGCGGTGTGGCGCTCGGGCCTCGGGGTCACCAAGGACGGGGCGCTCGTCTACGTCGGCGGGCCGAGCCTGTCGATCTCGGACCTCGCGAACGTGCTGGTGCACGCCGGGGCGGTGCGCGCGATGGAGCTCGACATCAACACCGACTGGGTCCAGTTCTCCTCCTACCAGGGGCCCCTGGGCCGGCCGATCAACGGCGGGAACGGCACCGACCTCTTGAGCTCGATGAACGGCGACCCGTCGCGGTTCTTCGCCAGCTGGTGGAACCGGGACTTCTACACGATGTCGCTGCGCCCGGCCGACATGGCGGTCCACTCCAAGGGCTGAGCCGGCGCCGCCGGTGCGGAGCCGGCGGCGACCCCGGGCCTACTTCTTCACGACCGACTCGACGGCCTGGGCCAGGAGGGCCTGACCGGCGACGCTGGGGTGGACCCCGCACCCGGTGAAGGTCGTCCCGGAGAAGAGACGGGTCAACAATCCCGCCGCGCAGCTGTCGCCGGCGGAGTACTGCGCGGCCTGCTCGAAGGCGCCGTAGCCGTCGGCGACCTCCACGTGGAAGCCCGCGCC
>JAKAEP010000033.1 GCA_021818265.1 Actinomycetes bacterium
CGCGCGGATCGCCGAGGCGAGGACGTCGAGGCCGTCGGCCAGCTGCGCGTCGGTGATGACCAGGGGCGGCAGGAGGCGGATCACGTTGCCCCAGGTCCCGCAGGACAGCGTCACGACGCCCTCCTTCTGGCAGGCCGCGACGACGGCCTTGGCGGCCGCCGCGTCGGGCGTGGTCGTGCCGGGCCGCACGAACTCGAGGGCCATCATGGCCCCACGGCCGCGCACGTCGCCGATGGCCGCGCACTCGCCCGCGAGCTCGTCGAAGCGGGCCCGGATCGTGGCGCCGAGGGCCCGGGCCCGGCCGGCGAGGTCGCGCGAGCGCATCGTCTCGATGGTCGCGAGCGCCGCGGCGGCGGCCACCGGGTTGCCCCCGTAGGTGCCGCCGAGGCCGCCCTCGTGAACGGCGTTCATCAGCTCGGCGCGCCCCGTCACCCCGGCGAGGGGCATGCCGCCGGCCAGTCCCTTGGCGGTCGTGACGATGTCGGGCACCACGCCCTCGTGGTTGACGGCGAACCAGTCGCCCGTGCGGCAGAAGCCGCTCTGGATCTCGTCGGCGACGAAGACGACGCCGTTCGCGCGGGCCCAGTCCGCGAGGGCCGGCAGGAACCCCTCGGCCGGCACCACGAAGCCGCCCTCGCCCTGGATCGGCTCGATGAGCAGTGCCGCCACGTTGTGGGCGCCGACCTGGGTCTCGACCTCGGCGATGGCCCGGGCCGCGGCCTCGGGGCCCGAGAGGCCGTCGCGGTAGGGGTAGCTCATGGCCACCCGGTAGACCTCGGGGGCGAAGGGGCCGAAGCGGTCCTTGTAGGGCATGTTCTTCGCCGTGAGGGCCATGGTGAGGTTGGTGCGCCCGTGGTAGGCGTGGTCGAAGACCACGACCGCCGGCCGGCCCGTGGCGAGGCGGGCGACCTTCACCGCGTTCTCCACGGCCTCGGCGCCCGAGTTGAAGAGGGCCGAGGTCTTGGCGAAGTCGCCCGGGGTGAGCTCGTTCAGTTGCTCGCACACCTCGACGTACTCCTCGTAGGGGGTGACCATGAAGCAGGTGTGGGTGAAGTCGGCCACCTGGCGCGAGACGGCGTCGACCAGCTCGGGCACGGCGTGGCCGATCGAGGTCACCGCGATGCCCGAGCCGAGGTCGAGCAGCTGGTTCCCGTCGGCGTCGACGAGGATCGCGCCCTCGGCGCGCTCGATGTAGACCGGGAAGCCCTGGGTCAGGCCGTGGCTCACCGCGGCGCGGCGCCGCTCGTGCAGGGCGAGCGAGCGGGGCCCGGGCAGCTCGGTCAGGACCTTGCGCTCGGTGAGAAGGGGGGTCGGGGCGCTGTCCATGGGGTCCTCCTGGTCGACGGCGTCCCCAGCGTACCGGCGGGCAGCGGGCCGCTCCCGGGCGAGGGGCCCCCACGGGGCGCGACGGGTGACCGATGGTCACCCGTCGCGCGTGGCGGAGGAGGTGGGATTTGAACCCACGGTGCCCAATGGACACAGCAGTTTTCGAGACTGCCCGATTCGGCCGCTCTCGCACCCCTCCGTCGTCGAGTCTACTTCGCCGCCGACGGGGCGCCCGGGGCCCCTAGCCTCACGGCGTGGACGACGAGGCGTACATGCGCGAGGCGCTCGAGTGGGCCCGGCGCGCCGTCGCCCACGACGACGTCCCCGTGGGGTGCGTGCTCGTGGCCGACGGCGAGGTCCTCGCCGGCGGGGAGAACCGGCGCGAGGTCGACGCGGACCCCACGGCGCACGCCGAGGTGGTGGCGCTGCGCGCCGCGGCGGCCGCCCGGGGGCGCTGGCGCATGGACGGGGTGACGGCCTACGTGACCCTCGAGCCGTGCGTGATGTGCGCCGGGGCGCTGCTGAACGCCCGGGTCGACCGGGTCGTGCTGGGCGCGCCCGACGAGAAGGCCGGGGCGGTGGGCTCGCGCTACAACGTGCTCGCCGACCCGCGCCTGCTGCACGAGCCGGTCCTCACCTTCGACGTGCTGGCCGAGGAGTCGGCTGAACTCTTGCGCGCCTTCTTCGAGCCCCGGCGGATGGTCTCGGAGGGCGGCTGAGCCGGCGCGCCCCTTCGCCCGCCCGATCAGTCGAGGGGCGCGAGGCCGAGGGCCGCGAGCGCGGCCGTGGCGAGCGAGTCGCCCCCGCTGAGCCGCTTGACGTCGCGTCCGGCCCCGTCGTGGGTGATGACCGCGACGTCCCCGCAGCCCTGGGGGTCGGCGACCACCACGGCGTAGGGGTGGTCGGCGCCCTCGCGGAAGAAGAGCAGGACGACGCGCGCCCCGAGGTCGATCGGGCAGCCGGTGGTGCCCGTCAGGGCCGCGGGCAGGGCGTCGACGCCCGCGATGAGCCGGTCGATGACGGAGCGGTCCGCGGTGCTCGAGGCCGAGTAGCGCGGACCCGTCGCGTCGGGCCCCCGGTCGACGCGCACGACCAGCCGTGCCGCCCCGTCCGCGACGGGCGCGCCCGCCGCGCCGGCCAGCCCGGCCACGGGCCACACCGTCGCGGCGAGGGCGAGGGCCATCACGGCCACGGTGCGTCGTCTTCCCATACCCGCTCAGTGTCCCACCGCGCCCGGTCCTGACACCGGTCACCACCTAGATGGTCGACCATCCCCCGTCGACGGGGAGCACCACGCCGTTGACGTCGGACGACTCGTCCGAAAGCAGCCAAGCGATCGCCGCGGCCAGCTGGTCGGGGGTGGCGACCGGGGTGAGGTCGGTCGTGAGGTAGGGCATCACCCGCTCACGCCCCCAGTCCGAGGTGAAGGTCGAGTCGATGTTGGTCGTGACCCCGCCGGGGGCGACCGCGTTGGCGCGCACGCCCTTGGGCGCGTAGAAGAAGGCCGTCGAGCGGGTGAGCCCGACCACGGCGTGCTTGCTCGCCGTGTAGGCCACCCCGGCGGCCGAGCCCCGCAGGCTGGCCTCGGAGGCGACGTTGACGATCGCCCCGCGGCCGGCGTCGAGCATCCCGGGCAGGACCGCCCGGGTGAGGCGCATCATCGAGTCGACGTTCACCGAGAAGACGTGGAACCAGTGCTCATCGGTGACCTCGGCCGGGGGCACGAAGCCGTCCATGATGCCCGCGACGTTGGCCAGCCCGTCGACCGGCCCCGCGGCCGCCGTGACCACCTGGTCGACGCCGGCCTGGGAGGACACGTCGGCGACCACGCAGACGAGGGGCTCGCCGCCGTGGCGGCCCTCGAGGTCGGCGAGGCGGGACGCCGAGACGTCGGCGGCGACGACCCGGGCGCCCTCGGTGAGGAGGCGCTCGGTCGTGGCGAGGCCGATGCCCGAGCCCGCGCCGGTCACGACGACGCTGCGCCCCTCGAATCGCCGTGACGGACTCGACGCCATGTCGGCCCCCTCTCACGCCCGACGCTACGGCCGGTGGCCGCCGGGGGGATAGGGACGTTCGCCCCGATCACTCGAGGGGGGCCAAATCCTCAATGGCCGAGACGTCACCGGGCCGGACCCTCGGCAGGGTCAACGCGGCGAGGAAGGCCACCAGGGCGATCGCCCCACTGGTGTGCATCGCGGCCTGGAAGGCGGGGACGGGGTTGAGGTAGGGCGCGGCCCCGGCCACCGGGTGGGCCACCTCGTGACGCAGGGTGGACGTGGCCACGCTCACCAGCACCGCGAGGCCGAGCGACCCGCCGATTTGCTGGGAGGTGTTGAGGAGCCCGGCGGCCAGGCCCGCGCGTTCGTGGCCGACGGCGGCCACGGCGTTGAGCATGAGGGGGACGAAGAGCAGGCCCATGCCCGCCCCCATGAGGCAGAGGGCAACGAAGGCGACGAGGTACCCCGACCCCTCGTGCAGGGTGGCCGCGGTTAACTGGGCGCCGGCGACGAGCAGCGGGCCGACGACGAGGAAGGGCTTGACCCCGACGCGCCCCACGAGGCGCGAGACGAGCTGGCTCGTGCTCGCCACGAGTATCGGCACCGGGAGATAGGCGACGCCGGCCAGCACGGGTGAGTAGTGGAGCACGTTCTGGAAGAACTGGGTGAGGAAGTAGATCATCGCGAGCATCACGCCGCCGATGAGGACCATGACGACGTAGCCGACGGCCCGGCCGTGGTGGAGGAGGAAGTCGAGGGGCACGAGAGCCTGGGCGCTGCGCCGCTCGACGACGACGAAGCCCACGAGCAAGACCGCGGCCGCCACGAACGCGGCGACGGTGCTCGGGTGGCCCCACCCGGCCTCGGGCCCGCGCACGAGGCCGTAGACGAGCGCCGACACCGCGGCGGTGATGAGCAGGGCCCCGGGCACGTCGAGCCGCCCCCGGCCGGCGGTGCCCCGCGGCAGCGAGAGGGGGGCGAGGGCGAGCAGCAGGGCCCCGATGGGCACGTTGACGAAGAAGACCCAGCGCCAGGACGCGTAGTCGGTGAGGACGCCGCCGAGCACGAGGCCGGTGGCGCCACCGGCCGCCGTCATCGCCGCGAACACCGCCATGGCGCGGTGGCGCGCGTGGCCCTCGGGGAACGTCGTCACGACGAGCGAGAGCGCCGTCGGCGAGGCGATCGCCGCACCGATGCCCTGGACGACGCGCGCACCGATCAGCAGGGCCGCGTCGCTCGCGAGGCCGCCCGCGAGCGAGGCGACGGCGAACAGGGCCACCCCGACCATCAGCATCCGACGACGCCGCGCCAGGTCACCGAGGCGCCCGCCGAGCAGGAGGAAGCCCCCGAAGGTGAGGACGTAGGCGTCGATGACCCACGCGAGGCTGGAGGCGGAGAACCCCAGCGAGCGCTGCAGGGTGGGCAGCGCGATGTTCACGATCGTGATGTCGAGCATCACCATCAGCTGGGCGAGCGCGATGGTGACGAGGGCGAGGCCCGGGCGGGCGACGCGCACGCTCTGTGGTGACGCGATCGCGCCCATGACCCTCCGACCCTCTCGCGTCGAGACTACGGGCAGCGCGTGCGCGCTCGCGCGACCCGGCGTAGCATCCGGCCATGACCACGGCCATCCCCGACTCACACCGCGACCTCCTCGACGCCGGGGTGGGCGTGCTCGCCACCGTGGACCGCGACGGTCGTCCCCAGATGACGGTCGTCTGGTTCCTGGCCGAGGGCGACGACCTGCGCCTCTCGCTCAATACCGAGCGCTACAAGGTGAGGAACCTGCGGCGCGACCCGTCGGTGGGCCTGCTCCTGCTCGACCTCGCGGCGCCCACGCGCTACCTCGAGGTCCGCGGTGACGCCGAGATCACCGACGACCCCGACTACGCCTTCGCGGACCGGGTTGGCGCGAAGTACGGCGCGGACCTGCGCGCCTTCGACGGGGACAACGCGACCCGCGTCGTCGTCACGCTGCGGCCCACTCGGGTCACGGCCGTCGACATGGCCGCCGGGCGTTGACCCCCGGCCCCCGGCGCCGTCGACGGGCGTCGTGGGACCGCGTACGACGAAGCCCGCGGGCGGCCCCCCTCGGGGCCGCCCGCGGGCTTCGGGCGGTCAGCTGCAGCGCAAGAACGCGGGCAGGTGACCGTACTGCTCGGCGTCGAGCAGGTGGTTGAACGCCAGGGTGACGTCGGGGTACGACTTCACCAGGGCGAGGTCCTTGGCGTAGGTCGCGATCAGCCCGGTCTCGACCGTGACCCCGAGCTGGCAGGCCGCGACACGCGTCGCCGGCGAGGCCGCCCCGGTCGACGTGGCCGGCGGGACGGTGACGCCGTGGGCGGTCATGAGGGCGGTGACCGTGGCCACGTGCTGCTGCTCACTGGGGGCGATGTTCGAGAACGGCGGGATCGGCCCGAGCTTCGCGAGGACGTTCTGGTAGGTCGCCAGCGCGTAGCGCTCCTGGCCGATCACCTCGGTGAGGGCGCTCGTCAGGCCGGCGCTCGGCGGCGTGGACGAGGTTGTCGTCGTGGTGGGGGCCGTGGTGCGCAGCATCACGCGCAGCGCGACGCGCCACCGGGCGCGGAAGACGCCGGTCGTCGTCACGCTCTGTCCGGCGCGCAGCGCGCGGAACGTCGCCGTCCGGGCGTTGAGCGTGAAGCGCGTCTGGGCCGTCCAGAAGACCGGGTAGCGCACCGCGCCGACGAGGACGGTGAACTGGTGGCCCGGGACGGTGACCGAGGTCACGGTCCCGGTCATCGAGAATGGCTTCGCCGGTGGCCCGCCGGCCGAGGCTGCTCCCTCGCCCACGACGGTCACCGCCGAGGCGATGAGGGCGGCCGTCAGGACGATCACTGTCATTAGTCGTCGGGTCATCGAGACCTCCTGTTCGCTGATGACCTCGACGCTACGAAGACGTGCGCCCGGTCCCTCGGGCTGAAAGTCACGTCGTCGACCCGCGCGCACGAGAAGTGACGTTCTCCCCTGGGGCCCCGAAGGGCCGGTCCGTAGGGTCGCCTCAGAGGGGAAGAGCGAGTGAAGAAGAGAGGTGCAACATGCACACGTGGACTCCCCGCCGGCTCCGTGGCGCCGCGCTTTCACGGCGCGTCACGCGGGTGGCCGTCGTGGCGGCGATGGCGCTCGGCGGCCTCGAGGCGCTCGGCTCGTCGCCGGCCTCGGCGGTGTCGAGCCAGTTGACCTGGTCGACCGTCGCCAACAGCGCGACGCTCGTCCCCGGCTCGACCCAGGCCTTCAACAGTTTTGGCCAGCCCTCGGTGAACACCAGCGGGACGGTCGTCTTCCGCGGGCGCAGCGCCGGCTCCCAGCAGTCGCTGCGTGGCGTCTACGAGGGCAGTGCCTCCGGGCCCGGGTCCGTGACCACGGTCGCCCAGACGGGCAACGCCGTCCCCGACCCCAACAACTCGGGGGGCACGTTCACCGAGTTCCCCTCCTTCCCGCGGATCTCCCAGACGGGCGCGACGGTCGTGACGCGCGGCCAGTCGACCCCGGTGTGGACCTATAGCGTCGACGGCTCCGACACGAAGCTCGGCACGAGCGGGATCTACGCGACTCCGGGCGGGACCCTTGCGACCGGCGCGTCGCTCTTGGGCGTGGTGCCCGGTGACGAGGTCTACGCGGTGCCCGGCGCACCCGCGAACACGAGGTTCGACCAGTTCCCCGGGGCACCCGCGGTGGACGGCAACACCATCGTCTTCAAGGGCAACTACACCGTGGGCACCACGTCCGCGACCGGCGACTTCTACCGCGACCTCTCCTCGCCGACCCAGCCCACCGAGCTGATCGCGAACACCTCGACGGTGATCCCGGGCCAGCCCGGTGACGGCACGGTCCCCTTCGGCGCGACGGCCCCGCCGTCCGCCGCCAACGGCGAGGTCGTCTTCACGGGGTGGGACAACGAGGACGCCCCCACGATCGGTGGGGTCTACATGGCGCCCGAGTCCCCCTCGCCCGTGATCACCCCGCTCGTGAGCATCGGTGACCAGGTGCCGGGGCAGGCCGCCGGGGAGACCTTCACCAACTTCGGTGAGAACCTCTCCTTCGACGGCCGCTACGTCGCCTTCTGGGGCTCGTGGGGCACGGCGACGCGCACCATCACCCTGGCCTGCGTCACCGACGGCAACACGGACCTCTTGAACTACTGCAACACCACCTACCCCAACGGCTTCACGACGACCGTGCCGGTGAACCAGGGCGTCTTCGTCTACGACACGCAGACCTCCACGTTGTACCCGATTGCCGCGACCGACTCGCGCTTCGCGGACTTCCTCTTCTGGACCTTCTCGGGCAGCCCCCCGGGCGTGGGCGGCACCACCGACGCGACCAAGGAGCCGCCGCACTGGCGCTCGGCCGCCTTCGTCGCGGTGTCGGGTGACCCGAGCGGTGGCTTCCAGGTCGCCTACAAGGGTGCCGCGACCGACGGGGACTCGGCCATCTACCTGAGCCAGGGACCGAGCGACCCGCGGACCATCGTGGTCGTGAAGACCTCCGACCTCGCGACGGCGATCGACCCCGCCGCGCCGGCCGGTGCGGCCGTGACGACCGTCTCGCTCGAGCGAGAGGGTTTCCGCGGCCGGTGGCTGAGCGTGAGCGCGTCGATGCTCGACCCGGTGACGGCGGAGAGCTGGGCGGGCGTCTACGCGACGAGCGTCCCGACGACGCTCGCCCCGGAGTCCCAGACGCTCACCAGCGGCCCGCTGCCGTCGGCGTACGTCTCGGACACCTACGACCTCGCCGTGACGAGCTCGTCGGACCTGCCGGTCACCTACACCCTCGACCCCGCAACGACGAACGGGTCGTGCACCCTCGAGGGTTCGACGCTGACCTTCTTGGCGGTGGGGACCTGCGTGGTCGACGCGGACCAGGCCGGTGACGCGAGCTACACCGCGGCCCCGACCCTCACGATCACCCTCGACGTGACCCTGCACCCCCAGACGGTGACGCCGCCTTCGATCTCCACGGCCTACTACGGCGAGACGCTGACCCTCTCGGCCACGAGCGACTCGGGCCTCCCGGTCGCCTACGCCCTGGGCGAGGGGACCGGTGAGGGCGTGTGCGTCCTCGACGGCGCCAAGGTGTCCTTCACCGGCCTCGGGACGTGCGTGATCGAGTTCACCCAGGCGGGCAACGACGTCTACGCGCCGGCCGACCCCGTCGACCTCATCATCAACGTCATCCTGACGCCGCCGGCGGGCGGCGGTGGTGGCGGTGGGGGCGGCCCGCAGAGCCAGGTGATCACGGTCGTTCCGCCGTCGACCCCACCGTCGGTGGGCGGCACCGTGGAGCTGAGCGCGACGGCGAGCTCGGGCCTGCCGGTCGCCTACGCGGTCGACCCCGCGTCGTCCGGTGTCTGCACCCTGTCGGGCACGACGCTCTCGTTCACGAGCGTGGGCACCTGTGTGGTCGACCTCAGCCAGCCCGGTGACGGCACCTACGCGGCGGCGCCCGTCGTCCAGCAGTCGTTCTCGGTCGCCGGGCTCGCCGCGCGGGTGACGCTTCGCCTCGCCCCGGCCCGGCCGCACTACGGCCAGCGCACTGTGGCCTCGGCCGTGGTGTCGGTCGCGGGGACGACGCCCGCCGGCTCGGTCCAGTTCTGGGTCGACGGCTACGCGCTCGGCCACGCCGTGACGGTCACGGGCGCGCGGGCCACGAGCGCGCCGCTGCGCAACGCGACGGCGGCGCTGCTCGGCCCGGGCCGCCACGTCGTTCGCGCCACGTACACGCCGGCCGACCCCACGCGCTACGCGAGCGCCAAGGCGACGGCCGCCGTCCAGGTCGTGCGGGCCACGACCCGGTTGCGCCTGGTGCTCGGGCCGAGCACGGTGCGGGTCGTGGTCGCCTCGGCCGGGCCTGCGGCCGCTACGCCCGCCGGTCGCGTGCGCCTGATGATCGGCGGGCGCGTGGTGGGCCTGCTCACCCTCAAGGGTGGCGTGGCCACGATGGGCGTCGCGGTTCCGGGCGGGGTCCGGGTCCAGGCGACGTACCTGGGCGACGGACGCTACGCGGGCGCGGTGGCGGTGGCGATTCGCCACTGAGCCCTCGAGGGCCGTACACGGGCCGCCCCCGGCGTGGCTGGGGGCGGCCCGCGCCGTGCGCGTCGTGTCCGGTCCCCGGGGCGGGCGCCCGTCAGGGGAGCGCCCGCGGGGCAGGGGCTCAGCTCGCGGGCTCGCCCGGGATCGCGAAGAGGGGGCGCCAGGGCGAGGCGGCGGCGTCGACGAGGGCGCCCGAGGGGCGCGCGCCGACGTTGTACCACTTCGCCTGGTAGGGCTGGCCCCGGTAGAGGACCCGGTCGCCACTCCGGTAGACGCCCGTCGTGCTCCACTCGGGGTAGGTCCCCGCGGGGACGGTCGTCGTGGTGGGTGGGTGGTCACCGACGAGCACGGGTCCGAGCAGGGTCCACGGGGACGTCCACGGGTCGGTCGTCGCCGCCGGGTCGCTGCCCGAGTTGTACCAGCGGGCCTCGTACACGTAGCCCGAGCGCACCACCTTGTAGCCCTGCACGTAGGAGGCCTGGGGCTGCCAGAGGGGGTAGGGCGCGTCCGCGGGGTTGGTGTCGAGGGCGAGCGGCGCCCCCGCCACGCGGGTGGCCGAGGTCATCGACCCCTTGAGACGGCCGAAGACCCGGCTGAAGCCGAGGACGCCCTGGGTCACGCCGGAGCAGCTCGTCGCGAGCACGCCGTTCTCGACGGCGGCGCCGGTCCCGCACGGCGCGTCGCGGTTGAGCGACCACATCGAGAGCCGAGCGAGGTGGTTGGCGCGCGCGAAGTCGGCCACGGACCTGGCGTCGGCGAGCGAGACCGTCTCGCCGGGCGAGTCGTTCTGGCCGATCATCACGGTCACTCCGAGGTGCGACCAGAGGTTCGCGTTGAGGAGCCCGTCGCCGTAGTGGTTGGCCAGCTTCTGGAACTGAGCGGCCGTGTCCGTCACCGTCGTCTTGATGGCGGTGGCCATGTCGGTTATGGGCTGGCCGTAGTTCATGGCCATGACGTTTACCCCGGCCAGGGGCACGTGGTGGGAGAGCAGCGCCGCGATCTGCGCCAGGGACCCGGTGCCGAGACCCTCGAGGGAGCCGGGCAGGGTCAGCCAGACGTGGGCCCTCGCCAGGGGGCCGCCCTTCCTCGTGTCGATCGCGAGCGCCTCGGCCCGGCGCTGGGTCGCGGCCGCGTCGGACAGGGCGGCGCCCTCGACGTCGAAGTCGATGGTCGAGACGTGGTAGCGGCGGGCCACCTGGGCGTAGTCGTCGGCGAGGACGGTGGTCGAGTGGCAGGCGCTGGCCAACGGGGTGTTGGCCTGTCCGCCGAACGACACGGCGACGCTCGCACCGGTCGACTCGAACTGGGTGATGCGCAGCCTCAGGTCGAGGCTCTGATCGGCCTGGTCGAGGCTGTAGGCGCCGCCCCAGCTGGGCTGGCACGGGTCGCTCGGCGACGCGACGACGAAGCCGAGCACGGCCTGGCGCGCCGGGTCCATCGCGGCCACCTGGAAGTTCTCCGTGGGGGTCGCGGTCACGTCGACGTAGGGGGCGAAGAACGTCGCCGGGGTCTCGGCCGCCGACGTGAGGTTGTAGCGCACGACGAGGGGGACGCCGTAGGCCAGGCTGCCGAGGACGAGGAGCGCCACGAGGACGCGCCACGGCGAGAGCCGTCGACGGGCCGTCACGGGCGATTGGGTGGGTGAGGGGAGGGTTTCCGACATGTTTGGTGACGTCCGCTTCGGGTATGGGCCGCCTCACGGTAGCGGCCGTCGACCTGGGCGCACAAGGCGGCGGGCGCGAGATGTGCGTGAATTGTGGGTGACGTGGTCGATGCGTGATGGCGCGGGAAGGTCACATCAATCCGCGCACAACTCTCGGGCCACATCGCGCGAGCGCACGTAGTCTCGCGCGGTGACCACAACGCAGACCCACGCCGTCCGACGCCGCGGCCGTTTCTACCGCGATCCGCTCGTCCCGTTCCCCCGTCGCGTCTCCGAGCGGCGGATGGGCGCCGGCCGGACCGCGATCGTCGTCACGGCCGTGGCGTGGATCGCCTACGTCGTCGTCTGGGTCGATCGGGAGTTCCTCGAGCACAACGGCGTGACCCCGTTCGGCCACCTCGCGGCCGAGACGTACCTGGCGATGGTGACCCTCCTCACCGTCTCCTCCATGGCGTACCTGATCTCGCGCCAGGGCTACTTCTACCGCGCGCGGGCCCATCGGCGGACGCCGCGCGCACTGCTCGACGACTTCTACGACAAGGCGAGCCCTCGGGTCACGGTCCTCGTCCCCTCGTACCGGGAGGAGGCCCACGTCGTGAAGGCGACCCTCCTCTCGGCGGCGCTGCAGCGCGTCGCGGGCCTCGACGTCGTCCTGCTCATCGACGACCCGCCCGCGGCCCACTCCGAGAAGGAGGAGGCCCTGCTGCGCGGCGCGCGCGAGCTGCCCGGTGAGGTCCAGGCGATCCTCGACGAGCCGGCTCGGCTCTTCGGCGCCCGCTACGCCGCCTTCGTCGAGCGCGGCGCGCGGGACGAGGAGCTGACCCTCAGCGACATGGACGACCTCGCCGACTGCATGGAGGGCGCGGCACGCTGGCTCCAGACCCTGGCCGAGGAGTACCCCGTGGTGGACCACGTGGACGACTTCTTGTGCGAGTTCGTCCTCAAGAGCGTCGCGGCGAGCCTCCTGGTCGACGCCACCGCCCTGCGCACCGCGAGGGAGAACGGCGTCGTGCTGAGCGCCACGCGCATGGCCCACTTCTACCGCCGCGTCTGGGCGACGTTCGACGTCCGCCTGACCAGCTTCGAGCGCAAGCTCTACGCGTCGCTCTCCCACGAGCCCAACAAGGCGAGCAACCTCAACTCCTACATCGGCCTGATGGGCCGCAGCTTCATCGACGTCGGGACCGAGGTCGGCCGCCTGCTGGTCCCGGCCGAGCCCTCCGAGGCGGACCTCACGGTCGACAACCCCGACTACGTCGTCACCCTCGACGCCGACTCCCTCCTGCTGCCCGAGTACCTCGAGCGCCTGGTCTTCCAGATGGAGCAGCCGCACCACGCCCGCGTCGCCGTCATCCAGACCCCCTACAGCGCCTACCCGAACCCGGAGTCGCGACTGGAGCGCGTCGCGGGCGCGACGACGGACCTCCAGCACCTCTTGCACCAGGGACTCGGCCACTACGACGCGGAGTTCTGGGTCGGCGCCAACGCGGTGATCCGCAAGGGCGCCCTCGACGCCATCGAGCGGGTGGAGCACCTCGGCAACTGGGAGATCCGCAGCTACATCAGCGACCGGACGGTGATCGAGGACACCGAGTCGACCATCGACCTGCGCGTGCGCGGCTGGGACGTGGAGAACTACCCCGAGCGCCTCGCCTACAGCGCCACGCCGCCCGACTTCGGCTCGCTGTGCATCCAGCGCCGTCGCTGGGCCACGGGGGGCCTCGTGATCCTGCCGTCCCTCTGGGGGCTCGTGCGGGCGCGCCGACGCCGCGAGCAGCAGACGCGACTGGAGGAGGTCTTCCTGCGGGCCAACTACCTGTCGTCGATCGCTTGGACGTCGCTCTCGCTCATCGCGATCCTCACCCTGCCCTACAGCCAGCTGCTCCTCACGCCGATCCTGGTCGCGATCGTCGCCCCGTACTTCCTCGCCATGGCCTCGGACCTGCGCTACTGCGGCTACCGGCGTCGCGACGTCGTGTGGATCTACGCGCTCAACCTGCTCCTGCTCGCGGTCAACATCACCGGGACGATCGCCTCGCTCATCCAGCTCCTCACGGGGGGCAAGGGCACCTTCGTGCGCACGCCCAAGGTGCG
>JAKAEP010000122.1 GCA_021818265.1 Actinomycetes bacterium
GCAGCAGCCGCCGCCCCACCGGCCCGAGCAGGAACGCGACGAAGGCCCGCGCCGCGGCCCGGTGCGGGGCCCGGTTCACCACGGCCACCGTGTAGTCCGCGGCGAGCCCCGTCCCCACGAGGGGGACGGTCGCGAGGTGCGCGGCGCTGGCCTCGACGGCGTAGAAGAAGCCGGCGTCGAGCTGGCCGGCCTGGAGCTCGCCGACGAGCGCCGTCTCGGGGAAGACGTCGGCGCTCGAGGTGGCCAGCGCGTCGAGCCCGGGCTTGGCGTAGCTGAGGGCGACGCCCTTCAGGGCGTCGACGGCGAGCACGCCCTTGGGGTCGGTCGCGGGGTCGGTCCGCCCGAGGCGGAAGCCGGGCCGGCCCACCACGTCGTACCAGGGCTTCGAGCGCAGGGCCCGGGCGAAGCGCGAGTGCGGGTCGTAGCCGAGGACGAGCGGGGAGGCGCCGAAGACCGTGTAGGAGTTGAGCCAGTCGCCGTTCGCGGCGCCCGCGAGCGAGTCGTTGACCGCCGGCGAGGCGCTGAGGAAGACGTCGGCGACCTGGGTGCCGCCCTTTATCTCGCTCGCGAGGGCCGTCGAGCCGTTGGCGAAGCCGCTCACGCTGTAGCCCGTGGCGCGGTGGAAGGCCGGCCCGATCGACTGGGTCATGAGGTCGAGCAGCGAGCCGGCGTAGAGCACGTCCACCGGGCCCGACGCCCGGGGGCGCGTCGCCGCCGCGGGCAGCGCCCCGGTCGCGCCGACGAGGCCGAGCGCGACGAGGGCCGCGAGGGCCCGACGGCCGCCCCGGCGCGTGGGTGCGCCCCGCGTCACCCTCCCCCTCATCGCAGGAACTGTAACATCGCCCCCTCGGTGACGCATCTGCACACTCAGCGGCGTCTTGTCCGCGCATCTGCGGTTCGGCGCCACCGGCCCGCGCGTGGGGCGGGCGGTCCCCTCGCCCGGGGGGTCGCGCACGGGGCCTCTATAGGATGAGCGCCGTGACGGCCGAGTCCTCGCCGACCTGGGTCGCGGTCACCCCCGAGCCGCTCTCCCTCGACCCCCTGGTCGCCTGGGCGACGCGGCCCGAGTGCGGCGCCGTCGTGACCTTCTCCGGCACGGTCCGGGACCACTCGGCCGACCACGACCGGGTGAGCGCGCTCGAGTACGAGACGAGCGAGCCCCACGCCCTCGTCCGCCTCGAGGAGGTCGCCCGCGAGGCCCGCCGGCGCTGGCCCGAGGTCGCGGCGGTGGCCCTGCACCACCGGGTCGGGCGCGTCGAGCTCGGTGAGCCGACCGTGCTCGTGGTCGCCGCCGCCCCCCACCGGGCCGAGGCCTTCGAGGCGGGGCGCTACTGCATCGACACGCTCAAGCGCACCGTCCCGATGTGGAAGCGCGAGCACTTCCCCGGCGGCTCGGCCTGGAGCAGCGCGACCGAGCCGATCGTCGCGGTCGAGGGGACGTGATCGCCCTCGAAGAGGCCCGCGAGCGCGTCCTCGCCGGGCTCGAGCCCCTCGCGCCGGTCGACCTCCCCCTGGCGGACGCGGTGGGCTGTGTCGTCGCCGAGGCGGTCGTCGCGCGCGAGGCCGTGCCGCCCTTCGACAACTCCTCCATGGACGGCTACGCGCTGCGCAGCGCCGACACCGGGGACGCCCCCGCGCGCCTGCGCCTGGTGGGCTCGGCCTTCGCCGGCGCGAGCGCCGCGCTCGAGCTTCGCTCGGGCGAGGCGATCAGGATCATGACCGGCGCGCCGGTGCCCGCGGGCGCCGACGCCGTCTGTCGCCAGGAGGACACCGCGCGCGAGGGCGACGAGGTCGTGATCGCTCGTCCGGTCACCCCCGGCGAGTCGATCCGGCGCGCCGGCGAGGACGTCGCCGTGGGCGACGCGCTGCTCGCGCCGGGCGAGGTCGTCACGCCGGCCCACCGCGGGGTGCTCGCCGGCCAGGGGCTCGCGCGCGTGCGGGTCCACCCCCGTCCACGGGTGGGCGTGCTCTCGACGGGCGACGAGCTGAGCGACGAGCCGGTGCTCGCCCGGGGCGCGATCCGCGACACCAACCGGCCCACGCTGCTCTCGACGCTCGCCGGCGCGGGGTTCGTGGGCGTCGACCTCGGCCGGGCCGGCGACGACGCGGCCGCGATCGAGGCCGCCATCGCCCAGGGCCTCGCCACCTGTGACGCCGTCGTCTCCACCGGTGGGGTGAGCGTGGGCGACGCGGACTTCGTGAAGTCCGTCGTCGCCGGGCTGTGCCCCGGGCGGGCCTGGTCGATGCAGGTCGCGATCAAGCCCGGCAAGCCCTTCGCCTACGGTCGCACGCCGGCCGGCCAGCCGATCTTCGCCCTGGCCGGCAACCCCGTCTCCACCCTCGTGGGCTTCGAGCTCTTCGTGCGCCCGGCCCTGCGGGCCCTGGCCGGCCACCGCGACCCCGGGGGGGCGACGACCCTCGCCCTCTGCGACGTGCCCCTGGCGCGCCGGCCCGACGGGCGCACCCACCTCGTCCACGTCGAGGTCGCCTTCGACCCCGAGGGACGCCTGCACATCGTGGGCGCCACGCGCCAGGGCTCGCACCTCCTGCACGCGGTCGCCTCGGCGAACGCGCTCGCGCGACTCGAGGACGGCGAGGGCGCGGCCGCGGGTGACGCGGTCCCGGTGACGTTGCTCGGGCCCGTCGCGACGCGGCGCTGATGGCCCGGCTGCTCTTGCTCGGCCCGGCGCGCGAGGCGGCCGGGGTGCGCGAGGACGAGGTCGCCGGCGACTCGGTCGAGGCCGTGCTCGAGGCCGCGCGCGCCCGCTACGGCGAGGCCTTCGCCGCCGTCCTCGCCACGAGCCAG
>JAKAEP010000123.1 GCA_021818265.1 Actinomycetes bacterium
CCGGGCGGCCCCGGCCCTCGTCGGGCGGTACCGCAGCTACTCCCCCTGGTACCCCGAGTTCCGGGTCGTCGCGCGCGACGGCCGGCTCTACCTCAACGCCCCCGGCGGGGTCGAGGCGCCCGACGAGGAGGTCGAGCTCGTCGAGGTCGCCCCGGGCACCTACCGGATCGGGGCCGACCCCTGGCTGCCCGAACGGCTCGTCGCGGGCCCGGTGCGCGACGGGGAGGTCGTCGCGGTCGTGCGCGACGGGCTGCGCTACAGCCGCGCCTTTCGCGCCTAGTGGCGTAGCGTTGGTGGCAGCGAGCGAGTGAGGGGGCGACGATCACTCTCTACGAGAAGACGATCGACTTCGTGCGTAAGTACATCGCCGACAACCGGCTCGGCCCGGGCGACCGGCTGCCCTCGGAGAACGAGGTCGCGGCCATGGCCGGGGTGAGCCTGATGACGGTGCGCCGGGCCATGTCCGAGCTCGTGGCGGCGGGCACGCTCAGCCGGGTCCAGGGCCGGGGCACCTTCGTGCGCTCGACCCGGGTGCGCACCGAGTCGACGATCCTCGGCGGGCTCGGCCAGACCCTGGCCCTCCAGGGCGTCACCCTCGCCACCGAGCTCGTCTCGCTGGCCGAGGAGTCGGCCGGCCCCGAGGTCGCGAAGGACCTCGCCATACCCGTGGGCACCTCGGTCTGGCGCCTCGTGCGGCGGCGCCGCTTCGACGACGTGCCGGCCGTGCGCGAGGTGGCCGTCATCCCCCGGATCCTCGCCCCCGACCTCGACCAGGTCTTCTCCGCCGCCTCGGACTCGCTCTACGAGGTCCTCTCGCGCCACTACGGGCTCACCGAGACCCAGGAGGAGCAGACCCTCGTCGCGCGCCCGGCCACCCCCGAGGAGGCGGCCGACCTCGCGCTCGACCCCGAGGCCTACGTGGTGGAGGTGACCGGCACCTCGCTCTCGTCGAACGGCACCGCCTTCGACCGCTTCGAGATGGTCTTCGTGCCCCACCTCTTCGCCTTCCGGCTGCGCACGACGCCCACCGCCGACCCCGTCGACGTGCGCGTCCCGCTCTAGGCGAGCAGCCCCGCCTCGACGACCACCGTGAGGTCGCGGTGGCTGAGCAGGTGGGTCGCCGGCACCGCCGGGTCGACCCCGCCCTCTTCGAGGAGGCGCCGGGCGACGCCCTCCTTGCCCTCGCCGGCGACGAGCATCAGCACCGCGCGCGCGCCCACGAGGTCGGCGAGCCCCATCGTGACGGCCCGGCTCGGGCGCCGCGCCGGGTCGACCCCGGGGAAGTTCGCCTCGAGGGTGTCCTCGCTGAGCCCGACGACCCGGGTGCGCGCGCCCACCGGCGAGCCGGGCTCGTTGAAGCCGACGTGGCCGTTGCGCCCGACGCCCACCACGGCGAGGTCGAGCCCGCCCGCCTCGTCGAGGGCCGCGTCGTAGGCGGCGAGGCGCGCCGGGTCGTCGCTCGGGGCGAGCGCCGAAAAGCGCGTCGAGCCGTTGAAGACGACCCCGCCGAGGTGCTCGCGCAGGTACGCGGCGAAGCTCCCCGCCGGGTAGGCGGGCAGGTCGAGGTACTCGTCCAGCATGAAGACCCGGGCGCTCTCCAAGGAGACCTCGCCGCGCGCGTGGGCCGCCACCAGCTCGCGGTAGAGGCCCCGGGGCGTGCCCCCGGTCGGCAGGGTGAGGGCGAGGGTGGGCCTCGCCCGCAGCGCCCCGGCGAGCGCGGCGAGGGCCGCCTCGTCGAAGGCCCGCGGCCCCCGGGCGCGCACGACCCTCACGCCGGCTCCTCGGCGGGGGCGGGGCCCCCCTCGAGGTAGCGGGCGGCGCGCGCGGCGACCGCGGCCGGGTCCCCGAGCGCCGGCAGCGTCGAGGGCGCGGGCGCCTCGAGCTCGTCCTCTTTCGCCCCGAGGGCGGCGAGGGCGACGAGCGCCGCGCCGAGGAGCGAGGGGCTGTGCCCGCCGAGGGCCGTCACCTCGAGCCCGCTCGCCGCCGCGAGGAGGGCCGGGCCGAGCGAGCGGCTCTTCGGGCTCGTGAGGGCGACGACGCGGGTGGGCGCGACGTAGGGCGCGAGCGCGCGCAGGCAGCGCGCCGTCTCGAAGGCGATCCCCTCGTAGAGGGCGCGGGCGAGGTCGGCGCGGGTCGTCGTGAGGGCGATCCCCTCGATCGAGCCCGCGAGGTCGCCCCGCCAGAGGGCCCCCTGCTCGCCGCCGGCGAGGTAGGGCCGGAAGGTGACGGCGAGCCGGGCCGGGTCCGGGTGGCTGAGGGCGAGCTCCTCGATGGCCCCGGCCCCCACCCCGAGGGTCTCGGCCAGCCAGGCGAGCGAGGCCCCCGTCGCGAGCAGGTCCATCTCGACCCCGCGCCCCCGGGGCGACGAGCGGGGTCACGAGCGCCCGGGGCGGGCGGGCGCCGGCGAGGGTCGCGAGCACGACGCTCGACGAGCCGTCGACGACCGAGACCGCGCCGGGGAAGTGCGCCTCGACGAAGTGGTGCGCGCACACCGAGTCGGCCCCGCCGAGGTAGACCGGCACGCCCGCGCGCACCCCGCCGAGGAGCTCGGCCCCCCAGGCCGACAGGGCCTCGGCGCGCGTCGGGGGGGCGACCTCGGGCAGCGCCGCGCGCTCGACGCCCCAGAGGTCGCCGAGCTCGTCGCTCCAGTCCTCGCGCTCGAGGTCGAAGAGGCCGTAGCCCGAGGCGGTCGAGGGGTCGGTCGCGAGCGCCCCGGTGAGGCGCAGGTAGAGGTAGTCCTTCGCCGAGAGCAGGCGCGC
>JAKAEP010000124.1 GCA_021818265.1 Actinomycetes bacterium
AGAGCCTCGGCCTCGGCATCAAGATGCCCGAGCGGGTCGCCCAGTACGGCTTCTTGCTCTCGGTCGGCGCGTTCTTGGTGCTCACCTGGATCGAGGAGTTCTTCAACATCGCCGGGCCGGGCAACCCGATGGCCACGAGCTTCATGGTGCTCGGCATCGTCGGCACGGCGGTCGTCTTCTTCCTGACCTTCGAGCGGCGCACCTTCTGTCGCTACGTCTGCCCGCTCTCGGCGCTCATCGGCACCGTCGGCTCGATGGGCTCGGTGGCGGGGTTCCGCACCCGGGACCGGTCGGTCTGTCTCAGCTGTGCGACCAAGGACTGCATGCGCGGCGACGCCGAGGGGTACGGCTGCCCGTGGTACACCTGGCCGGGCAGCGCCGACTCCAACGCGACCTGTGGGCTGTGCACCGAGTGCTACAAGGCCTGCCCCTCGGACAACATCGGCCTCTACCTCCAGCCGCCCCTCACCTCGGTCGTGGCCCCCACCCGTCGCCGGGCCGACGTGGCCTGGTCGGTGGCGCTGCTCTTCGGCCTCGTGGTCTTCCAGCAGGTGAACGCGCTCTCGGCGGTCACCAGCCTGGACAACTGGCTCAACGCCCACCTCCACTTCCCCCAGTACCCCAACCCGGTCGACTACGTCGGGATCATCGCCGCGGTGGCCCTCGTCCTCGCGGTCGTCGGACGGCTCTTCTGCGCGGCCTTCGCCCGGCCCGACTTCGTCCCGGCGCCCGGGGGCACCGCCTTCGTCGAGCGCACCAGCCGCTTCCGCAGCTACTTCGTGCCCCTCATGTACGGGATCATCCCGGTCGTGGGCGCCGACTACTTCGCCCGCCAGCTACCGAAGTTCCTGCGCTACGTCCCGCGCGTGCCGGTCTCCATCGGCCACCTGTTCGGGGTGGGCTCGACCTCGTCGCGCCTCTACCACGCGTCGCTCATCGCCTCGAACGCCGGGATCATCGCCGTCCAGGACCTGGTCGTCGCCCTGGGCACGGCGGCGGCGATGTGGGCGAGCTGGCGCATCGCCGGGCGCGACCTCGCGCCGCTGAGCCGCCGGCCGCTCGCCGTGCGGGTCGCCGCGACGACGCTCGCCGGCGCGCTGGGCGTCGTGGTCGCCGTGCTGTACGTGTGGATGAACGCCGCGAACTAGGAGGCGAGATGACCATCACCGAGACCGAGCGCACCGACACCGGGCGCCACGTCACCGTCCTCGCCGACCGCTGCGCCGGGTGCCAGGAGTGCGTGATCCGCTGCCCGGCCGGGGCGCTCTCCATGGAGCCCGCGAGCTGGACGGCCCAGGCCGACGACGCGGCGTGCGTGGGGTGTCGCCAGTGCGAGCGCACCTGCCCGTTCAGCGCCATCGTGGTCGAGGGCCCGCTCGCGCTCGTCACGCGGGTCGACCCGCCGCTGATCCACCCGGTCGAGCTCCACGCCAACGTCGCCGAGACCCGTCAGGGCTACGCCAGCTGGGACGAGGCGATCGCCGAGGCCAACCGGTGCCTGGCCTGTCCCGACCCGACCTGCGTGAGGGGCTGCCCGGCCCACAACGACATCCCCGCCTTCGTCGCGGCCGTGCGGGCCCACGACCTGGAGACCGCCCACGCCATCTTGCGGCGTACGACGGTCCTGCCCGACGTGTGCTCGCGGGTCTGCAACCAGGCCGCCCAGTGCGAGGGCTCGTGCACCTGGTCGCTCGCCGGCGGCGAGCCGGTCGCCATCGGCCGGCTCGAGCGCTTCATCGCCGACCAGGCCGCCGTCCCCGCGCCGGTCGTCGTCGAGCCGACGGCGACGGCCCTGTCGGTCGGGATCGTCGGCTCGGGCCCGGCCGCCATCGGCGCCGCCTACGAGCTGCTCGCCGGCGGCGCGCGGGTCACCGTCTACGAGCGCGACGACCGGCCCGGGGGGCTGCTGGTGTGGGGGATCCCCGACTTCACCCTGCCCGACGACGTCGCCCGCCGCCCCTGGGACGACCTGGTCGCGGCGGGGGTCGACCTGCGCCTGGCGACGAGCGTCGAGCCCGGCGACCTCGACCAGCTCCTCGAGGCGCACGACGCCCTCGTGATGGCCCACGGGGCCGGGCAGGCCCTGCGCCTCTCGGTGCCCGGCGCGGACCTCGCCGGGGTGGGCGCGGCGACGGCCTTCCTCCAGGGGGCTAAGGCGGCCCTGGACCCGGGTGGGGACCCCGCGGCGTTCCGCGCGTCGCTCGGCGTCGGGCCGGGGCGGGGCCGGCGGGTCCTCGTGCTGGGCGCCGGCAACACCGCGATGGATGTGGCGCGCCTCGCCCGGCGCCTCGGCCTCGAGGCGACGTGCGTGGACTGGTTGGACGAGCGCTTCGCCCTCGCGCGCCCCGACGAGCTGGCCGAGGCCCGCGCCGAGGGGGTCGACGTGCGCTTCTCGCGCACGCTCACCAGCCTGGAGGGCTTCGACGGCCGGGTCGTGCGCGCGGTCTTGTCCCACACGACCCAGCGGGACCGTGCGAGCACGCCGGTGGTGTCGCCCGACTCCCTCGACGTCCTCCCGGTCGACCTCGTGGTGATGGCCATGGGGTACCGCATCGACGAGGGACTGCGCGCCCGCGTGCCCCAGACGCCGATCGCCAAGCGTCACCGGGGCTTCGCCCCGGGACGCTGGCGCGCCAGCGGGATCCTCGCCAACCCCGCGAGCCCGGCGTGCTTCGCCCAGCCCGTCGGCGCCCTCGCGCTGGACCGTGAGGTCGGCCTCTGGGAGGCGGCGATGCCTCGACGCGAGCGGCTCTGG
>JAKAEP010000125.1 GCA_021818265.1 Actinomycetes bacterium
CCCCGACGCCACGCCCGACGATCTGATGGCCTTCGTCAAGGGCCCCGACTTCCCGACCGCCGCGCAGATCCTGGGCCGCCAGGGGATCCTCGACGCGTACCGTACGGGCCGGGGCTCGATCAAGGTGCGCGCCGTCGCCGAGATCGACGAGGTCGGCCGCGACACCCGTATCGTCGTCACGGAGTTCCCCTACGAGGTCTCGGTCGAGTCCATCGAGGAGAAGATCTACGACCTCGTCAAGAGCGGTGACCTCGAGGGGATCGCCGCGGTGCAGAACGACTCGGCCGGCCGTCAGGCCCGCCTCGTGATCCGGCTCAAGCGTGACGCGAACGCCAACGTCATCTTGAACCAGCTCTACAAGAACACGGCACTCCAGACGACCTTCGCGGTGAACATGCTCGCCCTGGTGGACGGGGTTCCGCGCACCTTGAACCTGGCCCAGGCGCTCACGCACTACGTCGCCCACCAGGTCGAGGTCGTCACGCGCCGCAGCCAGTTCCGCCTGGCCAAGGCCGAGGCCCGGGCCCACATCGTCGAGGGCCTGCTCAAGGCGATCGACATGCTCGACGCGGTGATCGCCGCCATCCGAGGGTCGGAGGACCGCCCGGCGGCCCGCGCCGCTCTCATGGCCGCGCCCTTCGAGTTCTCCGAGGAGCAGGCCAACCACATCCTGGACATGACCCTCGGGCGGCTCACCCGGCTGGGGCGCAGCGAGCTCGAGGACGAGATGGCCCGCCTGCGCGAGACGATCGCCGAGCTGCGCGCGATCCTGGCCGACGAGGCCAGGCTGCGCGGTGTGATAAGTGCCGAACTGACCGCGACCCGGGACAAGTACGCGACGGCGCGGCTCACCCAGATCGTGAACGATCCGGGCGAGCTCGGCGTCGAGGACCTGATCGCCGACGAGGAGATCGTCGTGACGATGACCCGCGCCGGCTACGTGAAGTCGGTCGCGGCCGACGCCTTCAGGACCCAGGGCCGCGGGGGCCGGGGCGTCCAGGGGGCGAAGCTCAAGGACGAGGACTTCGTCGACCAGATCATCCACACCACGGCGCTCGCCTACCTGCTCCTCTTCTCGAACCGGGGCCGTGTCTTCCGGCTCCGGGGCCACGAGATCCCGATGAAGGACCGGACGGCCAAGGGCACGGCCATCGTCAACCTGCTCAACCTCCAGCCCGGCGAGTCGATCCAGGCCATCGTCTCGACCGACGACTTCCCCGAGGACAAGTTCCTCGTCTTCGCCACGGCCAGCGGCACGGTGAAGAAGACCGCCTTCAGCGAGTACGACAAGTCCCGGCGGGAGGGCTGGATCGCCATCAACCTGCGCCCGGGCGACGAGGTCGTGCGGGTCGTGCCCACCACGGGCGACGACGACCTGATGATGCTGACCTACCGGGGGATGGCCATCCGCTTCGCCGAGTCCGAGGTCCGCGAGATGGGCCGCGACGCGACCGGGGTGCGCGGGGTCAAGCTCAAGGACGACGACCGGGCGATCTCGCTCGACGTGGTGCGCGACGACGCCGACCTGTTCGTCGTGACCGACACCGGCTACGGCAAGCGGGTCAAGGTCGAGCGGTTCCACCGCCAGGGCCGGGGCGGCCAGGGCGTGCGGGCGATCAAGCTGACGGCGGCCCGGGGGTTCGTGGCCGCGGCCTTCATGGTCCACCTGGACGACGAGGTGCTGCTCGCCTCCAGCGGGGGAGTGCTCATCCGCACCCCGGTGCGCGAGGTCTCCTCCCAGGGCCGCGACGCGACCGGGGTGCGCGTCATGAACCTCGACGAGGGCCACGCCGTGGCGGCCGTCGCGGTCGTGCCGGCGGGCGAGGAGGACTGAGTCCGCCCTCCGGCGGCTCCCTCGGGCAGAATGTCGCGATGACCGCACGTGAGATGACCGCCGCGGAGGCGGCCGGCCTGGTCCGACCGGTGGACGGCATCGGCTACGGGCTCATCACCGGCACGCCCACGGCCCTCTTCCGGGCCCTGGCCGCCCGGGACGACTGGGAGGACCTGCTCATCACCGGCGGCCTCGCCCTCGGGAGCTACGACGCGCTCTTCACCCACCCCGGGGTCCACTACCGCTGCCCCTTCTTCGGGCCGGGCGAGCGCCGCGCGGCGGCGGCGGGTGGCGACGTGCAGTACGTGCCGAGCTACTTCCGCCACTGGGGGCTGCACGCGGAGCTCTTCCGGCCGCGGGTGATGATCGTGCCCTGCTCGATGCCCGACGCCGAGGGCAACGTATCGCTCTCGCTCTACAACGGCGCCACCCTCGAGGCGATGCGGGCCGCCGGTCGCGACCCCGAGCGCCTCCTCATCGCCGAGTGCTCGCCCCACTTCCCCCGCACCCTGGCCCTCGAGGGCCACTCCAACACGCTCAGCCTGTCCGACGACGTCGACGTGGTCGTCTACACCGACGAGTGGCCGACGGTCTTCCCCAACGTCCCCGGCAGCGAGGTCGACATCGCCATCGCGGCTCACGCGGCGCCCTTCGTCCCCGACGGGGCCACGCTGCAGACCGGCATCGGGGCCGTGCCCAGCCTGGTCGCCCAGGCCCTCATCGAGGGGGACGGGGGGGACTACGGGGTCCACTCCGAGATGTTCACCGACGGCCTCTACGAGCTGATCAAGGCCGGCAAGGTCACCAACGCACGCAAGACGCTGCACCCGGGCCAGTGCGTGATCACCTTCGCCGCGGGCACCCGCGAGATGTACGACTTCATCCACGAGAACCCGATGATCGGCGTGGCGCCGG
>JAKAEP010000126.1 GCA_021818265.1 Actinomycetes bacterium
ATCAGGATGTCAACACGATGTCGAACCTATACTCGCTCGTCTTGAGCCCCCGACACCTCCCGTGTCGTCGCCCACGCCCTCACGGGACGACGGAACCCGGCCGGCCACGGCCGGGGGCGGGCCCTCGCCGCCGGCGCCCGCGGTGAGACTCGCCGGTCGCGCGATCCTCGTCGCCGCATCCCTCGCGGCGTCGCTCACCCTCGTCGGGCCCGCGGGCGCGGCGCGGCCGGTGCCGCCGCCGACGCGCCCGATCGCCGAGCGCTGCCCCTGGGTGGCCCAGGCCCGCCGGGGCGCCCCGCCCGCCCTCCTCGCGCGCGAGGTGACCGCGCGCCTCACCCTCGCCGAGAAGGTCACGCTCGTGACCCTGCACAACGGGGACGGGATCGAGAACATGACGACGCCCATCCCGCGGCTCTGCCTGCCGGCCCTCACGCTCTCCGACGGCCCGGTCGGGGTCGCGGGGCGCGTGACCGGGGTCACCCAGTTCCCGAGCGCGCTCGCCCTGGCGGCCAGCTTCGACCCGGCCCTCGCCCACGCGGTGGGCGCCGCCCTCGGGGCCGAGGCGCGCGCCAAGGGCATCGACGTCGTCCAGGCCCCCGAGCTCAACCTCGACCGGGTCCCCCTGAGCGGTCGCCTCTACGAGACCCTGGGCGAGGACCCCTTCCTCGCCACCGCCATGGGCCTGGCGCTCGCCCGGGGCATCAACGCCTCGGGGGACCTCGCCATGCTCAAGCACCTCGGCGGCTACACCCAGGAGACCGCCCGGGCCCGGATCGACCAGGTCATCGGCCGGCGCGCGCTGGTCGAGCTCTACGACGCCCCCTTCCGGGGCGTCGTGCGCGGCGCGCCCGTGGCGGCCGTGATGTGCGCGACGGGCCTCGTCAACGGCGTGCGGCCCTGCAACAGCCCCTACTTCTACGGGGCCCTCGCGCGCTGGGGCTTCTCGGGCGTGGTGCGCGCCGACCTGCGCGCCACGAAGAACACCGCCCTCGCCTTCGCCCGAGGCCTCGACGTGATCAAGGGCGTGCACGGGCCGTCGCTCGCCTGGCTGGTCGAGCACCACCGGCTCGCCGCGCGAGCCCTCGACCGGTCGGCCCAGAGCGTGTTGCGCGTGCTCTTCGCCCACGGCCTCGTGGCCCACCCCCGCCACATCGACGCCCTGGCCCCGGCGCTCAGCCCGGCGCACGCCGCCCTCGCCCTGGCCGAGGCCCAGGCGGGCGCCGTGCTGCTGAAGGACAGCGGCGGCGTCCTGCCGCTGGCCCACCCCCGGTCGGTCGCGGTGATCGGCGCCTACGCCCGAGACCCCCTCACGACCGGCCAGGGCAGCGCCCACGTCCTCGCGCCCTTCGTCGTGACCCCCCTCCAGGGGCTGAGAGCGGCGCTCGGCCCACGCACCCGGGTGACCTACGCCGCGGGCGCGCCGGGCACCCTCGCGCTCCGGTCCCTGCGCACCCTCGCCGATAACCCGACCACGACCCTGCCCTCGATCTCCCTCGCCGACCACACGGCCCACCTCGAGGTCCGCCGGCCGGCCAACGTCACCAACGCCGTCATCACCGCGGACGCCCCCAGCACCGGGGCGGGGTGGAGCAGCTACTCGACGACCCTGCGCGTGGCCCACGCCGGCCTCTACGTCCTCAGTCTGCGCACCGTCGGTGACGCCTGGCTGAAGCTCGACGGGCGTGAGGTCATCGCCTCCGCGGGCCTGCACGCCTCGCGCGTCGAGACGACGACGCTCCGGCTGGTGCCGCGGCGCGCCTACACGGTGAGCCTGCGCTGGTTCAGCGTGGTGCGCCAGGGCGCGCCGGCCTTCGGCCTCGCCGACGCGACGCCGGCCATCGCCCAGGCGGTGCGCGCGGCCCGGCGCGCGGCCGTCGCCGTCGTCGTAGTCGGCGCACCGGCGGGCGAGGGCGCGGACCTCGCGGGCCTCTCCCTGCCCGGCGACCAGAACGCCCTCGTGGCGGCGGTCGCCCGGGCCAACCCGCGCACGGTCGTCGTCCTCGACACCGCCAACCCGGTCGCGATGCCCTGGCTCGACTCGGTCGCCGGCGTGCTCGAGGCGTGGTACGGGGGCGAGGAGATGGGCCGGGCGCTCGGCTCGGTCCTCACCGGGGCCGTCGACCCGTCCGGCCGCCTCCCGGTCACCTTCCCGCGCTCGCTCGCCCAGAGCCCGATCGCCTCACCGGCCGCCTACCCCGGGATCGACGACGTGGTGCACTTCGGGTCCGGCGTGGCCGGGCTCGAGATGGGGTACCGCTGGTACGAGGCCCACCACGTGCGGCCCCTCTTCCCCTTCGGCTTCGGTCTGTCCTACACCCGCTTCGCCCTCTCGGGCACGCGGGTGGCCGTCGGGGGCGGCGCGGTGCGCGTGAGCGTCGCGGTGCGCAACACCGGCGCGCGCGCCGGCGCCGACGTCGTCGAGGTCTACGTCCGCGACCCCGCCGCCACCGGCGAGACCTTCGGCCAGCTGCGCGGCGTGGCGCGGGTCAGCCTCGCCCCCGGCGCCACGACGACCGCCACGGTGAGGTTCCCGGTGCGCTCGCTCGCCGTCTACACCGGCGGCCGGCTCCACGTGGCGCCCGGCACCTACGGCGTGGACGTGGCGACCGCCGCCGGCGACGTGGTGGCGAGCCGCTCGGTCGCGATCGGCTAGAGGGCGCGCGCCGCGGCCTTCGCCGCGGCC
>JAKAEP010000127.1 GCA_021818265.1 Actinomycetes bacterium
CGTCACGGCCCGTCGGGCCGCCCTCCCCGCGGGGGGCACCGGCGTCGCGAGCGGCCTGCTCACCACGCTCGCGTGCCCCGCGCCGGGGGTCTGCGAGGCCGCGGGCTCCTACACCGGGGCCGGTCAGGCCGTCAACGGGGTCGTCCTGAACGAGCGCGCCGGCCGCTGGGTCGCCCCGAGCGTCCTGCGGGCGCCGGCCGACGCGAGCGCCAACCCCGGCACGACCGTGGCGTCGCTGGCGTGCCCCGCGCCGGGTCGCTGCGTCGTGGGCGGCTCGTACACCGACGCCGCGGGCGACGTCCAGGCCTTCGTCGCGGACCAGGCGGGCGACGCCTGGCCCCGCGCCCTGGCGCTCGGGCTGCCGTCGGACGCCCTCGGGCCCGGTCAGGTGGCCGCCGTGCGCTCGGTGGCCTGCGGCGCGCCGGGCTCGTGCGTCGCGGTGGGCACCTACCTCGACGACTCGCGCATCCCGCGCACCCGGGCCTTCGTGGCCCTGGAGGCCGGGGGCCGTTGGGGCCCGGCCCAGGCGGTGGCCCTGCCCACCCCCGCCAACCTCGACCCCTTCGCCGGGCTCAACCAGGCGGCCTGCGCCACCGCGACCCACTGCGTGGCGGTGGGCTCGTACATCGACGCCAACGACGTGACCCAGGGTCTCGCCGTCTCGATCGACGCGGGATCGCTCACCTCGAGCGTGGTCGCGCCCCCCGCCGACGCCAGCACCTACGCCGGGACGACCCTCGCCGAGGTGACCTGCGTCGCGGACCTTGAGTGCACCGCCGTGGGCACCTACATCAGCCGCTCCGGGGCCGTGGTGCCCCTCGTCGTCTCCTCCTCGTCGCCGGTCTGGCCCCAGGCGACCGCCCTCGCCCTCCCGGCCGGGGCCCGGGCGGACCCCAAGGTCCTGCTCTACGGCTACCAGGGGATCAGCTGCTCGGGTCCCGGCAGGTGCGCGACCGGGGGCCAGTACGTGGCGGCCAACGGGCTCTACCAGGGCTTCCTCGCCACCGAGTCCAACGGCGCGTGGCACCGCGCGACCCGGATGCCCCTCCCGGCCGGGTCGCGCGCCGCCGGGCCCAACGGGGGCGTCGTCGCGGTGACCTGCCCGACGGCCGGAGCCTGCCGGGCCGGCGGCGCCTACCTCGACCGCGCCGGCCACTACCAGGCCCTCGTGCTCGCCCTCGCCGGCGGCACCTGGCAGAACTCGACCGTGGCCCTGCCCGACGGCGCGGCCACGGTCGGGGTCGACGGGGGCCTCTACGCGATCGCCTGCGCTGGTTCCGGCGCCTGTGTGGGGGTGGGCAGCTACCAACGCGGCGCCACCTACCAGGGATTCACGCTGCGCGCCTAGCCCCGGGCACATTTCATTTCCCCTCCACCTCGGGGCCCCCCCGGCTTCACCGGCGCGTAACCCGCGCTCCGTACCGTGACCTTCGTGGCACGGCGTCGACCCCCGCGTCCCCCGGTCGAGGTCGACCGTGCCGCCCCCCGCCCCCCCGCGTCGCGACGACCCCGATGAGCGTCGAGACGCGCGCGCGCCCGGTGATCCTCGTCGTGGAGGACGAGGAGAGCTACCGCGACGCCCTCGACATCGGGCTCGGCGTCGAGGGCTTCGTGGTCGTGGGCGCGCGCACGATCGCCGAGGCCCGCCAGCAGCTCGCGCTGCGCAAGCCCGACCTCGTGCTCCTCGACGTGATGCTGCCCGACGGGTCGGGCCTCGACTTCTGCCGCGAGCTCTACGACACCACCCGGCTGCCGGTCGTGATGGTGACGGCCCGCTCGAGCGAGGTCGACGTCGTCGTGGGCCTCGAGATCGGGGCGGCCGACTACGTCACCAAGCCCTTCCGGCTGCGCGAGCTGGTCGCGCGCATCCGCGCCGTCCTGCGCCGTCCGGTCACCGAGGACGACCACGAGGTGATCGCCTTCGGCGACCTGCGCATCGACCTCGCCCGGCGCACCGTCGCGCGCCGCGGGACCGAGGTCGACCTCTCGCGCAAGGAGTTCGACCTCCTGGCGCTGCTCGCCTCGCGCCTGGGCCAGGTGGTCACCCGTGAGGCGTGCCTCGACGCCCTGTGGTGGGGGCTCGACCTCGCCGACACGCGGACCCTCGACACCCACGTCAAGCGGCTACGCCAGAAGGTCGAGGACGACCCCGCCCACCCCCGCCACCTGGTCACCGTGCGCGGCGTCGGGTTCCGACTCGACCCGTAGGCTCGCAGCGTGCGCGCTGACGACCTGGCCCCGGACTTCTCCCTCGTCGACCAGGACGGCGAGACGCGGACCCTGGGCGACCTCGTCGCGGACGGCCCCCTCGTCCTCTTCTTCTACCCGGCCGCCCTGAGCCCGGGCTGCACCCGCGAGTCGTGCCACTTCCGCGACCTGGCGGGCGAGTTCGCCGCGCTCGGCGCGAGCATCGTGGGGATCTCCATGGACGAGGTGGCGAAGCAGGGCGACTTCGACCGGCGCCACCACCTGGGCTACCCCCTCTTGAGCGACCCGGACGGGCGCGTCGCCGAGCTCTACGGCGTCAAGCGCTCGCTCGGGTTCCTGCGGGTCAAGCGCACGACCTTCGTCATCGGCCCCAACCGGCGGATCCTCGCCGTCGTGGCGAGCGAGGTCTCGATGAGCGCCCACGCGGACCGCGCCCTCGAGGCGCTGCGCCAGCGCGCCGCCTGATCAGCCCGC
>JAKAEP010000128.1 GCA_021818265.1 Actinomycetes bacterium
ACGTGCTGGCCACCGTCGCGCTGCTCGTGGTCGTCGTCGCCGAGACCGGGCGCATGCCGGTCGACAACCCCTCGACGCACCTCGAGCTCACCATGGTCCACGAGGCGATGGTCCTCGAGTACGGCGGTCGGGACTACGCGCTGGTGTCGCTGGGCGAGTCGATGCGCCTCGGGCTCCTCCTCGGGCTCCTCGCCACGCTCGGGGCGCCCTGGGGCGTCGCGACGTCGGACTCGGCCCCGGCGCTCGGCCTCGGGCTCGCCCTCCTCGCGGCCAAGGCCGGGGTGCTGGCCCTGGGGGTGGCCCTGGTCGAGGTGCGCAGCGCGAAGCTCCGCCTCTTCCGGGTCCCCGAGCTCCTCGCGGCGGGCTTCGTCCTGGCCGCGCTCGCCGTCGTGGCCGGGGTCGTGGTGCGATGAGCGGTCTCTACGACGGGCTGCTCGACCTCGCGTCGGTGGCGGTGCTCGCCCTGGGCGTGGCCGCGCTCTGGCGGCGCGACGTGCGAGCGCTGATCGGGCTCTTGCGGGCCCAGGGCGTCGCCCTCGCGCTCGTGGCCACGGTCGCCGCCCTCTCGGGCCACGACGTGGGCCTCGGCGCCACCGCGGTGATCGTCCTCGTCGTCAAGGCCGGTGCCGTGCCCTGGGTGCTGGGGCGCGTCGCGACCCGCGACCCCGGGGCCCGCGAGGGGGCGCCCCTCATCAACGTCCCCTCGTCCCTGGTCCTCGCCGTCGCGCTGGTCGGGCTCGCCGTCGTGGTCGGCGCGCCGCTCTCTCGCCTCTCGAGCGGCCACGGTGCCGCTCTCGCCCCCCTCGGGCTGGCCACGGTGCTCGTCGGCTACCTCGTGCTCGTCACCCGCCGTCGCGCGCTCTCCCAGATCGTCGGACTCCTCATCATCGACAACGGCGTCGCCCTGGTGACGTTCCTCCTGACCTCGGGAGTGCCGCTCGTCATCGAGCTGGGCGGAAGCCTCGACGTGCTGCTCGTGGTCGTCGTCTCGGCCACGCTCGTCGGGGCGATGCGCGCCCGGATCGGCGCCGAGGAGCTCGAGGGGCTCGAGGGGCTGCGCGACTGATGCCCGCCCTCGTCCTGCTCGCCCCGGCCCTGGCCGCCGTGGTGGTCGCGCTCGTCCCGCCCGGCCGCGTCGCCCGGGCGACGTCGGTCGCCGCGGCGCTGGCGGTGCTCGGCGGGGGCGTCGTGCTCGGCGCCCGGTGCGCCGGCGGTCACGTCGAGCACGCGCTCGGCGGGCTCGTCCGGGTGGACGCCCTCAGCGCGCTGATGGTCATCGTCATCGGCGCGGTCGCCACGCTCGCCACCGCGGCGATGGGCCGCACCCTCGGCCCCGGGACCGACCGGGCCTCACGGCGACGGGCCCGGGAGTACGGGGCCCTCGTCCAGGTGTTCCTCGCCGCGATGCTGGGCGCCGTCGTCGCCGCGAACCTCGGCGTCCTCTGGGTGATGGTGGAGGCCACCACGATCGCCACCACCTTCCTCGTCGGGCACCGGCGCACGCGCCGCGCCCTCGAGGCCTCGTGGAAGTACGTCGTGCTCTGCAGCGTCGGGATCGCCCTCGCCTTCTTGGGCCTCGTCCTGCTCTACTTCGCCTCGGCCCACACCGGCGCCGGCGCGCACGCCGCGTCCCTCGACTGGACCAGCCTGCGTCGACTGGCCCCGCACCTCGACCCGAGGGTCACCCGCGTCGCCGTCGGCCTCGTCGTCATCGGCTTCGGGACCAAGGTCGGGCTCGCCCCGATGCAGAGCTGGCTGCCCGACGCCCACTCCGAGGCGCCCGGCCCCGTCTCGGCCCTGATGTCGGGCGTCTTGTTGACGGTGGCCCTCTACGCGATCCTGCGGGTGAAGGTGATCGCCGACCTCGCGCTGGGCGTCGGCTTCGTGCGGACCCTCCTGCTCGCCCTGGGCCTGTTGAGCCTGGCCGTCGCGGCCGCCCTGGTCGTCGCCCAGCGCGACCTGAAGCGCCTGCTCGCCTACTCCAGCATCGAGCACATGGGCCTGCTCGCGCTGGCCGTGGCGGCGGGGACCCCGCTCGCGGTCGCGGCCGCCCTCTTGCACGTCGTCGGCCATGGTCTCACGAAGTCGGTCCTGTTCCTCGGCGCGGGCGAGATCCACCACACCGAGTCCACGACGACGATTCCCGAGATCCGGGCGCTCCTGCGCCGCCAGCCCGGACTGGGCGCGGTGATGGCGGTGGGACTCGTGGCCCTCGCCGGGCTGCCGCCGTTCTCGCTGTTCGCGAGCGAGCTCGCGATGTTCCGCGGCGAGGTCGACGCCGGGCTCGGGTGGGCGGCGGGGGCCGCGCTCGTCGCGCTCGTGGTCGTGGCGGGCGCCCTCGCGCGCACGGCCCGCGGGATCCTGCTCGGCCCGGCCACGCCCGTGGCCCACCCGGTGCCGATGCGCGCGTTGGCCCCGCTGGTCGCGGCGCTCGTCGCGTGCGCCGTCCTGGGGGTCGTCGCGTGGCCGCTGGCCGCGCTCCTGCACGGTGCCGCCGGAGCCCTCGGATGAGCCGGCGGGTCGAGCCCACCGCCGTCGCCGAGCTGCGCGAGCGCGCCGCGGCGCTCCTCGCGACGCACCGCCTCGCGACGGTCGTCCCCCACGACGAGGGCGCACGACTCAGGGTGGTGTACGTCTTCGTGGCGGGCCCGAGATCGG
>JAKAEP010000129.1 GCA_021818265.1 Actinomycetes bacterium
GCGCAGCGCCAGGGCCAGGGAGCGCTGCTCCCCCTGGGAGGCCTGGCGGCGGGCGTCGCGGCCGCCGAGAAGCACGAGCACGTCGTCCCGGTGGGGCCCCACCCCCGTGCGGCCGCGGTACCGGTCGTCGTGCTCGGCGCGCGCGAGGGCCTCGGCGAGTCCCCCGGTCCACGAGGGCTCGTATCGCAGGTCCACCATCCCGGCCTCGCCGGCCAGCTCCTCGTAGCTCGCGGCGACGAGTGGGCCGAGCCGCACGAGCACGTCGCGGCGCAGGTCGACCAGTGCGGTCCCCTCGGCGACGAGCTCGTCGGTCCACACCTCGAGCTCGGCGCGCTGGCTCGCGCTCAGGGCCCCACCCTCCAGCGAGCGCAGCAGGGCGTTGCGCTGGGTGAGGACGCGCGCGTAGCGCTCGACGGCCTCGCTCGTGAGGGGGTCCTCGTCGGTCATCAAGGTGGTGAGGAACGCCCGGCGGTGCTCGGGGGCCCCCCGCACGACGTCGACCCCCTCGGGGGTGAAGACCGTGAGGGGGAGGGCCTCGGCCAGCTCGGCGCGCGAGCGCGGCCGTTGTCCGTTGACGAGCATCCGCTTGGTCGTGGCGCGCGCGCCTCGGGTGAGGGTGAGGTCGACCTGGACCCGCCGCTCGCCCTGGAGGAGCACGCCGTGGACCTCCGCGAGGTCACGGCCGACACGCACCATGTCCGCGGCGGCCGGGGTGCGGAACGACTGGCCGGTGGCGAGGACGTGCACGGCCTCGAGGACCGACGTCTTGCCGGTGCCGTTGGCCGAGAGGAAGACGGTCACCGCGCTCGGGTCGGGGTGGACGACGAGCTCGGGGAACAGCCGGAAGTCGCGCAGCGTGAGCTCGGTGAGGCCCACCCCCGGGGCCCTACTGGACTCGCACGGGCATGAGGAGGTAGCGGAACGTGAGGTCGTCGACCCCGTGGACCATGGCCGGGCGCACCGCGTCGCTCATCTCGAGCACGACCTCGTCGCCCGGCACCGCCTCCACCCCGTCGATGAGGAAGCTCGGGTTGAAGGCGATCGTCATCTCGTCGCCCTGGAAGTCGGCGTCGACGTTGTCCTCCACGTCGCCTGCGTCGTGGCTCTGGGTGCGGATCTCGACCGCCCGGTCCTTCACCGTGAGGCGCACCGAGGAGGTCGAGTCCTTCGCCAGGAGCCGTGCCCGCCGCAGTGAGGTCAAGAAGGTGTCCTTCGCGACCCGCAGCTGGTTGGGGTAGCTGGCCGGGATGAGCTGGAGGACCGAGGGGTAGTTCCCGTCGATGAGCCGCGAGGCGATCGAGGTCGGCCCGGCGATGAAGCCGATCTCGGCGTCCGAGAGCGCCACGGCGATCTCGGCGTCCGCCGGCAGCTGGTTGGCGGTGCGCTGCAGCTCGTGCAGCGCCCGCGCCGGGACGAGCAGGTCGGTCGCGGTGAACCCGGCGACGCCGGGCACGTCGCGCACGGCCAGCCGGTAGGAGTCGGTGGCGATGAGCCGCAGCGCCCCCTCGTTCGCGGTGAACAGCACGCCGGTCAACAAGGGGCGGGCGTCGTCGGTGGCCGCCGCGCGCACCACCTGGGTCAGGCCCTGGATCAGCTCGAGGGCCGACACCGAGGTCAGGGGACCGCTCACCGGCGGCAGCTTCGGGTAGTCGGCCACCGGGAAGGTCCTCAGGGAGAAGCGGGCCCGGCCGAGTGCGACCTCGACGGTCTCGTCGTGGGCCTGCACGGTGACCGCGCCGGGCTCGAGCGAGCGCACCGCGTCGACGACCAGCCGGGCGGGCACGACCGTCGCGCCGTCCTCGATCCCGACGACCTCGATGGTCGTGCGCGCCGTCAGGTCGAGGTCGGTGCCCGTGACGACCAGTTGGTTGCCGGTCAGAGAGAGCAGGATCCCGGACGTCGCCCCGACCAGACGTGTCGTCACGACCCGGCTCGCCGCCCCCAGCGCGTCGACCAGGAGGTCGCGCTCGGATCTGAACTTCATGGCTCTGCCTTTCTTCGTCCCCTGAGGTTACGGTGTGGATGTTCGATAGAAGGGGTGCTGGTAGTAGTAGGTCTGTGGATTGTCGAGGGTACTCGCGTCACCCCTGGTCCTCGCCGTGAAGCAGACCGGTCCTCCCCCCACAGTGCTGTCGGTAACTCCCTCAACCCTCAGGGGTGAACCTTCACGTGATGTGGGTAGTCCTAGGGGCGACCACGTGAATCCCACACCCCGAAGGACACCTTGCCCACAGGTCACGTCTCGCCCTGGAGCCGGCGCTTCAGCTGGTTGATCTGGTTCAACAGGTCGGGGTTCGAGCCGAGCTGGTCACGGATCTTCTCCACCCCACTGATGACGGTGGTGTGGTTGCGCCCGTCGAAGATGCGCGCGATCATCGGGTACGAGTAGTTGTTGAGCATCTCTCTGATCAGGAACATCGCCACGTGGCGGGCGTGGACCAGGGGCCGCAGGCGCTTCGAGCCGCGCACGTCGTCGACCGAGAGGCCGTAGAACTCCGCGACGACGCTCAAGATGGTCTCGGGCTTCAGGACGGCCTGCTCCTGACCGAGGTTGGTCAGATGGGTGCGGGCCAGCTCGAGGGTGATCGGCTCCTGGCGCAGGTTCGCGAAGGCCCGCAG
>JAKAEP010000034.1 GCA_021818265.1 Actinomycetes bacterium
GTCAGCCGACCCAGCCCGACCGCAACATCGCCCTCGAGCTGATCCGGGTGACCGAGGCGGCGGCCATCGCCGCCGCGCGCTGGGCCGGCCGCGGCGACAAGATGTCGGCCGACCGGGCCGCGGTCGACGCGATGCGCTTCGTCCTGGGGGCCGTCGCGATGGACGGGATCGTCGTCATCGGCGAGGGCGAGAAGGACCACGCGCCCATGCTCTACAACGGCGAGCGCGTCGGCGACGGCCGCCCGCCCGAGGTCGACGTGGCGGTCGACCCCATCGACGGCACGACCCTGACGGCCCAGGGCCGCAACGGGGCCCTCGCGGTGATCGCGCTCTCCGAGCGGGGCACGATGTTCGACCCGGGCCCGTGCTTCTACATGAAGAAGGTCGCGGTCGGCCCGCGGGGCCGGGGCGCCGTCGACGTTAACGCCTCGGCGACCGACAACCTCAAGGAGCTCTCCCGGCGCCTGAAGAAGCCCGTCCAGGAGCTCGGCGTCGTGATCCTCGACCGGCCGCGCCACGCCGACCTCGTCGCCGAGGTCCGCGAGGCCGGCGCGCGGGTGCTCTCGATCACCGACGGCGACGTCGCCGGCGCCATCGCCACGGGCTGGCCCAACTCCGGCGCCGACATCCTGCTCGGGATCGGCGGCACGCCCGAGGGCGTCATCGCCGCGGCCGCCCTGCACGGCCTCGGCGGCGAGATCCAGGGGGTGCTGCACGCCCACAACGACGAGGTCCGCGCCCAGGCCGAGGCCCAGGGCTACGACTTCGACCGGGTGCTCACCACCCACGACCTCGTGGCGAGCGAGAACTGCTTCTTCGCCTGCACCGCCATCACCGACGGGGACTTCCTGCGCGGGGTGCGCTTCTACGACTTCGGCGCGACCACCCAGTCGCTGGTGGTGCGCTCACGCACCGGCACGGTGCGCACGATCGAGACCTTCCACCGCCACGACAAGCTCCAGGAGTTCAACGCCGCGGGGTTCTAGTGGCGCGACGCCCCCGGCTCCGTTAGTCTCCGCTCACGGGGCCGCGTCGGCGGCGACGACGAAGGGGGGCGCGATGAACGTCTCAGCAATCCTCGACGCCAAGGGGCGCGAGGTCGCCACCGTCGGGCGCGACGCGACGATCGCCGAGGCGCTGGCGATCCTCGCCGAGCGGCGCATCGGGGCGCTCGTGGTGACCGGCGCGCACCCGCCCTTCGCGGGCATCTTCTCCGAGCGCGACGCGGTGCGGGCCCTCGCCGCCGGCGGCCCCGGCGCCCTGGAGGACCCGGTCGCGGCGCACATGTCGAGCGAGGTGAGCGTCTGCGCGGAGTCGACCGACCTGCTGGTGGTGCTCGCCACGATGACCGAGCGGCGCTTCCGCCACGTCCCGGTCGTCGAGGGGGGCCAGCTCGTCGGCCTCGTGTCGATCGGCGACGTCGTCAAGGCCCGCCTCGACCAGCTCGAGAGCGAGAAGCGGGACCTCCTGGAGTACGTCTCGGCGCGCTGATCAGCGCGCGGCGGCCGCGCGCAGGCGCAGCTCGGCGCGCGCCACCGCCTCGAGGGCCTCGACGGAGGCCGAGGGGTCGTCGGCGGACGAGGCCGCCGCCAGCGCGCCCTGGGCCCGCTCGAGGGCCGCCTGGGCCCGGCCGACGTCGATCTCGTCGACCCGCTCGGCGACGCTCGCGAGCAGGGTCGCGCGCGTCTCGCCCTCGGCCTCGCCGGGGCCGACCGCGAAGAAGCCGGCGTGCACCGCGAAGCGCACCTCGCCCTCCTCGGTGCCCTCCACCCGCACCACGGTCGAGACCACGTCGCCCACGGTCGGCGCGTAGCCGGCCATGACCGTGAAGTCCCCCTCGGAGGAGCGCGCCACCAGCGCGCGGGCGGCCCCGCGCCACAAGACGGCCTCGGGGGCCAGCACCTCGACGCTGAGCGTGGCCATCAGCTCTGGGCCAGCTCCGCGGCGCGGCGCTCGACGTCCGCGGCGCCACCGACGTTCAAGAACGCCTGCTCCGGGAAGTGGTCGAGGTCGCCCTTGACGAGCAGCTCGAACGACTCGATGGTCTCGGCCACCGGGACGTTGATCCCGTCGATGCCGGTGAAGACCTTGGAGACGAACATCGGCTGGGAGAGGAAGCGCTGGATCTTGCGCGCCCGGGTCACCGTGACGCGGTCCTCCTCGGAGAGCTCGTCGAGGCCGAGGATCGCGATGATGTCCTGGAGCTCCTTGTTGCGCTGGAGGATCTGCTGGACCCGCCGGGCGACCTGGTAGTGGCGGTCCCCGACGATCTCGGGCGCCAGGATGTTCGACGTCGAGGCCAGCGGGTCGACGGCCGGGTAGATGCCCAGGGCCGCGATCTGGCGGCTCAGCTCGGTCGTCGCGTCGAGGTGGGTGAAGGTCGTGAACGGCGCCGGGTCGGTGTAGTCGTCGGCCGGGACGTAGACCGCCTGGAGCGAGGTGATCGAGTGGCCCCTCGTCGAGGTGATGCGCTCTTGGAGCTCGCCCATCTCGTCGGCCAGGGTCGGCTGGTAGCCCACCGCCGAGGGCATGCGCCCGAGCAGCGTGGAGACCTCCGAGCCGGCCTGGACGAAGCGGAAGATGTTGTCGATGAACAACAGCACGTCCTGGTTCTTCACGTCGCGGAAGTACTCGGCCATCGTGAGGGCCGCCAGCGCGACGCGCAGGCGCACCCCCGGCGGCTCGTCCATCTGGCCGTAGACGAGGGCCGTCTTCTCGATGACCCCGGACTCGCGCATCTCGAGCAGGAGGTCGGTGCCCTCGCGGGTTCGCTCGCCCACCCCGGCGAAGACCGACACGCCGCTGTGCTGCTCGGCCACCCGGCGGATCATCTCCATGATGAGCACGGTCTTACCCACCCCGGCGCCGCCGAAGAGGCCGATCTTGCCGCCCTGGACGTAGGGGGCGAGCAGGTCGATGACCTTGATGCCCGTCTCGAACATCGTCGCCTTGGGCTCGAGCTGGTCGAAGGGCGGGGCGTTGCGGTGGATCTCCCACCGGTCCTCGACCTGGCCGATGTCGTCGGTGTCGAGGGCGTCGCCGACCACGTTGAAGACGTGGCCGAGCACGGCCTCGCCGACCGGCACGGCGATGCCCCGGCCGGTCTGGCGCACGACGGTGCCCCGCACCAGGCCGTCGGTCGGCTTCATGCACACGCAGCGCACGCGGCCCTCGCCGATCTGCTGGGCGACCTCGCCCACCACGGTCACGGTGCGCTCGTCGATGACGATGTCCATCTCGACGGCGTGGTTGATCTCGGGCAGGGCGTGGGGCGGGAACTCCACGTCCACCACCGGACCCGCGATCGCCACCACGCGACCCGAGTCGAGGTCGGTCTTCTCAGGGGCCAACGTCATTGCTGTCTCACTTTCCCGAGCGGAGCGCCTCGGCCCCGCCCACGATTTCCATGATCTCGGTGGTGATCGCGTCCTGGCGCGCCTGGTTCATCTTGCGCGTCAGGGTCCGAGCGAGCTCGTCCGCGTTCTCGGTGGCCGCGGCCATGGCGCGCTGCTGGCCCGTGAGGAAGGCGGCCGCCCCCTCGAGCAGGGCCGAGAAGATCTCGCTCTCGAGCGCGCGCGGCGCCAGGCCCACGAGGAGCTTGGAGACCTCGGGCTCGAACTCGGTGTAGCCGGTGAGCCCCTCGGTGGGCGCCTCGGGCGCCTCGTCGACGACGAAGGGCAGCAGCTGGCGGACCTCGACGGCCTGGCTGCCGGCCGAGAGGTACCGCGTGGAGACGAGCAGCACCTGCTGGACCTCGCCCTCCATGAAGGGCGCGGCCAGGTACCGGGCGATCGCCTGGGCGTCGGCGTAGGTGGGCCGCTCGACGAAGCCGGCGAAGGACCGCTCGACGTCGATGCCCCGGAAGCGGTAGTAGGGGGCCGCCTTCTTGCCGGCGACGGCCAGGCGGACCCGGGTGCCCCGGGCGCGCAGGTCGGCGACCAGGCGCTCGCCGGCGCGCAGGTTCTGGTTGTTGTAGGGGCCCGAGAGGCCCCGGTCGCCCGAGATCACGAGGACCGACGCCGCCTCGACGTGCTCGGGCAGCTCCACGAGACGGCGCGCGCTGAAGCGGTCGCCCTCGATCGCCTCGACCACGACCCGGCGCAGGCCGTCGCGGTAGGGCCGGTTCGAGGCGATCCGCGCCAGGGCGCGCGGGATCTGGGCCGCCGCGATGAGCTCCATCGCCTTGGTGATCTTGCGGGTCGAGTTGACGGAGCGGATCCGTCGACGCAGGACCCTCTCCTGCCCACCGGCCACGACCGCCGCCTAGTTGCTCGTGGCGAAGCCGTTGACGACCTCGCGCATCGCGGCGTCCATCGCCGCCTCGTCGGGCAGTTGCTTCGTGTCGCGGATGTGGGCCAGCAGGTCGGCGTGGCGGGCCCGGAAGGCCGTCAGGAGCTCGGCCTCGAAGCGGCGCACGTCCTCCACCGGGATCGTGTCGAGCCAGCCACGGGTGCCGGCGTAGATCGCCACGACCTGCTCTTCGACCGGCATCGGCGCGTTGAGCCCCTGCTTCAAGAGCTCGGTGAGCCGGTAGCCGCGGTCGAGCTGGGCCTGGGAGGCCTTGTCCAGCTCGGAGCCGAAGGTCGCGAAGGCCTCGAGGTCGCGGAACTGGGCCAGGTCGATCTTGAGCGAGCCCGAGACCGAGCGCATGGCGCGGATCTGGGCCGCCCCGCCCACGCGCGACACCGAGTTGCCCACGTTGATGGCCGGCCGCACGCCCGAGTAGAAGAGGTCGGACTCGAGGAAGATCTGGCCGTCGGTGATCGAGATCACGTTGGTCGGGATGTAGGCCGAGATGTCGCCGGCCTTGGTCTCGATGATCGGCAGGGCCGTCAGCGAGCCGCCGCCGCGCTCGTCGGAGAGCTTGGCCGCGCGCTCGAGCAGGCGGCTGTGCAGGTAGAAGACGTCCCCGGGGTAGGCCTCGCGGCCCGGCGGCCGGCGCAGCAGCAGGGAGATCTGCCGGTAGGCCTCGGCCTGCTTGGACAGGTCGTCGTAGACGACGAGCGCGTGGCCGCCGTTGTCCATCCACTCCTGGCCGATCGCGCAGCCCGCGTAGGGGGCCAGGTACTTGAACGGCGCGGGGTCGCCGGCGCCGGCCACCACGACCACGGTGTACTCCATGGCCCCGTGGTCCTCGAGGGTCTTGACGGTCTGGGCCACCGAGGAGTTCTTCTGGCCCACCGCCACGTAGATGCACTTCACGCCCTGGCCCTTCTGGTTCAGGATCGTGTCGATGGCGATGGTCGTCTTGCCCGTCTTGCGGTCGCCGATGATGAGCTCGCGCTGGCCGCGCCCGATGGGGGTCATGGCGTCGATGGCCTTGATGCCCGTCTGCAGGGGCTCGGCCACCGGCTGGCGGCCGGTGATGCCGGGCGCCTGGATCTCCATGCGGCGCTCGCCGGCGCCCTGGATGGGCCCCTTGCCGTCGAGGGGCTCGCCCAGCGGGTTGACGACCCGACCGAGCAGCGCGTCGCCGACCGGGATCGAGAGGATCCGGCCGGTCGCGCGCACGACCTGCTCCTCCTCGATGCGGTCGACCTCGCCGAGCACCACGGCGCCGATCGTCTCCTCGTCGAGGTTCATCGCGAGGCCCACGGTGCCGTCCTCGAACTCGAGGAGCTCGTTGAGCTTGGCCCCCGGCAGCCCCGAGACGCGCGCGATGCCGTCGCCGACCTCGACCACGCGGCCCACCTGCTCGGCGAAGACCTCCGGGTTGAACTCGGTGACGTGACGCCGCAGCGCCTCGGTGATGTCACTGGCGCTGATGTTGAGGTCGGTCATGACTGGTCTCCTACTCGTTGGCGGCCGGCCCGTCGAGGGCCGACACGAGGCCGCGCGTCGCGGCCACGGTGTCGCGCAGCGTGCCGAGGCGGCCGCGCGTCGTGGCGTCCAGGCGGAGGTCCCCCACCTGGACGAGGACTCCCCCGAGCAGGTCGGGCTCGACGTCGACCTGCAGTTCGACCGGCAGGCCGGTCAGGGCGTTCAGGCTGGCGCGCAGCGCCTCGCGGCTCGCGTCGTCGAGCGCGCGGGCGCTGCGCACGCGCGCCACGCGCCACTCGCGCACGGCGGCCACGTAGTCGACGAGGAAGTCGAGGGTGCCGATCACGTCGCGCGGCCGCCCGCCGATCACGACGAAGCGCGCGAGCGAGAGCGCCACGGCGTCGCCGCGCGCGCCCAGGAGGTCGTCGGTCAGCCCGAGGCGGGCCTCCAGCGGGGCGTCGCGGTCGAGCAGGACCCGGCGCAGCGCGGGGTTGGCCTCGATGATCCGGGCCCACCCGAAGAGCTCGGTCTCGACCCGGGCGAAGCGCTCGGTGGCGACGTCCTCGAGCACGGCGTCGGTGTAGCCGGCCACCCGGTGGCGCGCCTCGAGCAGGCCGAGCCCGGGCAGCTCGAGCGCGCCGGTCTCGGCGAGGGAGCGCGCGGCGTGGGCGAGCTCCTCGAAGGACCGGGGCACCTCGGGCGCCGGCGACTCGGTCGCGGCGTAGGCCGCCAGGCGCACGGTCGTGGGGCTCACCTTCCCGGTGAGCAGGTCGCGCACGACGGCGCCGCGGGCGAGCGGCGCGATCGAGGTGTCGGTGAGGGCCGTGTCGAGGGTGCGCTGGTCGCGCACCGTGTCCACCAGGGCGCGCAGGTCGGCGACGACGACCGCGAGGTCGTCGCCGGACAGGCGTCCGAGGAGGGCGGTGGCGAAGCCTTCGAGCTTGGCGAGCATGACTAGCGGTTCGACCCCCGCGCGGCCTCAGCCCGGAGGGCCGCGATGGCCTCGCGCACGAGGTCCTCGTGGGCGCTCTGGTCGACCTCGCGGCCGACGATCTTGGCGACGAGGTCGAAGACGATCTCGCCGATCCGGGCCGAGGCGCCGTCCACGGCGCGCTGGCGCGCGGCGTCGACCTCGACCTGGGCGCCCGAGAGGATGCGCTCGTACTCGGCCTGGGCCCGCCCGGCGGCGTCGGCCTTGAGCTGGTCCGACGTGGCCTGGGCGGCCGCCACGATCTGGCGGGCCTGGTCGCGGGCGTCGGCCAGCACGCGGGCGCGCTCGTCCTCGGCCTGGGCGGCCTCGGCCCGCGCGGCCTCGGCGGCGGCGAGCGAGGTGCGCACCTTCTCCTGACGGCTCTCCATGGCCTTCACGATCGGCGGGAGGAAGTAGCGCCGGGCGATCAGCAGGAGGACGACGAAGACGACCAACTCGACGATGAACGTCCCGTTGGGCAGGAGGAAGATGGAGGTGGCGAGCATGGTGGGCCGGCTTTCCTAGCGGACGGGGCGAGCCCGGGTCAGTGCTTCTGGAACACGTAGACGAAGACGACCATGAACAGCAGGTTGATGAAGTACATCGCCTCCACCAGACCGACCGTCAAGAAGAAGTACGTCCTCGCCTTGTTCTCGATCTCGGGCTGACGCGCGATGGCCGCGATGGTCTGGCTCCCCGCCAGGCCGTCGCCGATCGCCGCGCCGATGGCGCCGCCGCCGAGGGCGAGACCGCCACCGATGAGCGCCCCGGCGTTGCGAACGGCGTCGCTGACCGCTGTGGTGTCCGTTGCCATTATCTACTCCTCCTGGGATGGTTCACTGCAGGACCTCGTGGGCGAGCGGGGCGGGGGCCGCCGGCTCGTGCGCCTCGTGCGACTCGTCGTGGCTCATCGCGAAGCCGAAGTAGAGCATCGTGAGGAGCGTGAAGATGAAGGCCTGGATCGTGCCGAGCAGGCCCGTGTCGAAGAACTTCCAGACGATCTCGAGCGGCGGGGTCACGTAGATCGGCAGGAGGGGGAGCATCACCACGAGCATCAGGCCCCCCGAGAAGATGTTGCCGAAGAGACGGAACGTCAGGGTGATCGGCTTGGTGATCTCCTCGATCACGTTGATCGGGGCGAGGGCCTTGAACGGCTGGGCGTAGTGGCGGAAGTAGCCCCTAAAGCCGCGGGCGCGGAACGACTCGACGTGGGCCCAGACGATGACGAACAGCGCCATCGCGAGGGGCAGGTTCACGTCGCTGGTGGGCGCGGGGAAGATGTCCCCCGACTGGCCCGGGCGCAGCGCGGTGGGCAGGAAGTCGAGCCAGTTGCAGATGAGGATGAAGAGGAAGAGGGTGACCCCGACCGGCACGAAGCGACGGCCCTGGGGGCCGATGGCCGAGTCGGCCAGCTCCGAGACCTGCTCGGTGAGCACCTCCCAGACGATCTGGATCTTGCTCGGCACGCCGTCGGTGAGCTTCTTGCGCATCCAGAAGCCCAGCCCGAGGAAGATGGCCGCCGCGAGCAGGGTGCCCAGGACGATGTCCTCGTCGATGGTGAGCCCGGCGAGGTGCCAGTAGGGGTGGTCCCCGACGGGAATGGTCTTAGCCGCAGCGAACAGCATCGGCTCTACTCCACTCCTCCCTGGCTCGCCACGACGCGCAGGACGTTCACGACGAAGACGATCTGATACAGCACAAGCCCGACAACAATACCCACTCCCAGGGGGGCGTCGAGCCAGATGAGCACGAGGGCCACCGCGGTCACGAGCGCCAGCCGGCCGGTGGTGCGCCCCCCGAGCTGGCGGCGGACCGCCTTGGTGCTCTTGGCCTCGCTGCCGACCTCGACGCGGGCCGCCTGGCGGTCCAAGAGGCGCAGGTTCACCACCGCCAGGGCGACCCCGAGGGCGACCCCGAGGGCCGCGACCGGCGAGGCGACGAAGAAGGCGACGAGGAAGCCGACCACGCCGACGGCGAGCGCCGAGAAGGCGGTCCGGCGGAGCAGGCGCGGGAGCGTCGAAGCGGGGAGGTTCTCTAGCACGGACGGAAGATTCACAGGTAGCGCCGCACGAGAGAGATGACGCTCGCCACGGCTGCTGCCGTCCCCAACACTATCCCGACGAGCAGACCGGCCGGCGAGGCGTGCCACCACCGGTCCAGGTAGATCCCGAGGACGACCCCGAGCGCGAGGCAGATCGCGATCGAGGTGCCCATCGCGGCGAACGCCGCCGCCACCGACGGCGTTCCCTCGCGCCGTCCTCCCTGGTCCGAGGGGGCACGGCCCTGGTCGTCGCCGTGCCCGCCGTTCACGGGCCGACCCGCTCGCGCGGGGGCGCCGGCGGGCGCGGCGCCGAGCGGCCGCGCCGGAGCCACCCGAGCAGCGGGCTGAACCACGTCATGAGGGCGATCGCGAGCACCGCGACGCCCAGGGGGATGAAGACGTTGGCCTGGTTGTCGAACAGCGGCACCAGCACGAAGCCGCAGAGCAGGGCCGTCCACGCCCAGAGGATCACCACCGTGCGCCGGTGACCGTGGCCCAGGCGCATGAGGCGGTGGTGGATGTGGTTCTTGTCGGGGGTGTCGAAGCCCTGGCCCGAGGCGGTGCGCCGGATGAAGGCCCAGGCGGCGTCGATGAGGGGCACCCCGAGGATGAAGACCGGGATGAGCAGCGGGGCGAAGAAGAAGAAGGTGACCCCGCTCGCCGGGGCGGTCCGCCCGCCGATCACCATGGTCGAGGCGCTCATCAGCAGCCCCAGCATCAAGGAGCCGGCGTCGCCCATGAACAGCTTCGCCGGGTGGAAGTTGTCGCGCAGGAAGCCCACGCAGATGCCGAAGGTCACGGCCGCGATCAGCGGCCCGACATTGGACACGGGCAGCAGCCCGAGCGTCTCGAGGCGCAGCCCGTAGACGCACAGCGTGCCCGAGGCGATCGCCACGATCCCGGCGGCGAGCCCGTCGAGCCCGTCGATCAGGTTGATGGCGTTGCACAGGGCCACGACCCACACCGCCGTGATCACCGGCAGGATCGACGGGCCGAGGACGACGAAGCCGGCGAAGGGGAGCTTGAGCTGGTACATCGTCGCGCCCGAGAAGTAGAGGATCGAGGCGGCGAGGAACTGGCCGGCCACCTTGGCCGGGGCGCTCATGTCCCGGAAGTCGTCGACCATGCCCACCACGAAGATCACCCCGGCGGCGAGCAGGACCCCGAAGCCCTCGTGCGAGGCCGTGAGCACCGGGCGCAGCGACGGGACGAGCAGCGTCGCGAGGAGCCCCGCGCACAGCCCGACCAGCATCGCCGCACCACCCCCGTAGGGCGTGACGGCCTGGTGGACCTTGCGCTCGTCGGGCTGGGCGGTGTAGCCGATCTCGAGCGAGAGACGGCGGGCCGGACGGTCGACGAGCGCCGTCACCACCGCCGCCACGAGGGCGACGACCCCGTAGGCGACCAGTCGACCCACGACCTAGCCCGCGAACCCCTGGTACGGGTTGAACGCCGCGCAGAGCGCCGCGACGTCCTGGCGGACCGCGGCGAGGACGGCCTCGTCGTCGCGGCCGCGCAGCGCGCGGGCCATCAGCCCGGCCACCGTCGCGAACTCCGCCTCGCCGAGACCGGCCGTCGTCTCGGCGGCCGTGCCGACGCGCAGCCCGGAGGTGACAAAGGCGCTGCGCGGGTCGTCGGGGATGGTGTTGCGGTTCGTCGTGATCCCGGCGCGGTCCAGCGCCTCCTGGGCGGCCTTGCCGGTGAGCTCGGCGTCGAAGTCGCGCAGGTCGAGCAGCACCATGTGGTTCTCGGTGCCGCCCGAGACGGGCCGGAAGCCCTCGTCGGCCAGGGCCGCCGCGAAGGCGCGGGCGTTGGCGACGACCCGGTGGGCGTAGTCGGCGAAGGCCGGCTGGGCGGCCTCGCGGAACGCGACGGCCTTGGCGGCGATGACGTGCTCGAGCGGGCCGCCCTGCTGGCCCGGGAAGACGGCCGAGTCGATCTTCTTCGCGTGCTCCTCGCGACAGAGGATGGCCCCGCCGCGCGGCCCCCGCAGGGTCTTGTGGGTGGTGAAGGTCACCACGTCGGCGTAGGGCACGGGCGAGGGGTGCGCGCCCCCGGCGATGAGCCCCGCGACGTGGGCCGAGTCGAACATGAGGTAGGCCCCGACCTCGTCGGCGATCTCGCGGAACGGCACCGGGTCGATGACCCGGGTGTAGGCCGTGGCGCCGGCCACGATGAGGCGCGGGCGGTGCTCGCGGGCGAGGTCGCGCACGTTGTCGAAGTCGATCACCTCGCCCGGGGCCCCGGGGTCGTCCGAGCGGGGCGTCACCCCGTAGGACACGAAGCGCCAGAAGGTGGAGGTGATCGACGCCGGCGAGCCGTGGGTGAGGTGGCCGCCCTGGTCCAGGCGCATCGCCAGGATGGTGTCGCCCGGCTCGAGGAGCGCCTCGTAGGCCGCCACGTTCGCGTTGGCCCCGCTGTGGGGCTGGACGTTGGCGTGGTCGGCCCCGAACAGCGCCGTCAGACGGCGCCGCGCGAGGTCCTCGACCTCGTCGACGACCTGGTTGCCGCCGTAGTAGCGCCGCCCGGGGTAGCCCTCGGCGTACTTGTTGGTGAGGATGGACCCGGCCGCCGCCAGCACCGCCGGCGAGGCGAAGTTCTCACTGGCGATCAGCTGGAGCGTCGTCGTCTGGCGCGTCCACTCGTCTCCGAGCAGGGCCACCACCTCGTCGTCGGTGATCCAGCGGTCGAGGGGCGAGGGGCTCACGGCTGCTCCTTGACGCGAGCGGCGTCGAGCGCCGCGATCTTGTCGATCCGGGTCTGGTGGCGGGGCTCGGGCGAGGCGGCGAGGTACGCCTGGACGGCCTCGATGGCCACGCTCGGCCCGGTCGTGCGCCCGCCCAGGCAGACGACGTTGGCGTGGTTGTGCTCGCGCGCGAGGTGGCCGCTCGTCACGTCGTGGACGACCGCGGCGCGCACGCCCGCGACCTTGTTCGCGGCGATCGCGATCCCGATCCCCGACCCGCAGCAGGCGACCCCGAGGTCGGCGCGGCCCTCGACGACGGACCGACCCACGGCCGCTCCGAAGTCGGGGTAGTCCACCGACGGGCTCGGCGCGTCGGTGCCGAGGTCGAGGACCTCGTGGCCCCAGGACTCGAT
>JAKAEP010000130.1 GCA_021818265.1 Actinomycetes bacterium
CAGCGGCCGGGGCCTGCCCACGACGCTCGCCCCGACCGCCCTCGCCCTCGGGGTCGCCGTGCTCGCCGTCCTCGCCAGCCGGGCCCGCCGTCCGCGGGGCGTCGTCCCCGCGCGCGACGACCTCCCCGCGGCGACGCGCCCGCGCGTCGCCACCGTCGCGCCCGTCGCGGCCCCGCGGCCGGTGCGCTTCGACCTCGACCACCGCGTCGGCGACTTCCACCTGCGCCTCGCCCACGAGGGGTCGACGGCCCACCTCGGCGTGCTCGGCCCCTCGGGCGCCGGCAAGTCGGCCCTCCTGCGCTCGCTCGCCGGCCTCTACGGCCCGGCGCCCGGGCCCGTCTGGTTCGGCGAGGAGGAGGTCACGGACCGCCCCGTCGAGCGCCGGGCCGTCGGCTACGTGGCCCAGGGCTTCGCCCTCTACCCCCACCTCAGCGTCTGGCACCACGCGCTCTTCGCGCGCGGGGCGACCCCCGAGCTCGCCCGCCACTGGATCGACCGGCTGGGCCTCGCGGGCCTCGAGGGGCGCCGCCCGGCCGAGCTCTCGGGCGGGCAGCGCCAGCGGGTGGGCCTCGCCCAGGTCCTGTGCGCCTCGCCCCAGGTCCTCCTGCTCGACGAGCCCTTCTCCGCCCTCGACGTGCCGGTGCGCCTCGAGCTGCGCCGCGAGCTGCGCGCCCTGCAGCGCGAGACCGGCCTCGCCACGGTGCTCGTGACCCACGACCCGGCCGAGGCGGCCTTCCTCGCCGACGAGCTGCTCGTCGTCGCCGAGGGCCGGCTCCTCCAGCGCGGGCCGAGCCGCGCGCTGTTCGCCCGCCCGGCGAGCGAGCGGGTCGCCCGGCTCCTCGGGGTGGAGAACCTCCTCGAGGGCGTCGTCGTCGGCCCCGGGGCGATCGAGGTGGCGGGCCGCACCCTCTCGGTGCCCCCCCACGGTCTGGCGACCGGCACCCTCGTGCACTGGAGCGTGCGGCCCGAGCGGGTCGCCCTCGTCGGGGGCCCCGGCGCGCCGGACCCCGGGGACGCCCTCGTGGGCGAGGTGGTCGACGTGGTCGACACCGGGCTCAGCGTCGACGTCGTCGTCGGACTCGGCGGGGGCGTCGAGCTGCGCGCGCGCGCGCCCGAGGCGACCGCCGTGCCCGGCGAGCGCCGCGCGCTCGTCGTCGACCCCGAGGCGGTCGCGCTGTGGCCCGTCGAGCGGGCCGGTGCGCCGGCCTAGTAGCGCTCGGGGATCTCGACCGAGACGTTCGTCGCCTTCACGACGGCGTCGACGACGACCCCGGGGGCGAGGGCGAGCTCGTCGGCGGCCTCGCGGGTGATGACCGAGACGAACCGGTGGGGCCCCGCCTGCACCTCCACCTGGGCGACGACGGCGTCGCGCACGACGCGCGTGACGATCCCCACGAAGCGGTTGCGCGCCGACTGGGCCCGGGGACGGGTCGGCGAGGGGGACTCGGCCATCGCCACCGCGGCCGCCGCGAGGTCCTCGCCGGAGAAGACCCGGCGCCCGCCCTCGTCGAGGCGCGAGGCCAGCCGGCCCGACTCGGCCCAGCGGCGCACGGTGTCGGGGCTCACCCCGAGCAGCTCGGCCGCCTGGGTGGTGCGATAGACGCTCACGGCTCGACCCTAGCGAGGGCCGCGGGCCCGGCCTAGCCGCCGATCATCGACATCGAGCGGCGCGGGGCGAGGAACCCCGGCTCGTTGATGGCGTGTCCCGGGTGCTTCGCCCCCACCGCGGCGCGCAGCACGTCGGCGACCGCCTCGTCCGAGCCGCCGGCGCGCATGACGTCGCGCACCGAGAGCTCGTCGTCGGAGAAGAGGCAGTTGCGGATCGCGCCGTCGGCGGTGAGGCGCAGACGGTTGCAGGTCCCGCAGAAGGGCTGGGTGACCGAGGAGATGAACCCGACCTCGCCACGCCCGTCGGCGAAGGCGAAGCGCTCGGCCGGCGCGGCGTCGTGGCCGTCGAGGGGCACGAGGGGGTAGTGCGCGTCGATCAGGGCCGCGACCTCGGCCCCGGGGACCAGGGCCCCGCGCTGCCAGTGGCCGCCGGCGTCTAAGGGCATGAACTCGATGAAGCGCACGACGCGGCCCGTCTCGCGCGCGAAACGCGCGAAGTCGAGGACCTCGTCGTCGTTCTCGCCGCGCAGCACCACGACGTTCACCTTCAGGGGCGCGAGGCCGGCCGCCTCGGCGGCGTCCATCGCCGCGAGCACGGTCGATAGGTCCCCACGCCGGCGGATCGCGGCGAAGCGCTCGGGGCGCAGCGAGTCGCAGCTCACGTTCACTCGTCGGAGCCCGGCCTCGGCGAGGGGCCGGGCGAGCGGGCCGAGCAGCATGGCGTTGGTCGTGAGGCTGAGGTCACTGAAGCCGACCTCGGCGAGGCGCGCGACGAGGTCGACCAGGTTGCGCCGCACGAGGGGCTCGCCCCCGGTGAGGCGCACCGAGGTGACCCCGAGGGCGCGCGCCACGCGCCCGAGGCGGGCGATCTCTTCGAAGGTGAGGAGCTCCGCCCGCGGCAGGAACGTCATGTCGTCCTCGGGCATGCAGTAGACGCAGCGCAGGTTGCACCGGTCCGTGACCGAGATCCGC
>JAKAEP010000035.1 GCA_021818265.1 Actinomycetes bacterium
TCGGGGGCGTGGTCTGCGCCTTCCACCTCGAGGCCTTCCACGACTGGGTCGTGCGCCACTGGCGCGGACTGCTGGTGGCCACCGTGGCCCTGGCGGCGGTGCCGCTCGTGCTCGACGCGCTGCACCGCCACTACGGGATCATCTCGCCGGTGCTGGTGCCCGGCGGCGACCCCTTCGCCTCGGCGGTGATCCCCTACAACGTCGGGGCGATCATCGCGATCTACCTCCTCGGGGTCTTCCTCGTCGACCGGCGCCGTAGCGTGCGGACCCGCGCGATAACCAAGTCCGGCTCAGAGGCGGCCTACGGCATCTACGTCAGCCAGCTCCTGTGGATCCTGTTCTTGCACCAGTGGCTGCTCGTGAGCGGCGAGATCGCCCACGTGTGGTGGGTGCTCAACGTCGTCGGGGTCATCGTCGTGACGTACTTCGCCGGCTGGCTGTTCAGCGCAGTCTTCGCACGCACCGCGCTCGCGCGCCCCCTCGTCGGACGCAGCCGCATGACCTGGGCGTCGCTCTGGCCGCGTCCGGCGCAGCACGCGGTCGCGAACTCGGCCGCCGAGGTCGGCGAGGGCCCGCTCAACCTCACCGACGTCTAGCCACGGCGGTGCGCTAGAGGGCGTGACTACGATGGGGCTCGGACAGCGGGTGAGGTCGCGCGTGGCGGGATCGAGGGGAGAGAGCGAGCGCCAGCGGGTGCCGTCGCCCCTCCTCAAGCGCAGGCTGCCCTCGGGGCGCGGCGCGATGGAGCAGCCCAACGTCACGAGCGACCCCGACGCCCCCCAGACGGCGCGGTTCTGGGTCGCGGTGGTGGCGACCGGCGTGGTCACCGGGCTCTTCGGGGACTTCCTCATGTGGGTCCTCTACTGGGCCGAGCGCGTCGGGTTCGGCTACGTCGGCGGCAGCGTGGAGGCGGCCGTGATGGCCACCGGGGAGGTGCGCCGCGTGGCGGCGCTCGCGGCCGCCGCGGTGGTCGGGTCGGTCGCGTGGTACCTGATCCGACGGCTCCTCGCCCACGAGCACGCCGAGATCGACGAGGTGCTGTGGACCGGCGTAGGCAAGCTGGGGTTCCGGCGGAGCCTGCTGACCTCGCTGACCTCGGAGGTGGTGGTGGGCCTGGGGGCGTCGATCGGCCGCGAGGCGGCGCCCAAGCTGATGGGCGGCGCCTCGGCGACCGTGCTCGGGGAGTGGTTCGGGCTCACCCCCGGCCAGGTCCGACTCCTCGTCGCCTGCGGCGGCGGCGCCGGGCTGGCCTGCGTCTACAACGTGCCCTTTGGCGGGGCGCTGTTCACCGCCGAGGTCCTCTACGGCAGCTACGCCCTGCCGGTGGCGCTGCCGGCCCTGGCGACCTCCTTCATCGCGACGACGGTCGCCTGGGCCTACCTGCCCAGCCGCGCCACGTACGTCAACGTCCCGCTCTACCACTTCAGCGCGACGATCATGGTCTGGTCGCTCGCCGCCGGCGTCGTGATCGGCCTGCTCGCCGTGCTCTACGTGCGCCTCATCGGCGTCGTCGCCCACTACCGGTCCCGAGGTGCCAACATCTTCTGGACGATGCCGCTCGCGTTCTTGGCCCTCGCCGGGATCGGCACGTGGTACCCCCAGCTCTTCGGCAACGGCAAGGGGATGGCCCACGACGCGTTCTTGGGCGCCGGCTCGATCGGCCTGCTGTTCGCCCTGGCGATGCTGAAGCCCCTGGTGACCGCCGCGGTGCTCGGCTCGGGCGCGTCCGGCGGGGTCTTCACGCCGTTCCTCTCGACCGGCGCCGTCCTCGGGGCGTTCCTCGGCGCCGTCTGGAGCCACCTGTGGCCGGGCGCCCCGGTGGGCGCCTTCGCCCTCGTCGGGGCGGCGGCCATGATCGGCGCCTCGATGCAGGCGCCCTTCGTCGGGCTCGTGCTGGTGATGGAGCTCTCCCACGGCGGCTACGACCTCGTGGTGCCGATGATCGCCGCGACGGTCATCGCGACACTGCTGGTGCGCTGGATCGACGGCTACTCCATCTACTCGGCGCGCCTGCCCTACACGGAGCGGGCCCATGACTGACGCCCTCGAGCGTGATCGACTCGTCGTGCGCGCCACCACCGCCGACGACGCCGACGACTACCGGGCACTGCGCCTGGAGGCGCTCGCCGACAGCCCCGACGCCTTCGGCACGACCCTCGCCGAGGCGCGCGACTACGACCCCGCGCGCTGGGAGTCGCTCGCCGCGAGCGGGGCGACGGTGCTCGCCTGGCGGGGGCGTCGCGCCGTCGGGATGGCCTCGGGCGGGGTGAACGACGCCCACCCGGGCACCCGCTGGCTCTACGGGATGTACGTCACCCCGGCCGAGCGGGGCCGGGGCGTGGCCGAGACGCTGGTCGAGGCGGTCCTCGAGCGGGCCCGGGCCCTCGGGGCTCCGTCGCTCTACCTCCAGGTCACCGGGGCGATGGGGCGCGCACGGGCCTTCTACGCTCGCCTCGGCTTCGAGCCCACCGGCGAGCGGCTCGCGATGCGCCGGGACCCGACCCTCGCGCTCGCGACCCTCGCGCGCCCCCTCGATCGCGAGCCGGTGCGGGTGCGCCGCGTCGACGCCGAGGCGCTCGTCGACCTGCGCACCCGGGTCCTGCGCGACGGCGACCCGACGCGCGCGGCGCGCAACCCCCGCGACGCGGAGCGCTCCACCTGGCACTTCGGGGCGTTCCTCGGCGGTGACCTCGTCGGCTCGGCCTCGTTCTTCGCGAGCGCGTGGCCGCTCGAGCCGACCCGCGACGCCTACCAGCTGCGCTACATGGCCGTCGAGCCGAGCCTCCAGGGCCGTGGGGTCGGCCGGGTGCTGCTCGAGCACGCCGAGGCGATCCTCGCCGCGAACTCGATACAGCGTGTATGGGCTCACGCCCGTGACAGCGCCCTCGGCTTCTATCGCGCGACCGGCTGGGAGGTCGTCGCCGGCAGCGAGCACCTCAGCGCCGAGACCGGGCTCCCGCACACGACGGTCACGAAGGTGCTGCCCGGCACCGGTGGGGGGGCTGGGTAGGCTCGTCGGGTGCGCCGGTTCCTCGTCCTCGTGCTCGTCGTGCTCGTGGCGATCGGCGTCGTCCTCTCGCGCACGGTGCACCTCCACTCGGGTGCGACCACCACCACGACGACCGCGCCCGCGGCGACGAGCACGACGACGCCGGCACCGATCGCGCCGCTGACGGGCCTGCCCGACCCCGGGGGGGCGGCGCTGCACCGACCGGCCCTCACGGTCAAGATCGAGAACACGCCCGAGGCGATGCCCCAGTGGGGCGTGGCCCAGGCCGACGTCGTCTACGAGGAGATCGTCAACGGCGGCATCACCCGGCTGGCCGCCGTCTTCAACTCCCAGGCCCCGGGCAAGGTGGGCCCGGTGCGCTCGGTGCGCCCGACCGACACCCAGGTCGTCTACCCCCTCGGGGGGATCTTCGCGTTCTCGGGCGGCGCGCCCTACGCGATCGCCTCGATCCAGACCGCGCCGGTGAAGCTCGTGGACGAGAGCTCGGCCGGCAACGCGATGTTCCGCGACCCGAACCTCTACGCCCCCCACAACCTCTTCGCTCGGGCCCCGCAGCTGTTCGCCTTCGGCGGGACACCCGCACCCCCGCCGGCCCTCTTCACGTACCGCGCGGCCGGGCAGGCGGCCACGGGCCCCGCCGTGGCCCGGGTCGTCGTGCCCTTCCCGAGCATCTACGCGGTGACCTGGACGTGGGACGCGACGACGCGCTCGTGGGACCGCACCCTCTTCGGTAAGCCCGACGTCACCGGGACCGGCCAGCGCGAGTCGCCCAAGAACGTCGTGGTCATGGAGGTCAACTACGTCAACGGCGTGGGCACGTTCACCTCCTACGCCGACCTGCAGGGCTCGGGGCCGGTGGAGGTCTTCACCGACGGCCACGAGGAGAGGGGCACCTGGTCGCGCGGCTCGAGCAAGTCCGACGTGATCAGCTACGTCGGGGCCAACGGCAAGCCGATCGCCCTCACGCCGGGCCAGACCTGGGTCGAGCTGCTCGACAACGCCGTCGCCCCCCAGGTCACGCACTGAGCTCGCGCACCCTGGGTTAGGGTCGCGGCCATGGACTTCTCCGACGAGGTGCTGACCCTCGACGACGGTCGGCGACTCGAGATCGCCGCCATGGGCGACCCCGCCGCGCCGACCGTCTTCTACCACCACGGCACGCCCGGGGCGACCTCGCTCGTGCGCGAGAACGCCGTCCTCCTCGAGCACGCGGACCTCTTCTTCGTGACGGTGTCGCGCGCGGGCTACGGGGCCTCCGACCGCCTCGCCGGCCGTCGGGTGGCCGACTGCGTGGCCGACGCGCGCGCGGCGCTCGACCACCTGGGTCGCGGCGACTACGTCGCCTACGGCCACTCGGGCGGCGGCCCGCACGCGCTGGCGTGCGCCGCGCTCGACGAGCGCTGCACCGGCGCCCTGTCGCTCGCCGGGGTCGCCCCCTACGCCGAGGGCTTCGACTGGACCGCGGGGATGGCCGAGGAGAACGTCGAGGAGTTCCGCCTCGCCCTCGAGGGCGGCGAGGCGTACCTCGCGATGCTCGAGGCGGCGCGCCCGCTGTTCCTCGAGGCGACCCCCGACACCGTGGTCGACCTGCTCGGGGGCCTGCTGCCCCCCGTCGACCGGGCGGCGCTCGCCCCGCTCGAGGCCCGCGAGCTCTTCGTCGAGAGCCTGGCCCAGGGGTTCGCCGAAGGCTACTGGGGCTTCCACGACGACGACCGCGCCTTCCTCACCGACTGGGGCTTCGACCCCTCGGCCATCGACGCGCCGGTCGCGGTCTGGTTCGGCGACGCCGACACGATGGTGCCGCCGAGCCACGGCGAGTGGCTGGTCGAGCACGTGGCGCGCGCGACGCGCCGCTTCGCCCCCGGCGAGGGCCACCTCTCGATCCTCGCGGCCAGGGCCGCCGACCTCGCCGCCGACCTCGTGGCGCTGGCTCGGCGATGACCCGTCTCGGCAACCTCTACGGTCCCGACGCCACCTTCCTCGGGGTGCCGGCGGCCGACCCCGACGATCGCGCGAGCTGGGGCGACGCGAAGGCGGCGATCGTGGGCGCGCCCTTCGACGGGGGCACGTCGCACCGGCCCGGGGCGCGCTTCGGCCCTCAGGCGATCCGCCTGACCGACTACCTGCCCCACGACGGCCGCCGCCCGAGCCTGGCGCTCGGGGTCGACCCGCTCGAGGCGCTCGCCGTGGTGGACCTGGGCGACGTGGAGATGCCCTCGGGCGAGACGGAGCGCTCGCTCGCGGCCCTCGAGGGCGCCGTCGAGGCGGTCGCGCGCGCGGGCGTCGTGCCCGTCGTGCTCGGCGGCGACCACACCATCGCGCTGCCCGACGTCACCGGGGTCGCCCGCCACGTGGGGTGGGGGCGGGTCGCCGTGGTGCACTTCGACGCCCACGCCGACACCGGGGACACCCAGATGGGCTCGCTCTACGGCCACGGCACCCCCATGCGCCGGCTCATCGAGTCGGGCGCCTGCCGGGGCGACCGGTTCATCCAGATCGGCCTGCGCGGCTACTGGCCCGAGCCCGAGACCCTCGAGTGGATGGCCCGCCAGTCCATGCGCTCGTTCGAGATGTCCGAGATCGTCGCCCGCGGCCTCGACGCGGTGCTGGACGAGGCCCTGGCTATCGCCACCGACGACTGCGACGCCGTCTTCTTGTCGGTCGACGTCGACGTCGTCGACCCCGGTCACGCGCCCGGCACCGGCACGCCGGAGCCCGGCGGCCTCACGAGCCGCCGGCTGCTCGACGCCGTCCGGCGCATCGCCATGGAGGTGCCCCTCGCCGGGATGGACGTCGTCGAGGTCGCCCCGCCCTACGACCACGCCGAGGTGACGGCCTACCTGGCCAACCGGGTCGTGCTCGAGGCCTTGTCGGGCCTCGCCTGGCGGCGGGGGGGCGGGCGCACGCCGTCGCGCCCGCTGCTCGAGGGCCGCTAGTCCCGCGTCGAGTCGAGGATCTCGGTGACGAGCTCCTCGGTGGTGTCGGGGTGCAGGAAGGCCAGGCGGCCCACGGTCTCGCCCTCCCACTTCGTGGGGGTCACGAAGGCGACCTGGCGGTTCAAGAGCTCCTGGCCCCAGGTGTTGTAGCGCGCGCCGTCCCACCCCCGACGCCGGAAGAGCACCACCGAGAGGCCGGCCGGGCGCACGAGCTCGAGGTGGTCGCTCGCCTCGATCCGCTCGGCGGTCCAGGCGGCGAGGTCGATGCCGCGCTGGACGGCGCTGCGGTACGCCTCGACGCCGTTGGTGCACAGGGAGAACCAGAACGGCAGGCCCCGGGCGCGCCGCGAGAGGTGGATGCCGAAGTCCGAGGGGTTCCAGTCGTAGCTCTCGTCGCTCGCCTCGTGCAGGACGTCGAGGTAGCCCGCCTGCTGGGCGAGCACGGTGCGGGCCACGGTCGGGTTCCGGTACAAGAGGGCGCAGCAGTCGAGCGGGGCGAAGAGCCACTTGTGCGGGTCGACGATGAAGCTGTCGGCGTGGCGCAGGCCCTCGAAGAGGTGGCCGTGGCTGCGCGAGAGCATGGCCGCGCCGCCGTAGGCGCCGTCCACGTGGAACCACAGGTCGTGGTCGCGGCAGTAGGCGCCGAGCCCCTCGAGGTCGTCGACGATGCCGGCGTTGGTGGTCCCGGCCGTCGCGGCGACCCCGACCACGGTCTCGGGGTGGGGGTCCGCGGCGAGCGCCGCCTCGAGGGCCCCGCGGGTCAGGCGGTGGTCGTCGGTGGGGACCACGAAGGGCTCCACGTCGAGGATGTGCAGGGCCTTGCCGATGCTCGAGTGGGCGTCGTCGGACATGGCGACGCGCACGCGGGCCGTGGCCGAGCCGAGCCGGGCCCGGCCCACGTCGCGCGCCACGGTGAGGGCGGAGAGGTTCCCGAGGGACCCGCCCGAGACGAAGGTGCCACCGGACCCCTCGGGCAGGCCGGCCGCGCCGGCGAGGAAGTCGAGGGCCTGGTTCTCGGCGACGACGACCCCCGAGGACTCCAGCCAGCTCGTCCCGTTCAGCCCCGAGCAGGCGACGACCATGTCGAAGAGCAGGGAGTTCTTGGTCGGCGCGTTGGGGATGAACGCGAGGAAGCCGGGCGAGTCGATGGAGACGACCGCGGGGGCGAGGTGGGCGCGGAAGACCTCGAGCACCTCCTCGGCCGGCGTGCCGGCCTCGGAGATCAGCCCGCGCAGGACGCCGTCGGCGACGTCCACCGCGGAGCCGAAGTCGAGGGGCACCGGGTCGAGCGAGAGCCGCTCGCGGCAGTAGTCGAAGATCACCTCGCCGAGCTTCTCGTCGTAGCGGAACATCGGGTGCGCCATTGCACGTCCTTCCCGTTTGGGCCCCGTCCATCGTACGCGTCCGAACGAACCGGCCCGGGGGCGCCGGTGGGTCGCCGCTAGCATCCCCCCATGGTCACCGGACGCGTCGGCTTCCTCGGCCCCGAGGGCTCCTTCTCCCACGAGGCGGTGGCCTCCCTCGGGGCCGCCGCACCGGTCGCCTACCCCACGATCGAGGACCTCCTGGCCGCGGTGTCGGCCGGCGAGGCCGACGAGGCCCTGGTGCCCCTGGAGAACGCCCTCGAGGGGACGGTCTCGGCGACGATCGACGGCCTCGTCTTCGACCACGACCTCGTGATCCGCCGCGAGGTCGTCCTGCCGATCCACCTCCACCTGCTGGCTCGCGCCGGCGTGGCGCTCGAGGGCGTCACGCTCGTGCGCAGCTACGTGCACGCCCTCGCCCAGGTCCGCGGGTTCCTGCACCGCCACGGGCTGGCGAGCGAGGCCACCGCCTCCACCTCCCAGGCGGCCCGCGAGGTCGCGGCCTCCGACGAGCCGTGGGCCGCGGTGGGATCGGCGCTCGCGGCCGAGCTCTTCGGCCTCGCCGTCCTCGCGCGCGACGTGGAGGACCACCCGGGCAACGAGACACGCTTCGTGCTCGTCGGACGCGGGGCGATCTCGGCGCCCACCGGGCACGACCGCACGACGATCGTGTGCTTCCAAGACGCCGACCGGCCGGGATCGCTCTACGGCATCCTCGGCCGCTTCGCCGCGCGCGACCTCAACCTCACCAAGCTCGAGAGCCGACCGACCAAGCGGGGCCTGGGCGACTACTGCTTCGTCATCGAGTTCGAGGGCCACGTGAGCGACGACGTCGTGGCCGACGGCCTCGCCGACCTCGAGGCCCACCTCGCGCGGGTGAAGTTCCTCGGCTCCTACCCGGTCACCGGCGAGGGCGCGGGTGCCCGGCGCGACGAGGTGAGCGCCCGTCGCCGGGCCGCCGAGGCGTGGATCGAGGGGCTGCGCGCCCGGGTGGAGCCGACCTAGGTGGACCTCGTCGTGAGCGTCCCGGACGAGGCGCTGGCCTCGGCCCTCGGCGGGCTCGGGGCGCGCGTGGTGCGATGGGACCTGAGGGGCCCGGCGCCCGAGACGGCAATCGACCTCGTCGTGCTGCCCTACACGATGGGCGCGGTCGACCTCGCGCGCCTCGAGGGCGTCACCACGCGGCTCGTCCAGACCCAGACCCTCGGCTACGACAACCTCATCGGCCACGTGCCCGCGGGGCACCGGGTCGCCAACGCGGTCGGCGTCCACGAGGGTCCGACCGCCGAGCTCGCCGTCGCCCTCATCCTCGCCTCGCGCCGCGGCCTCGACGACGCGCTGCGCGCCCAGCTCCGGCACGCCTGGTCGAGGGAGTGGACCCAGGGGCTGCTCGGCGCGCGCGTGGTGCTCGTCGGCTACGGCGGGGTCGCCCGGGCCATCGCGGCGCGCCTCGAGCCCTTCGGCTGCGCCATCGAGGCGGTCGCCACCCGGGCCCGTCGGGTCGAGGGGCGCGACGTGCGCGGCCCCGAGGACCTCGAGGTGCTGGTCGGGCGGGCCGACGTCGTCGTGCTGGCGGTCCCGCTCGCGCAGTCGACCGACGGCCTCGTGGACGCGGCGTTCCTCGCCCGCATGAAAGACGGCGCCCTCCTCGTGAACGTCTCGCGCGGCCGGGTGGTCGACACCGACGCCCTCGTCGCCCAGCTGCGCGCGCACCGACTGCGCGCCGCGCTCGATGTCGTCGACCCCGAGCCGCTGCCGCCCGACCACCCCCTGTGGGACGCGCCGGGACTCGTCCTCAGCCCGCACGTGGGGGGACTGGTGAGCTCGATGACCGAGCGGGTCGCCGCGCTGGTGCGCGACCAGGCGGGTCGGCTCGCCCGGGGCGAGGCGCCGCTCAACCTGATCGACGTCGCCTGAGGGGTCGGCGAAGGGGCCGTCGGCCGAGTGGGGCCCTGCGGGAGACCCGCGCCGGGCCGAGGGCGTTCGCGCCACGTGCCTCGGCGTGAGCGCCTGTGGGACAGGGGATCGGCGGGCGCCGGGTGGCCCGGTCACGGGGCGTGGCGGGGCCGGGGGACGGCCCTGGCGGGAGGGCACGGTCACCGGTACTGTGCGCAGAGGGGCGTGCGCGAATCCAGCGAGGAGGTGGCTGATGGCGAAGGACTCCGAGGAGACCCCGGACGTGATGGGTCACGGTGACGAGACCGACGAGGAGCTGATGGGCTCGGGCGACCGGGTCGACGGGGACGTCGTGGGCGAGGGCGACCAGACCGACGAGGAGCTGATGGGCTCGGGCGACCGGGCGGACGAGGACGCCGTGAGCGAGGGCGACCAGATGGGCGGCGACGCCCTGAGCTGAGCCGCGCCGGAGCGCCGTGGCGCTGCGCGCCCCTCGGGCGCGCCGACCGCCCGTAGTCGTCTCGGACCGGGTGGTGGACTCTCGAGCGACGTTCGCCCGCCGACGGCTCGGCGGGCGGGTCTCATCGTCGCCGAGACCCCGGCGCGGAGGGAGTGGGATTCGAACCCACGGTGGGCGAGCCCACGCCGGTTTTCAAGACCGGTACATTCGTCCGCTCTGTCATCCCTCCGGGGACGACGTTACCCAATCGCGCCCGCGGTCTCGGCCCGCTTGCGGATGCGGTGGCGCTGGGCCGCCTCGAGGACGACCTTGCGCAGGCGCACCGACTTGGGGGTCACCTCGACCGCCTCGTCCTCGGCGATGAACTCGAGCGCCTGCTCGAGGGAGAGGTCGACGGGCGGGGCGAGCCGGACGGTGTTGTCGCTGCCGGCCGCGCGCATGTTGGTGAGCTTCTTCTCGCGCGTGGGGTTGACGTTCATCTCCTCGGCGCGGGCGTTCTCGCCGACGATCATGCCCTCGTAGACCTCGACGCCGGGGCCGACGAAGAGGGTGCCGCGCTGCTCCAGGTCGATCAGGGCGTAGGCGGTGGTGACCCCGCGCCGGTCGGCCACCAGCGTGCCGTGGGTGCGGGCGCGCAGCTCGCCCATCCACGGGGCGTAGCCGTCGGAGGTCGTGTGCATGATCCCCGTCCCGCGGGTCTCGGTGAGGAACTCGGTGCGCACCCCCACGAGGCCGCGCGCCGGGACGCGCCACTCCAGGCGCACCCAGCCGGTCCCGTGGTTCACCAGGTCGACCATCGCGCCCTTGCGCTGGCTCAGCAGCGTCGTGATCGCCCCGACGTGCTCCTCGGGCGCGTCGATCGTGACGTGCTCCATGGGTTCGTGCACCACGCCGTCGATGAGTCGCGTGACGACCTCGGGCTTGCCGACGGTCAGCTCGAAGCCCTCGCGGCGCATCGTCTCGATGAGGACGGCGAGCTGCAGCTCCCCGCGTCCCTGGACCTCCCACGCGTCGGGCCGCTCCGTGGGCAGCACCCGCAGCGAGACGTTCCCGATCAGCTCGCGGTCGAGCCGGTCCTTGACCATGCGCGCGGTGAGCAACGACCCCTCGGTCCCGGCCAGGGGGGAGGTGTTGATCCCGATGGTCATCGAGAGGCTGGGCTCGTCGACGTGCAGAGGGGTGAGGGCCTCGGGGCTCTCGGCGTCGGCGAGGGTCTCGCCGATGGTGATCTCCTCGAAGCCGGCCACGGCCACGATGTCGCCCGGCCCCGCGCTCTGGGCGGGGACGCGCTCCAGGGCCTCGGTGATGAACAGCTCGGTGACTCGCGCGTGCTCGACGCCGCCGTCGAGGCGGCACCACGCGACGCGCTGGCCCCGCTCGAGGGTCCCGTTCACGACCCGACACAGCGCGAGTCGCCCGAGGTAGGGCGAGGCGTCGAGGTTGCACACCAGGGCCTGCAGGCCGTGCCCCTCGAGGTACTCCGGGGCCGGCGCGTGGCTGGCGATCGCCTCGAACAGCGCCGTCAGGTCGTCGCCGCGCACGTCGGGATCGGTGCTCGCCCACCCCTCGCGCGCGCTCGCGTAGAGGATGGGGAAGGAGATCTGGTGCTCGTCGGCGTCGAGGTCCAAGAAGAGCTCCTCGACCTCGCTCACGACCTCGGCGATCCGGGCGTCGGGACGGTCCACCTTGTTGATGACCAGGATCACCGGGAGGCGCTTCTCGAGCGTCTTGCGCAGCACGAAGCGGGTCTGGGGGAGGGGTCCCTCGGCCGCGTCCACGAGCAGGATCACGGCGTCGACCATCGTCAGGCCCCGCTCCACCTCGCCGCCGAAGTCAGCGTGGCCGGGGGTGTCGATGATGTTGATCGTCAGGTCCCGCCAGCGCACCGCGGTGTTCTTCGCGAGGATCGTGATGCCCTTCTCGCGCTCGAGGTCGTTGCTGTCGAGCACCCGGTCGGTGAGCTCCTCGCGGGCCCCGAAGGCGCCCGTCTGGCGCAGCATCTGGTCGACGAGCGTGGTCTTGCCGTGGTCGACGTGGGCGATGATGGCGATGTTGCGGAGGTTCGAGCGCGTGGGCATGACCGATCCACGCTAGT
>JAKAEP010000131.1 GCA_021818265.1 Actinomycetes bacterium
GCCGGGGGTCGTCGGGGTGGCCGCGCCGGGGCGCCATCGCCTCACCCTATCGGCGCCCCCGGGGACGACCGGTAGATTTGCGGGCAGAAACGAGGTCCCATGCGCACGATCCCCCACGTCGTCAACGGTCAAAGGCTCGAGGAGCCCGGCCGCTCGCCGGTCTTCAACCCCGCCACCGGCGAGCAGACCGGCGCGGTGCCGGTGCCCGAGCCCGCGACGCTCGACCGGGTGGTCGACGCGGCGCGCGCCGGCGCCGGCCGCTGGGCCGCGACCTCGCTCTCGCGGCGCACGAACGTGCTCTTCGCGCTGCGCGAGCTGCTCGTGCGCCATACCGACGAGCTGGCCGCGATCGTCACCGCCGAGCACGGCAAGACCCTGGCCGACGCCCGGGGCGAGATCGCCCGGGGCATCGAGAACGTCGAGTACGCCTGCGGGCTGATCGAGCACCTGAAGGGCGACTTCTCGGACCAGGTCGCCGACGGGGTCGACGTCCACAGCCTGCGCCAGCCGCTCGGGGTGGTCGCCGCGATCACGCCGTTCAACTTCCCGGTGATGGTGCCGCTCTGGATGGCCGCCAACGCGCTGGCGAGCGGCAACGCCGTCGTGCTCAAGCCCTCCGAGCGCGACCCCTCCCCCTCGGTGCGCCTGGCCGAGCTGATGGTCGAGGCCGGCCTGCCCGAGGGCGTCTTCAACGTCCTCCAGGGCGACGCCACGACGGTCACCGCGCTGCTCGAGCACCCCGGGGTCGACGGGGTCAGCTTCGTGGGCTCGACGCCCGTGGCGCGCCTGGTGCACGAGACGGCCAGTCGCGCGGGCAAGCCCGTCCAGGCCCTGGGCGGGGCGAAGAACCACATGGTCGTCCTGCCCGACGCCGACCTCGACGTCGCGGCCGACGCGGCGATTTCGGCCGGGTTCGGCTCGGCCGGGGAGCGGTGCATGGCGATCAGCGTCGTGGTCGCCGTGGGCGAGGTCGCCGACGAGCTGGTCGAGCGCATCGCCACGCGCGTGGACGGTCTGCGCGTGGGGCCGGGCGACGACCCCGCGAGCGACTTCGGCCCGCTCATCACCGCCGCTCACCGCGACCGCGTGCTCGCCTACGTCGAGGGGGCGGCCGGCGAGGGGGCGCGCGTGGTGCGCGACGGGCGCGCGAGCGCCACGGGCCCGGGCTTCTTCGCCGGCCCGACGCTGCTTGACGGGGTCGCCCCGGGGATGCGCTGCTACGACGACGAGATCTTCGGCCCGGTCCTCGGGGTCGCGCGCGCGTCGAGCTTCGACGAGGCGGTCGCGCTCGTGAACGCCAACCCCTACGGCAACGGTGTGGCGATCTTCACCCGCGACGGCAACGCCGCGCGCCTCTTCACCCGGGCGGTGAGCGTCGGCATGATCGGGGTGAACGTCCCGATCCCCGTGCCCATCTCCTCGTACTCCTTCGGGGGGTGGAAGAACTCGCTCTTCGGCCACTCCCACATCTACGGCCCCGAGGGCTTCGCGTTCTACACCCGCGCCAAGGTCGTCACGACGCGCTGGCCCCAGCCCTCGGAGTCCCAGATCGACCTCGGGTTCCCCCGGACGCGCTGAGTGGCACCTCGGGGCGACGCGCGGCGGACCGGCCGGTGAGCCGCGCGCCCACCACCGTGCGGGCCTACGGCGTCGCGGTCCGCGACGACCTCGTCCTGCTGGTGCGCTCCTCGAGCCCCCTGATAGACCCGCCCCTGTGGTGGCTGCCCGGCGGGGGCATCGACTTCGCCGAGAGCCCGGTCGAGGCGCTGGCCCGCGAGTTCGAGGAGGAGACGGGCCTCGCGGCGGAGGACCCGGTGCTGCTCGACGTCTTCTCGGACGTGCGCCGACGGCCCAACGGCGACCGGGTCCACGCGGTGCGCATCATCTACCGCGTGCGCGCCGGCGAGGGCGAGCTGCGCCACGAGGTCGACGGCACGACCGACCGCGCCCAGTGGTTCGCGCTCGCCGAGCTCGCCGGGCTCAACCTCGCCGACTTCGCCCGGCGGGCCCTTCACTCCCTCGCGTCGAAGTAGCGCGCGCGCATCTCGCGCTTGACGAACTTGCCCGCCGGGTTGCGCGGCAGGGGCTCGCGGGTGATGGCGATGCGCGTGGGGACCATGAAGGGCGCGAGGCGCTGGGCCAGGAAGTCGCGCAGCGCCCCCTCGTCGAGGTCGTCGCCGTCGCGCACCATCACCACGGCCCCCACCTCCTCGCCCAGGCGCTCGTGGGCGAGGCCGACCACCGCGGCCTCGTAGACGGCCGGGTGCTCGTAGATCGCCGACTCGACCTCGGCCGAGTAGACGTTCTCGCCCCCGCGCAGGATCATGTCCTTCGCCCGGTCCTCGACGTAGAGGAAGCCCTCGTCGTCGACGCGCCCGAGGTCGCCGGTGCGCAGCCAGCCGTGCTGGATCGCCTCGTCGGTCGCGGCGGGGTTGTTCCAGTAGCCGCGGATCAGCGTCGGCGAGCGCAGCCAGATCTCCCCGCGCTCGCCCGGGCCGAGCGCGCGCCCGGCCTCGTCGCGGATCTCGACGTCGGTGACGATCGTGGGGACCCGCCCGGTCGA
>JAKAEP010000132.1 GCA_021818265.1 Actinomycetes bacterium
GCACGCCCACCCCGAGCTCGCCTTCGCCGAGCACCGCACGAGCGAGGTCGTCACCGCGCGCCTCGCCGAGCTGGGCTGGACGCTGCACCCCTCGCCCACCGCGACCGGGGCCGTCGCCACCCTCGCGGGGGCGAGCCCGGGACGCCGCGTGATGCTGCGCGCCGACATCGACGGCCTGCCCGTCGAGGAGGCGGTGGCGGTGCCCTGGCGCTCGACGGTGCCGGGCGTGATGCACGCCTGCGGCCACGACGTGCACACCGCGGCCCTGCTGGGGGTGGCCGAGGTGCTGGCCCAGGCCCGCGAGCGACTCGCCGGCAGCTACACCCTCGTCTTCCAGCCCGCCGAGGAGGGGATCAACGGGGCGCGCGCCATGATCGACGGCGGCCTGCTCGCCGACCACCCGGTCGACGCCCTCCTCGGGGCCCACGCCGCGTCGGTCCTCCCGCTCGGGGTCGTCGCCACCCGGCCGGGGATCCTCATGAGCCGCGGCACGCTCTGGCGGATCCGACTCGAGGGCACCGGCGGTCACGGCGCGATGGCCGCGACGAGAGGCAACGTGGTGCTCGCGGCGAGCGCGCTCGCCCCGCGCCTCGGCGAGGTCGTCGAGGGCCTCGTCTACGGCGGGACCGGCTGCGCCTGCTCGGCCGGAGTGCTCGCCGCGGGCACGAAGGAGAACGTGGTGCCGACGCGCGCGCACCTCGCGGGGACGCTGCGCACCTTCACCGAGGAACAGTTCGACGAGGGCCGTCGGCGCCTCGAGGAGCTCGTCGCCGCGGTCGCCGACGAGTTCGGGGTAGCGGCCGTGCTCGACGTGGCCGAGTCGACGCCCCCGGTCGCGAACGACCCCGGCGTGACCGCCGTCGTGCGCGCGGCGGCCGCCCGACTGCTCGGAGCCGACCGCGTCCTCGAGATCCCGCCGGTCACCCCGAGCGACGACGTCGCGGAGCTCCTCGCCCGGGTGCCCGGGTGCTACCTGCTCGTGGGCGGCGCGCTCGCTGACGGCACGTCGGGCATGCACCACAGCCCCGACTTCGCCCTGGCGGACGCGACGTGCGGGGTCCAGGCCGGGGTGCTGGCCGCCGGGGCGATCGCGCTCGGCTCAGGCGAATAGCCGCGCCGCGCCGCGCAGCGGCGCGTCGTTGCCGTTGAGCACGACCCGGTAGGGGCGGCCCTCGAAGTGGGCCGGGGTGACCCGTCGCGCGTTGCCGCCGGCAAAGTGGACCGTCGTCGCCGCGAACTCGGCGGCGAACCCGTCGGCGGCCGCCACGAGGGCCGCGAGCCACGCGGCCTCGTCCTGGGCGCGACCCCGCTCGCCGAGGGTCTGGTCGTAGGTGCGCCCGTCGCGGAAGACCTCGGCCCCCACGTCGCGCACCCCCTGGAGCCGGCCGTCGCGGGCGAGGGCGAGCCCGCAGCCGGTGCCCAGCGTGAGCACGAGCTGCACGCCGTCGGGGCCCACGCAGCCGAGCGCCGCCAGGGTCGCGTCGTTCACCACGCGCACGTCGCGGCCCGATCGATCGCGCAGCTCGTCCTGGAGCGCGAAGCCCTCCCAGCGGGCCTCGAGGCCCGGGTCGACCTCGGTCGTGATCCCGCCGGGTCGCGACAGGTTCCCGGGGCGCACGACGCGGCCGTCGCGGAACTCCCCGGGGAAGCCCACCCCCACCCGGCGACATCCGCTGCGGGTGATGCGCTCCTCGACGAACTCGACGAGCCGCTCGGGCGTGCACGGGTACGGCGTGGGCCGGCGCCGCGGGGCGCGCAGCAGCACCCCGTCCTCGTTGACGTGGGAGAACTTGATGTTGGTCGCCCCGATGTCGACGGCCAGGATCTGGTCGCCGATCGAGAGGCTCTCGTAGGCCACGGGTCGATGGTAGTTACCCGCGCCGCGCGCTCCGGGCCCGCAGGGCGCGCTGACGCCACCACGGCACCAGGGCCACCTCGAGGGCGGGTCGGTGGCCCGCGACCACCACGGCCCGGCCCGGCCGGCGGGTGCGCAGTCCTCCCTCGCGCGCCCGGGCGCGCCCCTCGCGACCCGGTGCGCCCGGGCGCTCGCGCGGCGCGAGCTCGGGCACGTAGCGCACGGCCGTGGGGTCGGCGAGCCCTGCGAGGACGACCCGCGTCGCGTGGTTGTTCACGATCGTCGCGGCCCGCTCCCCGAAGCGGGCGCGCAGCTGGGCGAAGTCCTGCACCACCGTGACGAGGGTGACCCCGAGCCCCGACACGGTCGAGGCGACCTGGTCGAGCTCGTCGAGCGAGGCGACGTGGGCGGCCTCGTCGAGCACCACCAGCAGCGCCTCGGCCTCACCGCGCTCGCTGCGGCGCTGCTGGAGCTCGAGCACCCGCCGCAGCGCCCCGCGAAAGAGCGGCTCGTAGTGGCGCTGGTCGGCACGCGGCGCGCACAGGTAGAGGGTGTTGGGCCCCTCGAGCGCCGGCCCCACCCGGGCGAGGGGCTGGGGGAACTGCCAGGGCGCGAGCATCGCCTCCGCCGTGGTGACCACGCCGTCGACGGTGCGCCCGTCGTGGTCGAGCAGGTCGGTCACAAGCGTGCGCGCCGTCCCG
>JAKAEP010000133.1 GCA_021818265.1 Actinomycetes bacterium
AACCGGGTGGAGGCCTCGCGGTTGGCCTGGTCGACCGCGTTGCGCACCTCTTGGAGGTCGACCTCGCTCACGACGTCGAAAGTGGGCATGGGTGCATGGTAGGCGGCGGGCCGAATGGCCCGGGCCCTCGCTGCGGGTAGGATTCTGCGCGGGTCGGTGCCCGAGTGGCCAATGGGATCTGGCTGTAAACCAGACGGCGTAGCCTACGGGGGTTCGAATCCCTCCCGGCCCACCACAGAGCCTGGCCCGCCCGGGCCGGCGCGCCCCGGCGGCACTACCGTGTCGGGCGGCGAGAGGAGTGGCGTGAGGCGGATCGGGGCGTGGGCGCAGGCGGTGCGTCACACCTACGAGCGGGTCGCCTCGGGCTTCGAGTCGGGCGTCCAGCTCCTCGAGCGGCGCTACACCCCCCTCGGGCGCTTCAACCCGGGTCCCTTCGAGGGGTGGGGCTTCCTCTGGCAGCCGGCCCTCCAGGGATTCGTGGCCATGTGCCTCATCCTCTCGGGCTCGTCGTTCACCAACTCGCCCTTCAAGCTGGACATGACCGGCACCTGGTTCTTCGGCGAGCCGTCGACGGCTCAGACGGGCACGCCCTCGACGACCAAGTACATGCTCTCGGTGGTGCTCGTCTACGGCGGGCTCCTGCTGCTGATGCGGGTCTGGCTGCGCCTGGCCGAGATCGTGAAGCTCCACCACGGCGCCAGCCTGCGTCGGCTGTGGTGGATGCTGCTGCTGTGGGCGGCGCCCATGATCGTGGCCCCGCCACTCTTCTCGCGCGACGTCTTCTCCTACGCGGCCCAGGGCGAGATGACGGCCCACCACCTGAACCCCTACTTCCTCGGGCCCTTCTCGCTCGGCTCGACGCCCTACCTCAACCCCGTCGACCCGCTGTGGTGGAACACCCCGGCCCCCTACGGGCCCCTCTTCCTCTGGGTGGACGGGGCGATCGACCGGCTGACCCTGCACAACCAGCTCGCCACGGTGGTGGGGCTGCGCCTGCTCGAGGTGGCCGCGGTCGCGCTCATCGGCGTGGGCGTGGCCATGCTCGCCCGGGGGCTCGGCCGCGACCCCGGCGAGGCCTTCGTGCTCGCGGCCCTCAACCCGCTGATCCTGCTCACCATCGTCGGCGGGGCCCACAACGACGGGCTGATGACGGGGCTCCTCGTGGTGGGCCTCGGCTTCGCCGTGAACCGACATCCGTGGTGGGCCCTGTTCTTCGTCTCGCTGGCCACCGCGGTGAAGGCCCCGGCCGCCATCGGCCTGGCCTTCGTCGCCTGGAACTGGCTCCCCGCGGACGCGCCGCTCAAGCAGCGCCTGCAGCCCTTCGCCGCCGGGGGGCTCGTGGTGGGGGCGGTCCTGCTCGTCTCGTCGTTCCTCTCGGGCTTCGGCTTCGGGTGGGTGAGCAACCTGCTGACCCCGGGGACGGTGCGCTCGTGGGCGGCGCCGGCGACGGCCGTGGGGATGGCGAGCGGCAACCTCCTGCACGCGGTGGGACTCCACGCGGTCTCGGTCGCGACCACGATCGGGGTGGCGCGACTGGTGGGTCTGGTCACCGCCACCACCCTGACCCTCTGGCTCCTCTGGCGCTCGGGGGAACGGGGCTGGGTCCGCTCGCTCGGGGTGTCGCTGATCCTGTTCGTCGAGCTCGGCCCGGTCGTCCAGCCCTGGTACCTGTCGTGGGGCCTCGTGGTGCTCGCGGCGAGCTACCGCGGCCGCGAGCACTTCTGGCTCCTGCTGCTCGCGATCACCGGGCCCTTCATCGGCCTGCCCGGGGGGCGGAACCTGCTCTCGGACCTCGTGCACTCGAACCCGCTGCTCATCGCGCTCGCCGTCGCGGTCCTCGGTGGGGTCCTGGTGCTGCCGCTCGGGCGCTGGACCCAGTGGTCCTGGCCCCAGCGCGTGGAGGGGCCCCTCGAGCTCGAGCCGGCCTAGCGGCGCTCGCGCGTCACGTACTGGTACTCGACGACGTCGAGCCACTGTCCGTGCTTGCGCCCCACCTCGATCTCCGTCCCGACCAGGGTGAACCCGCACTTCTCGTGGAGCCGGATCGACCCGGCGTTCTCGCCCACGATCCGCGCGATCACCGAGTGGAAGCCGTAGCTCTGGACGAGCTCGAGCAGGTCGGAGAGCACGAGCTCGCCCACGCCCCGGCCCCGGGCGCGCCGGTGCACGTAGACCGAGTTCTCCACGGTCGTGGCGTAGGCCGGGCGCTCGCGGAAGGGCGAGACCGAGGCGAAGCCCACGATCGGCTCGTCCCGGGCCCCGGGCTCGCCGACGTCGTCCTCGTCGTTCACCACGACCAGGCACGGGTGGGTCCCCTGGTGGGCGGCGATCCAGCGGCGGTGCTCGTCGAGGGTCCGGGGCACCAGGTCGAACGAGACGGTCGTCTCGAGGACCTCGGGGTTGAGGATGGCCATGAGGGCCGGCGCGTCGTCGAGCTCGACGAGCCGGGTCCTCATGCGCCCAGGGTAACCCGGGCGGCGACGGTGGATTGGCCCCGCGGGTACGGGGTAGACTGACCCCTCGCGGCGTAGCCGTGCGCCCTCTTAGCTCAGT
>JAKAEP010000006.1 GCA_021818265.1 Actinomycetes bacterium
GGCGGTCTCGTCGGACGGTGACCCGAAGGCGTAGGAGAAGGCGTAGTCGATCAGACCACCGAGGCGCGCAACCCTGAGCGGGCTGTGCGCGGCGCGAGCGAGCGGGGAGAGCGCGACAGGGGTCCGTGCGGAGACGTCCACGCCTGACGCGCCGACGGGGGGCGAGCCGACCGAGGCGACGGCGCCGAGGAGGGACAGTCCCACCCCGGCGACGGACAACCAGGACGCCGAAGGCGATGCGACGTGGCGTCGAGGGAGCACCGGACCACCCTAATAGCGGCAGTGGTCGGGCTTCGGGACGCGCATCGGCGACGATGGGTGGCGGCCCTCGCGCGAGTCCGGTCGAGTCGACGATCGCCGCGAGGCCGCGGCGATCGTCGGGACCGGCCCGGCTGTACGGTGGCGCGATGGAGCTCCCCGAGTTGCTCGTCGGCGACGCAGCCGAGTGGCGAGCGTGGCTAGTGGCGCACTACGAGACGTCGCCCGGGGTCCGGCTGGTCCTCGCGAGGAAGGGCGCGACGCAGCCGACGACGCTCTCCTACGACGACGCGCTCGAGGAGGCGATCTGCTTCGGCTGGATAGACGGGCAGCTCTCCCGCCGGGACGCGACGACGTTCCTCAGGCGGTTCACGCCGAGGGCTGCCCGCAGCGCGTGGTCCCAGCGCAACGTCGCCATCGCCGAGCGGCTGAGCGCCGAGGGACGCATGCACCGAGCGGGCGACGCGGAAGTTCGGCGTGCGAAATCGGATGGTCGCTGGCAAGACGCCTACGCTGGCTCGCGCGGTGCGATGCTCCCCGAGGACCTGGCGAAGGCGCTCGCGGCGAATCCGCGTGCCCGGGCGACGTTCGAGACGCTGACGAGCGCGAACCGCTATTCCATCTTCTATCGAGTCGAGAGTGCGAAGCGGGCCGAAACCCGGGCCCGGCGAATCGAACAGTTCGTCGAGATGCTGGCGCGGGGCGAGACCCCGCACCCCCAGGTACGACGTCCGGGAGCGTAGCCCTGCCGACCCGCGACCCTCACCCGACCAGAGTGGGCGGCGACATCCGTGAGGTAGCCGGTGGCCGTGAGACTCGGTACGAAGGCTGACGCCACGAGGCTGGTCACGGTGGCGGCGATCAGGGGCGTTCCCACGGTCAGCGCGGTCCTGTGCTCAGAGGTCATCCCTGGCCCTCCTCGTGGTGGCGGGTGAGTCAAAGCTGACGTCCGGGCCGTCCTAACTACCCGCGGTCGTCACCGAGCCAATTCTTCGCCTGTCCACTCCGGGGGAGTGGGTCCAATGGTCTCTACGCGACAAGGCGGGTGGCTGCTCCTCGAGGGCACGGACGCGGCGCACGGACGCGGCGCACCTCCACGACGCGTGACGCCCGGGGTGGTCGAAGAGGGCCACCGCGGCACTCGTGCGCGAGCACGGTGGCACCACCCCTAACCTGGCGACGTGCGTCTTGTGCGAGCACGTGACGCCTTCGTGCAGGTGCTCGGCTCGTTCCTGCTGGGCTTTGGCACCATCTTTCAGCCGAAGGCGATCCCCACCGATCACTGGTCAACGAGTCCCCGAGTGATGATTGTCGTGGAGTCGCCAAAGAGTGACTCCGGAGATCCCGTGGGTCGCAAGAAGGGGACTCGCGGTCCGTCGGTTCCCTCCCTTTCGACGTGACGAACCTGGTCCTCTGACCGCGGGTCGAAGTCGCCGGTAGGCCCCCAGGGGCGGGACGGACACCCTCGCCTCCCAGTGCGGACACGTTGGCTGGAGGGTCGGTTCGCGTTGCTCGTCCCTCACCGGTGCGCGGGGGACCTGTGGGGCGCGCGACGACCCGCTCGCCTGGTATGCGGGCCCCTCGAGCGGGTCGGGTCCCCTGGTCCTCGCGGCCTCGTCGCCGGCCGACGGAGGGAGCTCGTCGGCCAGCCCGCACGGACGTTCGAGTCGGAGCCCTGAAGCGGTCACTGGTCGGAGCGGTCCTCTCCGGTGCGGGCCCGGCGCCGCGGGCGGGTGGGACGCGTCCGTTCCAGGCCGTGTCCCTCGAGCGAGAGACCGCGGCGAGATACTGGGGGAGTGGCGAAGGGGATCCGAGAGGTGGACGCGATCGTCCAAGGGGTGGGCGGCTGGCGTGGGGAGACGCTCGCGCGCGTGCGCGCCCTCGTGCTCGGCGCCAGTGCGGGCATCGTCGAAGAGGTGAAGTGGAAGAAGCCCTCCAAGCCCGAGGGGGTCCCGGTCTGGTCCGAGGGCGGCATCGTCTGCATCGGTGAGGCGCTCAAGGGCGCCGTGCGCCTCACGTTCCCCAAGGGGGCCCAGCTCGCCGACCCCTCCGGGCTCTTCAACGCGCGCCTCGGTGGCACGACCGTGCGCGCCGTCGACCTCCACGAGGGCGAGGCGATCCCGCGCCAGCCCCTCGTGAGCCTGGTCCGCGAGGCGGTGCGGGCCAACCTCGGGGACTGACCCAGGCTCAGGCCGCCGCGGCGAAGGGTCGACTCGGGCGCGGCATCCGCCCCGGGCCCGTCCCGCGAGCCGGTAACGTGCCAGGAGCCCACCCGCACGCAGCGCCGGTGGCGGTCGCGCGGAGGTGCCCGGTGTCAGAGTCCGTCAACGCGAACCACGGGCGCGCCCGGACGGCGCGCTGGGTGGCGGCCGCCGCGGTCGTGGTCGTGGCGGCGGTCTTGGCCGGTGTCGTGCTGACCCACCGGTCCAGCCCCACGAGCCGGTGGTGGGACCGGTTCGGCTCGACGGACGCCGCGGCGATCAACCAGGACAACCAGGGGATCGCGGGAGCGCTCGGCGCCCGGCCGCGGGTCTCGGCCCAAACCCTCCACTTCGACTGTCAGATCGGCGCCCGCGACACCGCACGGGTCCTGAGCCAGCCCCAGCCCACCGACCCCACGTTCCGGCGGCTGTACCAGGGGGCGCTGGAGCGTGAGGCCCTCGCGTTCCGCGCGTGCGAGGCGGCGACGGCGGCCTCCGCCACGACCTCGGAGGCGGTGGCGATCGACGACCTGCGCCACGGGATGCGCCGTTTCGACGCCGCGGTCGGGGCGGTGAACGCGCGGGGCCGCGCGCTCGGCTACGGACAGGTCTTCACACCCGCGGGCTAGCCCCGCCGGGCGGCGCGACCGCTCAGGCGGGGGTGTCCGCCCGGAGCACCTCGGTGGGGTGCGGGAGGCGAGCACGTGACCAGTCCATCAACACGGGCGCGCCGTCGCGTGCGTCGAGGGGCCCCGGCGTCTCGGCCCCGCCGCCCTCGGCGTGCAGGAACGCCTCGGCGAGGCGAGCGGGCTGGTCGACCTGCAGGTAGTGGTTGGCCCCGGGCACGAGGTAGAAGAGGTTGCGGCCGGGCTTGAGGGCCAGGTAGTCGTCCCAGACCCGGGCCGCCACCCGAGGCGGCGAGACCGTGTCGAGCAGCCCCCAGATCACCGTGGTGGGGACCTCCGACGCGGCCAGGCGGACCAACCAGTCACGTTCGTTCTCGGCCCGTTCCACGAGGTACTGGATGGTCTCGTGCAGGACCCGGACGCCGTCGTCGTGCGCGAACGTGCTCGCGAGGGCCGCGACGTCGGGGTGTTCGGCCGGTCGGGGCGGGGAGAAGGTCACCGCCCCCATGCCGGCGGCGAGCAGCTCGGGCGTCAGGGCCCCCAACAGGGCCGGTGCGGTGGCGCCGTCGAGCACCTGGCGCTGGAACGCCGTGAGGTTCGACAGGGGCAAGAAGAGGTTGGCGTTGGTGAGCACGAGGTGCGTGATGGTCGCACGCGAGGTCGGCGGCCCTCCCGGACGCGTCCCGAGCAGGTAGTTGAGGGCCACGCTCGAGCCCCGGTCGTGGGCGAGGACCGCGAGCGAGCGCGCCCCCACGACCTCGCGGACGTAGTAGTCGAGGAGCTCGGCGTCACGCACCAGGCTGTAGCCCCAGCCGACCGGCTTGTCGGAGAACCCGTAGCCCGGGAAGTCGAGTGCGCAGACCCGGTAGCGGCCGTCGAGGAGCGCCACGAGCTCGAACCAGTCGACGCTGCAGGTCGGGAAGCCGTGGACGAGGAGGAGAACCGGTCGGTCGGGGTGACCGGACTCCACGTGGAAGACCGCGACCTCGTCGCCGTCGCGGGGCCGCCACCGGAAGTAGCGCCCACGGGCGCGCCAGTTGGCGGCGCGGTCGGTCTCGTCCATCGTCGCGTCCCTCCGGGATCAGGGTAGGCGAGGCGGAGGGGCGGGACGGCTCGGCCTACGCTCGCTACGTGGACCTCGAGTGGGAACAGGCGGTCGTCCAGGCGGAGCGTTCTCGAGAGCTCGCACGGTGGTGGGCGGCGGCCCTCGGCTGGGTCGTCACCATCGACTCGCCGGAGGAGATGGAGATCCGCCGCGCGCCCGAGGTCACGCCCGGGATCGTCTTCGTCGCCCAGGGCGGCCCGAAACGCGAGCACAACCGGCTGCACCTCGACTTTCGACCTAGCGATCAGGGCGCCGAGGTCGAGCGGCTGGTGGGGCTCGGCGCCGCCATCCTCGACGTGGGCCAGGGCGACGTGACCTGGACGGTCCTCGGGGATCCCGAGGGCAACGAGTTCTGCGTGCTCTCGTCGCGCCCGGGTCCACCCCCGGGGGCCGATCGCTCGTGACGGAGCCGCACGTGTCCTCCGGCGCGCCCCGCGTCAGTCGGCACGCCTACGGCGAGGACCCCTCGCAGTTCGCGGAGCTGATCCGGCCCGCGGGCGCGCCCCGCCCCGAGACTCTCGTCCTGCTCCACGGGGGCTTCTGGCGCTCGGCGTTCGGGGCGGACCACCTCTCCGGTGTCGCCGAGGACCTGTCGCGGCGGGGGTGGGTCGTCTGGAACGTCGAGTACCGGCGGGTGGGCAACGGCGGCGGGGTCAGCGAGACGCTGGCCGACGTGGCCGCGGCGATCGACTACCTCGATCGCGTGCCCGAAACGCCAGCTGGTCCGGTCGTGGCCCTCGGCCACAGCGCCGGCGGTCACCTCGCGACGTGGGCCGCGGGGCGTAGCGCGCTGGCCGCCGTCGGCCGGGTGCCCGAGCCCGTCGTCGAGGTGGGGGCGGTCGTCAGCCTCGCCGGGGTGGTCGACCTCGTGAGCGCGGCGCGCCTCGGGATCGGGAACGGGGCGGTGGCACAGTTCATGGGCGGCGGGCCCGACGACGTGCCCGAGCGCTACGCGCTCGCCGACCCGATGGCACACCTCCCGATCGCGGCCGCCGTGCGCTGCGTGCACGCGCGCGCCGACGACCGCGTGCCGTTCGCCCTGAGCGAGGCCTACGTGGGGCGCGCTCGGGAGGCGTCGATGGACGCGTCCCTCGTCGAGGCTCGCGGCGACCACTTCTCGGTGGCGGACGCCCGGTCGCCCGACTGGTCGACGGTGCTCGGCGTGCTCGAGGACCTCCTCGCGGAGGAGTCCGCGCGCAGCGGGTGACTCCACCGGCCGGGCGTCCCGCTCCGTCGCCTCATCGCCGTCGGGGCCGCTTCCCCTCGCCGCTCAGTCGCCCGATGACCTCGACGGTCCTGTCGAGTCCGAGCGCCATCGTGGCGCGGCCGACCTGGAACTCGTAGCGCTGGAGGCGGGGCCCCTCGGAGACGAAGGGGTGCGCGAAGGTCCACACGGAGTCGGTCTCGGCGATCTCGCGCGCCCGGGCGCGCATCTCGTCGAGGCTCGCGCGGAAGCGCAGGTGCATGAGCGGGCTGCGCACCCTCTCGGGCAGGACCTCGAGGTCGTCGAGGCCACGCAGCCGCTGGGCGATGGCTCGGGCGCGGCGGTAGTACGCGGCCATGTCGCGGGGGCGCTCGCGCAGGACCGTGAGCGCGGAGGCCGCGTACGGCCAGAGCATGTAGGGACGGGCGCCGTGGCGGGTGCGCCACACCGCGAGCTCGTCGATGACGTCGCGGTCACCGGCGACACAGCAGCCCGAGATGCCGCCAAGTCCCTTGTAGAACGACACGTAGACGGTGTCGAAGAGGCCGGAGACCTCGGCGAGCCCCTTGCGCGCGGCGCTCGCGTAGTACGGCGCGGCCTCCCAGAGCCGCGCCCCGTCGAGGTGAACTGCGGCGCCGCGCTCGCGCGCCCACTCGACGATCGCGACGAGCTCGCTCCAGGTGGGCAGGTGCCCCCCGAGGTCGCGCTGGGGCAACTCCACGAGCAGCGCCCCGACCGGCTCTTTGATCGCGGCGAGGGTGTCGGGGCCGAGCGGCGCCAGGGGGTCCGACGGCCAGCCCGCGAGCGCCTCGTGGAGTCCGTGGAGCCGGGTGAGGGCCCCCTCCTCGTGCTGGCGGAGGTGGCAGTAACGGTGGTAGGCCACGGTGTCGCGCGAGCGCCGGTCGCAGTGCACCCGCAACGTCGCCTGCTGGGCCATGGTCCCGGTGGGGATGAAGAGGGCGGCCTCCTTGCCGAGGAGCCGGGCCACCTCCGACTCGAGCTCCTCCACGACCCCGCCGTGTCCGTAGGTATCGGGCGAAGTGTCCGGGGGGATCTGGCCCAGCAGCCCGACGACGGTACGGGGGCCGTCGCCGGAGAGCCAGTGCTCACAGCGTGGGGCGAGGAGTTCGAGCCGACGCGTCGAGGTGGCGACCATCACGCGAGCCTACAAGTGGCCGCCCGCGGCCCCGGACCGGGGGCGTTCCCCGTTTCGAGCGAGGACCCTAGGTGCGCACGACGTGGGCGAGCCACGCCACCACCGAGGGCGTCCCCCGACCCGGGTTGATCGCGAAGCTGACCCGCGTCAGCTCCTCGACGCGCCACCCGGTGGCGAAGGCGTCGCGTAGCTCGCGCTCGCTGACCCGGCGCGGACCCCAGTCGCCCGGTTCGTCGTCGCTGAAGCACAGGAGGTAGAGGTGGCCGCCCGTGCGCAGGACCGAGTGGAGTGACGCGACGTAGCGGGCGCAATCCGTGTCGTCAAAGACGTGGAAGAGGCCGGAGTCGATGACGGTGTCGAAGGTCTCGCCCAGCCGGTCGAGGGAGAGTGCGTCGTGGACCTGGAAGCGGGCCCCGACGCCGCGCTCGGCCGCCTTGGCCCGGGCCGTGGCGACGGCGCGCGGCGAGAGGTCGACACCGAGGGCGCGCGCGCCGTGGCGCGCGGCGAGGATGGTGTGCTCGCCGGTGCCACAGCCCACGTCGAGGAGGTCCCCGGTCAGGGCGCCGGCGTCGGCCAGGCGGGCGACGGACCCCTGGGGCCGACCGATGTCCCACGGGGGCGGCGGGCCGCCGTAGGCGTCGTCCCACTCGTTCGATTCCTCGGCGTTGGCCACGGCGCAGTCTCTCACGGCGAAGGCGGGTCTGCACCCCCCGACACCGCGGACCGTCGTCGCGACCCAGGGCGTGCGGCCCCGAGCCAGGCTCACCCGATGGTCAGGGGGAGCGGACGCGAGGAGCGGGTGCACGAGGTGGCGATCGCGGTGCTGGCGGGCGCCGACACCGGGTGTCGGCCAGCTCGAGTCGAGCGTCGCGAGGGACTGGGGCGCCCACGCGATCCACTTCGACCGGATGCGCTGCGACCTCGGGCTCGCAGCGCACGTGAGGCCGTCGGTCCTCGTCCCGGGTGGGGGCGTCGCACCCCGGCGTGGCCCGGGGCGATAGTCTCAGCCCCGAGTCGGCCTCAGGGGGATGGGGTGTTCGGTTCGCGCAGGGTGGTCGGGGGGCTCGCGGCGGCGCTCGTCGCGCTCGTCCTCGTGGGTGCAGGGTCACTCGGTGGCCGCGCCGCTGCACTCGGTCCCTGGCATCTGCTGAACGCCCCGAGGGCCGCGGGCCGCATATACGGCCAGCCGGCGTGCCCGTCGGTGAGCCTGTGCGCCGTGATCGTGAACGACCGGGGCCACGCGGGGGTGATGGTCTCGACCACGGAGGGCCGGTCGTGGCGGGCGTCGGCGCTCGCCGGGTCCCCGAGCGGACTTGAGGCGTTGGCCTGTCCGTCGACGACGCTGTGCCTCGCGGTCGGCTACCGGGGGTCGCTCCTCGCGCGCTCGGCCCTGGTCATCGAGCGCTCGAGCGACGGAGGCGCGTCGTTCGCGCCGGTGGCGCTGCCCGCCAGCCTCACGTCGTCCGGGCGGGGCGACCAGCTCGAGGCACTGTCGTGCGCCTCGGCGACCACGTGCGTCGCCGCCGGTCAGGCCACCCAGTCCGGGTCGCCACCGGGCTGCACGCCGCCCACCTGCACCGCCACCCAGGCCTACGTGACCTACGGACTCGTGGTGCTCGCGACCAGCGACGGCGGGGTCACCTGGACGGCGGTCTCGACGTCGGGGGGCTTCGAGCAGGCCTACACCGCCACCTGCGCCAGCGGGGGCCCGTGCCAGATGGTCGGCATCGGGCTCACGGCCTGCACCCCGAACGGGAGCGGCGGGTCGCGTTGCGGGGCCGCCGGGGCGGCCTTCGGGGTGAGCGCGGGGGCGTCGGACCCCGTCCCGACGTGGACCAGCGAGCGGATCCCGGGTGGCGTCTTCGCCCTCAACGGCGTGGCCTGCCCGAGCGCCACGACCTGTGTCGCGGTCGGCCAGTCGGCCGACAGCACGCTCGGCCACGGCGTCGTGCTCTCCACCCGGGACGGGGGCGTGGTCTGGCGGACGCTGCCCCCTCCCGCGGGCACCAAGGGTCTGATGGCCATCGACTGCCCGTCGAGCCGCGTGTGCCTGGCCACCGGGGGGCTCGGCGGGAGCGACGAGGCGGCCGTCCTCGCGTCGGGGAACGGCGGGACGACCTGGCGCGTCGTGGCGCGCCTCCCGGGACTGAGCGGCGTCGAGCGGCTGACGTGCGTGGGGGCCGGCTTCTGCCTCGCGGCCGGGACGGTCGGGATCGGCCCGAGCGAGTACGGGGTGCTCCTCGGCGACTGAGCGGTGCTCAGCGGATGCTCGAGCGCCGCAGCCGGCGCTGCGACGTGGCCCGTGGCGAGCCGACCGGCAACGACCTCGGACATGGGCCCCGATCGTCGTCGCGACCGTAACGTCTCGAGCCGGCCGCGTCGCCCCGAGCGCGGCGGGGTAGACCCCCGGGGTCCCCTCAGGTCACCCTGAGCCGGGCCGACCCTCGGGCGGTGCGGGGCCGCCCGCGCCCGTGGCAGCGACGAGCGCGCATGGGACTCCTCTGCGACCAAGGTCCCTAGGACGGTGAGGACGGCGCGTGCGACGCTGAGCCCGTCAGACGGGTACGAGGAGGGCGGCCATGGCCGTGAAGCTCACCCACCTCGAGGGCAGCCTCGAAGAGCACGTCGCGCGCTGGGAGCGCGAGGGCATCCTCACCCACGACCAGGCCGTGGCGGTGCTCGCCTCGGAGGCGGAGGCTCCGGCTCCGGCCCGTCGCCTGACCCTGGTCAGCGAGATCGCGATCTACCTCGGGATCGTCCTCCTGGTGGCGAGCGGCGGGGTGTTCGTCAATCGGGTGTGGCGCGAGATCGGATGGGGCGGCCGGGTCGGCGTGGGCCTTCTCATCGCGGCGGTGGGCTTCGTCGGTGGCGCCGTCCTGGCGCGGATCGCGGAGCCGGGGACCACCCGGCTCAGTTGGCTGCTGTGGTTCTGTGGCACGGCGGGGGCGGGGATGGCGACGGCCGTGGTGGCCGACCACTTCGACCACGGCGACGCCGCGACCACGGTGCTCGTCGTCGGGGCGGTGGCGGCGGCCGTCTCGCTGTCGCTCTGGCGCAACCTCGACCGGCCGCTCCAGTTCCTCAGCACCGTCGCCGGTGCCGTGATGGTGGCCGTGGGGGGCGCGAACGTCGTGCACTGGCACGTGTCGGCGCTGTCGGGGTCGCTGATCGCCTGGGGCGCGTCGGTCGCCCTGGCCCTGCTCGGACTGAGCGTGCTGCGCCCGGGCCCGGTGGCGGTCCTGCTGGGCCAGCTCGGCGCCCTCATGGGCGCGACGGCCATGGTCTCAGAGCAGCACGCGCTCGGGCTCACCCTCGGCCTGCTGAGCTCGGCCGCCGGGGTGGTCTACGGCGTGGGCGAGCGCGACTACGCCGTGATCGGCGTCGGCGTGATCTCGCTGTTCACCCTGGTGGTACGGCTTCTCACCCTCTATCTGCGCGGTCCGGTCGCGACCCTGGTCTCCTTCCTCCTGGGGGCGGCCGTGGTCGCGGTGGCACTCTGGCGCGTCGTGGCGGGCCGCTCGCGCGGGGCGGGGCACGGTCCACCCCGGTGAGGGTGCTCGCCGCGCTCGGCGTGGCCGTCGCGGCGATGGTCGCGGGAACCGGGGCGGCCAGGCTCGCACGGCGCCGGTCGCGACCGACCCGTCCGCTGGCCCGACGTTCGGCCCAGGTCGAGGTGGCCCTCGCCACGGCGCTCGTCGTGGCGGCGGTGGGGGTGGCGATCCTCCTCGGGGGTCACGGGGGGAATTCCTTCGCGGGCACCCCGACCTTCGCGTCGCTGCGCGCGCACCCGGACCGCTCCCTGAGCGGCGCCGTCGCCTACGACGCGCTGGCGTCGCCAGGACCCGAGGGCAAGCAGTCCTGCGTGATGGTGGTCGCGGCCGGGGGCGGCGAGCCCCGGCGTCTGCTGTGCGTCCCGGTGACCAAGGCGATGGGGCCCGTCCTGCGCTGGGTCGGCCCCGGGCGCCTCGAGGTGACCTCGCGGTCCGGGCCGCGGTGGCGCCGGCGGATCGAGGTCGCTTCGGGCGTGGTGACCGAGTTGGTCTACGCGCCGCCGGCCGCCCTGCCGGCGCGCGGGCCCGGCGGCGAGGTCGTGTCGTGGCGCAACGCCGACGGCCTCTTCCGGGCGCTCGTGCGCCGCGGCTCGCGCACGAGCGTGCTGGTCGAGGTCGATGCGCCGCCGGCGTACGGGTGGGGCCAAGTCTCGTGGTCGGACTCGGGCGCGTGGTTCGTCGTCGACGACTCGGCCGGTCGGATCCTCGTGGTCACGATCGCGCATCCGCGCGTGCGGGTGCTCGCCGAGGCCGGCGAGCTCGCGGTGGCGGGCGAGTAGGCGACGCGCCGCGGTGGGGACCATGGTCCCCAGGCGTTCGATGACGCGTCCGAGACGACGCGGGACGGACCTCCCAACACCTGACCTTTATCCCTACGGGACCGAGCGGCGTCACCGGGAGACTGACGACGGCCCGAAACATAAGAGCCAGATAAGTGAGGAAAGCACACAATGAAAGCCTCCCCAGCCAGCAAGCTCCTCGCCGCCGCAGCCCTCGCGGGCACCGTGGGCCTCGTCGCGGCCGGCGCCGGCGCCGCCGTCACGACGCCCACTCGCCCCGGTGCCGTGCCGGGTGCCCTCGCCAAGCCCCACGTCGTCGCCTTCCGCGCGACCTACCACGGGACGATGTCGCTGCTGTGGAGCGACTCGTCGGTGAAGGTGACCTCCCTCGTGGGCACCGGCACGGTACCCGGCGTGGGCGCGAGCACCCTCAAGGGCACGGGCACCTCGTCGCCCTCGAGCACCTGCGACCCGTTCTCGGGCGCCGCGACGATCACGGCCGCCAAGGGCGCGCTCGTCCTGAGGGTCGTCTCCTCGGCCAAGCAGTCGGCCTGCGCCGCCGGGAGCGCCGCTCCCACCGCGGTCACCGTGAAGGGCGTGGCCACCGTCGTCAACGGCCGGGGCGTCTACCTGGCCGCCAAGGGGAGCCTCGCGATCAGCGGGTCGTTCTCCATCCAGTCCACGGCCGCGGGCTCCAAGGAGAGCGACCAGTTCACCGCGACCCTCGTCGGCAAGCTCACCGTCAAGTGACGACGGTGGAAAGAGAAAGGCACACAATGAGGAGAGTCATAGGTAGCGCCCTCGCGGGCGTCTTCTGCCTGGGATCGGTGGTGCTCGTGGGGGCGGGCTCGGCCGGCGCCCAGGACACGACGACCACCACGACGACCACACCGACGACGACCACGACGGCCGCCCCCTACGTGAGCGGCAACAAGTTCATGTCGGTGAGCGTGGACACGGTCGTGGGCTCGGGCAGCCCGACGGGGTCGGTGACCTCGGGCGGGTGCGGGCTCGAGAACGTCTTCGGCCAGGGGGCCACCGTGGTCTTCCGGATGTGGGGCATCGCCAACGCCACCGGACAGCCGCTCGTCGCCTCGAACGTCAAGAGCGTCGTCATCCAGGACCTGCCGGGCGTCACGACGCCCCCCGCGATGGCCTACGCGCCGCGTGACGGGTACTGGACCTACGGCTGGAAGACCACGTCCTCGACCCCGATCGGCGTCGTGCCCTTCAAGGTCGTGGTGACCCTCAACCCGATCGGCGCGGTCTACAAGACGGTGCGCGTCACCTACCGCGCCAAGGTCAACGGTGTCACGAAGGTGCTGCGCAAGACGGTCAAGGTCCTCGTCTCGGCCAAGGTGCCCGCGGCGACCTACACCTTCACCCAGACCGGACAGGCCGCCTCGTCCCAGCTCACGATCCAGCAGTCCGTCTGAACGTCGGTAACCGCGAGACGCCCTAACGCAGTGCCCGGGTCCGGTCCGTCGCTCGGCGGACCCGGACCCGGGTCACCCCAAAGGAGAGAACCATGACGATCGCACACGGGACGACCCGGAGGGGCCGGGCGCTCACCACCCTGGCTGGCCTCTCGCTCGCGACGGCCCTGCTCGCCACGGGCGGCCCCGGCGGGGCCGCCCCGACCTCGCTCACCGCCCCCCAGGCCTCGCCGGCCCAGGTCGCCGAGGCCCAGAACGCCGACGCCCTCACGGCGCCGGCCAACCTCCCCGGGGTCCCGGCCCTGCCGGGACCGGTGAGCCCCGCCTTCACCCTGGGCAGCACGCTCGGGGTCCTCACCACCCGCTCCTCGGGCACCCAGTACGGGGTCTCGGGCTCGGGCACCGAGGGCCAGCCCCTCACGATCTCAGGGACGAAGCTCCCCGCCCACGCGAGCGTCGCTATCGAGTGGGCGACCGCGAACGAGACCTGGGTCACCGACGTCGAGCCGGCCACGGTCAACTACCTCGGCACGGCGGTGAAGAACTTCAACGTGACCCTGGGGACCGCCACGACCGACGCCGCGGGGTCGTTCAGCTACTCGACGACGGTCCCGGCCGACTTCGGGGGCCAGCACACGATCTACGCGGTCGTGCGCGGCCAGGAGGTCGCCCAGGGCGGCTTCACGACGATGCGGACCTTCACGATCTCGCCGACGCGCGGCCCGATCGGCACGATGATCCACGTCACCTACACCGGCCTCGGGGCGACGGCCTACACGCTGGGCTCGGCCCTCGACTGGGACAACCACTTCGTCGGTGAGTTCCAGGCCGCCTGGACCCGCGGGACCGCGTCCTTCGACATCCGCGCCGCCGGCCCGGTGGGCCGCCACGTGCTCGAGACCGGCGCGGCCGTGGGCACGCTCTACATGAACTCCGACCAGTCGCCGATCCCCTACGCCAACCTGCTCAAGGCCTACTTCACGACGACCCCGGGCGGGAGCCTGCCCGCGACCCGGGTCGACTGGCCGGCGTCGGTCACCCCGACGGTGAGCCAGTTCACGACGGCCGACTCGACGGGCGTCGACCCGGCGAGCACCGCGACGGCCACCCTGTCGAGCTCGAGCGGCCCGGTCGGCTCGAAGGTGGCGGTGACCGTCACCGGTCTCTCGGGCAGCGGCCCCGACCAGCTGGTGTGGTCGTCGGTCGTGGGCAGCCGGGTGAACTGCCCGAACGGGGCGACCACGTGCTGGGCCTACGCCAGCACCCCGCTCGGCTCGGCCCCGGTCAGCGGCGGCCAGCTGCGCGCGAACGTCACCGTCCCGGTCACGACCGCCGGCGAGCCGGGCGCCGGGCTCGGCGGCTGGCACGTCATCCAGGTGGTGAGCGGCTCGGCCATCGAGGCCCAGGTCCCCTACTACGTCAAAGAGAGCGTGGTCGTCTACCGGGGGGCGGGCGGCCGGGTCCTCTCCGACGGCGTCGCGGCCGCGGCCCCGGTGCCCACCGACGTCACGAGCCCGACACTGACCCAGGTGGCCGGTGTGGGACGACCCACCTACACGTTCAAAGAGGGCGAGGAGTTCACCATCGCCCTCAACGGCGTCGGGTGGACCGAGATCGACAACACCCTGGCGGTCGACTACGACAACAGCCTGGTCGGCTACGGGTGCGGGTTCAACTCGAACGGCTACACCGCCATCCACCTCTACGCGACCGGTGGCCCGGGCGTGCACCTGATCGACCTCTACCCCGAGCTCTACACGCTGAACCCGAACTACGCGACGACGGCCTACGGCATGCTCCCGGTGCTCTCCTACGCCCGCGACTTCCCGGGGCTGGCCCTCGGCTACCAGGTGCCGGCCTTCCGCTTCGCGATCCGGATCGTCAAGTAGCCGGCGCCCGCCCGGCCCCCCGCCCGCCCTCCTTCCCCGGGGCGCGTGGGGGACCGGGCGCGTGCGCGCGAACGAGGGCGCGCCGTCCGAGCAGCCCGAGGGCGCTCGGCAGCACCACCCCGCGCGCCACCGCCACGTCGACGAGCACCCCCGCGGCGAGGCCGAGGCCCAGCTCGTCGAGGCCGGCCACCCGCCCGATCGCGAGCCCGCAGAGCGCCCCGACCATGACGAGCGCCGCGGCGCTCACCACCGCGCCCGTGCGCGCCAGCGCCTCCTCGATCGCGAGCTCGACGTCGCCGTGGCGGTCGAACGCCTCGCGCGCCCGAGCGAGGATGAAGACCTGGTAGTCGGTGGAGAGCCCGAGCAGCAGCGCGAAGAGGAAGACGGGCACCCACCCCTCGACCTGCCCGCCGGCCGGGGCGCCGAGGCCCAGGCGCACGACGGCCACGGTGGCCCCGAGGGCGACGGCCTGGCTGACGAGGGCGAGGGCCCCCGAGAGGAGGGCGAGGAGCCACGACGAGAGGGCCAGGCCGACGAGGAGGGAGGTCAGCACGAGCGCCACGGCGGCGACGAGGGGCGCGGCGGCGTAGACGCGCGCGAGGAAGTCGACGCCCTGGGCCGACGCCCCGCCGACCTCGACGGTGGTGCCCGCGGGGAAGCGGGCCGCCGGCACGAGGACCTCGCGCACGCGCGCGACGAGAGCCTGGGCGGCGGGTGAGCCGAAGGCGTCGCGGGCGACGGCGTCGACCTGGGCGTAGCGCCCGGACCCCGCGACGAACGGCGCGGCGCTGCCCACGGCCGCGAGCTCCACCTCGGGGTCGCGCGAGAGCGCGCTCGCCAGGCGCATCCGCGCGGCGGCCTCGCCCGGCGCCGCGTCGCCGCCCACCCGGTGCGTGTCGACGACCACGGTGAGGGGGGTGGCGACGCCCGGGCCGAGCCGGGCGCCGACGAGCTCGAGGGCGCGCACCGAAGCCATCGACCGGGGCAGGGAGGCGAGGGTGAGGGGCGTGAGGCGCAGCGCCACGAGGGGGCTCGCGAGCGCCAGGAGCACCACGAGCGACCCCGCCAGGGCCCGACGGCGCCGGGCGAGAACCGCGCGGGCCAGCCGTCCCCAGGCGTCCCCGGTGACGGGCGAGGCGCGCCCGGCGCGCGCGCGGGGCGCGAGGAGCGAGAGCACCGCCGGGGCGAGGCTCAACGCCGAGGCCACGGCCGCCAGGGCCACCACGAGTCCGGCGATGCCCAGGGAGCGGACGAAGTCGACCGGCTCGAGGAGCAGGGCCGCGAGCCCGGCCGCCACGACGAGCCCGGAGAGGACGACGGTGCGTCCGGCGCTCGCCATGGTGGCGACAACCGCCGCGGTGGGGTCGGCCGCCCCCCGCGCCTCCTCGCGCAGCCGGTGCACGAGCAAGAGGGCGTAGTCGACGGCGAGGCCGAGCCCGACGAGCTCGACGAGGTTGGGCGCGTAGAGCGAGATCGTGAGGTGGCGCGCGAGGAGCTCGAGGACCGCGAGGGAGGCCCCGACGGTGGCCAGGGCGACGGCGAAGGGCACCACCAGCGCGGCGCCCACCCCGAGGGTGAGGCCGAGCAGGACGAGCGCCGCGACGAGCGCGACGACGAGCCCCCGGTCGAGGTCGGCGCGCAGCACGGGGCCGAGGTCGCTCTGCAGGGCCGGGGGACCGGTGAGGAGCGCCCCGGCGGGACCGTCGCCGGCGAGGTGACGACGCAGGGTGCCGGTGAGGTCGGCCGCCCCGGTGAGATCGAGCGGCGTGCTCACCACGGCGTACCAGACCCCGCCGACGGCCCGGCTCTCGACGATCCGGGCGTGGCCCACTCCGCGCAGCGCCGCGACGAGCTCGTCGCGCAGGGCGCGCTCTCGGGCCGGACCCAGGCGGCGGCGGGCCACCACGACGGTGAACGATCCGTCGACGTTCTCGTGGAAGGCCCGCGCGAGGGTCGCGTCGGCGGCCGCCGAGGGCGTCCCGGGGACGTCGAGCGACGTCGAGAGTCGGCTGGAGAGCGACCCCGCGCCGAGGAACCCGAGGATCGCGGCCGCGGCCCAGAGGAGGAGGACGGCCGCGCGGGCGCGCACCACGGCGCGGACCCAGCCCTCGGACACCGGCGCAGTGTACAGAGCACCCGCTCGCGAGCGGGAGGGACCGAAGGCCCCCGTGGGCCCGCGACGATCCCATCCACCTCGTCGGTCCCCGTCGTCGCTAGCCTGGTGGCAGCGCAGATTTGGAGGTCTTCATGGGCGATCTTCACGAGGCGACGGCGATCCACTGGGCCGAGCGGGCGGGGCGCACGCGACAGCCCGCGTCGGGGCCCTGCGGGTGCTCGCGGCGCTCGTGCTGGCACCACGCCCACTGCCGCTCGAGCGGGGTCGTGCGCGTGTACCGGGAGCCTCAGCCCAACCGGGAGTTCCCGCCGTCGGTCATCTTGTGCCGGGAGTGCGCCGCGCCGACCCAGCGCACGCGGGTGGCCTGAGCGGGGGGGCGCCGGCGGCCCGGCCGACCGGGCCGCTCCAGGGCGACGGCGTAGGCCGACACCACGTCGCGACCGGTGCGGATGGTGACCGCGACCTCGAGGGTCGAGTCGCGCGCCGGGGCGCCCTCGGGGGGGCTGACGCGCACGACGCTGTGGCGGGCGCCGGGGTCGAGCACCTCGATCGAACGGAACTCCAGGCGCCGTTGGGCGCGGGCGCGCAGGGCCTTGTAGGCCGCCTCCTTCGCGGCGAAGACGCGGGCCAGGGCCACGGCGGGGTCGCGCGCGCGCGCGAGGAGGTCGGCCTCGCGCGCGCAGAGCACGCGACGCTCGAACGCCCCGTTGGAGTCGGCGAGCACGCGGCGCATGGCGGCGACGTCGACCGCGTCGGCGCCCACCCCGACCACGGTGGCCCGCGCCGTCACCCGACGAGCTCGATCGTGTCGCGGGCGATCACGCTCTCCTCGTCGGTCGCCACGACCAGCACGGGCACCCGCGCGCCCGGGGCGCTCACGTCGGCGTCTTTCCCCTCGGTGGTGGCGTTGCGCACCGGGTCGAGGGCCACCCCGAGGTAGCCGAGCGTCTGGCACGCGCGCCGGCGGACCTCGGCGCTGTGGCGACCGATGCCGTCGGTGAACACGAGGGCGTCGATCCCGCCCATCACCGCGACGTAGGCGCCGATGTACTTGCGCAGCCGGTGCGCGTACACCTCGAGGGCGAGGGCGCTGTGCTCGTCGCCGGCCCGGGCGCGCTCGAGGATGACCCGCTCGTCGTTGCTCACCTCGCTGAGCCCGAGCAGCCCGCTCTCGTGGTTGAAGACGCGCGCGAGCTCTTCGGCGGCGTAGCCGCGCTCGACGATGAGGTGGAGCACGAGTCCGGGGTCGAGGTCGCCGCTGCGGGTGCCCATGACGAGCCCCTCGAGGGGGGTGAGGCCCATCGAGGTGTCCACCGAGCGTCCCTGGTCGACGGCGGCCACGCTCGAGCCGTTCCCGAGGTGGCACACGACCAGGCGCAGGCGCGACAGCGGCTCCCCGAGCATGGCGGCCGCGCGGGCGCTCGCGTAGCGGTACGAGGTGCCGTGGAACCCGTAGCGCCGCAGCCCGAGGGCCCGCAGGGTGGCCGGCAGGGCGTAGGTCGACGCCGCCGGCGGCAGGGTGCGGTGGAAGGCCGTGTCGAAGACGGCCACCTGGGGCACGCCGGGCAGGAGGTCGCGCGCGGCCCGGATGCCCAGCAGGTTCGCGGGGTTGTGCAGGGGCGCGAGTGGCACCTGGCGCTCGATCTCGGCCACGACCTCGTCGTCGATGAGGACCGAGGCGCTGTAGCGCTCGCCGCCGTGCACGACGCGGTGGCCGACGGCGCCGATGGCCCCCACCGGCACCGGGGGGCCGTCGGGCGGCGGGCCCGAGACGGCCGCGAGGACCGCGCCCAGGGCGTCGGCGTGGTCGGCGCGCGGCAGTGCCCGGCGTCGGGCGGCCCCGATCGTGGCGACCTCGAGGGACCCGCCGGGGTCGCCCAGGCGGGTGGCCACGGCGCGCGCCAGCACGCTCACCCCGTCGGGGGCGTAGAGGCGGCACTTGAGCGAGGAGCTCCCGGCGTTGAGGACGAGGACGGGGCCCCTCACGGGGCGCCGGCCGCGACGAGGAGGGTCGAGCCGACGATGTCCTCGACGGTGGCCCCCTTGGAGAGGTCGCTCACCGGCCGGCGGTAGCCCTGCAGGACCGGCCCGAAGGCCGCCGCCCCGGCCAGGCGCTGGACCAGCTTGTAGCCGATGTTCGCCGCGTCGAGGTCGGGGAAGACCAGGACGTTGGCCCGCCCGCGCAGCGTCCCACCGCCGGGGATCTTCCTCTCGGCCACGAGGGGGGAGAGGGCGGCGTCCAGCTGGACCTCGCCGTCCACCGCCAGGTCGGGCTCGCGCTCTCGGACGAGCGCGGTGGCCTCGGCCACCTTCTCCACCCGGGGGTGCACCGCACTGCCGTGGGTCGAGAAGGAGAGCAGGGCGACCCGCGGCTCCCAGCCGAGGTCCCGGCGCACGCTGCGCGCCGTGGTGACCGCGATGTCGGCCAGCTGGGCGGCGTCGGGGTCGGGCACGAGTGCGCAGTCGGCGAAGACGAGCGCCCCGTCTTCCCCGCCCGAGAAGCCCGGCACGGACATCACGAAGTAGCTCGAGGGCGTCGCCACCTCGGGGTCGACCCCGATGAAGAGATCGCACGCCACCACGACGGCGGCCGTCCCGTGGGTGAACCCGGCGACCAGCGCGTCCGCGTCGCCCTCGCCCACCATCATCGCCGCGAAGTCGAGGGGCTCGGCGACGAGCCGGCGCGCCGCGCGCGGCGGGAAGTCCTCGCGCTCGGCGTAGCGCGTGGCGTAGGCCTCGAGCAGCGCGGAGTCCGCCGGGTCCACGACCTCTATCCCGGTGAGGTCGGCCCCGGTCGCCCGGACGGGCCCGGCGGCGCCGAGGAGGACCGGCCGGGCGATCCCGCGCTCGCGCACCGTCGCGGCGGCCCGGGCGACCTCGGGCGAGTCCCCCTCGGGGAAGACGACCCGCGGGGCCCTGGCCCGCGCCCGCGCCTCCAGCCGGTCCCAGAGCTCCACGGTGCCGCCCTAGCGACGCACGTAGCCGTCGGCCGCGAGCCGGGGCGGGACGATCGGGACGAGCAGGTGGGAGTCGTAGGGGCCACCGAGGTGGATCACGTGCCGGCCGCGGTTGCGGGTGTCCCAGGCGAACGGCTCGAACCAGCCGTGACGCTGGTAGTGGCCGGACACCACGACGCGCAGCTGCTCGCCGGGGTGCCAGATCCGGCTCGTGGGGTAGATCTCGACCTCGACCGGGACGACCTCGCCCGCGCCGAGGAGCTGCTCGTGGCGGTGGGTGTGGTGGGGGTGGTCGGGCGTCGAGAGGGACTCGTCCAGCTCGCGGTGCGATACGCGCATCAGGCCGGGCGTGCCCGGGTAGGGCTCGCCGAGCACGAGCGTGGGGACGAAGCGCCCGTGGCGGTCGAGCTTCTGGACCGCGACGAAGAGGTCCATGTCTTCGGACCCCTGCGCCTCGACCCAGAGCCGCAGCTTCAGGTAGCCGGTGACCTCGGTCTCGTGCTCGAAGGTCACGTCGAAGGCGGTCTCACCGCCCGCGGCGTCGTAGCTCACCGAGCTCTCGACCTCCACCGCCTCGGTGGAGAGCCGCCCGTGGGGCGCCAGGTAGAGGGGCGTGTAGACGGTGCGCGCCAGGGGGAACTCGCCCTCCGCGCGGCGCACCGCGAAGTCCACGTCGTAGGCGTCCATCACGTCGAGACGCACCCGCGGGGTCATCTCCCACCCGTTGCGGATGTCCTTCAGGTAACGGTCGAAGAAGCGGCGGAGGTCCTCGAGGGTCTGCGGGTCGACCGCGTCGGGCCACTCGAAGTCGCGGTGGATCCGCAGCCACTTGCGCGGCGAGGCGATGCGGCGGAACGCCTCGGTCGCCCCGCGAAGGTGGAAGTGGCTCCAGCCCCCGGTGATGTAGGCCGGCACCTCGATGTCCTCGAACCGGGCGACCTTGTCCTCCCAGTAGGGGTTCATGAGGGGATAGGTGCGCGCCATGGCGACCCAGTCCTCGATCAGGTTCTCGCTGCGCAGCCCCGAGAGGAGGAATTCGTTGAAGCCCGGCTCGGGGATGCCGCCCGTGCAGATGAACTCGCGGTAGACGTCCGAGCACCCTTCGAAGGGGGCGATGCACGCCAGGTGGGGCGGCTTCTCGGCGGCCGTGTACCACTGGACCATGGCGAGCCAGGAGTTGCCCGACATGCCGACCTTGCCGTTGGACCACGTCTGGGCGGCCACCCACTCGATGAGGTCGTAGGCGTCGCGGCCGTCCTGGGTGCCCACGCAGAGCAGGTTGCCCTCCGAGTGGCCCGCGCCGCGGGCGTCGGGGTTGACGACGGCGTAGCCCTGGTGGCACCAGTAGGCCGGGTCGGGGCCCTCGAACTTCGCCATCGGCGACGTCGTGCCCGGCGGCACGCCGAGGGCGAGGAAGGCCTGACGGCCCTTGGGGGCGTAGCCGTGGCGCTTGCCGTAGGGACTCCACGCGACGATGGCCGGCACGTCCGTCGCGCCCTCCGGGCGGTAGACGTCGGTGTAGATCACCGTCCCGTCGCGCAGGGTTACCGGCACGTCCTGCTCGCAGAGGATGCCGTTCTCCACGTGGACACCCGGGGCGAAGTGGGCGTAGTAGAGCATGCCCGGACCCTCCTCCGAGGTCCGGTAGTGGACGTCGACCTCGCCCTCGGCGAAGGACTCGTGTCGGATCAGTCGCTCCTCGACCTTCATGGGTGGTACCTCCTGGTGTCGCGCCGACCCTCGTCGGCGAGCTAGCGGCGGCGCAGCTCGGTGACGAAGTCGATCGCCTCGCCGAGGGTGCTCCGCCGGCGTGCCTCCATGAACGGGATCGAGACGCCGAGGTCCTCCTCGAGCAGCGCGATCAACTGGGCCATGGTCAGCGACGTGACCCCGAGGTCCTCGACGAAGCGCGTCTCGCGGGTCAACGTGGCCCGGTCCCGACGGAAGACGCGCGCCACGTCGGCGTAGACCGTCTCGGCGAACTTGTCCTCAGCGATCACACCCCACCTCCGCTCGGGTGCCGCTGGGTCCATGCTCGCGGCTCGGGGCCGTGGGTCGTAGGGGCGAAGGTCCTGACCGTTCGCGCCCCGCTCTCGGTCGAGGTCGCCCCCTGGGCCGCGGGGTTCAGGCGGGCGGTCGAGGGCCCGAGCCGGCGCCCAGGTCCCTGTCCTGCATCTCCCAGGCGTGGTCGAGCACGTGGAACGCGCTGTGGCGCACGAGGAAGGGGAGCGACCACGAGCGCGCGCGCCGCCCGTCGTCGAGGTGGGCGCGCAGGGCGCGCAGGAAGGCGTCACGATGCGCGGCGAGTGCGCCGGGATCGGCGACGACGTCACCGGCGGGGTCGACGCCCACTTTGCGGGCCCAGTCCTGCTCGCAGCGGAGGACGTGGCCGGCGATCGCTTCGCGGTCGCGGCCGCCCCCGCGCGGGCCCTTGCGCAACGTGGGCGACACACTCGCCCGGACCGCGTCGAAGTGACGCCAGGACGCCGCGAGGAGCCGGAGGCGCCGTGTGAACGCCGCGGCGTCGATGGCCACCTCGTCGCTCGCGCCCGAGACGAAGGAGATGCCCCAGAAGTCGGTGGAGCCGCTGCCCACGTAGGTCTCGACGACGCGGACGTCCCCCGCCGCCGAGAACTCGCCGCCACGGCGCGCGAGCCGTGCGACCGGCGCGTAGCGCTCGCGGTAGGCCTCGAGCCGGGTGAGCGCCTCCTCGGGCGTCGCGCCGCCGCGCTCCAGTCCCGGCCAGTCGACCGCCCACGCCGCCGCTCGGCGCCCCTTGGGCCCGAGCTCAACCGCCACGTCGAGAGCGCTCACGCGTCCCCCTCTCTCTCGCGGCGATGATAGGGCGAGCCGCGCGCGGCGCGCGGCGAGCCCGTGCTGCCTGATGACCGGGAGTGTTCGCCGTTGGCTAGGTTGGCCGTCGTGCGCCGCCTCGTGCCCCCGCTCGCCCTCTCGCTCGTGCTCCTCGGCCTCGTCGTCGGGCCCGCGGGCGCCTCGGGCACGTCCAGCTCGACCACGTCGACGACCGCCCCGCCCTCCACCACGACGACGGCCAAGCCCGTCTACGTCGACCCGCTGACGGGCCTGCCCGACCCCCACCGCCTCACCCTGCACCGCTCGGCCCTCACCATAAAGATCGACAACACCCCGGAGGCCATGCCCCAGTACGGCGTACAGGACGCCGACGTCGTCTACGAGGAGATCGTCGAGGGCGGCATCACGCGCCTGGCCGCGATCTTCGACTCCCACCTGCCCACGGTCGTCGGCCCGGTGCGCTCGGTCCGGCGCACCGATCGCGAGATCGTCTTCCCGATCGGGGGGATCTTCGCCTTCAGCGGCGGGGCGGAGTACGCCCTGCGCAGCATCGCCACGGCCCCCGTCAAGCTCTACGACGAATCCAACAGCGGCGCCGCCATGTTCCGTGACCCGAGCCGGGCCGTGCCCCACAACCTCTTCGCGAACGCCGAGCTGTTGATGCGCAAGGACGGCGTGCCCCGGCCCACCCGGCCGCTGTTCACGTACCTCGCCCCGGGCCAGTTCGCGCACGGGCCCAAGGTGCACGCGTTCACCGTCGGCTTCGCGGCCGGCTACGCCGTCACCTACACGTGGAACCCGGCGACGCGTCGCTGGGACCGGTCGCTCTTCGGCGCCCCGGAGAAGTCGGCCAACGGCGTGCAGCTCGCGCCGAAGAACGTCATCGTGATGTCCGTCGACTACGTCGGGGGAGTGGGCGTGATCGACTCCTACGCCCAGCTGGTCGGCTCGGGGCCGGCCGAGGTATTCACCGGGGGCGTCGTCCAGCACGGCCACTGGTCGCGCTCGAACCTCTACCACCGCACCGTCTTCACCAACGACCAGGGGAAGGTCATCAAGCTCGCTCCGGGTCAGACCTGGGTCGAGCTGCTCTCGAACACCGAGGGCGTGACGATCGTCCCTCGCTGACTAGACGCCGACGCAGCCGGCCGCGCCGGCGACGCTCTGGTGGGCGTGGGGGCCGCGCAGCGGGCGCACATCCACGCTCGTCCCGGTCCACTCCAGGGTGAACGACCCGTCCCCCGAGGGCCAGCGCTGGCCGGCCAGGGGCCCACCGCTCGCCGTGGCCCAAGCGGTCCCGGCCGGCGGGAGCCCGCCGTGGAGGGTCTCGTAGGCGGCGACCGCCGACTCGATGGCGGCGACGTCGGCCACGCACGCCGCGTGGGCGGCCGCCGGCGGGGCGCTCGCCAGGGCCGAGACTGCCGTCGTGCTCCTCGGGGGTGCCCCCTCCACGTGTCGAGGCGCCGGGTTGCCCCCGATCGTCTGGGAGAGGACGATCGAGCCCAGCACGAGCACGATGACGACGCTGGCGAGCGTCGAGACGACCGAGACGCCGGCCTCGCGCGGGCCCCTCACGGGCGCCTCGCGTCGAGTCGGACCGAGAGCGGCTCGACCTCGTCGATCAGATGGCTGCCCGTCCAGGGGTCATCGGCCAGGGCGCCGAGGAGCTCCTCGACCGTCGTCGCCTCGCAGACCAGCACCACGCGCTCCCCGGCGCCGACGGGTCCCCCGATGACGACGACCCCGCGCGCGACCAGGTCGTCCATGACGCGCGCGTGCTCCGCCCAGCCCGACTGGCCCTCCACCGGGCGTGACGGGTCCCACGACGGGCCCGTGCGGCGGCGGGTGAGGAGGAAGGCCGACACGCCCACCGGCCTAGCACGCCCCGATCACGGCCCGCCGGTGAGCCGGAAGGTCCGCGTCCTCGCGTAGGGCGCGCCGGGCGCCGGGCGGGTGAAGAGACCGAGCTCGGTGGCGAGGAACGGGCGGTGCGCGCGAGCGGGGATCGCTCGGGCGTCGACCTCGGGGAGCGGACGTTCGCCCCGGGCCAGGGCCAGGGTGAGGTGGGCGACGAAGGGCGCCGCCCGGGGGGCGAGCCCGAGGGCCGCCTCGAGGGCGCCGCGCAACTCCGTGACGCCCTCGCCCTCGACGCTGAGGTACCGGACGCGCTCGTCGAACGAGGCCACCTCCCCGAGGCGGACGGGGAACGGGGCGGTCGCGCCCGCGACCACGTGTACCGCGTCGAGCCACGCGTCGCCGGCGGGGAGCTCGGGCGGGGCGACCATGGTCACGTGGGGCACGGCGTCGCGCATCCCCAGGCCGGCCATGACCGTCGCGAGTTGGCGACGGACCCCGCGCGGCGGCTGGAGCGCGAGGTAGCGCGACGCCCGGCTCGCGGTGGGGGCGCGCAAGACCACGCCGCGAGCCTACGGCGAGGACTCGTCCGCATCACGAGGCATCGCACGTGCCCGAGTGCTCGGGGAGACGACGAGCGGGCTCGCCTACTGGCAGGTGAAGGACAGGTCGCGCGTGGTGACCCGACGCGCGTCGCCCGCGACCACGACCACCTCGGCCTTGCCCGAGGCCGTGCCGCCCGGCGGCACCGGTGCGGTCGTGAGGGGCTCGGGGGGCGTCTCGACGGGTGACGAGCCCGATGAGCCGGGGAGGCTGACCGTGACCTGGCAGAGCCCGAGGCTGGCGCGGCCGCCGACGTTGGTGAAGGTCGCGTCGACCTCGACGACGTCGGCGTTGACCGGAGTGACCGAGGTCACCCGCACCTCGAGCCGCGCCCCGGCGATCATCGCCTCGCTCACCACGACCCAGCCCACGAGGGCCAGCACGATGAGCACGGCCACGACCAGTGCGCGACGCCGGTTGCGCCGCCGCCGCGCGGAGACGGGCTCGGCGGCCTCGGCCTCGGGCTCGACGCGGGCCCGCTCGGGGTGGGCGAGCAGGTCGGCCTTGGCCGCCTGGAACTCCTCGTCGGTGAGCTCGCCGGCGTCGCGGTGGGCGACCAGTCGGGCGAGCTCGTCGGCGACGCCCACGTCGGGTCAGTCGGCGCGGACCAGCTCGACCACCGGGATGACCCGGGACGTCTGGCGCTGGTACTCGGCGAACTGGGGGTAGGCGTCGCTCTGGAGGCCGTAGACGCGCGCCCGCTCGTCCTCGTCGAGCACCTCGGCCCGGGCCGCGTAGGTCTCGCCGCCGCGCTCGACGGTGACCGCAGGCTCGGCGACGAGGTTGAGGTACCAGTCGGGGTGCTCGGGGTGGCCCGCCCGCGAGGCGAAGACGTAGACGTGCCCGTCGAGCTCGAGGTACATCATCGGGTTCTCGTAGGTGCGCCCGGTGCGCCGGCCTCGGGTGTGCAGCACCAGCAGGGGGGCGCCGGCGAAGGGCCCCTCGCGCAGGACGCCGCCGCTCGCGCGCAGGGCGTCGATCACCTGGCGGTTGAAGTCGTTGGGCTCGGGTCGGGTCGTGGTGTCGGTCATGGTCGTTCGCCTCAGACTACCGAGGCCCACGCGGCGCGTCAGGAACCCGCGGGCGCGATCGAGGCCAGGTTGTTGTGTGACGGCTCGTAGCGCCCGGCGGGGCCCCGACCGACCAGTCGCAGGATGTTGTTGGTCATCGTCGTCATCAGCGGCGCCGGGCAGCCCGGGTCGCTCCGAGGGCACGGCCGCAGATCGCCGATCCACACGTTGTTGCCGGTGTCGACGACGCCCGCCAGGCTGTGGGGATCGGTGAAGTAGACGAAGTCGGCGTAGGTGTAGCCGGCCCAGGTCGTCGAGCTGAAGGTCCCGGTCGAGGTCGGGATGGGCGAGTGCGAGAGGACCTCGAGGTTGGCGGGGTTGGCCAGAGACGGGATGACCCGGTCGATGTCCGAGGCGATGACCCCGGGGATGGTCGAGCCGTTGTGGAGCCCGGTCCCGCGGTAGAGCCAGGAGCCGGCGTCGGTGACGACCATGGGCGCGCTCGCCCCCGGGGCCAGGTAGCCCACGTACTCCTCGCCGATCTGGGGCACCGGCGACCAGTCGGCCGGCGGGTCCTCCCAGGTGTTGCCGGTGACCTGCTCGGGCGGTCCGTGGCCGAAGAACGGGTCCTCGGCGCCGTTGCGGTAATCGACCTCCTGGCGGTCGGGGCCGAGTGGGGAGGGCTCCAGCCGGGCGTGGCGCACCATCGCCGCGGCGCCGAAGTAGACGACGTTGACCCCGCGCGCGGTGGCGCGCAGTACGGCCATGCGCTCTTGGTAGGTCCAGGTCTCATCGTGGTCGAGGGTGAGCAGCGCCTTGTGGGCGTAGAGGAGGGTCGGGTGCTCGTCGAGGGTGATGTCGGTGATGTAGGTGACGTCGAGCCCCTCCTTCTCGGCCAGTCGCACGAGGGGGTACTCGTTGGTGAGGAAGTCCGACGAGCCGGCACCCGTGTCGTAGGGGCGGTCGAAGGAGACCACGCGGGCCCGGTTGCACGGCGGGTAGGAGCTGGTGTCCAGGATGCACGGCCCCACCCCGGCGTAGTAGGAGTAGCCGCCGTAGGTGTTCCAGCCCTGCTCGACGAGCGAGCGGTTCATGATGACGTAGGTCGCGTGGCTCTGGGGGTCCCAGATCGTGAGCGGGACGTAGCTCGCGGCGTGGGGGCCGGCCACGAGCTTCAAGAGGTAGTCGCCCGGCACGAACGCCGTGGTGACGGGGAAGGTGAGCGACGGGGCCCAGTTGGCGCAGCTGACCATGTTCGTCGAGGGGTCGACCGGGCAGGCCGGCTGGCGCTGCCCGTCGAGCAGGCCCGAGCTCCAGACCTCGCGCGCGCCGAAGCCGTGGTAGTAACCCATCCGGTAGGCGACCACCCGGTAGCGCGGGAGGTCCGTCGTCACCCGCAGGGTGACGCTCTGGCCGATCGCCGCGTAGGTCGTGTCGGCGAAGCCCTGGATGGCCGTGACCGAGGTGTCGGGGCCGATGCGCCACGACGAGGTGCCCCGTCGCTTGTTCTCGGCGACGATGGCCGAGGACACCACGCCGTCGGGGCCAAGGTAGGTGCGCGCCACCGCGGTGGTCGTCGTGGAGCTCGCCGGTGGCGACGTGGTCGTCGTGGTCGAGGTGGCCGAGGCCGCCGCGAGGGGCGTGAGGCTCGAGGCGAGGGCCGCGAGACCCACGGCGAGTGTGCGGCGGCTCTTCACGGTCTCCTCCGGCGTCGTGCCCGTCGCGAGAGTGTAGGAGCCGGGCGCGGGGTGCGCCGGTCAAGGGGCCTCGCTAGAGTCACCGTGACGCTCTCGACAAGGAGGCAGCGATGTCCCGTAACCCCTACGCCGAGCTCCCGGCCGTCCCCTCCTTCGAGGTCACCTCGGAGGACATCGACGAGGGCGCCGAGCTGCCCCGGGCCCAGGTGAGCGGCCTCATGGGCGCGGGGGGCACCGACACCTCCCCCCAGCTGTCGTGGCGGGGCTTCCCGAGAGAGACCGAGAGCTTCGCGGTGACCTGCTACGACCCCGACGCGCCGACCGCCTCGGGCTTCTGGCACTGGGCCGTCTACGACCTGCCCAAGGGCGTGACCTCGCTGCCCGCGGGGGCCGGGGACGGCCACGGGGGGCTGCCCGAGGGGGCGATCACCCTCGCCAACGACGCGGGCCTGCACCGCTTCATCGGGGCCGCCCCGCCGGCCGGCCACGGGCCGCACCACTACTACTTCGTGGTCCACGCCCTCGACGTCGCCAGCCTGGACCTGCCCGACGGGTCCAGCCCGGCCTACCTGGGGTTCAACCTCTTCATGCACACCCTGGCGCGAGGGATGATCGTCGCCACCTACGAGCAGCGCTAGCCCCACGGCACGACGACCGTTGTCCCCGGATCACCGCACGAGGCCGACCGTGTCCGACCTGCTCTTCACCGCCTTCTCGAACCGCACCGACGCCCTCGAGCTTGCGGCGGCGGTCGGCGCCGAGCTCGCGACGACCGGCATCGACTCGACCCTGCACCTGCTCGACGGCGCGGTCGAGCCCCCCGTCGGCCCGGGGACGGTCGTGGTCAGCCTCGGCGGGGACGGCACGTTCCTGAGGGCGGCCCGCCTGGCGCATCGAGCCGGGGCGCGGATCGTGGCGGTGAACCTGGGACAGGTCGGCTTCTTGCTCGACGTGCCCTCGACCGAGGTGGCCTCCACCGTGGTGGGTGCCCTCGAGGGCGCGCCGGTCGTCGAGCGCCTGGCCCTGCGCATCGACGTCGACGGCGTCGTGGAGGGCGAGTTCGCGCTCAACGAGGTGGTGGTCGAGCGGCCCGCGGCCGGACACATGGTGAAGCTCCGCACCTACGTCGACGACGAGGAGTACCTCACCTACACCGCCGACGGCGCCATGGTCTCCACGCCGACCGGCAGCACGGGCTACAGCCTGTCGGCCGGGGGACCGGTGGTCGACCCGTCGATGGGACTGCTCGTGATAACCCCGGTCGCCCCCCACTTCACGATCGACCGCTCGATCATCGTCCCCGCCGAGGCCGTCGTGCGCCTCGAGGCCCTCGACAAGCCGGCGGTGGTCGTGGCCGACGGTCAGCGCGTCGCCACGCTCGACCCGGGCGGTTCGGTCGTCGTACGGCGCAACGCACGCCCCGTACGGGTCGTGGCCACGCGTAACTTCGGGCTGGCCTCGCGCCTGCGGCGGAGCCTGCGCGAGGGCCATGCCTAGGGCGCGGCTGCTCGAGATCCACGCCCGCGACCTCGGGGTGATCGACGAGGCGACCGTCGAGCTCGCGCCGGGGTTCACCGTGGTCACCGGCGAGACCGGGGCGGGCAAGACCCTGCTCGTGGGCGCGCTGGCGCTGAGCCTCGGGCTCGAGACCGACGGCGCGCGCTACGCCCTGGGGCCGGCCACCCGGGCGGTGGCGCTGTTCGAGACCGACGGCCGCGAGATCGCCCTGGCCCGTGAGGTGAGCGGCTCGGGGCGGCTGCGCGCCTCGGTCGACGGGGCCCCGGCGAGCGCCGAGGCGCTGCGCACGCTGGCCGCGGGCCTGGTGGAGATCCACGGCCAGCACGACTCGCTGCGCCTGCGCTCGAGCGAGGCGGTGGTCGCGCTCGTCGACCGTGCCGGTGGGATCGACGCGAGCGCCCTGGCCGCCGCGCGCGAGGAGCTCGCCCGGCTGCGTCACGAGCGCGACGCGCTGGGCGGCGATCCCGTCGAGCGGGCCCGGCGTCTCGAGTACGTCGAGTTCCAGCTCGCCGAGTTCGACGCGGTGGCCCCGTCCGGCCCCACCGAGCTCGACGAGGTGCTCACCGAGCTGACCCGGCTCAGCGAGCTTCGCGACGGGCAGGGCGCCCTGGCCGAGGCGCTCGCCCTCTTCGACGGCGACGGCGACGACACGGCCCTCGGGGCCTTCGCCCGCGGGCTCGCCCGCCTGCCCGAGGGCGCGGCCTACCGTCCGGCGCGCGACGCCCTCGACGAGGCCCTGGTCGCCGCCCGCGAGGCGGTCCGCGACCTGGCGGCCCTGCACGACCCCGAGGCCGTCGACGAGGCGCGCCTCGGCGCCCTCGAGGAGCGTGCCCGGGTCCTGAGCGTGCTCACACGCAAGCACGCCGGCACCCTCGCCGACGCCCTGGCGCTGCGCGAGGCGCTCGAGCGCGAGCGCGCCGAGCTGGCCTCGGCCGGGGCCCGTCTCAGCGAGCTGGACGGGCAGATCGCCGCCGCCGAGGGCGTCGTGGCCCAGCGCGCGGCCGAGGTCCGCGCGCGCCGGGACTCGGCGGCCGAGTCCCTCAGCGCCGCGGTCGCGGCCCAGATGTCGCGCGTGGCGCTCGCGGGCGCGCGACTCCGCTTCGTCGTCGACGGCGAGGACGGCTCGCGGGCGGCGATCCTCTTCGGCGCGAACGAGGGGCGACCCCTCGGGCCGCTCGACGCGCTCGCCAGCGGGGGCGAGCTCAGCCGGGTGCTCCTCGCGATCTCGCTCGAGGCGACCGACGAGTCCGCGGTGGCCGTCTTCGACGAGATCGACGCGGGGCTGGGCGGCCTCGTCGCCCAGCAGATCGGGGAGTGCCTGGCCGAGCTCGCGACCCGTCAGCAGGTGCTCGCGGTCACCCACCTGGCGAGCGTGGCCGCGCGTGCCGACCGCCACTACGTGATCGACAAGCGCGCGCACGAGGGTCGGGCCACGACCACCGTGCGCGAGGTGATCGGCGAGGAGCGCGTCGAGGAGATCGCCCGGATGCTGGCCGGCGAGGCCGGGGTCGAGGAGTCCCGGGCCCTGGCGCGGCGCCTGCTGGGGGGCTGAGGTGCGTCGGGTCGCGACGGCCCGGGGCTAGGCTGGGATCCCGTGGATCGGTCGGGGACGCGGTGACCAAGTTCGTCTTCGTCACGGGAGGGGTCTCGAGCTCGCTGGGCAAGGGACTGACCGCCTCCTCCCTGGGCCGGCTCCTCAAGTCCCGTGGCCTGCGGGTCACGATGTGCAAGCTCGACCCGTACCTGAACGTCGACCCCGGGACGATGAACCCGGGGGAGCACGGCGAGGTCTTCGTCACCGATGACGGGGGCGAGACCGACCTCGACCTCGGGCACTACGAGCGCTTCATCGACGAGTCCCTCTCGAAGATCTCCAACACCACGACGGGCTCGATCTACTCGAACGTCATCGCCAAGGAGCGCCGGGGCGACTACCTGGGCAAGACCGTCCAGGTCATCCCGCACGTGACCGACGAGATCAAGGACCGCATCCGCCGTCAGGGCACCCTGGGCGCGGACGTGGTGATCGTCGAGATCGGCGGGACCGTCGGCGACATCGAGATCGTCCCGTTCATCGAGGCGATCCGCCAGTTCCGTCGTGACGCCGGGCGCGACAACGTGTGCTACGTCCACCTGACCCTGGTGCCCTACCTCGCACCCTCGGGGGAGCAGAAGACCAAGCCGACCCAGCACTCGGTCACCGAGCTGCGCGGGCGCGGCGTCCAGCCCGACGTGATCGTCTGTCGCAGCGACCAGCCGATCAGCGACAGCCTCAAGCGCAAGATCTCGCTCCTGTGCGACGTCCCGGTGAACGCCGTGATCTCGGCCGTGGACGAGCCCTCGATCTACGACATCCCCATCACGCTCCACCACGAGGGGCTCGACACCATCGTGTGCAACACGGTGGGGATCGACCTCGACGCGCACCCCATCGACCTGTCGAGCTGGGAGAGCGTCGTCGAGCGGGTGCACACGACCACCCGGACACTGCGCATCGGCATCGTGGGCAAGTACGTGACGATGCCCGACGCCTACCTGTCGGTCGCCGAGGCGGTCCGCCACGCCGGCTTCGCGGTGGGCGCGCGCACCGAGATCGAGTGGCTCGAGGCCGAGCGCGTCCCCACCGAGATCGGAGCGGACCGGCTGTCCGCCCTCGACGGGATCATCGTCCCCGGGGGTTTCGGCGAGCGGGGGATCGAGGGGATGGTCGCGACGGCCCGCATCGCCCGCGAGGCCGAGATCCCCTACCTCGGCATCTGCCTGGGCATGCAGATCCAGGTCATCGAGTACGCCCGCCACGTGCTCGGGCTCTCCGACGCCCAGTCGACGGAGTTCACCCACGCCACCTCCGCCCCGGTGATCTCGCTGCTGGCCGAGCAGATGGACGTCACCGACCTCGGGGGGACCATGCGCCTGGGCGCGTGGCCCGCCATGCTCGCCGAGGGCTCGGTCGTCGCCGCGCTCTACGGCACGAGCGTCGTCTCCGAGCGCCACCGCCACCGCTACGAGTTCAACGTCCGCTACCGCGAGCAGTTCGAGGCCGCCGGGCTGCGCTGCTCGGGCGCCTCACCCGACGGCCGGCTGGTCGAGTTCGTCGAGATGCCGGCCCACCCGTTCTTCGTCGGGACCCAGGCCCACCCCGAGTTCAAGAGCCGTCCGGACCGGCCCCACCCCCTCTTCCTCGGCCTCGTCAAGGCCGCCGACCAGCGCGCCGAGGGGCGCGAGCCCCACCTGATCGACCCCAACACGGTCGGCCTGGCCCGGTGACGGGCGACTTCTCGGTCCGCGCCCGCGAGACGCTGCTCACGAGCCACGTGTTCCGCGTGGACCGCCTCGTGGTCGAGGCTCCCGACGGCACGCTCTTCGAGCGCGACGTCGCGGTGCACCCCGGCGCCGTGGCGGTGCTGGCCGTGAACGGGCGCGGCGAGGTCGGCCTCATCCGCCAGTACCGGGCGACGGTCGGGCGGCTCTGCTGGGAGATCCCCGCCGGGACCCTCGACCGCGAGGGGGAGTCGCCCCTCGCGGCGGCCCAGCGCGAGTTGGTCGAGGAGCTGGGATTTGCGGCCGGCTCCTGGCGCGAGATCGGCCGCTTCATGAACTCCCCGGGCTGGACCGACCAGGTGATGGTCGTCTACGAGGCCCGCGACCTCGTGGAGCGACCCCGCGACCCCGACGGACCCGAGGAGCGCCTGGCCGAGGTGGCGTGGTTCGCCCCGGAGGCCCTGCGCCGGGTCCTGCTCGCCGAAGAGGCGCTCGACTCCACGACCGCGGTCGCGCTGCACCGGATCTACGGCGACTTCCTCGATGGCCGCTGAGCCCTTGGAGGAGTTCCTGCAGTGGCTGGCCGTGGAGCGCGGCCGCTCGCGCGCCACCCTGGAGGCCTACCGCCGCGACCTGCGCCGGCTGCTCGCGTGGGCGGCCGAGGGGGGCCGCGACCCCCTCGCCCTGACCCCGGAGGACCTCGAGCGCTACGCCAACGCCCTGCGCTCGGCCCAGGCACCGGCGAGCGTCGCTCGCGCCCTCACCGCGATCCGGGGCTGGTACGGCTTCCTCGTCGACGAGCGACTGCTCTCCGAGGACCCGACGGCCCGGCTCGCGCCGGCGCGCCGGGGCCGCAGCCTGCCCAAGCCCCTCAGCGAGGAGGCCGTCTTCGCCATCATCGACGGCGTGACCGACGGGGGTCCCCTCGACCGGCGGGACCGCGCCCTGCTCGAGACCCTCTACGGCACCGGGGCGCGGGTGAGCGAGGTGTGCGGCATCGACCTCGCCGACATCGACCTCGACGAGGAGGTGGTCCGGGTGACCGGCAAGGGCAACAAGCAGCGCCTGGTCCCGGTCGGCCGGAGCCTGCGCCGGGCCCTCGACGCCTACCTCGCGCCCGGTGGCCGCAGCGCGCTCGTGGCGAGCCGGCGCACCGACCGGCTCTTCGTGAACGCCCGGGGCGAGCCGCTCAGCCGTCAGGGCGTGGACCTCGTGGTCCGGCGCCGGGCCCTCGCCGCGGGGGTGCCGTCGCGGGGTGTGAGCGCCCACGCCTTCCGCCACAGCTGCGCCACCCACATGCTGGCCCACGGCGCCGACGTGCGCACGGTCCAAGAGCTCCTGGGCCACGCCTCGATCGCGACGACCCAGGTCTACACGGCCGTCGCCGTCACGACCCTCCAGCGCGAGTACCGTGAGGCGCACCCCCGAGCCCACGACTGAGAGCGCGTGAACACCTTCGAGATCTACTTCTTCATCGCGCTCATCCCGTCGATCGTGCTGCACGAGGTGAGCCACGGCTACGTGGCGTACCTCTTCGGCGACCCCACGGCCCGCGACGCCCACCGGCTCTCGCTTAACCCGCTGCGCCACATCGACCTCTTCGGGACCATCCTGCTGCCGGCCCTCATGGTGCTCTCGGGGCTGCCGGCCTTCGGCTACGCGAAGCCCGTGCCGGTGAACGTGGGCCGGCTGCGTCGACCCCGCCAGCAGGCCCTCTGGGTGGGGCTCGCCGGTCCCGCCACCAACGTGGTGCTCTCGGCGGTGGGCTACGGCGTCTGCGAGTTCGCCATGCACGTCAACGGGAGCTACCACCTGTGGCTCTTCGGCATCGCGGTGGGGCTGTCGAACCTGGTGCTCGCCGTGTTCAACATGATCCCCATCCCGCCCCTCGACGGCTCGGCGCTCGTCGAGCGGTTCTTGCCGGTGCGCTCGCTCCCGCGCTACTACTACTGGCGGGCGCGGCTGCTGCCCTACCTGCTGATCCTGATCTTCCTCGACTACGCCTTCTTCCACGTCGGCACGACGTGGCTGGGCGACCTCGAGACCTGGTGGATCTCGCTCCTGCGCTAGCCGAGGCCCATCGCGCGCGCCGCGCGCTCGTAGACCGGACCGGCGACCTCCGACGCCGCGGCGGCCCCGCGGGCGGCGAGGTCGGCCAGGTGTTCGGGGGCCGCGAGCAGCTCGGCGTAGCGCTCGCGGATCGGCGCGAGCGAGCTCACCACGAGCTCTGAGAGGTCGCGCTTGAGGTCGCCGTATCGGGTGTAGCGCTCGGCCACCGCCTCGACCGAGGAGCCCTCGAAGCTGGCGAAGATCTCGAGCAGGTTCGTGAGCCCCGGCTTGTGCTCCCAGTCGGGCCGGACCTCGCCGTCGGTGTCGGTCACCGCGCGCGCGACCTTGCGCGCGATGGCCTCGGGCGGGTCGACGATGAAGATCGAGCCGAGGGGGCTCGAGAGGGACTTGCTCATCTTGCGGGTGGGCTCTTGGAGGTCCATCACCCGGGCGGCCACCGGCGGGACGACCGCGCGGGGCACGCGGAAGGTCTCGCCGTAGCGGTGGTTGAAGCGCTGGGCCAGGTCCCGGCACAGCTCGAGGTGCTGGCGCTGGTCGTCGCCGACCGGCACCTCCTCGGTCTCGTAGAGCAGAATGTCCCCGGCCATGAGCACGGGGTAGGTGAACAGGCCCACCCGGTAGCCCTCGCCGCGCTCGGCCTTCTCCTTGAAGGCGGTCATCCGGCCCAGCTCGCCGAAGCTGGCCACGCACTCGAGCAGCCAGTTGAGCTGGGCGTGGTAGGCGACGTCGCTCTGGAAGAAGATCGTCGAGACCTCCGGGTCCAGGCCCGACGCGAGGAAGGTCGCGAAGAGCTCCGTGCGCTGTCGCGCCAGGGTCGCCGGCTCGATCGGCAGGGTGAGCGCGTGCAGGTCGACCACGCAGTAGAACGCGTCGGGGTTCTGGGAGGCCACCCACTGGCGCAGGGCGCCCAGGTAGTTGCCCAGGTGCAGGTCGCCGGAGGGTTGCATGCCCGAGAAGATCCGCATCGGCCAATGCTACGAGAGGGCGGCGCGCGAACCGCGCTGTAGAGTTGCGCGGTGACCTTCGTCGTGACGACGCCGGCCTTCTCGGGACCCGTTGAACTCCTGGTCCAGCTGATCTCCACCCACGAGGTCGACGTCCTCGAGGTGCCCCTGGCGCCGGTCGTCGACGGCTTCGTGGCCCACCTGCGCGCGGCCGCCGACGCCGTGACCCTGGACGACCTCTCGGAGTTCCTCCTGATCGGGGCCATCTTGGTGGAGATGAAGAGCCAGCGGCTCCTGCCCGAGCCCGACGACGGGGAGCCGGACGAGGAGTTCGTCGGCTGGGAGGAGCGCGACGTCCTGCTCGCGCGGCTGCTCGAGCTGCGCACCTACGCGGGGCTGGCCGACGCGTTCGCGTCGCTCTTCGAGCGCGCGAGCCGCAGCTTCCCCCGGCTGCGCGGGGTCAACGAGGGCTTCGTCGTCGAGCCGCCCGACCTGCTCGCGGGGGTCACCCCGTCCCAGGTCGCGCTGGCCTACCTGCGCGGGATCGAGGAGAAGCCGGTTCCGGTGGTGCGCCTCGACCACGTGACCGTCGACGCGGTCACCGTCGCCGAGACGGTCGTCACGCTGGCCCAGCGGCTGCCGGGCCTCGGCCGGGTGACGTTCCGCCAGCTCACCGAGGGCCTCGAGACCCGCATCGAGGTCATCGTCCACTTCCTCGCCCTCTTGGAGCTGTGCAAGCTGGGCCACGTCGAGCTCGGCCAGGGCCGGACCTTCGGGGACGTCCAGGTGGCCTGGATCGACTCCGACCGTGGCGTCGACATCGGAGGGGTGGACCTGTATGAGGGATGAGCTCTCGCTCGAGCAGAAGCTCGAGGCCCTGCTCACCGTGGCCCTGGAGCCGATCTCGGCCGAGGAGCTGGCCGACGCCGTCGAGGCCGACGCGACGGTGGTGACCTCGGCGCTGCGGGCCCTGCGCGAGGAGTTCCACGCCGAGCGCCGGGGCTTCGAGCTGGCCGAGCTCGCCAGCGGCTGGGTGATGCAGTCCTCGCCGGAGGTCGCGGCCTGGGTCACGCGCTTCGCGAACCGCGACGTGAGCCACCGGCTCAGCTCGGCGGCCCTCGAGACGCTCGCCATCGTCGCCTACCGCCAGCCGATCTCGCGCGCCCAGATCAGCGCCCTGCGTGGGGTGAACGTGGACGGGGTCGTGCGCCTGCTCGAGCAGCGCGGCTACATCGAAGAGCGCGGGCGGGCCCAGGCGCCGGGCCAGCCCATCCTCTACGGCACCACCGACCTCTTCTTGGACCGGCTGGGCCTCGCCTCGCTCGACGAGCTGCCGCCGATCGAGGAGTTCCTCACGCCGGTCGAGGAGGCCCGGGCGATCTCCGAGGAGATGTCCGCCGAGCTCGACGGGGCCGAGACCGAGGCGCCCTAGGTGGAGGCGGGCGAGCGGCTGCAGAAGACGCTGGCCCGCGCCGGCTACGGGTCGCGGCGGACCTGCGAGCTGCTGATCGGCGCGGGCCGGGTCACCGTCGACGGGCGCGTCGCCGTGCTCGGCAACCGCGTCGACCCCGAGGCCCAGGAGATCCGCGTAGACGGGGTGATCGCCCCGACCTCCCAGAGCACCGTCTACTACCTGGTCAACAAGCCCGCGGGTGTTGTCACGACGGCCTCGGACCCCCAGGGGCGTGCGACCGTCCTCGACCTCGTGAACGCCCCCGTGCGGGTCTTCCCGGTGGGCCGGCTCGACATGAACACCGAGGGGCTGCTGCTCGTGACCAACGACGGGCGTCTCGCGCACCTGCTCACCCACCCGAGCTCGGGGGTGCCCAAGGAGTACCTCGCCCGCGTCGAGGGCGACCCCACCCCGGGTGACCTGCGCCGGCTGCGCGAGGGGGTCGAGCTCGACGACGGGGTGACCGCCCCGGCCCAGGTGAGCCGCGTGAGCGAGGGACTGATCCGCATCGTTATCCACGAGGGGCGCAACCGCCAGGTCCGGCGAATGTGCGCGGCGGTCGGCCACGAGGTGACCCGGCTCGTGCGCACCCGGATCGGACCGCTGAGCGACCCGACGCTCGCGCCCGGGGCCGCGCGCCCCCTCACGCTCGCCGAGGTGCGCCGACTCTACGAGGCCGTCGGTCGCGCCGACGACGTCGTCTCCACTACCATTTCCCAATGACGACTCCCGCGCTGCGGGCCCTGCGGGGCGCGACGACGTGCGGCGCGGACACGGTCCAGGCCATCACGGAGGCGACGATCGAGCTGCTGGGCGAGATGATGGAGCGCAACGGCGTCGACCACGACGACGTGGTGAGCGTGCTCTTCACGACGACCCCGGACCTCGTGGCGACGTTCCCGGCGACCGCGGCGCGCGAGATCGGCTTCGGGGACGTCCCCCTGCTCTGCGCCAGCGAGATCGCCGTGCCCGGCGCGATGGCGCGCTGCGTGCGCGTCCTGATGCACCTCTACACGACCCGCTCGCGGGCCGAGCTGCACCACGTCTACCTGAGAAAGGCCGTCTCGCTTCGCGATGACCTCCCCAGCTGAGCGCCGGGCCCACGTCGTCGGCCTCGGGCTCATCGGCGCCTCGGTGGCCCTGGCGCTCTCCGAGCGCGGCTGGCGGGTCACCGGCGAGGACATCGACGACGAGGTGGTCGCACGCGCGCGCGCGACCGGGGTCGTCGTCGCGGGCGACCTCGACGGCGCCGTGACGCTGTGCGTCGTGGCCACCCCGGCCGGCGCGGTCGCCGGGGCGGCCCGAGCGGCCCTGGCCCGGGGGTCGGAACGGCTCGTCGTCACCGACGTCGCGGGCGTGAAGGCCTCCATCGTCGCCGCGCTCGACGGCCCGCGCTTCGTGGGCGGCCATCCCATGGCCGGCTCGGAGCGACGCGGCCTCGAGGGCGCCCGTGCCGACCTCTTCGCCGGCTGCACCTGGGTGCTCACCCCGACCGAGGCGACCGCGCCGGCGACCTACGGCTTCTTGCACGGGGTGTGGCGCGAGCTGGGCGCCAACGTGATCGCGGTGCCGGCCCCCGACCACGACCGGCTGGTCGCGGTGGCGAGCCACGTGCCCCACCTGCTCGCCGGGGCGCTGATGAACGAGGCGGCCGACGCGGCCGAGCAGGACGCGGTCCTGCTGCAGCTGGCGGCCGGCGGGTTCCGCGACATGACCCGGGTGGCGGCCGGCGACCCGAGCATCTGGCCCGACGTGCTCTTCGAGAACCGCGCGGCGGTCACCGCGTCGCTGGCCGCCCTCGAGGGCCGACTGTCGCGGCTGCGCCGCGCCCTCGAGGCGGGGGACCGCCCGACGCTCTCGGGCGACCTGCAGAGCGCCGCCGACGCCCGTCGCCGCCTGCCGGGTCGGGCCCTGCACCCCGAGGAGCTCGCCTACCTGCGCGTCGCGGTGAGCGACGAGCCCGGGGTGCTGGCCACGGTGACCCGCACCGCCTCCGAGGCCCTCGTGAACATCTACGACATCGAGATCGCCCACGGGATCGAGGGCACGGGCGGCACGTTGCTGCTCGCGGTGGAGGCCGCGAGGGCGACCGAGCTCGCCGCCGCGCTCGCGGCGCGGGGCTTCGGGGTGGGCCGGGAGTGACCGAGGTCGCGCCACTGGCGCGGGTGCGCGGCTCGGTCCGGGTCCCCGGCGACAAGAGCTACTCCCACCGGGCCGTGCTCCTCTCGGCGCTGGCCGAGGGGGCGAGCACCCTGAGTGGGCTTTCGCCCGGGGCCGACGTCGCGGCGACGCTCGAGGCCGTGGCCCGCCTCGGTGCCCGGGTGGAGCCCGACGAGGACCGCGTCCGGGTGAGCGGCCCTCCGGAGGGCCTGCGCGCCAGCGCCGAGCCTCTCGAGTGCGCCAACTCGGGCACCACGATGCGCCTGCTCTGCGGGGTCGTGGCCGGTGTCGCCGGGACGCACCGGCTGGTCGGCGACCCCTCCCTCTCGCGCCGCCCGATGGACAGGGTCGCGGCGCCGCTGCGGCTGATGGGCGCGCGGGTGCGCGGCGAGGGGCCGACCCTTCACGCGCCCCTCGTCGTCGAGGGCGGACCGCTCACGGGCATCGAGTACCGCGTCCCGGTGCCGAGCGCCCAGGTCAAGTCAGCGGTGCTGTTCGCCGGCCTCGGGGCGCAGGGACCGACGACCGTTGTGGAGACGGTGCGCACCCGCACGACGACCGAGGACACGATGCGCGAGGCCGGTCTCGACCTCGAGGTCGCCGCCGAGGGCTCCGGGCGACGCGTCGAGCTCCGTCCGGGCCGACCGCGCGCGCGCGGGTGGCACGTCCCGGGCGACCCCTCGCAGGCCGCCTTTTTCGCGGTGCTCGGCGCCATCCACGAGGACGCCTCGCTCGAGGTCGTGAGCCTCGACTCCGCCCCCGAGCGGGTCGGCTTCGTGGCGGTCCTCGCCCGGATGGGGGCGCGCGTCGCCCTCCACGACCACGGGTCGTTCCACTCCCTCTCGGCCCTCTCATCGGCGCTCGTCGCCACCGAGGTGCACAGCCACGAGATCCCCTCGGTGGACGAGGTGCCGATCCTCACCGTCGCGGCGTGCGCGGCCGAGGGGGTGAGCGCCTTTCGCGCCATGAGCGAGCTGCGCGTCAAAGAGTCCGACCGCTTCGCCGGGTCGCTCGAGCTGGCCCGTCGCCTCGGCGCGACGGCCTGGGCCGAGGGCGACGACTTCTTCGTCGAGGGGCTCGGCGCCGCGCGGCGCTTCGCGCCCTTCCGCCTCGACGCGGGGCTCGACCACCGCATGGTCATGGCCGCGGCGGTCGCCGGCGCGGCCGGGCGCGGCTGCGCGATCGAGGGTGCCGAGACCGTCGCTTCCAGCTACCCGCACTTCTTCCGCGACTTAGCATTGCTCGCGTGAGCGACCGGGTCATCGCCATCGACGGGCCGGCCGGCTCGGGCAAGTCCAGCGTCGCGCGGGCCCTGGCGAGCGCGCTCGGCTGGTCGTTCCTCGACACGGGCGCGATGTACCGGGCGGTGACGGTCGCCGCGCTCGACCGTGGGGTGGAGCCGTCCGACGCTCCGGCGGTGGCGGCGCTCGCGCGCGCCGCGGCCATCGAGACGCTCCCGCGGGTGGTGATCGACGGGCGCGACGTCGAGGACGCGATCCGCACCGAGCGGGTCAACGAGGCCGTCTCGATCGTCGCGGCCAACCCCGAGGTGCGCGCCCAGATGGTCGAGCGCCAGCGGGCCTTCGCCGACCGCCAGCCCGAGGGCACCGTCGTCGAGGGGCGCGACATCACCACGGTCGTCTTCCCGAACGCGACGGTGAAGGTCTTTCTCACCGCGTCGCTCGAGGAGCGGGCCCGTCGCCGCGGCGAGGAGGGCGCGGCCTCGGTGGCGCGCCGCGACGAGGCCGACGCCTCGCGCGCGGCCTCGCCGCTGCGCCGGGCGCCCGATGCCCTCGTGCTAGACACGACGGGGCGCTCCGTGGAGGAGGTCGTCGAGGAGATCCGGGCGTGGCTGAGGACGAGACCGCACTGAGCCGGGGCTGGACCCCCGTCTACCGTTTCGCCCGCGCGCTCCTCGGGGGGCTCGCACGACTGCTCTTCCGCCCGACGGTGATCGGCGCCGAGCACATCCCGCCGACCGGTCCGGTGCTCATCGCGCCGATCCACCGCTCCAACGTCGACTTCGTCTTCACCATCTTCCTCTCGCGGCGCAAGGTGTACTTCATGGCCAAAGAGGGGATCTTCAAGACGCGCTGGTTCTCGCTGGTGCTGCGCGAGCTCGGCGCCTTCAAGGTCGAGCGCGGCTCGACCGACCGCGAGGCGATGCGCCTGTCCGAGCGCGCCCTGGGCGAGGGGCTGGCCCTCATCGTCTTCCCCGAGGGCACGCGCGAGGAGGGCTACCACGTCAAGCCCCTGCACGACGGGGCGATGTTCGTCGCCGCGCGCACCGGGGCCACCGTGGTGCCGGTGGGCATCGCCGGCTCCGACGAGGCGATGCCGGTGGGGGCCTGGCTGCCCCGCCCCTCGAAGGTGGTCGTGGTCGTGGGCGAGCCGCTCCGCCCGCCCGTCCCCGGGCCCGAGGGGCGCGTGAAGCGCTCGGAGGTGGCGGCCGCCTCTGAGGAGCTGCGCCGACGGCTCGAGGACGCCTACCACCAGGCGCTGGAGCGTCGGGGCGCCTAGCCGGGGACCCCCGGGCGCGGCGCGTCGCCGAGCGCCGCGAGGACCGCGCTCGTCACGACGGCCACCCACAGCAGGCCCACCGCGGCCAGGTGGGCGTCCTGCCAGGTGGCGGTGGCCCGGGTGAGGGCGCTGAGGGCGCCCATGCCCGCCACGAGCGCGAAGAGGCCCACGGCGACCAGGGCGCTCGTGCGCCAGCGGAGCGAGCCGCGTCCCCAGCGCGCGACGACGTAGTACCCCAGCCCCGCGGCCGCGAGCACGGCGAGGGACCGGTGGACGAGCTGCCAGTCGGCGAGCCCCGGCGCCCCCGCCGGGCACAGGGGCCAGCCCGCGCACGCGCGCCCGGCGCCGTTGGCGACGACGAGGCTCCCGCCCACGATCGTCGCGAGCGTCGCGAGCAGGACGGCCCCGCCGGAGCGCCCGAGGGAGCGCAGGGTGAGGCTTCGGCCCGTTCCCCAGAGCGCGACGGCGGCGCTGACGGTCGTGGCCCCGAGGAAGAGGAGCCCCACCACGAGGTGGACGGCGACGGTCCACGGCGCGTTCTTCGCGAGCACGGTGAGCGCGCCGAGCCCGGCCTGGACGACGACGAGGCCCACGGCGATCGCCGCCGGGACGAGGACGGCGTGGCGGCGCCGGGCGCGCCACGCGGCGAGCGCCGTGGCCAGCGCGCACAGGGTCACGACCACGACGAGGTAGCGGTGCGACTGCTCCAGCAGGGCGTGGAACCGGTCGATCGGCCCGAGCCGGCCGTAGCAGAGGGGCCAGCTGGGACAGCCCATCCCGGAGTTCGTGACCCGCACGGTGCTGCCGAGCACGACGAGCGCGTAGGTCGCCGCCGCGCTGACGAGGGCGAGGACGAGCGCGACGCTGCTCGCGCGGTCGTTCCCCTCGCGCGGCCGGGTGGCCGGGGCGGGTCGGAGGAGGGACGACGGCGACGGACCCGACTCGACCACGGCGATGCCTCCTTGCACCCGCCCGCCGGGTCCTACCTCTCCGGCGAGTCGGCCGTCAGGCTAGCCCGGAGTGGCGGCCGCTCCGGAATCGGCGCCGGGCTCAGCGCTCGCGCCACCAGGTGCCGAAGACGACCCGGGCGTAGCGGAAGCCGAAGAGCCAGTTCTTGCCCTTCTTCGTGGTGCCCGAGGCCCGCGGGTACCACACGGTCGGGACCTCGCTCGCCCGCCAGCCCCGCTTGAGGCAGGTGATCAGCAGCTCGGCCGTCTGGTACTGCTCTTGGGCCAGCCGGTCGACGACGTCGGCGAGCATCGTCACCCGCAGCCCCCGGTAACCCGTGGAGGTGTCGGTGAGATCCGCGCCGGTCATCCGGTTCATGACGAAGGAGAAGAAGCGCACACCGGTCTTTCGCACCACGTCGGTCGTCTTGTCGACCCCGAGCACCCGGCTCGCGACCACGAAGTCGGCCTCGTCGTCGAGGAGGGGCTTCAGGATCTGGCCCATCTCGGCCGGGTCGTTCTGGCCGTCGGCGTCGAGGGTGACGACGTACTTGACCCCGTGGTCGATGCAGTAGCGGTACGTCACCTGCAGGGCCACCCCGTGGCCCAGGTTGACCGGGAACTCGATCACCCGGGCGGCCGGGAAGGTCCGGGCGATCTCGGCCGTGCGGTCCTCGCCGCCGTCGACGACCACGAGCACCGTGTAGGCCTGCCCGTCGATCGTCTCGGGCATCTTGGCCAGGACGTCGCCGATGTTGCCCTCCTCCTCGTAGGCGCACAGCGACGCCACGATGGGCTCGGGGGTGAAGCCGGGGTAGTCGCCCTCGAAGCGCTCGAGGGCCTGGGCGATCGCGTACTCGCGCAGCCGCGCGAGCCGGCGCCTCTCCAGGTCGATCGTGGCCATGTCTCTCCTGTGGGTCGCTAGAGGGAGTGGGCGCGCGCGAAGACGCGTTCCACCATCGGCTCGAAGTGCTCGAGGGGCTCGGCGGGGTAGTCCGGGTCGAAGGCCCGCTGGTCCCACTCGTCGGCGAAGCGCTCGGCGAGCCCGTACCAGGGCTGGCCCTCGTGGTGGCGGCGCAGGTCCGGGTCGAGCCCCAGGTGCTCGTAGTAGTAGCGGCCCTGAAAGTCCTGGTGGTGGGCGACCATGGCGTAGACCTCGTCGCGCACGTAGGGCCGCAGGATCTCCGCGGCGATCCGCGGGTGGTTCGGCACCGAGATGAGCTTGCCCACGTCGTGCAGGAGGGCCGCCACCACGACCTGCTCGTCGGCCCCGTCGCGCTCGGCGCGCGTCGCGGTCTGCAGGGCGTGGCGCATCTGGTCGATCGAGAAGCCGTCGGTGATCTCCGAGAGACCTCGGACCATGTCCAAGAGCCGCCTCGCCACCCGGGGCTGGGCCCCGAGGGTGCGCGCCGCGATCTCGCCCCACTGCTCGCGCGTGGAGGCGTCCATGCTGGTGAAGGTCACCGGAAAATACTATCCCGGTAGGGGTTTTGGCCCTAGGGGGCGCCGGCGAGGACCTCGGCCGCGCCGAAGTCGCGGTCCGAAGGCTCCGACGGGTCGCCGTGGGCGCCCAGGGCCGCGTCGAGCACGGCGGCGAGGGCGCGCAGCAGCTCGCGCAGCTCGGGCGGCGGGGGGAAGTACTCCTCCTCGAGGACCGTCGAGCGGACCTCGACCCCCTCGCGCGGCGCGAGCCGAGCGAGCACCTCCTCCACGAGGGACTCGGGCGCCGAGGCGCCGGCCGTCACGGCGACGACGCCGGCGAGGTCGTCGGGCAGCTCGTCGGCCCCGTTCACCCGCAGCACCGGGCCGGCACAGACCGTGGCCGCGACCTTCGCCAGGGCCACGGTGTTCGAGGAGTTGGCCGAGCCGATCACCACGACCGCGTCGGCGTCGGCGGCCGCCTCGCGCAGCGCCGCCTGGCGGTTGGTGGTCGCGAAGCACAGGTCACTGCGCGACGGGGTCCAGACCTCGGGGAAGACCTCGGCGACCCGCTCGCGCACGTCGCGCCACTCGTCGAGGCTAAGGGTGGTCTGGTTCAACAGCGCCACCGGCCCCGCGAGGCCGGCGAGCGCGTCGACGTCGGCGGGCCGCTCGACGAGGCGCACAGCGGCGGGCGCCACGGCCATCGTGCCGACCGCCTCCTCGTGGCCCTCGTGGCCGACGTAGAGCACGGTGAAGCCCTTGGACGCGCGGACCTTGAGCTCGTGGTGCACCTTCGTGACGAGGGGGCAGACCGCGTCCACGACCGTGCCGCCGCGGGCCCGGGCCCGCTCGACGACCTCGGGCGGCGAGCCGTGGGCGCTGAGCATGATCGGCGCGCCGGGGGGCGCGAGGGCCACGTCGTCGACGAAGACGACGCCCCGGCGCCGGAAGTGCTCGACCACCACGCGGTTGTGGACGATCTCGTGGTAGCAGTAGACGGGCGGCTCGAAGACCCGGGTCATCCAGTCGAGGGCCTTGATGGCCTTCTCGACGCCGGCACAGAAGCCCCGGGGGGCCGCGAGCACGACCTTCTCGACGTCCACGGGCTCAGCCTAGTTTCGGCCCCGGGGGCGGCTGCCTAGGCTGGAGGGGTGTCCGGCGCCCGCATTTCCGCGATCACGCCGGGCTCGCCGGCCTCTCGGTGCGACCTCGCGGTCGGTGACGAGCTGGTGAGCGTCGAGGGAGTCGCCCCGACCGACATCATCGCCTACCAGCAGCTCGTCGACGGCCCCTCGCCGACCCTGGTCGTGCGACGCCCCGGGGAGCCGCTCGCCCGCAAGGTCGTCGTCGACAAGGTCGCCGGCGAGCCGGTGGGCCTGGCGATCGACTCGGCCGTCTTCGACCGGATCCGCACGTGCGACAACCACTGCTCGTTCTGCTTCATCTACCAGCTGCCCAAGGGGCTGCGCCGGTCGCTCTACGTGAAGGACGACGACTACCGCCTCTCGTTCCTCTACGGCAACTACACCACGCTGACCCGCTTCACCGAGCTCGACCTCGAGCGGGTCCTCGAGGAGCGCCTCTCACCGATCTACGTCTCGATCCACACGACGAACCCCGAGCTGCGCGCGGCCATGCTGCGCAACCCGCGGGGCGCCACGAGCCTGCGGTGGCTGCGCGAGCTGCTGACGGCCGGGGTGAGCGTGCACGGCCAGGTGGTGGTCTGCCCGGAGGTGAACGACGGCGACGAGCTGGTGCGCACCCTCGACGACGTGGTCTCCCTCTACCCGGAGCTCGCGTCGCTCTCCCTGGTGCCCGTGGGGGTGAGCGACCTCTCGAGCGAGGAGACGATGCGCCCGCACACGGCGGCCGAGGCCGCCGTCGTCGTCGAGCTCGCCGAGCGCTACCAGGCCCTCACCCGCGACCTCTTCGGCACCGCCCGGGTCTTCGCGAGCGACGAGTTCTACCTCGTGGCCGGGCTCGAGCCGCCCGGCCCGGACTCCTTCGCCAGCCTCGACGAGGCCGAGAACGGCGTCGGCATGGTGGCCTCGTTCCGCCAGAGCTTCGCCGAGCGCACCGCGATGGCGCGCCTCGGCTCGGGCTTCTTCCAGTCCGTCGACGGGGCGCCGGCGCTCGGCTATCGCGCCGCGCGCGCGCCCGGGCCCGTCGCGCCCCCCGGCGGCCCGAGCGCCGGCGTGACGGTCCTCACCGGCGCCTACGCCGGGCCGATCCTGCGCGACCTGCTCGACGAGCACGGCTACGGCCAGGTCGAGGTGGTGGTCGTCGAGAACCGCTACTTCGGCGGCAACATCAAGGTGGCGGGCCTGCTCACCGCGCCCGACCTCAACCGGGCCCTGGCCGCGGTGGCCCCCGAACGGACCTGCCTGGTGCCCGACGTCTGCCTCAACGAGGGCCGATTCCTCGACGGCTCGGGCCTCGAGGACCTCGTGCGTCCCGTGACCCCGGTCGCCACCACCGGTCTCGACCTGCGGCGGGCGCTCGACGCCGCCCTCAGCCCGCTCGTGAGCGCGTGAGCCGCCCCCAGGTCGCCATCGTGGGCCGGCCCAACGTGGGCAAGAGCTCCCTCGTGAACCGACTGGCCGCGCGGCGCGTCGCCGTCGTCGAGCACCAGCGCGGGGTCACCCGCGACCGCACGAGCGTCGAGGTCGAGTGGGCCGGACGCTCCTTCGACGTCGTGGACACCGGCGGCTGGCTGGAAGCCGGCGACGCCCTCGAGGAGAAGGTCTCGCGCCAGGCCGAGGCCGCCGTCGCCGCCGCCGACCTCGTGCTCTTCGTCGTCGACGCCGAGACCGGGCCGGTCGAGGAGGACGCGCGCGCCGCGCGCTGGATCCGCCGCAGCCACCGTCCAGTGCTGCTCGTGGCGAACAAGGCCGACGACGCCGCCCGCGAGGCGACGGCCTGGGAGTTCGTGGGCCTGGGGCTCGGCGACCCCTACGCCGTCAGCGCCCTGCACGGCCGCGGCGCCGGGGAGCTCCTCGACGCGATCGTGGCGCGGCTCCCGGAGCCCGCCGACGACGGAGGTCGGGCCGAGGTCCGCCCTGAGGCCCCGGCGGCAACGGGCGACGAACTGCGGGTGGCGATCGTGGGCCGGCCGAACGTCGGCAAGTCGACCCTCTTCAACCGGCTCATCGGCGAGGAGCGCTCCGTCGTGCACGACCTCCCCGGCACGACCCGCGACGCCGTCGACACGGTCGTCGAGACCGAGGACGGGCCGGTGCGCTTCATCGACACCGCCGGGCTGCGCCGGCGCGCGAGGACCGAGGCCGGCGTGGACACCTACGCCACCCTGCGCAGCCTCAAGGCCCTCGACGGGGCCGACCTCGCGATCCTCGTGATCGACGCGACCGTGGGGGCCACCGGTCAGGACCAGCGCCTGGCCGAGCGGATCGCCGGGGCGGGCTGCCCGGCGGTGGTCGTGCTCAACAAGTGGGAGCTCGTCTCGACCGAGGCCCGCCCGGCAGTCCTCGCGTCGGTGGGCGAGCGGCTCGCCTTCTTGGGCGACGCGCCCGTCTTGAAGACGACGGCCACCACCGGGCGCGGCGTGCACCGCCTGTGGCCGGCGCTGGTCACCGCCGCCGAGGACTACGCCAAGCGGGTGCCCACCGGGGCCCTCAACCGGGCGATCCGCGACCTCCAGCAGCGCCAGCCGGCCCCGACGGGCAAGATCCGCTACGCCGTCCAGGGCGCCAGCGAGCCCCCGACCTTCACGCTGTTCGTGGCCGGGCGGCTCCCCGCGACCTACCTGCGCTACGTCGAGCGCAGCCTGCGCGAGCGCTTCGAGCTCGGGACCTCGCCGATCCGAGTGAGGGTGCGCACCGAGTAGTGGAGCGGTGGTGCGAGACGTGCGACCGCCCCGTGGAGGGCGAGGTCTGCGAGGTCTGCGGCGAGCCCGTCCCCGAGCCGACCCACGAGCCCGTCCCGTGGCGCTGGCGGCTCTTCATTGTCGCCACCGTCGTCTACCTCGGGTGGCGCATCTACCAGCTGATCCACTGGCTCGCCCACTGACCCTGGGTAGTGTGGCCAGCGTTCGAAGGAGGCACCGTGCCGATCTACGCCCTAGGTGAGCGCACCCCGACCATCCACCCTGAGGCCTTCGTCCACCCCGACGCCGTGGTGATCGGCGACGTGCGCATCGGCGCCGGCTCCTCGGTCTGGCCCGGGGCCGTCCTGCGCGGCGACTACGGGACGGTCATCGTGGGCGAGCGGACCTCGATCCAGGACGGGACCGTGGTGCACGCCGTCGCCGAGTTCCCCACCGTCGTGGGGAGCGACTGCGTGGTGGGCCACCTCGCCCACCTCGAGGGCTGCGTGATCGAAGACGGCGCCCTCGTCGGCAGCGGCTCGATCGTCCTGCACCACGCGACCGTCCGCTCCGGGGCGACCGTCGCGGCGGGGGCCGTCGTGCGCAACCGCACCGACGTGCCCGAGGGCGCGCTCGCCGTGGGGGTCCCGGCCACCGTGCGCGAGGGGGCGAGCGACGTCGAGCTCATCCGCCACTCGGCCGAGCTCTACGTCAACAACGCCCGGCGCTACCGCGAGGAGCTCCGCGCCCTCTAGGCGGTGGTGATCGCCACGAGCCGCTCGAGGGCACGCGCCGCCTGGCCTTCGACGACCGCGGCGCTCGCCAGCGCGAAGCCCTGGACGAGGCTCTCGACGCGGCCCGCGACCCGCAGGGCCAGGGCGGCGTTCGCGCAGACCACGTCGAAGACGGGCCCCTGACGGCCCTCGAGGAAGGCCCGCACGACGGCGACGTTGTGGGCGAGGTCGCCGCCGCGGATCGCCTCGGTCTCGTGGTGCAGTCCGAGTTCCCCGGGGGCGTCGAGGGTCTCGGGCACCACGGCGAGGGGTGTCACGACCATGAGCCTCGAGGGCGCGGCGAGGGTGAGCTCGTCGAGCCCGTCGCCGCCGTGGACCAGGATCGAGTGGTCGGTGCCGCGCGCGAAGAGCACCCGCGCCATGCGCTCGAGCTGGGGCTCGTGGGCCACCCCGATGAGGGCCCGGCGCACGAGCGCCGGGTTGGCGAGCGGTCCGAGGACGTTGAAGACGGTCCGGAAGTTGAGGGCCCGCCGGATCGGGCCGAGGTAGCCGAGGCCCTGGTGGTAGGCGGGCGCGAAGAGGAAGCCGATCCCGGCCTCCTCGACGCAGGCCGCGGCCACCTCGGCCGGCACGTCCAGGCGGACCCCGAGCGCCTCGAGCACGTCGGCGGCCCCGACCGAGGAGGAGGCCGCGCGGTTGCCGTGCTTGGCGACGGGCACCCCGCACCCGGCGACCGCGAGGGCGGCCATGGTCGAGACGTTCACCGAGTGGAGCTGGTCGCCCCCGGTGCCCACGATGTCGATGGCCGCCGGCCCGACGTCGAAGGTCGTGGCCGCGTCGATCATCGCGTCGACGAAGCCGGTCATCTCCTCGACCGTCTCGCCCTTGACGGTGAGGGCGGTGAGGAAACTCGCGATCTGCACGCCCTCGACCCGGCCGGCCAGGATCTCGGCGAGCGCGTCCCGGGCGGCCGCACGCTCCATGTCGGTGCCGCGCACGAGGGGGTTCAAGACCTCGAGGGCGAACGACGCGATCACGCGCGGGCCTCACGCAGCATCTCGCAACGATACCCGCGGTCGTCGCGACGGCCGACCCGGGTACCATGCCGTGATGGGCGCCACGTACCTCGACGACATCGTCGCGTGGCACCGCCGTCGCGCCCGTGACGACGGCCGTGACTGGCGCGCCCGCCTGGACGCGCCCGCCTACGCCGGACCCTCGGCCCGCTCGGCCCTCGCCGGCGGCCCGCGCGTCAAGGTCATCGCCGAGGTGAAGCGCCGCTCCCCGTCGCGCGGGGTGCTCCGGGCCGGCCTCGACGCCCCCGACCAGGCCCGGGACTACGTCGCCGGGGGTGCCACGATGGTCTCGGTGCTCACCGACGGGCCCCACTTCGGCGGGTCGCTCGAGGACCTGGCGGCGGTGCGCGCCGCCGTGGCGGTGCCCCTCCTGCGCAAGGACTTCACGGTCTGCGAGAACGACGTGCTCGACGCGCGCGACGCCGGGGCGGCGGCCGTGCTGCTCATCGTGGCCGCCCTCGACGACGACGAGCTCGAGCGCTACCACGAGCTCGCCGCGCGCGTCGGGCTCGACGCCCTCGTCGAGGTCCACGACGAGGACGAGGCCGCGCGCGCGCGCGACGTGGGGGCGACCCTCGTCGGGGTGAACCAGCGGGACCTGCGCACCTTCGAGGTCGACCCCGCACGGGCCGCGCGCGTGGCGGCGTCGCTGCCCCCGGGGTGCGTCCGGGTCTGCGAGTCGGGGCTCGCCAGCCCCGCCGACGTGCGCCGGGCCGCCGAGGCGGGCTTCGACGCCGTGCTGGTGGGCGAGGCCTTCGTCACCGCTGCCGACCCGGTCGCGACGGTGGGCGCCTTCGCCGCCGTCGCGTCGCGCCGATCGCTCGCCGGGACCGTCAAGGTCTGCGGGGTGACGACCGTCGAGGACGCCCTGGCGTGCGCCGAGGCCGGCGCGGACGCGATCGGGGTGATCCTCGCCGACTCCCCGCGCCGGGTGGCCCCGGAGCGGGCCCGGGCCATCGCCGCTGCCCTCGAGGGCCGCGCGACCCGGGTCGCGGTCTTCAAGGACCAGTCGGCCGAGGAGGTCCGCGCGGCGCTCGCCGGGCTCGCGGTCGACGCCGTCCAGGTGCACGGCCCCCTCGAGGCGGGCCTGCGCGACGAGCTGCGCGGTCGGGGGGTCCGGGTGATCAAGGCCCTGAGCGTGGGCGAGGGGGAGTGGTCGAGCTACGACGAGCGCCGCGTCGACGCCGTGCTCGTCGACGGCCCGGTGCCGGGATCGGGGCGACGCCACGGCTACGCCGGGCGTGCCGAGCGGCCCTTCGCGGTGCCCGTGATCGTCGCGGGCGGGCTCGACGCGACCAACGTCGCCGGGGTCGTCTCGGCGACCGGCGCCGACGGCGTGGACTGCGCGACCGGGGTCGAGTCCGCCCCCGGGCGCAAGGACCCGGCCAAGGTCCGCGACTTCGTCGCGGCGGCGCGTGCGGCGCTCGCGCGGACGGGGGAGGGTCGATGAGCGTGATGGGACCGCCCGACGGGCGCGGGCGCTTCGGCGAGTTCGGCGGGCGCTTCGTGCCCGAGGCGCTCGTGCCCGCCTGCCTCGAGCTCGAGTCCGCCTTCGCCGAGGCCTGGGCCGACCCCGCCTTCGTGGCCGAGTTCCACGAGACCCTGCGCCTCTTCGGCGGTCGCCCGACCCCCGTGACGCCACTGGCGCGGCTCTCGGAGCGCCTGGGCCTGCGCGTCTACGCCAAGCGCGAGGACCTCGCCCACACGGGCTCGCACAAGATCAACAACGTCGTCGGCCAGACCCTGCTCACGCGTCGCATGGGCAAGGGCCGCGTCATCGCCGAGACCGGCGCCGGCCAGCACGGGGTGGCCACGGCCACCGCGGCGGCCCGCCTGGGGCTCGAGTGCACCGTCTTCATGGGCGAGGTCGACACCCGACGCCAGGAGCTCAACGTCTTTCGCATGGAGCTGCTCGGCGCGAGGGTCGTGCCGGTGACCTCGGGGAGCCGCACCCTGAAGGACGCCGTGAACGAGGCGCTGCGCGAGTGGGTGACCTGCGTCGCCGACACCCACTACTGCATCGGCTCGGTCATGGGGCCCCACCCCTTCCCGTGGATGGTGCGCGAGTTCCAGCGCGTCATCGGCGACGAGGCTCGCTCCCAGCTCGAGGACCTCGGCGTCGGCGTGCCCGACGTCGTCGTCGCTTGCGTCGGCGGCGGCTCCAACGCGGCCGGGGTCTTCGCCGGCTTCGCCGACACCTCCGCCCGGCTGGTGGGCGTCGAGGCCGCCGGGGGGTCGGCGATCGGCCACGGCGCGCCCGGGGTCCTGCACGGGATGCGCTCGATGCTGCTCCAGGACGAGTTCGGCCAGATCGAGGAGGCCCAGTCGATCTCGGCGGGCCTCGACTACCCGGGCATCGGCCCCGAGCACGCCCACCTCGCCGCCTCCGGTCGGGCGCAGTACGTCGGGATCTCCGACGACGAGGTCCTCGACGGGCTCACCCTCTTGAGCGAAACCGAGGGGATCATCCCGGCGCTCGAGACGGCCCACGCGGTCGCCTGGGTCGCCGGCGCCGCCGGCAACGAGCTGGCACCGGGGACGACGGTCCTGCTCAACCTGTCGGGTCGCGGCGACAAGGACGTGGCCCAGGTGCGCGCCCTGATGAGGGGGGACGGGTGACCACCCTCGACGAGCGCCTGGGGGCGGTGCGCGCGAGCGGGCGTCGCGCGCTCGTGCCCTACCTGATGGCCGGGGCCCGACCGGACTGGACGCGCCTGCTCGAGGCGGCCGTGGCGGGTGGGGCGGACGCCCTCGAGGTGGGCCTGCCCTTCTCGGACCCCATGATGGACGGTCCCGTCATCCAAGAGGCGGCCCTCGCGGCCCTCGCGGCCGGCACCACCCTGGACTCGGTCTGCGCCGAGCTCGGCGCGCTCGACCTCGGGGTGCCGCTCGTGGCGATGACCTACTGCAACGTCGTCTACCACTACGGACTCGAGCGGGCGGCCGGCCGGCTCCGCGAGGCCGGGGTGCTCGGGACCATCCTGCCCGACCTCGCCCTCGAGGAGCTCGACGAGTGGGCGGCGGTGTGCGACGCGGGGGACCTCGCGACCGTGCTCATGGTCGCGCCCTCGACGCCGCCCGAGCGCGTCGCGCGCGTCGCCGCGCGCTCGCGCGGCTTCGTCTACGCCGCCGCGCGCATGGCCGTCACGGGGGCCGCGGTCGGCCTCGGTGACGGGGCGGCGGTCGTCGAGCGGATCCGGGCGGCCTCACCCGTCCCGGCCTACGTCGGCATCGGCATCGCGAGCCCCGAGCAGGCGCGGGCGGCGGCGGCGGTGGCCGACGGGGCGATCGTCGGCTCGGCCCTCGTGCGCCGGGTGCTCGACGGGGCGAGTCCCGAGCAGGTCGAGTCCTTCGTGCGGGGGCTCCGCGAGGCGATCGACGCGCCGTAGGGACTTTGGTCCCTAGCGCGCCGTTGACCACTCGCCCTTGTGGACAACCCAGAGCGGCCATCCCACGCCGAGGTCGCCGCATGGTGTGTAATCACTGTGGGCCGTCACCCCGGCGGCCCGACACACACGTGTGGGGGGAATTAATGGAACACAAAGTCGCGGACCCGGGCCCCTTGGGGCTTGCCGGGTTCGCAATGACCACCTTCTGCCTCAGTAGCGCCAACGCCAACATCTGGCACGGCGGCGGTGTGGCAGCGGCGCTGGCCCTGGCCTTCTTCTACGGCGGCCTGGCTCAGCTCTTGGCGGGCATGTGGGAGTTCATCCGCAAGAACACCTTCGGCGCGGTTGCGTTCACGTCGTACGGTGCCTTCTGGCTGGCCTTCTACGCCCTGATCAAGTTCAACCTAGGGGCGGGGACCGACACCGTCGGGATCTTCCTGTTGGGGTGGACCATCTTTACCCTGTACATGACGATTGCGGCCGCCAAGACCAACACGGCGGTCTTCGGCGTCTTCATCCTCCTGTCGATAACCTTCATCCTGTTGACCATCGGCGCCTGGGGTGCCGGGCACGCCACCGCGACGCACTGGGGTGGCTACATCGGCCTCGCCACGGCGGCCGGTGCGTGGTACGCCTCCATGGCCGGGGTGGTGAACGAGACCCATGGAAAAGTAGTGTTCCCGGTCGGTCCGCGCGGCTAACCTAGGGGTCACTGGTGGCTTGCCACCGGACCCAACCGCCAACAGCGCCCGCTCCGCGAGGAGTCGGGCGCTGTTGGCATTTGCGGGCGAGTGAGGGGTACTGTCAGGAAAGTCGCCGACGAGGGTCGGTGGAGAGGGACACGCACGAGTAGGGGGAACGATGACCGAAGCACGACTGGAAGCCTGGCTCGCTGAGACGAGAAGCTTCGCACCGAGCTCGGAGTTCGCCGCCCAGGCCAACGTCGGACCGGAGATCTACGCCGAGGCCGATGCCGACCCGGTCGCCTACTGGCGCCGTGAGGCCGACCGGCTCACCTGGACCACGGCGCCAACCAAGACCCTCGAGTGGGATCTGCCCTTCGCCAAGTGGTTCAGTGACGGAGAGCTGAACGCGGCCTACAACTGCGTCGACCGCCACGTCGAAGCCGGCCGCGGCGACAAGGTCGCCTACCACTGGGTGGCCGACGCCGAGGGCGAGACCCGCACGATCACCTACGCCGACCTGCAGAAGATGGTCGCCCAGGCGGCCCACGCCCTGACCGAGCTCGGGGTGAAGACGGGTGACCGCGTGGCGATCTACATGCCGATGATCCCCGAGGCGGTCGTGGCCATGCTGGCCTGCGCTCGCCTGGGGGCGGCCCACTCGGTCGTCTTCGCGGGCTTCTCGGCCGAGGCCCTGTCGAGTCGCATCCTCGACTCCGACTGCCAGGTCGTCGTCACGGCCGACGGCGCCTTCCGGCGTGGTGCGGCGAGCCCGCTCAAGCCGGCCGTCGACGAGGCGCTGAAGACCTGCCCCAACGTGCGCGCCGTGCTCGTCGTGCGCCGCACCGGGGGTGACGTCGACTGGGTGGAGGGGCGCGACCACTGGTGGCACGAGCTCGTCGAGCGCCAGAGCACGACCCACGAGTGCCAGTCGTTCCCGGCCGAGCAGACTCTGCTCATCATGTACACCTCGGGCACGACGGCGAAGCCCAAGGGCATCTACCACACCACGGGCGGCTACCTGACCCAGTGCGCCACCACCCACTGGCAGATCTTCGACGTGAAGCCCGAGACCGACGTGTGCTGGACCGCGGCCGACATCGGCTGGATCAC
>JAKAEP010000134.1 GCA_021818265.1 Actinomycetes bacterium
CCTCGACCTGGTCGAGTCGGAACGTCGCCTCGTTGCTCACGGTCATCGGTGAGGTCAACTCCTTCGCCCAGGCGGTGCGCAGCGGCCCCGTGGCGACCGCGCTGCGGGTCGCGGTGGCCAGCGCCGAGCAGGTCGGTCCACCGGCACGGCGCCAGGACGCGATCGCCCAGGCCCAGGCCGCGCTCGACGCCCAGCTGGGGCTCGTCACGATCGACGCCAGCACCATCACCCTCGCCGGGCCGGGCAACGCGCTGCCGGTGACGATCCACTCGAGCGCCGGCTACGACCTCGCGGCCGTGGTGCACGTCTCGGCCGAGGGCCTGGCCTTCCCCCGGGGCACCGCCGTCGCGGTGAACCTCAACGCGCCGACCGTCTCGGTCGACGTGCCGACGGCCCGGGCCACGGCGAGCTCGGTGACCCTCGAGGTCGCCCTCACCACCCCCAACGGGCAGCTGGAACTAGCCCGCAGCGCCGTCCAGGTGCGCATCGCCGGGACCTCTGTCGTCGGCTACCTGCTCACGGCCCTCTCCCTGCTCGTGCTGGCGTGGTGGTGGTGGCGCACCACGCGCCGGCGCACGGTCGGTCGGCACGCGCGATGAACGTCGACTCCCGCCACTCCACCCGGGTCGCCTCGATGGCCGCCGGGACGCTCGTCTCGCGCCTGACCGGGCTGGTGCGCGTCTTCGTCCTCGCCTGGGTGCTCGGCTTCACCCCGATCGCCGACGCCTTCAACCTCGCCAACACGGTGCCCAACATGCTCTTCGACGTCGTGCTCGGGGGCGTCGCCATGGCGACCTTCATCCCGGTCTTCGTCGAGTCCCTGGCCCGCGAGGGGGAGCGCCGCGCGTGGCGCTCCATCTCCTCGGTGGTGAGCCTGGCGATGGTCGTCCTCGTGGCGGCCTCGGTCCTGGCCTGGGTCTTCGCCCCGTGGATCGTCCAGGGCTTCACCTTCGTCTCGCGGACCTCGAGCTCCGCGCCGGCGGCGGCCACGGCCGCGGTCGTCGAGGCCCAGCGGACCCTCGCCACCACCCTGCTGCGCTGGTTCGTCCCCCAGATCTTCTTCTACGGGCTCATCGGCCTGGCGACGAGCCTGCTCAACGTGCGCCACCGCTTCGCGGTCGCCGCGTGGGTCCCGATCGCGAACAACGTGCTCGCGATCGGGGCGCTGGTGTGGTTCCACCTCGTGGACCCGGCCCCGCTCCTCGAGGGGCTCGCCCGGTCGCCGGACCTCGCGTGGCTGGGCGCGCTCACCACGGCCGGGGTCGCCCTCCAGTTCCTCCTCCTGCTGCCCTCGCTCGTGCGCAGCGACCTGTGGCGGATCCGCCTCCGGCTCGACCTGCGCGACCCGGCGGTGCGCACGGTGGCCCGGCTGGGCGGGTGGACCCTGGGGCTCGTCGCCGCCAACCAGGCGTCCCTCTACGTGGTGCTGGCCCTCGCCTTCGGGATCGGTGGCGACGGGCCGGTCAGCGCCTACACCTACGGCTGGTCGTTCATGATGATGCCCTACGCCGTGGTGGTCGTCTCGGTGATGAGCTCGCTCATCCCCCAGCTGGCGGGCCTCGCGAGCGAGGGCCGGGCCGAGGCCCTCGCCGAGCGGCTGCGCTTCGGGCTCCGCCAGTCCCTCGTGATCATCCTGCCCGCGACCGCCGCCCTCGTCGTCCTGTCCCAGCCGTTCGCGGCCATCCTGCTCAACCACGCCGACGCGCGCCAGCCCCTCCTCGCGGGCACGGCCATCGCGGTGCTGGCGGCCGGCCTCCCCGGGTTCTGTGTCTTCCAGCTGAGCGTGCGCGGGCTCCAGGCGATGCAGCGGGCCCGCGAGGTCTTCTTGCTCTACGTGCTCGACAACGGCGTGGCGGTCGCCCTCAGCGTGGCGATCGGCCGCCACTCGCTCGCCGGGCTCTGCGCCGCCGTCTCGATCGGCTACACGGTGGCGGCCCTGGCCGCCCTCGGCACGCTCGCGCTACACCGGGTCGACATCGTCGCCGCGGTCGGGGGCGTCCACGTGCGCCGCAGCCTGGTGGCGACCCTCGCGGCGGCCCTCGTGATGGCGGTCGTCTACGCCGCACCGACCTGGGACCACGGTCTGAGGCTGGTGGCCCGCTTCGGCGCGGCCGGGGTCGCCGGCGCGCTTGGCTACGTGCTCGTCGCCTCGGTGGGGGCCCGGCGGGCCCGGCGGGCGACCCGCCCGCGTGCCAGGCTGTAGCGACCGGAGAAGGGGACATGGCCAACGTCAAGGTGGTGACCGACAGCGCGAGCGACCTGCCCGAGGGCCTCGCGCGCGAGTACGGGATCGAGGTCGTGCCGCTCACGATCCGCTTCGGTGACGAGGAGTTCACCGACCGCGAGGACCTCTCCCCCGAGGAGTTCTGGGCCAAGTGCCGGGTCTCGCCCACCCTCCCCGAGACGGCGGCCCCGTCCCCCGGCCGCTTCCAGGACGCGTACCGCCGGGCCCGCGAGGCGGGTCACGACGGCGTCGTCGTGCTCACCATCTCCTCGGCGCTGTCGGCCACCCACGGCTCGGCGACGATCGCGGCCGAGGCC
>JAKAEP010000135.1 GCA_021818265.1 Actinomycetes bacterium
GACGGCGAGCAGGTGGTCGGCGACCCGCGCGGGGATCGTCGTGTCGAACGGGCCGGTGAAGGCGAGCGTCGGGCGCGGGCCGAGGATCGGCGCGAGCTCGTCGATGAGCTCGGCCGCGTGGCGTCGCAGGCCCCCGGGCAGCGGGTCGATGTCGAGCTGGTGGATGGTCGTGCGCAACTCGCTGATCACGATGTCGAGCTGGTCGACGCCCCGGGCGATGGCCGCCTTGGTCTCGTCGCGGACGGCGTAACGCGAGGCCTCCTGGAGGGCCAGCCCGATGGCGAAGATGCGCTGGATGATGCGGTCGTGGAGCTCGCGGGCAATGCGGTCGCGGTCCTCGATGACCGAGAGCAGGCGCAGCCGGTCGCGGAGCCGGTTGTTCTCGATGGCGATGGCCGCCGCCTGGGCCAGCGCCTCGACCACGGCCTCGTCGTCCTCGCTGAAGCGGTCGGCGTCGAGCTTGTTGGTGAGATAGAGGTTGCCGTAGACCGTCGAGGGGGTCCGCACCGGGACCCCGAGGAACGACGACATGGCCGGGTGGCCCTCGGGGAAGCCCACGCTGAGGGGGTGCTCGCCGATCCGGTCGAGCCGGAGGCTCTCGCCGTCGGCCACCACGGCCCCGAGGACGCCCCGCCCGGTGGGCCGGGCCCCGATGGCGAGTTCCCGTTCTTCGGTGAGGCCGTAGGTGATGAACTCGGCGAGCGAGGTGCGCGACTCGTTGAGCACGCCCAGCGCCCCGTACTGGGCGCCCGCCAGGGCGCACGCCTCCTCGACGAGGTGGGCGAGCAGGTCCCCGAGCTCGACGTCAGCCTCGATCATGAGGACCGCGCCGAGCAAGCGCTGGAGCTTGTCGATGTCGCGGACCTTGCGGTACGGCACGGCCCCACAGTACCGAGCGCCGGCTCGGACGTCACCTCCGACGATCGTTTTGACGGGGGCACCGGGAAGTGGGATAGTGGCGGAAGTGCCGATCCGGGTCTTCTTGCTTGACGATCACGAGGTCGTGCGCGAGGGCATCCGCAGCCTGCTCGAGTACGACGAGGAGATCGAGGTCGTCGGCGAGGCGTCCACGGTCGCCGAGGCGATGACCCGGATCCCGCTCGCCCACCCCGATGTCGCCATCCTCGACGTGCGCCTGCCCGACGGCAGTGGCATCGAGGTCTGTCGCGACATCCGCTCCGACGACCCGAGCGTGACCTGCCTGATGCTCACGAGCTACGCCGACGACGAGGCCCTCTACGCGAGCGTGATGGCGGGCGCCGCCGGCTACGTCTTGAAGCAGGTGCGCGGGCGCGACCTGGTGGCCGACGTGAAGAAGGTGGCCGGCGGGGGAACCCTGATGGACAGTCGCGCGATCGCCAAGGTGATCGAGCGGATCACCAACCCGCCGAGCCCGAGCGACGAGCTCGCGGCGCTGTCGCCCCAGGAGCGCCGTCTCCTCGACCACATCGCCGAGGGGCTGACCAACCGCCAGATCGCCGAGGTGATGTTCCTCTCGGAGAAGACCGTCAAGAACTACGTGACGAGCTTGCTCGCCAAGCTCAACATGGCGAACCGCACCGAGGCCGCCGTCTTCGTCACCCGCCTGCGCGACGGGACGCTCGACCAGCCCTAGGCGCTAGTTCGCTCCGACCAGGTCGAGCCCGCGCTCGGCCAGGCGCACCTCGAGTTCGCGCCGCTCCTTCTCGGGGTGGTTGAAGTCGTCGGGCGCCACGACCACGTCGTTGGCCAGGCAGAGCTTCACGAGCGCCCGGTCGTAGGCGATCTCGGCGGCCAGCGCCGCGTAGGCCCCCTTCTGGCGCCGCGAGGACGTGCGCACCATCTCGCGCCGGCAGTTGCGCGCGTACTCCACGAGGGTGTCGTCGCGGATCTCGCTCGGCCACTCGGCGAGGGCCCGGGTGAGGAGTTCCACGTACATCGACATGCGTTCATCCTCCCCGTGCCGAGCGGGTCCCGACTAGGGACCCTCGTCCCTTGCTCCGCGTGGCCGGGGCCGTCGCGCCCCCGACGCCGGCGGGCGCGCCCGCGCCGTGGCCGAGAGCCCTCGCGTCGCACCCCACGTTCCCCCTTCGAATGGAGGGGGGCCGGACCGGTCGCAGGGGCCGAGACGACGGTCATCGTCCGACCCGGTCCGGCTCCCGCCTCCGGTGTCAGTGTCCCCGACGGGCCGGGCCGGTCCCCAGTGACGATGGTCCCGAGATGGTCGGACCTTGGTCCCTGTCGGCACCGCACCGGGCGGGGTGAGACTGGCCCGGAGCCTCGAGAGAGAGCCTCGAGAGGCGAAGGAGTAATCATGCAGAGGAAGTTCTTCGACATGCTGCTCAGCGTCGTGGGCCTCGTCCTCGTGGTGGCACTCGTCATCGGCGGCGCCCTGCTGCTGTGGGGCGCGAACTTCGCGAACTCGAATGTCCACGACCAGCTGGCCAAGCAGGACATCTACTTCCCGACGAAGGCGGCCTTCGCGGCCGCGAAGCCCGGCACCGAGGTCACCCCGGGAATGAAGCCCTACCTCCTGCAGTACGCGGGCCAGCAGG
>JAKAEP010000136.1 GCA_021818265.1 Actinomycetes bacterium
GGAAGGTCACGCCCTCGTCGGAGATCGACCGGGTCGCCGGCTTGCCCACGTCGTGGAAGAGGGCGGCCAGGCGCAGCACGAGCCGCGGCGACGCCTTGTCGACCACCGCGTAGGTGTGGCGCAGGACGTCCTTGTGGCGGTGCACCGGGTCCTGCTCGAGCTCGAGGGCCGGCAGCTCGGGCAGGAACCGCGCGGCGAGCCCGGTGCGCACGATGAAGTCGAGCCCGATGGAGGGCCGCTCGGTCTTCAGCAGCAGGTCGAGCTCGCCGCGCACCCGCTCGGCCGAGACCTTGTCGATCTGCTCGGCCATCGCCTTGGCCGCGGCCTCGACGGCGGGATCGACGGCGAAGGCGAAGCGCGCGGCGAAGCGCGCGGCCCGCAGCATCCGCAGGGGGTCGTCGCGGAAGAGCGTCTCGGGGTCGATGGGGGTGCGCACCACGCCGTCGGCGAGGTCCTGGAAGCCGCCGAAGTAGTCGAAGAGGGTCTGGACCCCGGTCGTCCCCTTGGCCAGCGCCACCACGTCCAGGGCCAGCGCGTTGATGGTGAAGTCGCGGCGCGACAGGTCGGTCTCGAGCGAGTCGCCCCACTCGACGGCCGGCTTGCGGGAGTGGTCGACGTAGGACTCGGAGCGGAAGGTCGTCACCTCGCACGCCAGCCCGTTGGAGGCCAGGATGCCCCCCAGGGTCCCGAAGGCCCGGCCCTGCTCCCAGATCGACGTGCACAGGGGCCTCATGATGCGCTCGACGTCGTCGGGCCGGGCGTTGGTCGTGAAGTCGATCTCGCGCTCCCCCTCGCGGGTCGCCCCGAGCAGGGCGTCGCGCACCGAGCCCCCCACGGCGTAGAGGGAGAAGCCGGCCTCGTCGAAGGCGAGCGCCAGCGGTCGGGCGAGGTCGGCGAGCTCTAGGAGTCGGGCGTCGGCGTCAGCGAGTGAGATCACGGTCTATCGAGGTTACGACGCCGGGCGCGACGCACCCGCGACGGTAGCCTGGTTGGGCATGGCCCACCGACCTCGGACCTGGTGGCGGGCGATCGCCGGGGCCGTCGTGGTGGCCCTCGGCACGCCCCTCGGCCACGGGGCGATAGCCGGGGCGGCGCCGTCCCCGACGCCCGCCCTGGTCCACCAGCAGGAGATCGTCACCCTCGGCGCCTCCGGCGCCGCCACCCTCGGGCTCACCGTGGCCGCGGCCCGGACGGCGACCCTACGGGTGACCCTCTTCCCGCCGCTCATTACGCGCGGGGCGCTCGAGGGCGTAGTCGCCGGCCACTCCCCCGGCGTGGCCGCGATCGCCTCGACCCCGGCGATCCCGCTGCGCTGTGCGCGCCGCGGCGCGGCGACCCTCGCGATCACCCTCACGACGACCCGCCGCGCGGCCGCGCCGACCTGTGACGGGGCCCGGCCCCGCCTTCGCCTGGCCTGCGCCCCGGGCCGCTGCGACGGGGTCTACCCCCTGCGTCTGCTCCTCGACCAGGGCGCCACCCGCACCGTCTGGTGGTCGCTCGTCACGGTCCGGGGCCGAAGCGCCGTGACGCCCCTGTCGGTCGCCCTCATCGAGACCCTGACGCGCGCCGACCTGGTCCACCCGCTGCGCACCGCCGACGCCCTGCGCGCGATCGCGCGCGCCGCCGCCACCCCGCTCACCCTCGGCGCCGACTACGGCGCGCTCGGCCCGATCATCCTGGGCAAGGACCGCTCGGCCCCGGGGCCGACCGACGTGGCCGCCGCCCTCGGCCGGGCGCTCGCGAGCGGGGAGCACCGCGCCGTCGACGCCCCGCCGGCCGAGACCGACTTCGCGGGGCTGGCGGCCCACCACCTCGACACCCAGGTCCTCCAGCAGGTCAACCTGTCCTCGGACCTCCTGCGCACGCTCACCGGCCGCTACGTCGACGGGCCGGTCCTGCTCTCGGGGCCCGTCGCGCCCGCCGGACTCGCGGCCCTGGCGCGGGCCGGCGAGACCCGGGTCGTGCTCGCCGAGGGCTCCCTGGCCGCCGCCCCGTCGTCGACCCTGACCTGGGGCACCCCGTTCCGGGCCACCGGCGTCGCGGGGGCGCTCGCCCTCGCCACCGACGGCCCCCTCTCGGCGCTGCTCGAAGGAGGCGCCCGCTCGGCCGGCCTGCGCACCGCCCTGGTGCTCGGGACCCTCGACTTCTTGCACTACGAGGCGCCCAACGCGCCGGCCCCGCGGGCCGTCGTGCTCGCCGCCCCGCTCTCGGCGACCTCGCCGACCCTGATCGACGACCTCTCGGCCGGGCTCGGCCACGACCCCTTCGTGCGCACCACGACCCTGACCCCCCTCTTCGACGCCCGCCTGGTGGGCGCCGACGGCGCGCCCGCGACCCGCGCCCTGAAGCCGGTCGCGCCCTCGACGTGGTCGAGCCGGAACGTCGCCTCGCTGCTCACGGTCATCGGGGAGGTCAACTCCTTCGCCCAGGCGGTGCGCAGCGGCCCCGTGGCGACCGCGCTGCGGGTCGCGGTGGCCAGCGCCGAGCAGGTCGGTCCACCGGCACGGCGCCAGGACGCGATCGCCCAGGCCCAG
>JAKAEP010000137.1 GCA_021818265.1 Actinomycetes bacterium
CGAGGTCGCGGCGGGTCTCGCGCACGCCGGCGCGGTCGGCCTTGTTGATCACGAAGACGTCGGCCACCTCGAGCAGCCCGGCCTTGTTGGCCTGCATCGCGTCGCCCCAGCCGGGGTTGGTCACCACCACCGTCGTGTCGGCGGCCGAGGCGATGTCGACCTCCATCTGGCCCACTCCGACCGTCTCGACGAGGACCAGGCGCGAGCCCGTCGCCCCGAGGACCCGCACCGCGTCGGGGACGGCCAGCGAGAGGCCCCCCAGGTGGCCGCGGGTCGCCATGGAGCGGATGAAGACCCGGTCGTCGGTGGCGTGGGCCTGCATGCGGATCCGGTCGCCCAGGATCGCGCCCCCGGTGAAGGGCGAGGTGGGGTCGACGCACAGCACGCCCAGGCGGCCCTCGCCCTCGGGCCGCTCGCGGAGGGCGGCCGCGATGTACTGGTCGGTGAGGGTCGACTTGCCCGCCCCCGGCGGGCCGGTCAGGCCCACGACGTAGGGGACGGGGGCCCGGTACGCCAGGGCCGCCGTCGCGCGCAGGGCCTCCCCTCCGCCCTCGACGTAGGAGAGCAGCCGGGCCAGCGCCGCGCGCGAGCCGGCGCGGGCCTCGTCGAGCAGTTCGGCCGGCGCCCTCACGCGCGGCGCTCGACGGCCGCGCCGAGTGAGCGCAGGCGCCCGACGAAGTCGTCGTAGCCGCGCTCGACGTGCTCGAGGCCGCTCACCACGGTCTCGCCCTCGGCCACCAGGCCCGCCAGGGCGAGCGCCGCGGCCGCCCGGATGTCGGTCGCGCGCACGTCGGTGCCGGTGAGGCCGTCGACGCCCCGCACCACCGCGTGGTGGCCCTCGGTCGTGATGCGGGCCCCCAGGCGGATCAGCTCGTCGACGTAGCGGAACCGCCCGACGAAGAGGTTCTCGGTGACGACCGACACCCCCTCGGCGACGGCCAGGATCGTGGTGAGGAGAGGCTTGTAGTCGGTGGCCACCCCCGGGTAGGGCAGGGTCGCGACGTCGACGCCGCGCAGCCGGCCGGTCGCGGTCGCCGCGACGCCGGTCCCGTCGCGGTCGACCATCACGCCCATCGCCTCGAGCTTGCGCAGGAGCATGACCATGTGGTCGGCCCGGGCGTCGAGCACCCGGACGCTGCCGCCGGTGATGGCCGCGGCGGCCAGGTAGGTCGCCGACACGACCCGGTCGGTGACGACCTCGTGGACGGCCGGGGCGAGGCGCTCCACCCCCTCGACGGTGAGCCGGGAGGTGCCGAGCCCCTCGACGCGCGCGCCCATCGCTATCAGCTGGCGACCGAGGTCCTCGACCTCGGGCTCGCGCGCCGCGTTGTCGATGACCGTGCGGCCCTGGGCCAGGACCGCGGCCATGAGCAGGTTGTCGGTCGCGGTGTGGCTCGGGTACTCGAGCACCACGCGCGTCGCGCGCAGGCGCGGCTCGTTCGACACCGCGTGGATCGAGGTGCGGTCGTTGGAGAACCGCGCGCCCATCGAGCTGAGCCCCTCGGTGTGGAAGTTGATCGGGCGCTGGCCGAAGTCGTCGCCGCCGGGCAGGGCCATGTGCGCCTCGCCGCAGCGCGCGAGCAGCGGGCCGAGCACCACGATCGAGGCGCGCATCGCCTCGAAGAGGTGCGCCGGCGCGTAGGGGGCGAGCTCGCCCGCCTCGGGGACCCGCACCACCAGCTCGTGGGGGGCCGGCCGGTCGACCTCGCAGCCCAGGGCCACGAGCAGCTCGCCCATCACGGTGACGTCCGAGATGTCGGGCACGTTGGTGAGCCGGTGCTCGCCGGTGGCGAGCAGGCAGGCGGCCATCTGCTTGAGCACGGCGTTCTTCGCCCCGAGGGCCCTCACCTCGCCCGCGAGCGCGCCGGAGGGCTTCAAGACGAGGGAGGCCACGGCTCCAGTATGGCCTCTCGGGCGCCCTCCGCCCCCGTTTGGGGTGGTCAGGGGGGTGGGGTTACGCTGGCCCCATGCGTCAGCCGACCCAGCCCGACCGCAACATCGCCCTCGAGCTGATCCGGGTCACCGAGGCGGCGGCCATCGCCGCCGCGCGCTGGGCCGGCCGCGGCGACAAGATGTCGGCCGACCGGGCCGCGGTCGACGCGATGCGCTTCGTCCTGGGGGCCGTCGCCATGGACGGGATCGTCGTCATCGGCGAGGGCGAGAAGGACCACGCGCCCATGCTCTACAACGGCGAGCCGGTCGGCGACGGCCGACCGCCCGAGGTCGACGTGGCGGTCGACCCCATCGACGGCACGACCCTCACGGCCCAGGGCCGCAACGGGGCGCTCGCGGTCATCGCCCTGTCCGAGCGGGGCACGATGTTCGACCCGGGCCCGTGCTTCTACATGAAGAAGGTCGCGGTCGGCCCGCGGGGCCGGGGCGCCGTCGACGTCAACGCCTCGGCGACCGACAACCTCAAGGAGCTCTCCCGGCGCCTGAAGAAGCCCGTCCAGGAGCTCGGCGTCGTGATCCTCGACCGGCCCCGCCACGCCGACCTCGTCGCCGAGGTCCGCGAGGCCGGGGCGCG
>JAKAEP010000036.1 GCA_021818265.1 Actinomycetes bacterium
GTCCACGACCAGCTGGCCAAGCAGGACATCTACTTCCCGACGAAGGCGGCCTTCGCGGCCGCGAAGCCCGGCACCGAGGTCACCCCGGGAATGAAGCCCTACCTCCTGCAGTACGCGGGCCAGCAGGTGCTCACCGGCGCCCAGGCCGAGGCCTACGCCAACCACTTCATCGCGGTCCACCTCTCCGAGATGCCCTACGGGGGCGTCTACTCCAAGGTCTCGGCGGCCTCGCGGGCCAACCCCACCAACACGGCCCTCGCGGGGGAGGTGCAGACGGTCTTCCAGGGGACCACGCTGCGCGGCCTCCTGCTCGAGGCCTACGGCTTCAGCCAGTTCGCGCTGATCGCCGAGTGGGGCGCGGTCGCCTGCTTCGTCGGGGCGGCGGTCATGCTGATCCTCGTGCTCATCGGGTTCGCCCACGCGCGGCGCACCCCGGTGACCGAGCAGCTGGTCGTGCACACCCCTGAGGAGGCCAAGGATCTGATCGGCGTGTGATCTTCCCCGACCACCGATCAGGCGGCCCGGCTCCTCGAGAGCCGGGCCGCAGCCTATTCGGGGGTGGCCGCGACGCGTCGGCTGCGCGCGGGCCAGGGCACGATCGCTGAGACCCGGGACTGGTAGTCGCGGTACGCCGGGTACTTCGAGGCCGAGATCTCCTCGGTGAAGCGGGTCGAGCCGATGAACAGACCGGTGAGCGCCGCCGGGCATAGGATCGTCCAGTCGAGCGCGTGGCCCACGGCGAGGGCGCCCAGGGCGTAGACCAGCCACCACTGGGCGAGCTCGAAGAAGTAGTTGGGGTGGCGCGAGGAGGCGAAGAGTCCGTCGTCGAGGAAGTCCGCCTCGGGGGGGCGGCCCGCCTCGCGGTCGAGCCGCTTGCGCTCCTGGAAGCGCCACTGCTGCTCGTCGGCGAGCGTCTCGAGCGCCAGGCAGGCGAGGAAGAGGAGGGCGACGAGCGCGTCGGCGAGCCCGTAGTGGGCGCCGCGACGGTGCTGGTACGCCCGCCAGACCGGCAGCGTGATGAGCACCAGCAGCGCGTTCTGGGCGAGGACGATGAAGCCGAGGTTGAACAGCTGGAACTGCCAGCGGGTCAGGCGCGCGCGCAGCACCGCCCACCGGTAGTCCTCGACCCCGCGGTAGCCGCCCTTGCGGGCGAAGTTGAAGGTGAGGCGCGCCCCCCACAGCGTGACCAGGGCGGCGAGCACGTCGAGGCGGGCGTCGCGCCCGTGGTCGGCCCAGGCGAAGACCCAGGTGTAGAGCACGGGCAGGACCGACCAGAGCCGGTCGACCCACGAGGTGTCGCCCGAGACGACCGAGGCGACCCAGCAGAAGAGCGACGCCGCGCCGGCGAGCGCGACGACGAGGACGAGGGGGGCCATGCCCGACGACCCTACCGGGCCCCCGCGGGCCCCCGCGGGCCGGCGCGGCACCGGGTGCACCCCGTGGGGCTCCCCAGACTCGCGCCGTGCGCACCGGGGTGGACGCGTCGACGATCGGCGAGGCCTGGCTCGGTGTCGCCCGGCGCATCCTCGCCGACGGGATGGCCTCCACCTACGACGGCCGGGCCACCCGAGAGCTGCTGCTCGTGACGCTACGGGTCGCGAGCCCCGACCCGGCCGACGCGCTGATCGAGCGCTGGACGCCACCGGAGCGCCGGGCGTGGATGCGGGCGAACTTCTCGTCGCGCGCGCGTCGCCGAACTCGGCGACGCCGACAGCTACGCCACGCGCCTCTTCGACTACGCCGGGACCGGGCTCGACCAGGTCCGCGGCGTGATCGAGCGGCTGGTGGCGGACCCCGCGAGCCGACGCGCGGCGATCACGACCTTCCAACCCCTCACCGACACGGCCTACGTGCCCTGCGTGAGCCTGCTCGACTTCTTCATCGACGGTGGCGCGCTGAACCTGGTCGCCTACTGCCACTCCATCGACTTCGGGACGAAGGGCTTCCTCAACCTGGTGGAGCTGGCCCAGCTCCAGCGCGCGGTGGCCGACGGCGTCGGCTCACCGGTCGGGGAACTCACCGTGTTCGTGAAGTCGGCCCACGTCTACGACGTGGACCTCGAGCCGATCCGGGCCGTCCTCGAGGGCGACGGCTAGCCGCCGATCGCCGAGAACTGGCCCAGCATCGACGGGGTCACGACGATCGCGCCGGCGGGCGTCGCCACGGGCACGGTGTCGTGGCCGGCCGTCGCCTGCAGCGAGACGGTCACCGGCGAGGGGGCCGGGTGGGCGCTCGTGCCCGCCGAGGTGATCGTGACCGACCCGCCCGTCGCGGTGGTGCCCGAGGTCGTCAGGCTGATCGAGTAGGTGCCCGAGACGGTGGGCGGGGTGGCGCCGGTGGCCGGTCCGAGGACCGGGGCGAGGGCGTCGACGACCGACTGCAGCGTCCCGGTCTCGGTGAGAGTCCCGTTCGACGAGGTGTAGGGCGCCCCCTCGACGAGGGTCGACAAGGCCTTTATCGCTGCGCGGGCCAGCGACTGGGCCCGGGCGACCTGGGCGGCCGAGGGCTGGTGCGCGGCGGCGACCTGGGAGAGCAGGCTCTGGGGGATCTCGAACCACCGACCGTCGAGCATCTGCCCGGCGGCGCCGAGCGAGCCCGGGGGCACGTTCAGCCCGGGCAGGCTGGCCAGCGGGGCGAGGTTGAGCTCGACGTAGAGGTTGCCGCCGATCGAGCGCACGTCGAGAGCGGTCGTGCCCGCGACGTCGAGCAGGACCTCGCCGTCGACCGATGTGCCCGCCGCCGAGAGGTTGGCGCCGTTGGTGCTCGCGTAGTCGAGGGTGAGCGAGAGGTCCTTCACGACGCTCTGGGCGTTGGCGTAGGCCGGGTCGGCGCTCGCGAGCGAGCCCGTGAGGTGGAGCTGGAGGTACGGCGACGCCCCGAGCGAGGTCACCGCCTGGTCGACCGTCGCCTGGGCGCCGCAGGCCGACAGCCCGAGTGCGCCGGCCGCGAGCAGGCCCAGCAGAGTGAAGGCCTTCATGAGACTCCCTTCGTGGGCTCCCCCAGGGCGAAACCTACCAGCGGTCCCGGTGGTCGCGACCGCCACCGTAGAGTTCCACCATGACCGATCCCCACCCCCAGAGCGCCGACCTCGCCTTCGCGAGCGCCCACGAGGCCACGGCCCGGCTCGAGGCCGGCGAGCTGACCTCGGCCGAGCTGGTCGAGACGCTCGAGAGGCGCATCGCCGCCCTCGACGGGCCGGGCACGGCCACCGAGCTGCGTGCGATCGCCGCCCTGGCCCACGACGCGCAGGCCCTCGCGGCGGCCCGCGACGCCGAGCGGGCCCGCGGCGAGACCCTCGGCCCCCTCCACGGGCTGCCCGTCCTCATCAAGGACAACGTCGAGGCGGAGGGGCTGCCCGGGGCGGCCGGCTCGACGGCCCTCCTCGGTCGGCCCGCTCGCGAGTCGCCCCTGGTGGCGCGGATGCGCGCGGCCGGTGCGGTGGTGCTCGGCTCGACGAACCTCTCGGAGTGGGCGAACATCCGCTCGAGCCACTCCACGAGCGGCTGGAGCGCCACCGGGGGGCTCGTCGCGAACCCCTGGTCGCTGGATCGCACCGCCGGCGGCTCGTCCTCGGGCTCCGGGGCGGCCGTGGCGGCCGGGCTCGCCCCACTGGCGGTCGGGACCGAGACCGACGGCTCGATCGTCTGCCCGTCGTCGGTGAACGGCGTGGTCGGTCTCAAGCCGACGGTCGGGGCGGTCCCCACCCACCGGGTGGTGCCCATCTCGGCCAGCCAGGACAGCCCCGGGCCGATGGCCCGGCGGGTCGACGACGCCGCCCTGCTCTTCGGGGTCCTCGCCGGCCAGAGCGCGCCGCCGACCGCGGGCGCCCGACTGCGCGTCGCCTACGCCGCCACGTGGCGCACGGGACATCCCGCCACCGACGTCCACTGCGACGCGGTCGTGGCGGGCCTCGCCGGCGCCTTCGACGCCGTCGTGCACCGGGACGTCGCGACCCCCGGCGAGGCCGAGGGCGAGGACGAGCTGACGGTGCTGCTCTGCGAGCTCCTCGACGACCTCTCGGCCTACCTGGCCGAGCGCCCGGGCGAGGGCGTGCGCTCGCTGGCCGACGTCGTCGACTACGAGGAGCTCAACGCGTCGCGCGAGATGCCCTTCTTCGGCCACGAGCACTTCTCGGCCGCCCTCGCCTCGGGCGGGCGCGCGGGCGAGGGCTACGCGCCGGCCCGCGAGCGCAACCTCGCCTGGGCGCTCGGCACCTGCCTGGAGCCGGCCCTCGAGGACGTGGAGGTCCTGCTCGCCCCGGCCTACGCCCCGGGCTGGAAGACCGACCTCACCCTCGGCGACCACGCCGGGATGGCGAGCCCCGCCACGATGGCCCCGGCGATCGCCGGCTGGCCCATCGCCTCGGTCCCGGTGGGCCTCGTGGACGGGCTGCCCGTGGGCCTCGCCGTCATCGGACGGCCGCACAGCGAGTGGGTCGTCCTCGAGGCGGCCCGGCGCATCGAGCGGGTCGTCGCGATCCCCGCGATCCGGCCGGCCTGGCGCGCCCCGCGACGGGGCTAGGCCGCCGAGACGAGCCGGTGCCGGCGCTCGAGGCGCCGACGCGCCACCAGCCCGATGAGGGCCGCCACGACGCACGCGGCCGCCCCCGTCGCCAGGCCGACCCGGCCGCCGACGGTGTTGGTGATCCACCCCACCAGCGGCCCGCCGACCGGCGTGGAGCCCATGAAGGCGACCGCCCACAGCGCCATCACCCGCCCGCGCATCTGGGGGTCGGTGCCCAGCTGGAGGGTGGAGTTGGCGATGGAGAGGAACGACACCGACGTGAAGCCCACTCCGACCAGGGCGACGAGCTCGAGCCCGAGGCTCGGGGCGAGGGAGGCGACGACCATCGCCGCGCCGAAGAGGGCCGCGGTGCGCACCAGCGCCATCAGCCCGGTCCGTCCTCGGGCCGCGGTGAAGAGGCCTCCGACGACGGCCCCCAGCCCCATCACCGCCATCAGGGTGCCGTACACGGCGGAGTGGCCGTGGAAGACCCTCTCGGCCACGACCGGCAGGGTCACCTGGAACTCGTAGGTGAGCATCCCCACGAGCCCCATCATCACGAGGGGGACCGCGAGGGTCGGGGTGTGGCGCACGTAGCGCAGCCCCTCGCGTAGCTGGCCCCGGGCCCGCTCGTTGCGCGGGGCCGGCGTCAGCGTCGTCAGGTCCATCGCCATCAGCGAGGCCACCACGGCGACGAAGCTGAGCGCGTTCAGCGCGAAGCACCAGCCCTCGCCGACCGCGGCGATCAGCACCCCGGCGACGGCCGGTCCGACCACCCGGGCGACGTTGTTCATCGTCGAGTTCAGGCTCACGGCGTTGCGCAGGTCCTTGGGCCCGACCATCTCGAGGATGAAGGACTGGCGCGAGGGGTTCTCGAAGGCGTTGTTGAGCCCGAGGACGACCGCCAGCACGCACACGTCGACGAAGGTGACCCGATGCGTCAGGGCCAGCACCGCCAGGGCGGCGGCCTGCAGTCCCATCACGGACTGCAGGATCACCATGAGCCGGCGCTTGTCGACGCGATCGGCGACCACGCCGCCGTAGGGCCCGAGGAGCAGCACCGGGAGCGTCTGGAGGGCTACGACCCACCCGATGGCCGTCGCCGAGTGGGTGAGGGTGAAGACCAGCCACGACTGGGCCGTCGTCTGCATCCACGTCCCGACGAGGCTCGTCGTCTGGCCGAGGAAGTACTTGCGGTAGTTGGGGTTCGAGAGCGACGAGAAGGTCCGTCGCGCGGAGGCCCGGGCGTTCATCGCCCCTCGCGCAGGGCCTCGACGACCGCCTCGAGGGCGGGGAGGGCCTCGACCAGCCGTCGCCGCTGGGCCGGGGTGAGGTCCTCGAGGGCCCGGGCGAGGGCGTCGGTGCGCTCGTCGCGCATGGTCTGGACGAGCCAACGGCCCCGCGGCGTGGGCGAGACCCGCACCACGCGGGCGTCCGCTTCGCCGGAGGTGCGCGCGACGAGGCCCGCGGACTCGAGCTGGGCGAGGATGCGCGAGACCATCGTCGGATTGAGCCCCTCGCTCGCCGCGAGGTCGCCCGAGCCGATCTCGCCGGCTCGGGCGACGGCCGTGAGGACCTCACGCTGGCTGGGGGAGAGGTTGGTGTCGGGGTGGGTGAGCCGGAGGTACCGGTTGAGCCGGCCGAGCGCCGTGCGCAGCCGCCCGGCGACCTCGGTGCGTGTGAGGGTCTCGGCCACGGCTCCAGCCTAGAGGTAGTTGCCTGCTGGCAAGCATCCGACCCTCGCGCGGCGGCCGGTGCACCGGCGCGCGAGCGCCCCTCGGTCGCCCGTCGGGTGCGGGAGCGACCCGCCCGGGCCCCCTACCTCGCGGTCGACGACCCCCTCCGGGGCCCCTCGGGGCCCCGTGCCGGTCTGGGCCCTCCGGGGGTCTACCGCGTCGCGGCGGGCCCGCTCGAGCTCACGACGCGCCACCCCTAGCCCGGCGTCCGGCGAGACGCCGGTCCGGGATGATCCACATCATCGAGACCGTCGCCGCGCAGGCGTACATGAGGTAGGGCGAGACGAAGGCGAGCCCGATGCCCGCGAGGTAGAGGACGACCGAGAGGAGCCCCTTCACGTCGACCCCGAGGGCGCGCACCAGTCGACGGTCGTGGTGGTTGGCGCGCAGGAGGGTCCGCACGAGGACGTAGTACGTGACGGCCGCCCCGACCGCGACGATCCCGTAAGTCACCGCCGGGGCGGTGTCGCGATAGGCGTCGGCGACCCACTGGGTGGCGAAGGGGACGAGCGAGAGCCAGAAGAGCAGGGCCAGGTTGGCCCACATGACGGCGCCCGATATGGACTCGACCACCCGCATCAGGTGGTGGTGGTTCACCCAGTAGATCGCCACGGCGGTGAAGCTGAGGACGTAGACGAGCAGGTTGGGCAGCCGGTGCTCGATCTGGTACCACGCGACGCCGTCCGGCGGGCGCAGCTCGAGGGCCATGAGCGTGATGATGACCGCCATGACGCCGTCGCTGAACGACTCGAGCCGCTTGGCCGAGATGACCTCGTGGTCTCCCTCCATTCGCTGAAGTGTAGGGACCGCGACGGTCGGGCCTAGGCCATGGTGCGGGCCAGGTCCTCGCGGACGTCGGCGAGGTGGTGCTCGCACTCGTGCACGGCCTGGGCGCCCAGCCAGGCGACGCTCACCGGCTCGTCCCGACCGGGAAAGAGGAGGGTGCGGCCCGAGAGGCCCGACGGGACGCTCGAGACCGTGCGCCCGAAGAGCGCCCCCAGCGCGCGCAGCTCGGTCGTGACCGTCTCGAGGGTGTCGCGGGCGTAGAAGCCGAGGTCGACCCGATCGTCGCGGTACATGCTGGGCGCGACGGCGATCTCGGGCGAGGCGCACGCGAGCAGGACGCGCTCGCGCAGCGCGATGAGGACGTCGCGCACATGGCCGCCGTACTCGAGCGCCGACCACCGCTCGGGCGCCATGCGCTCGCCCACCCGGGGCCCCATCGCCGAGAGCGTCGCGATGATCTCCTCGGTCGCGCCCCGCACGCGGTCAGCGACCTCGGCCGGGTCCACGGCGCTCCAGCGGAAGCCGCAGACCGGGCAGCGCTCGTCGTAGGGCGACACGGCTACCTGCCGAAGCGCCGCTCACGACGGGTGAAGTCGCGCAGCGCGCGCAGCAGGTCGACCTTGCGGAAGGCGGGCCAGTAGGGGTCGACGAAGGCGAACTCGGCGAAGGCCGACTGCCAGAGCAGGAAGCCCGAGAGCCGCGACTCGCCGCTGGTGCGGATGACGAGGTCGATGTCGGGCAGGTCGGCGGCGTAGAGGTTGCGCGCGAGGCCCTCGGCGTCGATGCGCTCGGGCAGGTCCTCGGGGGCGACCCCGTCGGCGAGGAGGTCGGCGACGAGCGATCGCGCCGCGTCGACGACCTCCTGACGGCCGCCGTAGCAGAGCGCGATATTGACGGTCATGGCCGGGGTGGCGACGCCGGCGGTCTTGTCGGCCGCCGCCTTCGCGGCGAGCGCGAGCTCCGGGGGCAGGAGGTCGAGGCTCCCGCTCACGGTCAGGGTGAAGCGCAGCCGCTGGGCGACCCGGGGCAGGCGACCGAAGAGGTCGGTGAGGACCTCGAAGTAGGGGTCGAGCTCGGCGGCCGGCCGCGCCAGGTTCTCGGTCGAGAGGACCCAGGCCGTGACGGCCCCGATGCCGAGCTCGGCGCACCACTCGATGAGCTCCTCGAGCTTGCGCATGCCGGCCTCGTAGCTGGCCCGGTACTCGCCGTCGGTCATCTCGCGCGCGAAGCGCCGGTGGCCGTCGGCGATCACGCCCACGTGGCGCGGGAGCCGGTCGGCGGGCAGGGCCGCGGCGAGCCGGCGCTCGTAGTAGCGGTAGGCGGTCCGCCGTAGGGCCATGCACACTCCGAGGTCTGAGGCTCCAGGCCAATGTACTCGCCGCCCCCCGCCGCCGGCCGTACCCGTCACAGGACTGGGATAGGTTGCGCGCAGAGCGTCGGGGGGTCCCATGGCCGAGGTCGTACTGTTCCACCACGCGCTGGGGCTCACCCCGGGCGTGGCCGAGTTCGCCCAGGGGTGGCGTGACGAGGGCCACGTCGTGCACGTCCCCGACCTCTACGGGGGCCGCACGTTCTCCGACCTCGACGAGGCCGTCGAGTTCGTCGACGGCATGGGCATCGGGCACTGGATCGCCGCGGCGACGGCCGCCGCCGCCGAGCACCCCACGGCCGACGTCTTCGCCGGCTTCTCGCTCGGCTCGGCGTGCGCCCAGTACGTCGCCCAGTCGACCCCCGGGGCCCGCGCGGCCCTCCTCTTCCACGGTGCGCTCTCGCTCGCGACGATGGAGCTCGCCTGGCCCGAGGGGCTCCGGCTCCAGGTCCACACCGCCGAGGCCGACCCCTGGGTCGAGACGGACGAGGTCGAGAGCCTGATCGAGTCGGTCGACGGCGCCGAGCTCTTCGTCTACCCCGGGAGTCGCCACCTCTTCGCCGACGCGTCCTGGGATGAGTTCGACGAGCCGAGCGCCCGACTCCTCAACGAGCGGGCCCTCGCGCTGCTCGCCTCCCTGTAGGTCCGGCGGCGCGCGGCGCGGTTCGCTAGAGTCGCCACGTCGCGAGAGGGAGGTGCCGTGGCGAGCGTCGAGTCGGCTCACGTGACCCGCGACCTCGGTCCGCGACCCGCGATCCAGGTCGTGCCGCTGCGGGCGCTCCCGGTGAGCGCCCTCGTCGTGGTCTTCGTCGCCCTCTCGATCGGCGAGAACTGGACGTGGGGACTCGCCTTCTGCCACGTCGCCGGGGGCGGCCTATGGACGGCCATCGACCTCTTCGTCGGCCTCGTCGTGGGCCCCATCCTCGGCCGGCTCTCGGTCCCGGCGCGTGCGGAGTTCTCGGCCCGGTTCATGCCCAAGATGGTCGTCCTGATGCCCACCGTGGTGCTCATGACGCTCGCGACGGGCTTCCAGATTGCGGGGAACCTCGGCAACCTGGCTGCGGGGAGCCCGAATCACGCGTGGCTCATCGCGTCGTTCATCGTGGTGGGCGTCATGGCCGTGATCGCCCTGGGGATCCTCGAGCCGGCGAACATCGCCGTCCTGATGGAGATGAGGAAGCCCCAACCGAATGGCCCGCGCATCGGCCGGCTCATGCAGCGCTTCGTCTACACGGCCGGCGTCACCGGGGTGATGCAGGTCGCGACCCTCGTGATCATGACCCGGGTCGCCTCGCGGTGAGCGCCCCCCCGGCGGTCGCCGAACGCCCGATGCCGCCGGTGGGCTGGCTCTCGACGACGGCGCTCGGCTGTGTCATCGTGGGCGGGGTCCTCATCGCCTCCTACGCCCCGCGCCCGGCGCCGCTCGCGGTCCCGACCGCGCTCACCGTGCTCGCCTACGCCCTCTTGGCGACGGCCCTCGTCCTCCTGAGCCGGATCGCCGACTTCGCGTGGACCACGTTCGCGCGGATCTTCCGCTGGGCCCTGCTCGCCTACGTCGTCATGTCGGGAATGATCGAGTTCGCCTTCGTCCACGACCACACCCGGGGCGCGACGCTCACCGAGGTGACCCTGATGCTCGTCATCTTCGCGCTGAGCGTGCCCACCACAATCGCCTTCACGTCCGCCCGCTACGCCGACGTCTAGTCCCGGCGAGCAACGCGTGCGCGACGACGACGCTCCCGGACGGGGCCACGCCTCGCCCGCCGGGTCCGTACGCCCGGTCGAGGACGACCAGTGGCCGATGGTGGCGTGGCTCTACCAGCTCTTCCGCCACGACCTGGCGCTCGTGGTGCGCGGCCTGCCCTACGCCGACGGCCGCTACAACCACCGGCTCCTCGACGCCTACCCGTCGCCCGACCACCACGGCTACCTCGTCTGGCGGGACCACCCCAACACCGCTCGACCCGCGCCCGTCGGGTTCGCCCTGTGCGAGCGGGTGTCGCCGGTGCGTTGGTCGGTGGGCGCGTTCTGGGTCTCACCGGTGGTGCGCGGCGAGGGCGTCGGCACCCGCCTCGCCCTCGACGTGCTCGGCCGTCACGGGCCCGAGTGGGAGGTCGCCTTCCAGCACGACAACGCGGCCGCCGGGCGCTTCTGGCGCCGGGTGGCCGACGCGTCGTTCGGCCCGGGGGGCTGGAGCGAGCGTCGTCAGCCGGTCCCGCACCGACCCGACGCGCCGGCCGACCACGTCATCGCGAGCCCGGCGCCTCCGCACTGAGGTCGGCGCCCGAGCCGGCCGTGGCCGCGCGCGCGACCCCCGCCACCAGGCCCGGGAAGACGAAGCGGTGGAACGGCGCCACCGCGTACCAGTACAGGCGACCGAGCAGCCCGCGCGGGTAGAAGGTCGCGGTCTGGGTGAGGGTCGACCCACCCCCCGGGGCCGGGGCGACCTCGAAGGCGAGGTGGGCGGTGCCGGGCAGGCGCATCTCGGCGCGCAGGGAGAGCCGCCGGGGCGCCTCGAGGGCCTCGACGCGCCAAAAGTCGAGGGGCGCGCCCACCTCGAGCCGCGCGGGACGGCCCCGGCGCATCCCGGGCCCGCCCACGAGGGCGTCGAGGAGCCCGCGCAGGCGCCACAGGGCGTCCCCGGCGTGCCACCCCGTGGCGCCGCCGAGCGCCGTGACGGCGGCGAAGACGCGCTCGGGGCTCGCCGCCACCACTCGGGTGCGCACGTCGCGCAGCACCGTCCCCCCGGCCCAGTCGGGGTCGGTCGACTGGGTGGAGAAGACCGCGAAGTCCGCGTCGGCGAAGGTGGTGGGCGCGACGCCCTCGCGCGTGACCCGCAGCGCCCTCGCCACCGACTCGTCGAAGCCGAGGGGCGCTCGCCCGAGGAGGTCCCCGGTGGCGACGGCCGACGGCGAGACCACGACCTCGTTGATGAGCGACTCGACCAGCTCGGCGGCGAGGGGCACCGGCACCGGGGTCACCAGCCCGACCCAGTGGCTCGAGAGCC
>JAKAEP010000037.1 GCA_021818265.1 Actinomycetes bacterium
GAAGGGCCTCGTCTCCAACCCGCGCGGCGAGATGATCCCGCGGCCGATCAAGTCCTCGTTCCGCGAGGGCCTCTCGGTCCTGGAGTACTTCATCTCGACCCACGGCACCCGCAAGGGCCTGGGGGACACCGCCCTGCGCACGGCCGACTCGGGCTACCTGACCCGGCGCCTGGTCGACGTCGCCCAGGAGCTCATCGTCAAGGAGGCCGACTGCGGCACCGCGCGGGGCCTGTGGATCGAGAACGTGGGCCCGGACCGGCCCGGCCGGCGCGCGCACCTCGAGACCAAGCTCTGGGGCCGGGTCGTCGCCGAGGACGTCCGCCTCTCGGACGGCTCGGTCATCGCCGCCGGCACGCTGCTCTACGCCGACGACGTCGAGCGGCTGCGCGACGACGCGTCGGTCGAGCGGGTGCGCGTGCGCACCACGCTGACCTGCGACGCCCTCCAGGGCGTGTGCGCGGCCTGCTACGGCATGTCGCTCGCCACCCACCAGGTCGTCGAGCTGGGCGAGGCCGTCGGGGTCATCGCCGCCCAGTCGATCGGCGAGCCGGGCACCCAGCTCACGATGCGCACGTTCCACTCCGGTGGCGTGACCGAGAGCGACATCACCCACGGCCTGCCGCGCGTGGTCGAGCTCTTCGAGGCCCGCACCCCCAAGGGCGCCGCGGTGGTGGCGGAGTTCTCCGGCACCGTGCGCGTCGAGCTGATCGGGCGCGAGCGCAAGGTCACGATCGTCGGCGACGAGGGCCAGGTCCAGGAGGAGTCGATCTCGATCGCCCGCCACCTGCTCGTCGAGGACGGCCAGGAGGTCGAGGTGGGCACGCCGTTGCACGACGGCCCGCTCGACCCCAAGCTGATGATGAAGTTCCGCGGCACCCGCGAGACCCAGCAGTACCTGGTCGAGGAGGTCCAGAACGTCTACCGCGACCAGGGCGTGTCGATCCACGACAAGCACATCGAGCTGATCGTGCGCCAGATGACCCGCCGCGTGCAGGTCGTCGACGCCGGGGACTCGGCGTGGCTGCCCGGGGCGCTCATCGACGTGAAGACCTTCAACGACACCAACGACGAGCTCGAGGCCCAGGGCCACGAGGCGGCCGACGGCCGCGCCCAGCTCATGGGGATCACCAAGGCGTCGCTGGCCACCGACTCGTGGCTCTCGGCGGCCTCCTTCCAGGAGACGACCCGGGTGCTCACCGAGGCGGCCATCGAGGGCAAGCACGACTCGCTGGTGGGGCTGAAGGAGAACATCATCATCGGCAAGCTGATCCCGGCCGGATCGGGGCTCGACTACTACAACGAGCGCGAGCTGCGCCTGGACATGCCCGACGCCGAGATGCTGCCCGAGTGGGCCCGGGGCTCCGAGGAGGACCTGGACCTGGCGAGCCTGCTCGGCGAGCTCACCGGGGACGACACCTTCAGCGCCGACCTGGCGGCCTTCCAGAACATCGGGACGGCCACCTACGACGAGTCGGCGCTGCCCGAGGACGACCTGGACAACCCCGAGGACCAGCTCGGCGGCCAGGCCCTGTAGGCTGGAGGGCCCGCCGGGCTTGCCGGGGCGTCCGGAACGGGCGTAGGATTGCTAGTCCGCTCCGGGTGGCCCCGGGGCGCCCCGAGTTCGAGAAATTACGAGAGAGGTTTCGCGTGCCCACCATCGAGCAGTTGGTCCGCAAGGGCCGACAGGACAAGGTCAGCAAGACCAAGACGCCGGCCCTCAAGGGGGCCCCGCAGCGTCGTGGGGTCTGCACCCGGGTCCACACCGTCACGCCCAAGAAGCCGAACTCGGCCCTGCGCAAGGTGGCTCGCGTCCGTCTGACCTCGGGGGTCGAGGTCACGGCCTACATCCCGGGGGTGGGCCACAACCTCCAGGAGCACTCGATCGTGCTGGTGCGCGGCGGCCGCGTGAAGGACCTGCCGGGCGTGCGCTACAAGATCATCCGCGGCGCCCTCGACACCTCGGGCGTGCGCGACCGCAAGCAGGCCCGTAGCCGCTACGGCGCCAAGAGGGAGAGCTGATGCCTCGCAAGGGCCCCGCCGTCCGCCGGGAGGTCCCGGCCGACCCGATCTACAAGTCGGTCCTGGTCACCCAGATCATCAACAAGGTGCTCGAGCGCGGCAAGCGCACGATCGCCGAGCGCATCGTCTACACCGCCCTCGAGCAGGTCGAGCAGAAGACCGGCTCGGACCCCATCGCCACGCTGAAGCGGGCCCTGGAGAACGTCCGCCCCGAGCTCGAGGTGCGCAGCCGCCGCGTCGGCGGCACCACCTACCAGGTGCCGGTCGAGGTGCGCCCGCGCCGCTCGACGACCCTCGGCATCCGCTGGCTCACCGACTTCGCGAAGAAGCGCCGCGAGAAGACCATGGCCGAGCGCCTGGCCAACGAGATCATGGACGCCGCCAACGGCGTCGGCGCGGCCGTCAAGCGGCGCGAGGACATGGCCAAGATGGCCGAGTCCAACAAGGCCTTCGCCCACTACCGCTGGTAAGGATCCCCCATGGCCCCCCGTGAGTACCCCCTGGAGAAGCTGCGCAACATCGGCATCATGGCCCACATCGACGCGGGCAAGACCACCACGACCGAGCGCATCCTCTACTACACCGGCAAGAACTACAAGATCGGCGAGGTCCACGAGGGCGCCGCGACCATGGACTGGATGGTCCAGGAGCAAGAGCGCGGGATCACCATCACCTCGGCCGCGACGACCTGCTACTGGAACGGCCACCGCATCAACATCATCGACACGCCCGGCCACGTGGACTTCACCGTCGAGGTGGAGCGCTCGCTGCGCGTGCTCGACGGGGCGGTCGCGGTCTTCGACGCCGTCGCCGGCGTCGAGCCCCAGACCGAGACGGTCTGGCGCCAGGCCAACAAGTACTCGGTGCCGCGCATCTGCTTCGTGAACAAGATGGACCGGATCGGCGCCGACTTCTTCCGCTGCGTCGACATGATCGAGGACCGCCTCGACTGCGTGGCCGCCGTCGTCCAGCTGCCCATCGGCGCCGAGGCCGACTACCAGGGCGTGGTCGACCTGACCGCGATGAAGGCGATCGTCTACCACGACGAGAAGGGCGAGTCGTTCGAGGTCGTCGACATCCCCGACCACCTGAAGGACCAGGCGGCCGAGTACCACGGCAAGCTCATCGACGTCCTCACGACCTTCGACGACCACCTCATGGAGAAGGTGCTGGGCGACGAGGAGGTCACCGTCGAGGACCTGCGCCGGGCGCTGCGCCGGGGCACCATCGAGGGCCACTGCGTGCCGATCCTGAACGGCACGGCCTTCAAGAACAAGGGCGTCCAGCCGATGCTCGACGCGGTCGTGGACTTCCTGCCCAGCCCGCTCGACCTGCCCCCGACCCAGGGGACGCTGCCGGGCAAGGAGGACGTGGTCGAGCGCAAGCCCGACGACGCCCAGCCCTTCAGCGCGCTGGCCTTCAAGATCATGACCGACCCGTACGTGGGCAAGCTCACCTACCTGCGCGTCTACTCGGGCACCCTGGAGAAGGGCGAGACGGTCATCAACACCACCAAGGGCTCGCGCAAGGAGCGCCTCGGCCGGCTCCTCTTGATGCACGCGAACAACCGCGAGGACCTCGACGTGATCCGCACCGGCGACATCGTCGCCGCGGTCGGGCTCAAGCAGGTCACCACCGGCGACACGCTCTGCGACCCCGACCAGCCGATCCAGCTCGAGACCCTCGAGTTCCCCGAGCCGGTCATCCACGTCGCGGTCGAGCCCAAGACCAAGGCCGACCAGGAGAAGCTCGGCAAGGCGCTCTACGCGCTGTCCGAGGAGGACCCGACCTTCCGCGTGCGCACCGACCAAGAGACCGGCCAGACGGTCATCTCGGGGATGGGCGAGCTGCACCTCGAGGTGCTGGTCGACCGCATGCTGCGCGAGTTCGGCGTCGACGCCAACGTCGGCAAGCCCCAGGTCGCCTACCGCGAGACGATCCGCAAGACCGTCGAGAAGGTGGAGGAGAAGTACGTCCGCCAGACCGGCGGCAAGGGCCAGTACGGCCACGTCGTCATCTCGGTCGAGCCGACCGGCGCCGGCGGCGGCTACGAGTTCCTCGACGAGATCACCGGCGGGGTCATCCCCAAGGAGTACATCCCGGCCGTGAACCAGGGGATCACCGAGTCGCTCACCTCGGGCGTGCTGGCCGGCTACCCGATGGTCGACCTGCGGGTCCGGCTCACCTTCGGCAGCTACCACGACGTCGACTCCTCGGAGATGGCCTTCAAGATCGCCGGCTCGCTGGCCATCAAGAAGGCCACCCGCATGGCGAGCCCCGTGCTGCTCGAGCCGATCATGTCGGTCGAGGTCGTCACCCCCGAGGACTACATGGGTGACGTCATCGGCGACCTCTCCAGCCGGCGCGGCCGGGTGGAGGGCATGGAGCAGGTCGGCAACAACCAGGTAATTAGGGCTCTCGTGCCGCTGGCCGACATGTTCGGCTACGCTACGGACCTGCGCTCGCGCACCCAGGGGCGCGCGACGTACACGATGCAGTTCCATTCCTACGCGGAGGTTCCGGACGCGATCGCCAAGGAGATCGTGGCCAAGGCGACCGGCGCGTAAGAGGGAAAACACCAAGGTCCAAACCGTCGTCGGGGAGGGCCGCAAGAACCGACCGCTCAAGGGGAGCGGTCACGAGCAGAAAGTCAGTCCCCGACAATGGCAAAGCAGAAGTACGAGCGCACCAAGCCGCACGTCAACATCGGCACGATGGGCCACATCGACCACGGCAAGACCACCCTCACGGCGGCGATCACCAAGGTCCTCTCCGAGCGCGTCCCCGGCTCCGCCTTCACCCCGTTCGACCAGATCGACAAGGCCCCCGAGGAGCGCCAGCGCGGCATCACGATCTCGATCGCCCACGTGGAGTACGAGACGGCCAACCGCCACTACGCCCACGTCGACATGCCCGGCCACGCCGACTACGTCAAGAACATGATCACCGGCGCCGCCCAGGTCGACGGCGCCATCCTGGTCGTCTCGGCGACCGACGGCCCGATGCCCCAGACCCGCGAGCACGTCCTGCTCGCGCGCCAGGTCGGCGTGCCCTACATCGTCGTGGCCCTCAACAAGGCCGACATGGTCGAGGACGAGGAGCTGCTCGAGCTGGTCGAGATGGAGGTCCGCGAGCTGCTCAACTCCTACGACTTCCCCGGTGACGACACCCCGATCGTGCGCGTCTCGGCCCTGAAGGCCCTCGAGGGCGACGCGGCCTGGGGCGACAAGGTCATGGAGCTCATGGAGGCCGTGGACAGCTACATCCCCGAGCCCCAGCGCGCCACCGACAAGCCGTTCCTCATGTCGATCGAGGACGTCATGTCCATCACCGGCCGCGGCACCGTGGTGACCGGCAAGGTCGAGCAGGGCGTGATCAAGGTCGGCGACGAGGTCGAGATCGTCGGCCTGCGCCCGACCCAGAAGACGACGGTCACCGGCATCGAGATGTTCCGCAAGCTCCTCGACGAGGGCCAGGCGGGCGACAACCTCGGTGCGCTGCTGCGCGGCACGAAGAAGGAGGAGGTCGAGCGCGGCCAGGTGCTGTGCAAGCCGGGCTCGATCACCCCGCACACCGAGTTCGAGGCCCAGGTCTACGTGCTCACCAAGGAGGAGGGCGGCCGCCACAAGCCGTTCTTCGCCCACTACCGCCCGCAGTTCTACTTCCGCACGACCGACGTGACCGGGACCATCGAGCTGCCCGCGGGCACCGAGATGGTGATGCCCGGTGACAACACCGAGATGACCGTCCAGCTCGGCAAGCCGATCGCCATGGAGGAGGGCCTCACCTTCTCGATCCGCGAGGGCGGCCGGACCGTCGGCTCGGGCCGCGTCACCAAGATCATCAAGTAGGCGGTGATGGCCGACAACCGACAGATGATCCGGATCCGGCTGAAGGCCTTCGACCACAGCGTCCTGGACCAGTCCACCGCGAAGATCGTCCAGACGGTCGAGCGGACCAACGCCCGGGTCCAGGGGCCGGTGCCCCTGCCCACGGAGATCCACCGCTACACGGTGGTGCGCGGCCCGCACAAGCACAAGGACTCCCGGGAGCACTTCGAGATGCGGGTGCACAAGCGCCTGCTCGACATCGTGGACCACACCGCCAAGACGGTCGACTCGCTCCAGCGGCTCGACCTGCCGGCCGGGGTGGACATCGAGATCAAGATCCGCCAGTCCTAGGCCGGGTGGCCCGCGGGCTTTGCGCCCGCGGGCCCGCCCGGTGTAGGCTGGACCGCTCCCCTCGGGGAGCCAGCAGATGTGCCCGGTTGCCACTCCGGTGGGACGCCGGGCCGACCAGTTTCGCGCTCCGTTCGGCTCTGGCTCGAACGGAGCGTCTGTGTGTCGGCGTCGCCGACGCACGGGATAGAGAGAGGACAGCGTGGCGACCAAGGCCATCGTCGGTGAGAAGGTGGGCATGACCCAGGTCTGGGACGACCAGAACCGGGCCATCCCCGTCACGGTCGTGCGCGTCGCCCCGGCGCGCGTCGTCCAGGTCAAGACCCCCGAGAAGGAGGGGTACGCCGCGCTCCAGGTGACCTGGGGCGTTCGGCGCGCCACGGCCCTCACCAAGCCCGAGCGGGGCCACTTCGACAAGGCCGGCGTCACCCCCGGCAAGGGGCTCGTGGAGCTGCGCCTCGACGACGTCGCCGGCTACAGCGTGGGCCAGGAGATCGGGGCCGACGTCTTCGAGAAGGGCGAGCGCGTCGACGCGACGGCCGTCTCCAAGGGGAAGGGCTTCGCCGGCGGGATGAAGCGCCACAACTTCGGCGGCCAGGGCGCCGCCCACGGCAACCACAAGCACCACCGGGCCCCCGGCTCCATCGGCGCCTGCGCGACGCCCGGGCGCGTCTTCAAGGGCACCCGCATGGCCGGACGGCTCGGCGGCGAGCAGGTGACCACGACCAACCTCGAGGTCGTCTCGGTCGACCCCGAGCGCCAGCTGATGCTGGTGAAGGGGGCCCTGCCCGGATCGCGGGGCTCGGTCGTCGTGCTGCGGACCTCGGTGAAGAACCCGATGAAGGCCGGAGGTGTCCGATGACCGAGGCGATGCTGCGTGGGCCGATCGCAAAGGCCCGTCCGACCTTCGTGGAGCGCTCGGTGACCAAGCGCTCCCTCGCCGGGGCCGACCTCGGCGCGGTGGCGCTCGAGCCCTCCGTCTTCGGGCGCGAGCCCCACGTGGCGGTGATGCACCAGGTCGTCAAGGCCCAGCTCGCCGCCCGGCGCGCGGGCACCCAGTCGACCAAGACCCGCACCGAGGTCTCCGGCGGTGGGCGCAAGCCCTTCCGCCAGAAGGGGACCGGCGGCGCGCGCCAGGGCTCGATCCGCGCCCCGCACTACCCGGGCGGCGGGATCGCTCTCGGGCCCAAGCCCCGCGGCTACGCCCAGCGCACGCCCAAGAAGATGATCCGCCTGGCGCTGTACTCGGCGCTGTCGGACCGCGCCGGCGAGGGCCGCGTGGCCCTGGTCGACTCCTTCGCCGCGTGGGAGACCCCCCGCACGAAGGACGCCCTGGCGGCCCTGGTGGCGCTGGGCCTCGAGGGCAAGGTCCTCGTCGTGCTGGGCCGTGACGACGCGGTGGCCGCCAAGGCCTTCGCCAACCTGCCCCAGGCCCACACGATCGACGTCGGCGAGCTCAACGCCTACGACGTCGTCAACAGCGACTGGGTCCTCTTCAGCGAGGCCACCCTGCCGAGTGCGAAGGAGACCCTCTGATGCGTGACGCCATGAGCATCCTCCTGCGCCCGGTGGTCTCGGAGAAGACCTACGCCCAGATGGAGACGGGCACCTACACCTTCGTCGTGGACCGCGCCGCGACCAAGGTCGACGTGCGCAACGCCGTCCAGCAGGCCTTCAACGTGACCGTCGTCAAGGTCAACACGCTCAACCGCAAGGGCAAGCGCACCCGCAACCGCCGCACCGGCATCGTCGGCTCGACCCCCGCCACCAAGCGGGCGATCGTGACGCTCAAGTCCGGTGACACCATCAACCTGTTCGAGAGCTAGGAATCATGGCCCTTCGCAACCGCAAGCCCACGAGCCCGGGCCGGCGCTTCCAGTCGGTCTCGGACTTCGCCGAGCTGACGACCGACCGACCCGAGAAGTCGCTGCTGGGCGCCAAGCCCAAGACCGGTGGCCGCAACGCCAACGGCCGCAAGACGTCGCGCCACCGCGGCGGCGGCCACAAGCAGCAGTATCGCGTGGTCGACTTCAAGCGCAACAAGGACCACGTCCCGGCGAAGGTCGCCACCATCGAGTACGACCCGAACCGGACCTGCCGCATCGCCCTCTTGCACTACGCCGACGGGGAGAAGCGCTACATCCTCGCCCCGAACGGCCTCAAGGTCGGCGACCGGGTCGAGTCCGGCCCGCGCGCCGACATCCGCCTGGGCAACGCCCTGCCGCTGCGCTACATCCCGACCGGCTCGACCGTGCACAACGTCGAGCTGCGCCCGGGCGGCGGCGGCAAGATGGCCCGCAGCGCCGGGATGAGCGTCCAGCTCGTCGCCAAGGACGGCGACTTCGCGACGCTGCGCCTGCCCTCGACCGAGATGCGCCGCGTCCCGATCGACTGCCGGGCCACCCTCGGGGTCGTGGGCAACTCCGAGCACGAGCTCATCAAGATCGGCAAGGCCGGCCGCAACCGCTGGAAGGGCGTCCGCCCCCAGACGCGCGGCGTGGCCATGAACCCCGTCGACCACCCCCTGGGCGGTGGCGAGGGCAAGACCTCGGGTGGCCGCCACCCGGTCTCGCCGTGGGGCCAGCCCGAGGGCCGCACGCGCCTGCCCAAGGCGTCCGATGCCCTCATCGTTCGCCGCCGCCGCGGGCGCGGGGCGCGGAGGTAACCCATGTCACGAAGCCTTAAGAAGGGCCCCTTCATCGACGGCCACCTGCTCAAGAAGGTGGAGGCGCTGAACGCGGCCAACGAGAAGCGGGTCGTCAAGACCTGGAGCCGGCGCTCCACGATCATCCCCGACATGGTCGGGCACACCTTCGCCGTGCACGACGGGCGCCGCCACGTCCCGGTCTTCGTGACCGAGGCGATGGTCGGCCACAAGCTCGGCGAGTTCGCCCCGACGCGGACCTTCAAGTTCCACGCCGGCCAGGAGAAGGCCGGGAGGCGCTAGATGACGGCCCCCAAGACCAACGAGCGGCCCGGCACCCGGGCGACGCTGCGCCAGTTCCCGATGTCGGCCAGCAAGGCCCGGGTCGTGCTCGACCTCATCCGGGGCGAGGACGTCCAGAGCGCGCGCGAGATCCTCGCGGGCACCACCCGCGAGGCGGCCCGCGTCGTGGACAAGGTCCTGGCCTCGGCCGTGGCCAACGCCGTCAACAACGACGGCCTCGCCGCCGAGGAGCTCTACGTCTCGGCCTGCTACGCCGACGAGGGCATCACGATGAAGCGCTTCAGCCCGCGCGCCCGCGGCCGGGCCGGGCGGATCCGCAAGCGCACCTGCCACATCACGGTGATCGTCTCGCGCCTCGACGACGAGGCCCTCGAGCGGCTGCGCGCCGAGCGCTCCAGCCAGGCCGCCGCGAGCCGGGCCCGCCGCGTGGCCTCGAGCCGGCGCCGGGAGCGCCCGGCCCGCGAGGCCGCTCCCGTCGACGCCGACGAGGTCGAGGTCGAGACCGACGAGGTCGAGGCCGTCGAGCCGGTCGAGGCCGGGGCCGAGGAGTCCCCCGAGGTCGACGAGACCGCGGCGCCCGAGGACGGGGCGAGCGAGAGCGACGAGACGGTGGCCGGGGCCACAGAGGAGAGCCACTGATGGGCCAGAAGGTCAACCCCTACGGCTTCCGCCTCGGGATCACCACGGACTGGAAGTCGCGCTGGTTCCGCGAGCGCGGCTACAAGGACCTCGTCATCGAGGACTGGAAGATCCGTGACTACCTGACCAAGCAGCTCGAGAGCGCCGCGGTGAGCCGCATCGAGATCGAGCGCACCTCGGACCGCATCCGCGTCGACATCCACACCGCCCGTCCGGGCATCGTGATCGGCCGGCGCGGCGCCGAGGCCGAGCGCCTGAAGAAGGAGCTCGAGCGCATCACCGGCCAGAAGAACAAGATCTCGCTCAACATCCAAGAGATCAAGCAGCCCGAGCTCGACGCGGCCCTCATCGCCCAGGGCATCTGCGACCAGCTCGTGCGCCGGGTCGCGTTCCGTCGCGCCATGAAGCGCGGCATCCAGACCGTCCAGAAGGCCGGGGCGCTCGGCGTGCGCATCCAGGTCTCGGGCCGACTGGGTGGGGCCGAGATGAGCCGGCGCGAGTCGTACCGCGAGGGCCGCGTGCCGCTGCACACGCTGCGCGCCGACATCGACTACGGCTTCCGCGAGGCCCGCACCTCGACCGGTCGCATCGGCGTGAAGGTCTGGATCTACAAGGGCGACATCCTGCCCTACCAGCTCTCCAACGAGGAGAAGATCGTGCGCGAGGCCGCCATGGCCGCCGGTGACGCGGTGCCGGTGGGCGCCGCTCCCGCCGCTCCCAAGGGCGTCGTGCGCGCCGGCGGCGGCCGCCGCCGGGTCGAGGCCCGTCCGGCCGAGGCGGCCGAGGGCGCGCCCGCCGACGAGGCGGCCGAGGCGACCGAGCCGACGACCGAGCCGGCCGTCGCGGACCTGCTCGCCTCCACCCCGGAGGACGAGGCCCGAC
>JAKAEP010000038.1 GCA_021818265.1 Actinomycetes bacterium
GAGCACCTGGACCTCGAGGTCGCCGGGTCCGTGCTCGCGCGAGACGACTGAGAGCTCGGCGCCGTGCAGGGCGTCGCCGTGGAGCTGGGCGCGCACCCGAGTGCGGGCGAGCTCGCGGGCGACCCCGTGGGCGCGCACGACCTGGTCGACCTCGGCGACCGAGCCGCCGCCCGCGAAGACGCCCCCCGTGCCCTCGAGGGCGTACTCGGTCACGCAGTTCGCCCAGACCCGCACCGAAGAGACGGTCGCGACGGCGCCGAGCGGCGCGTAGCCGGCCTCGAAGACCTTGGCGAGGCGCTGGCCGGCGAGGAACGTCGTCCACGGGTCGCCCTTCGGGGCGGGCGCGCCCTCGACGCGCACGGCCGTGCCGCGCAGGTGGAACTCGGCGACTCCGGCCTCGGCGAGGGGCGTCTCGGTGTCGACGACACCCACGACCCCGTGGGCGCCGAGGGCGGTCGCCTCTTCGACCATGCGGGCGAGGGCACTCGTGAAGCCCGTCGCCCAGGCCGACTCGACCCAGGTCTGCTCGTAGTTCTGGCCCCAGGCGCGGTGCTCGCCCGAGACGAAGCCGTGCGGGCACTGGTACACCTCGTTGTAGCCGCCCGTTGCCACCGTCGGCTGGCCCATCGCCCCGGCGAGGATGCCCCCGCCGTAGGCGCCCCACTGCATCGCACAGAACCCCTGGACGAGCCCGAGGGGCTCGAGGCCCATCGAGAGGCAGGCCGCGAAGTCGGGGACGCTGAGACCCGAGGAGAAGGAGCCCTCGGCGAGGCGCCGCCCGGCCGCCTCGGGGAGGTCACTCGTTGGCGCCATCAGTGGTCGAGCGAGATGACGGTGACGGGCTTCGCGAGATCGACCGGGCCGGGGCCCTTCCCGACGGCGGTGCCGAGGGCGAGGAACTCGATGGTGTGCGAGCCCCACTGGTGGGACTTCTCCTCGAGGCGCACCCCCACGATGCCCGAGGCCCCGAGGCGTGTCGCCTCGTCCTGCATGCGGGTCATGGCGAGCTCGCGGGCCTCGTAGAGGGCCTGGGTGAAGTTCGGCAGCTCGACGTTCTGACCGGTGGTCGAGAGGGTCTGTCCGAGCCCGCGGTGGGCGATGTGGTAGACGCAGGTGCCCATGACGAGGCCCTGGGGGACGTAGCCCGTCGACTGCAGCGTCCAGAAGTCCTGGCCCGAGAGGTCCGAGGTGAAGGGCTTGCCGAGGGCGTTTCTCCGCGAGACGCCGTCCTCGGCCTTGACGGCCGTGCCCACCGCGATGAACTCGGCGGCGTCCTTGCCCCACTCGTAGTAGTTGACGTCGAGTCGAACCCCCACCACGCCGTCGGCGCCGAGCGCGGCGGCCTCCTCCTCCATGCGGGTCATGGCGAGCTCGCGGGCGTTGTACATCGCCTCGGTGAGCTTGGTGAGCTCCTGGCTCTGGCTCCACTTACGGGTCTGGATCCCGGTGTGGTAGATCGACGAGCCCATGACGAGCCCGACCGGGTGGAAGCCCACCTCCTTCACGAGGAGGAACTCGTTCACCGAGAGGTCCGAGGTGAAGAGCCCCCGCTCGAGCTCCTCGAGCCGGTGCTCGGTCGCCTCGGGCAGGTCGTTGGGTGCGTCGCTCACGTGGGTCCTCCGATGACGATGTTCTCGAGCGCCCGCCGGGTGCTCTCGCTGTGGGCGGCCTCGTCGCTGAGGGCGCCGAGGAGGCGCACCAGCCACGCGTCGGTGTCGAGGGTCTCGGAGCGGATGCGGATCCCCCCCGAGGTGTGCGCGACGCTGCAGCGCAGCGAGGCGCCCTCGACGACCGCGTCGAAGGCGTCGGCCCCGAGGGTGATGTGAAGGGCGGCCACGTCCTCGCTGCGGCGGAGCCGCCCTCCCGCGCGCTCGATCCGCAGCCGGTCCCCGAGGGTGTCGCCGAGCTGGGCGCAGAGGGCCTTCACCAGGGCCTGGACGTCGGGGGCGTTCGAGCGCAGCGTCGCGGCGGCCAGGGCGAGGTCGAAGGAGTCGTCCGGGCCGGCCATCGCCGGCCACCTTACTGTCGGCCCCCTCGCCGGGGGCCTCGCCCGAAGGGTCGCTCGCCGTCAGCGCTTCGGGCGCGCGGCGCCCTCGAGCCGGGCGCGCTCGGCTCGGGTGAGCCCGGCGACGACCCGGTCGTAGGAGTGCTCGACCATCTCGTAGAGCACGTCCTCGGGCACGGTGCCATCCAGGCGCACCGTGTTCCAGTGGGCCTTGTTGAGGTGGTAGCCCGGGGTGACGGCCGGGTACTCGGCGCGCAGTGCGAGCGCGCGCGCGGGCTCGCACTTCAGCGAGACCGAGGGGGAGTCGGGGTCGCCCCCGACGAGCGCGAACATCTTGCCCGCGACCTTGTAGACGTCGACGCCAGGTCCGAACGGGTTCTCCTGGGTCGCCTCGGGGAAGGCGAGGAGGTGCTCGGCGAGGCGCTCCTCGCTCGAGGCGTCGGTGGGCGCTCGCCGTGGGCTCACGCGGCGGCCCGCCTCGGGGCGGCGAGGATCGCCTCGACCAGGCTCCCGGGGCGCGAGAGCATCGGGCAGTGCGCGCTCTCGAGCACGACCGCCTCGTCACAGCGCGCCGCGAGGAGCTCCTGGAGGAGGGGGTCGATCGCCGCGTCGAGGGTGCAGACCACGTAGGTGGAGGGCACCTCGACCGGCGGGGCCGTGCGGGGGCTGCGGAAGCTCGCGAGGGTCTGGGTCGAGAGGTTGGCGATGGCCCACTCGGCGACCGCGTCCTCGCAGTCCCCGTAGAGGGCGTCGCGGGCGAGGCCGGGGTCGAGCGAGAGGACCCCGTCGGCGTGGCGGGTCGCCTCGTCGAGGCGGGTGCGCGCCGGCACCCGGCGCACGCACTCGTACGCGCTCTCGCCCGGCTCGGGGACGAGGGCGGCGATATAGACGATGCCCACGAGGTCGGCGAGCTCGGGCGCGGCCTCGGCGACGACGGCCCCGGCGTAGCTGTGCCCGACGAGCACGACCGGGCCGAGCCCGGCCGCGGCGGCCACGACCTCGCGGGCGTCGTCGCGCAGGAACGTCTCGGGGTGGGCCCCGGTCGTCGCGCTCGGCAGGTCGAGCGACGCCCAGGCGACCCCGCGCCGGTCGAGCTCCTCGCCGACGAGCCGCCAGCACCACGCGCCGTGGTAGGCCCCGGGCACGAGGACGTAGGTCGGCTCGGTCATGGTCCTCCTCGTCGCGCCGGCGCGGCGCGTCTACTTAGAATGTTCCAATGAACAGGCCCTTCGACGTTACCGCCGTCGAGACCAAGTGGCAGGGCCGGTGGCTCGACGAGGGGACCTACGAGGTCGACAACGACGACCCCCGGGAGCGCTACTACGCGCTGTGCATGTACCCCTACCCCTCGGGCGCCGCCCACCAGGGCCACATCCGCAACTACACCTTCGGCGACGTCCTGGTCCGCTACCAGACCATGCTCGGCAAGGCCGTCCTCTCGCCCTTCGGCTTCGACTCCTTCGGCCTGCCGGCCGAGAACGCCGCGATCAAGGAGGGGAGCCACCCCCGGGTCTTCACCGAGGCGCGCATCGCCGAGCTGAAGAGCTCGGTCGTGCGCATGGGCGCGGTCTACGACTGGCGCCGCGAGGTGCGCAGCCACGACCCCGAGTACATGCGCTGGAGCCAGGCCATCTTCCTCGCCCTCTTCGAGGCGGGCCTCGCCTACCGGGCCGACGGCATCGTCAACTGGTGCCCCGGATGCCTGACGGTGCTCGCGAACGAGCAGGTGCTCGCCGACGGGACCTGCGAGCGCTCGGGCGACGTCGTCGAGCGGCGCCCGCTCGAGCAGTGGTACTTCAAGATCACCGACTACGCCGAGGAGCTCCTCGCCGACCTCGACGGGCTCGGCTGGCCCGAGCGGGTGAAGACGATGCAGCGCAACTGGATCGGCCGCAGCGAGGGCGTCGAGTTCGACCTAGCGGTGCTCGGCCGCGACGACCTCGCGGTCCGGGTGTTCACCACCCGGCCGGACACCGGCTTCGGGGTCACCTACGCCGTGCTCGCCCCCGAGCACCCCCTCGTCAGCGAGCTCACCACCGAGGACCAGCGCGCGGCCGTCGCCGAGATCGTCGAGCGCGCCGCCACGACCAACGAGATCGAGCGGACCTCGTCCTCCGAGGGCGGAGCGGGGCTCGAGAAGCGTGGCGCCTTCACCGGCAGCCACGTGGTCAACCCCTTCACCGGCGAGGCCGTGCCCCTCTACGTGGCCGACTACGTCCTCGTGAACTACGGCACCGGCGCGATCATGGCCGTGCCGGGCGAGGACCAGCGCGACTACGACTTCGCCCGGGTGCACGGCCTGCCGATCGTGCGCACCGTCGCCCCGCCCGAGGGCTTCGGGGAGGGCCCCTTCACCGGCGACGGCCCGCACGTCAACTCGGGCTTCCTCGACGGGCTCGACACCGCGGCCGCCAAGGGGCGCGCCGCCGACTTCCTCGAGCGCGAGGCGAACGGCGCACGCACCGTGAAGTACCGCCTGCGCGACTGGCTCGTCTCGCGCCAGCGGTTCTGGGGCTGCCCGATCCCCATCGTCTACTGCGACACCCACGGCACCGTCCCGGTCCCCTTCGACCAGCTGCCGGTGCTCGCGCCCGACGACGTGACGATGGACCGCTCCGGCCAGAGCCCGCTCGCCACCCACCCGGGGTTCCTGCACACGACCTGTCCGGTCTGTGGCGGTCCGGCCCGGCGCGAGACCGACACGATGGACACCTTCACGGACTCCTCGTGGTACTTCTTGCGCTTCGCCGACCCCTTCACGCCCGACGCGGCCTTCGACCCGGCGGCCGTGGCGGCCTGGATGCCGGTCGACTTCTACATCGGCGGTATCGAGCACGCGATCCTGCACCTGATGTACGCGCGCTTCTACACCAAGGCCCTCGTCGACCTGGGCTGGGCGCCCGGGGTCGCCCGCGAGCCCTTCCAGCGGCTCTTCACCCAGGGCATGATCCGACTCGGCGGGACCAAGATGTCCAAGTCCAAGGGCAACCTCGTCACCCCCGAGCCCTACTTCCCGACCGTGGGGGCCGACGGGCTGCGCCTCTTCCACCTCTTCGTCGGCCCGCCGGCCGACGACTTCGACTGGGACGCCCAGACCGAGGAGGTCATCGAGGGCTGCGCGCGCTTCCTCGACCGGCTCTGGCGGCTCTGGCACTTCGAGGACGTGGCCTTCCACGACGGGCCCGACGAGGTCGACCGCGAGCTCCGACGGCTCGTGCACCGCACCATCGACCGGGTCACCCGGGACTTCGACCGGTGGAGCTACAACACCGCGGTGGCGGCCCTCATGGAGCTCTACAACGCCCTCTCGCGCCGGGCCCGCTCGGCCGAGGGGATCGACCGGGCGACCCTCGAGGAGGCGCTCGAGGCGATGGTCCTGCTGCTCGCGCCGATCGCCCCCCACCTCACGGCTGAGCTCTGGGAGGAGCGTTACCCGGAGCGGCCCTCGGTCCACGCCCAGCGCTGGCCGGTGGCCGACCCGGCCCTGCTCGTCGAGGAGAGCGTCACGATGGTCGTCCAGGTGAACGGCAAGGTCCGCGCCCGCCTCGAGGTGGCCCCCTCGATCGACGAGGCCGCGGCGATCGCCGCGGCGCTCGGCGCGCCGGCCGTCGCGGCGGCGCTCGGAGGTCGCGAGCCGAGCCGGGTGGTCGCCCGGGCGCCCCGGCTCGTCAACGTCATCCCCTGATGGCCGCACGCGGCGCGCGGGTCCCGCTCGAGGTCGTCGTCGAGGCCCCCCGCTTCGACCGGCCCGAGGTGGAGATCCGGGCCTCCGCCCGGCGCACCAAGACCGGCACGGCCCACTGGGCCGGCAGCCGCATCGTCGTGCAGATCCCCGCGCGGATCCGCGGGCGCGAGCGCCGGGCCTTCGTCGACGAGCTCGTCGAGCGCCTCCTCACCCAGCGGCCCCAGAACGCCGCGGGCGACGCGGCCTTGGAGGAGCGCTGCCGGGTGCTGGCCGACCTCTACAACGACGGGGTGCGCCCGAGCGCCGCGCGCTGGGTCGCCAACCAGCGCAGCCGCTGGGCCTCGTGCTCGCCCGACACCCGCGAGATCCGGGTCTCGTCGCGGCTGCGCCAGTGCCCGGAGTGGGTGATCGACGCCGTCTTGGTCCACGAGCTCGCCCACCTCCAGGTGGTCGAGCACTCGGCCGCCTTCTACGCCATCGCCGAGCGCCACCCCCGCCAGGGCGACAGCGCCCTCTTCCTCGAGGGCTACGCGCTCGGGCTCGGGCTGCGCGTCGAGGAGGGCGACGTCGACTAGCCCTGCTCGCCGCGCAGGAACCGCTCGAGCTCGGCCGCCAGCTCCTCGCCGCTCGGCAGCTCCTCGCCGAGCGAGGTCCCCTCGGTCTGGTCGGCCGCGGCCTCGAGGCGCTCGACCATCGAGGCGTGCTCGGGGTTGTTCGCGATGAGCTCGTCGACGCGCCGGCGCGCGTCCTCGGCGAGGTCGCGCAGGGCCGAGCTGTCGAAGCTGAGCCCGCTGACCTTGGCGAGGGCGTCGATGAGGGCCGCCGAGGCCTGGGGGTAGGGGAGGGTCGAGACGTAGTGGGGGACCCGGGCCCACAGGGTCACGACCTCGATGTCGGCCTCGGCGAAGGCGAGCTCGAGGGCCGCCCCGATGCCCGCGGGCACCTCGATCTCGCCCTCGACCGTGCCGACCGAGGCCAGCAGGCCGGCGCTCGGGGCCGGGGCGGTGCCGATGACCTTGACCGGGCGGGTGTGGGGGGCGGGGGCCGGGAAGGCCCCGAGACCCACCACGAGCCGGCAGTCGAAGCGCCCGGCGACGTCGACGACGATGTCGACGAAGTCGCTCCAGTGGAAGTCGGGCTCGGGACCGACGAGGAAGAGCACGTCGGCCCCGTCGCGGTCGGTGCCGTAGCGCAGGTGGATCTCGGGCCAGGTGAGGGCCGTCGTCACCCCGTCGACGATGCGCACGACCGGCCGGCGGGCCCGCTGGTCGATGAAGTGCTCGGTGTCGAAGGTGGCGATGACCTCGGTGGGCACCGACTCGAGCAGGGTGGCGCTCGCGGTGGCGGCGGCCGCCCCGGCGTCGATCCAGCCGTCGAGCCCCACGACGAGGACGGGCTGGTCGAGGTCGGGGTCGGCGAGGAAGATCACCCGGTCGTAGATCTCGTCGTCCATCATCTCTCCAGGGTCGCTAGCGCCAGGTCGGCGAGGAGGGCCACGTGCGCCGGGAAGCCCTCCACGCTACCGGCGTCGCCCGCGGTCGCGCCCGCGCGGTAGCGGGCGAAGACGCCCTGGAGGATGCAGGCCAGCCTCCAGTAGGCGAACGCCTGGTAGTAGGCGACGTGGCTGAGGTCGAGGTCGCTCGCGCTCGCGTAGGCCCTCGTGACCTCGTCGCGGGTCATGAAGCCGGGGGCGGTCGTGGGGGCCACCCCGAGCAGCGCGGCCGAGGGGTCGCCCGGCTCGGCCCAGTAGCAGAGCAGGGTCCCGAGGTCCGCCAGGGGGTCGCCGAGCGTGCAGATCTCCCAGTCGAGGATCGCGCGCACGGTGCCGTCGGGGGCGAGGACCGTGTTGTCGAGCCGGTAGTCGCCGTGCACGACCGAGACCCGCTGGGCGGGAGGCACCGACGCCCCCAGCCGGTCGGCGACCTCGAGCACGCGGTTCTCGACGTCGGCCTCGGGGACCCGGGTCTGCTCGAACTGGGTGCGCCAGCGCTTGAGCTGGCGCTCGACGTAGCCGTCGTGGCGGGCGAGGTCGGACAGCCCGGCGGCCTCGGGCGAGAGGGCGTGCAGCCCGGCGAGGGTCGCGGCCAGGTGGCCCCCGACGGCGTGGCGCGTGGGCTCGTCGAAGGCCGCCATCGCCCCCGCGCGGTCGCGCAGGATGGCCCCCTCGACGAACTCCATGACGTAGAAGGGCGCGCCGGTGACGGCCTCGTCGGGACAGAGCGCGAGGGGCCGGGCGACGGGCACCCCGAGGGGGAAGAGCCCCGAGAGGACCCGGAACTCGCGGGCCATGTCGTGGGCCGTCGGCAGCACGTGGCTCACCGGGGGCCGGCGAAGCGCCACCACGGCCCCCGCGGCGTCCTCGACGCGGAAGGTCAGGTTCGAGCGGCCGCCGGCGATGAGGGTGGCCGTGATCGGGGCGCGCAGCCCGAGCGCGCCCTCGAGCCAGTCGGCGACGCGGCCCTCGTCGAGACCCGTCGGACCCCCCATGGTCGGAGGCTAACAGCGCCCTGCGCCCCCCTCGGATTGGCGGCCCCGCCGTTAGGCTGCGCTCGTGCGAGACGTGACCGACGCCACCTTTTCCACCGACGTCATCGAGCGCTCGAAGAGCGTGCCGGTCGTCGTCGACCTCTGGGCCGCCTGGTGCGGGCCGTGCCGGACCCTCGGGCCGATCCTGGAGAAGGTGGTCGCTGAGACCGCCGGGGCGGTCGAGCTCGCCAAGGTCGACGTCGACGCCAACCCGATGGTCGCCCAGGCCTTCCAGGTCCAGTCGATCCCGGCGGTCTTCGCCCTGCGCGACGGGCGGGTCGTCGACTCCTTCGTCGGGGCCCTGCCCGAGGCGGCGGTGCGCGAGTTCGTCTCGTCCCTCGCCCCCGGGGCGAGCGCGACCGACCAACTCGTCGAGCGCGGCGACGAGGCGAGCCTGCGCGAGGCCCTGGCCCTCGACCCGGCCAACCAGGCGGCCGGCGTGGCGCTTGGCGACCTGCTGCGCCGCGGCGACCGGCTCGAGGAGGCCGAGGCCGTCCTCGCGCCCTTCGCCCACACCCTCGAGGCGAGGACCGTCCTCGCGCGCCTGCGCCTCCAGCGCCAGGGGGTGAGCCTCGAGGGCGACCTCGACCTCCTGCTCGAGCACCTGCTCGACCAGGCGGGCGCGAGCGAGGACGCGCGCACCCAGCTCCTCGAGGTCCTCGACGCGCTCGGCCCCGAGGACCCGCGCTACGTGGCCTTCCGGCGCCGCCTGGCGAGTCGCCTGTACTAGTGCGCCACCACGTCGTCGGGGACCTCCCCTTCGCCCTCGGCCCGCGCGTCTACGACCTATCGACGCGGGCCCTCGTGATGGGGATCTTGAACCGCACGAAGGACTCCTTCTACCCGCCGGCCGCCACCTACGCGCTCGACGATTTCCTCGCCCGGGCCGAGGCGCTCGTCGACGCCGGCGCCGACCTGCTCGACGTCGGCGGGGTGAAGGCCGGGCCCGGCGAGGAGGTCACCGAGTCCGAGGAGCTCGACCGGGTGGTGCCCGCGGTCGAGGCGCTCGTCGCGCGCTTTCCCGTGCCGGTCTCGGTCGACACCTGGCGGTCCGGGGTCGCCGAGGCGGCCTTCGCCGCGGGGGCGTGGCTCGGCAACGACATCAGCGGCTTTGCCGACCCCGCCTACCTCGAGGTCGCGGCCCGGGCCGGGGCCTCGGTCGTGGCGACCCACATCCGCCTCGCCCCCCGGGTGCCGGACCCCGACCCCCACTACGACGACGTGACGAGGGCCGTCGCCGACTTCCTCACCGAACGGCGCGATCGGGCCCTCGCCGCGGGGGTGGCGCCCGAGCGGGTCGTCCTCGACGCGGGCCTCGACCTCGGCAAGACGACGGCCCAGTCGCTCGCCCTGCTGCGCGACTCGCCCGTGCTCGCCGCCTTGGGCTCGCCCCTCCTGCTCTCGGCCTCGAACAAGACCTTCCTCGGGGACCTCTTCGACCTCGGGGTGACCGAGCGGCGCGAGGCCTCGCTCGGGGCCGTCGCCCTCGGCGTGATGGGGGGGTGTCGTATCCTGCGGGTCCATGACGTGGCCGGGACGGTGCGGGTGCGCGACGCACTGGCGGCCCTAGAGGGGGCGGCGCGGTGAGCAGCGTGTGCGTGGTCGGCACCGACGCCACCATGGTCTACGACGCGCTGCACCGGGTCATCGAGGACGCCCTCGGCGGGCTCGACCCGGCCGTCGCCCTCGAGGACTTCACGGTGCGCGACGCCGCCGGCTCCGGCGAGCCGGTGGTGCCCGCGGTGCTCGAGGCCCTCTACACCCCGGCCTTCCTCGTCGAGCGCCGGGTCGTCGTGGTGCGCGAGGCCCAGGCGCTCGGGGCGGCCGAGGCGGCGCCGCTGCTCGAGTGGATGGCCGCCCCCACGCCCGCGACGGTGCTCGTCGTGGCGGTGGTCGGGGCGAAGTCGAACAGACTCGTGAAGGCCGCCGCCGAGGTCGTCGACGTCGCGGTCGGCTCGCGCGCGAGCGAGCGGGCGGCCTTCGTGCGCACGACCTTCGAGAGCTACCGGGTGGCGGTGGACGCCTCGACGGCCCAGGAGGTGGCGGCCGTCGTGGGCGACGACGTGGCCCGGGTCGACGCGCTCGCGCGCACCCTGCAGTCGATCTACGGCAGCGCGCCGCTGCGCTTCGAGCACGTCGCGCCCTACCTCGGCGACGCCGGGGACGTCCCGGCCTGGGACCTCACCGACGCGATCGACGCCGGCGACGCGGCCCTCGCGATCGAGGTCGCCCGGCGCATGCTCGCCTCGCACCGCCGCTCGGGCCTGCAGCTCGTGGCGGTCCTCGAGCGCCACTACCTCAACGTCGCCCGCCTCGAGGGCTCGGAGGCGAGGACGAGGGAGGACGCGGCGGCCCTGCTCTCGATGAACCCCTACCCGGCCGGCAAGGCGCTGGCGCTCGCGGGCCGGCTCGGCGCGACCCGGGTCGCCAC